>NZ_JBEBMO010000001.1:0-566472 GCF_043196495.1 Halobacteriovorax sp. XZX-3 | reverse complement strand
TGCCATCGTGGCAATTGACGCCTCCAAAACCATCAAGCTACGCTTGCTTTTAATTAAGCAGTAATATACTTCGAAAAATGTATGGGAGTTTGAATGAATGGTGCCTAGAACTGGACTTGAACCAGCAAGCTCGAAAGCACACGGCCCTCAACCGTGCGTGTTTACCAATTTCACCACCTAGGCACATTGAAATCACTTGAATTCTTTAGATATATTAATCACTTAGAATTTGATTGGCAATGAAAAATCTTGCTCGATATTGACCCGCTGTGGCATCGTCCAGTAAACTAGTTCAGTGAGGATTATTCTAATATTTGTGCTCTTTGCACTATCATTTACCCTGAATGCTAAAGAGTATACGAGGCCTATTGATTACGCTGAGTATACAGTTGAGATTAACGCTCCAATTGAAGCTGTGTGGGACTATAACTCAAAAAATGAACACGCACGTCAGTGGTCGACTTACTTCTATAAGATTGTCTCTTGCCCAAATTCGCAGTGTCCGTGGAATGAGAAGTTAAAGCAAAGTGATATTGGTTTCACTCGACGCTGTTATCGAAGAGAGAGTGAGCAGGGGACTTTTTGGGACGAAACGACAACAATGGTTTCAAAAAGTGAAAACGAATACTACAAGCAGATCAGGGCCTATAACTTCAACGAATTTATGGATTTTATGAATTACAACGAGAAGGGAGAGTTTCTTGTTGAACAATTTTACAAGAAGCTTGGTGACAATAAGACGTCATTAACTTTTCGCTCTGGCTATATTCGTCGCCATGAACTTGCAAGTGCTCCGTCAAAATTTGAGTTCTTTTTATGGGAACAAATCTTTCACTTCATCACTAAGCGAAGTGTAACGAATACTTTTAAATGGAATCTTGAAAATATTAAGGCGCATATTGAGCAGGGTGAAAACTATAAGAGAATCCACCCGTATAGCTCAAATGATGCTGATTTTTATTAATTAGATTACTTTGAATACTTCATCAAAAGAGAAACGTACTTTTTCAAGATCCTTGTACTTGTCTTCATCTGATCTATAACCAAGCGCTACTGTTCCAAGAGTTTTATACTTTGTCCCTTCAAGCCCTAAGATCTTATCGTATTCTTCTGGAACGATCCCTTCGATTGCACATGTATCAATACCTTGAATGGCCGCTGTCATTAGAAGCTGTCCCATAGCAATATATGTTTGGCGTTGTGACCACTCTGGAATCGTTTTTGAACGTGGCCCATCAATTAATGCCGCCTTCATAACATCAAAATATCCTTGTAGACTTTCACGTTCTACATTTCTTTGCTCAGCAATTGATTGCACAAACTTTTCAACATATTCTTCATCTAGCTCTGTAAGGTAAGCAAGAACAACGTAGTGAGAGGCATCAGTTACTTGAGATTGGCCCCAAGAGTGCTCTCTAAGCTTTTGGCGTGTAGCCTCATCATTTACTAAAATGAACTTCCAAGGTTGTAGTCCAAATGAACTGGCCGCAAGTCTTAAAGATTCATTTAAAACGTGTAAGTCCTCATCTGAAATTTTTTTTGTTTTATCAAAAACTTTTGTGGCATAACGCCAATTAAGTGCTTTTATAATTTCTTCATTTTTCATGTGTACTCCACTGGTTATATATTTTATCTGCTTCAGCCTTTAGCTTCTGTATTTCTTTTAGATCAACATTATTTGAACAAAGAAGCTTTTGCGGAATTGATTTTGCTTTTTTCTTTAGTTTCTTTCCACTTGTCGTTGTTGTGATATAGACAATCCTTTCATCTTCAATACATCTCTTTTTCTCAACTAGGCCCTTTTCAATGAGGCGCTTAATCAGGGGAGTTAGAGTCCCGTTATCAAGAGAAAGCTTTTCTCCAAGCTGAGACATATTCACTTTGTCAGTTTCCCATAAGGCAAGCATGACAAGGTACTGTGGATATGTAAGATTGATCTCATCAAGATATGGCCTATACTGACTAGTAATGAGTTTACTTAGTCGATAGAGGCTGAAACAAATCTGATTGTCGATTAATAGAACTTCATCATTCATTATTTAAAGCTCTTTTCGATATCTTTTTCTAAACTTTCTGGTTTATCAATTGGTGCATATCTCTTAACAGGATGGCCTTCACTATCTACTAAGAATTTTGTGAAATTCCATTTTATTTTCTTGCTACCAAGTAGTCCTGGTAATTCATCTTTAAGATATTGATATAGTGGGTGTGTGTTATCTCCATTAACATCAATTTTTTCAAAAAGCGGAAATGAAGTTTTGAAAGTTAAGTCACAAAATGATTGAATATCCTCTGAGTTTCCTGGCTCTTGTTTGCCAAATTGATTACATGGGAAGGCCAAGATCTCCAGTTTTCCTTGATACTTATCGTATAGCTTTTGAAGTCCTTCATACTGAGGAGTAAAGCCACACTTACTTGCTGTATTTACGATCAATAAGCTTTTTCCCTTAAATTCAGATAGTGATCTTTCATTACCTCTAATATCAATAGCTTTGTAATCATAAATACTCATTTCAATCTCCTTTGATTTATTTGATAAGTAATATGTATCACAAAACTATATTGTGCACAATCTAATTGTAAAAAATAAGATATTGAAAAGATTTCAATATCTTATTTATATTGACGATCATATAGAGGAGGTCTGGCATGGCGCTCCATGTATTCATTTCCTCTGTAATCATCATCATTCATTTCTTGTATTTCTTGCTCAGACGCTGGATTTCTCTGTTTCTTCTCTTCACGAGATTGTTTTCGGTCCTGAGTTGCATTTTGCTCCTCTCCGTGAATCAATCGCTGAACTGAAGGATCATTTTCATCAACAATGGCAGTATAGCGCTCTCCATAAACTTCAAAGCCGAAAGCAAGAATTGCAAGTGTGATTATAATGTATGTGAGTGTCTTCATCTTATAACTCTTTTTGCCTCTCTTTTAACCTTGCTCTTACTCGTAGATTAAGTAGTGCATGTTGTTTAGAGAAGCATCTGCTTTTGCATCGCTTGAGGCAGGTGTACGCTCCATACGATGCTTCATTTTGGATTTCTTATCCTTTTTCATTTCTTTACTCATTTGATGACTTTCTGTCTTTTTTGACTTTCTCTCGCCCTTATCTCTCGCTGCAAATGTAGACGTGCTAAGCAGTAGAACGATTAAAGTCATAGGAATCAATTTCATATCATACCTCTTGTTTGTGTTTAGGCTTTTCTAAGCTCTTTGGTTGATTATGAAACTGTACTTTGGTTTTTTTATGTAATTATTGTGGAGATTGTTTGATATTTTTTTTACTTGAATGGACGCTTATATTTTCCATCACTATCATGAGTATGACCATTTTCATCATCGCTTGGAATGCTTGCTGGATAGCGACTGCGTTCATATTCTTTTGGGATTATTGGGCCCATTCCGTCATCATCAATTTCAAAGATTTTTGCCTTCAAATCCTGTGTCTGAGTCTTATTAGGCGACTGTCCCTCTATAGCTAAGGTGTCGTAGGCACTTACTTTTACGGCCATTAATATAGAGAACAAAATGAGTAAGGATATTGCTTTCATTGGCCTTGTTACCTTTCTTTGATTAAAATGCTGATCATAGTTTTACTAATTTTAACTATCGGAATTTTATTTATATACTTTATTTAATAAATACTTTTCCTTGTAAATGTAATGGGTTAGACCTTGTCCAAATCAATAGCTGAATTCATTCATCAAAAACGACTCTCATCAATGCAATCATTCTTTGATGTGGGAATTAAACGCTTCTCTCGCATTACGCTGGATGAGCTTCGTCGGGCCATGGATCTTATTGAAGGCGAGTATAAGAATCTTGTCAATTGCTCTATTCAAAAGCTCAATGACCATACTTGCTTAGTTTGGGGCGAGCCTAAAGCTCATTGTATTATTCATCTACACTCAGGAGGCTATGTTACTGGCCATGAGTATACTAGTGCTCAATTTTGTCAGGCCCTTTTCGATTTCCACGAACACTCTTCCTATATCGTTTGTCCTGATTACCCTTTATCTCCAGAATCAAGTATTCCTGAAATCACAAATTGGTGCCTCGCTCTTTTAAATGATCTTCATCTTAAAGGTATAAAGAGTTTTACGTTAACTGGTACTTCTGCTGGTGCAAATCTTGCGACATTAGTTACATTGGCAAACAATCATTTAGGTAGTAAAGCATTTAAAATCTCTGATTTACATCTCTTAACAGGTCATTATCAAAGTGATTTTGAAACGACGTCGGCAAATCGATATGAGAGTGGCGAAGAAAGTGGTTTATCTAAATCTATGCTTTTAAAGCTATTGGATTATGCAATCTCAAATCGTGAAGTGCATATGAAAGACCCTGCGATTTTTCCTCTTTATAGTGATGAGCTTGAGGCCCTTCCTAAAACAATTATCTATGCCGCTAAGTATGATGTTCTCTACGATGACAGTTTAATGTTTTATGAGAAGTTATTGAGAGAAGGAGTTGATGTAACTTTCAAGGAGTTCTCACATGGATTTCATGCTTGGTCGAATCATATCCTTGAGAATGAAGAACTTCTAAATTATGCAAAAGCAAAAATCTTCACTGAAATTAAAGGTTCGTAGATTCCTGAATTATCTAATCTTTCTCAAATAAGCTCTATCGAGATGGCCACTTTAATGGCCATAATTTTGACTTATAAGGATTCAAAAGCACGATAAATAGGTGTATTTAGAACATTTGTTGAGTAGCGATAAACTCTTATTAGAGAGGATTTTATGAAAGCTCAATTGGGTTTCTACAGACGTCACTTAGCATTAGGAGAGTTGGTTTCTTTCGAGGGCCTGCTTATGTTGGTTACGTTAATTTCTCTTTTCTTTTTTATTAGTCTTGCGCTTCTAATTACTATCGTCTTACTTGATTATATTCCTTACTCACCAAATGTAAGCATTGTGCTTGTTGTTTCACTATTAGTATATCAGCTTCGATTTACTGGCGATTCGCGAGAGCTCTTTGGTGATTTTCTTTTTCCTACTAAAGCACTAAAAAAGTGGTTTGAAAGAAGCTTTATGATCTGCTGTCTTTCACTCATTATTTCCTTCTTCTGTCTTTCTATGCTCAGGTACTTTCGTTATTCATCAATGAATACACAGCAGCTCCTTTCGTATTTTCATATGGCAAAACCTGTCTATGCTTTTGTTTTTATCAAGCATCGTCCAAATGATTTTTTAGCTTATTATGATAAAGGAATGCCTCTGGATAGAGACTTCCGTTGGCTTAATGACCAAGTGCTTATTAAGGCAATGGTCGTTAATAATAGGCATGAGCTTTTGGCAAAATTTCTCTCTAAGAAAGAAGGATATAATATTTCTTCGGCCCAATAGTGAATTCTTATATCTTGTGTGAGTAAGTTTAATTAGTTAAAATTTATCCATGGCACGTATAAAATTATCGACACCTCAAAGAGAAGCTGATTTTAAAACTAAAATTGAGCTAACAATTAACTTCGTCAATTATGGAAATCATATGGGAAATGATGCTGTGGCAACACTTTGTCATGAAGGGCGTCTGCGCTTTCTTAAATCCCTTGGTCATGATGAACTAAATTGCTTTGGTAAGTCACTCATTCAAGCTGATGCTGCTTATATGTACCGTGGAGAGGCTTTCCATGGGGACGTTTTAGAGGTTGAAATGTTTGTCGAAGATATTAGTGAGTACGGCTTTGACCTTCTTTATAAATTCACATGCGGTGATCGTCTTATCGCTTATGCTAAAAATGGCCTAGTCTTCTTTGACTATGAAGAGCGCAAGCTTGCCAAGGCCCCACAGGGTTTTCTTGACCACTTTAAGAAATAGGCTGCCTATAATTTGAGGAAGTCATACCACGCTAATTAGTTGATTTTTGTATCTACTTGAACCACCAGTACAATTATTATTTATAATTGAATGGAGGGCATATGGACGCTTATTTAAATAGTCCATTAGTTGAGATTAAGAACTTAGATTATACTTTCCCTGATGGCGAAGTTATCTTTAAGAATGTTTCCTTAAAAGTTGGTGCCGGTGAGTTTGTTATTTTACTGGGAAAGAATGGTTCCGGTAAAAGTACATTTATCAATCTTGTTCTAGGTGCCTACAATCCACTAAATGGTCATGTGAATGTTTTTAATATGGCCCCAACACACAATCGTTCAAAGATCTTCAAGAAAATGTTCTTTAACTCACATGATTTTGATTTTGATGAAAACTCTCGTGTTGGTTTCATCTTAGATAATTATCGAATTCTTTATCCTGATTATGATATCGATAAAGAAAAAAGACTATTAGCTGATTTTGAGTTAGATCGAGATAAGTGCATTCATGAGCTTTCTACTGGAATGAAGGTTCGTGTTCAAATCATTGCGGCCATCGCATCTGGAACACCTCTTATCCTAATTGATGAGATTACTGCCGTTCTTGATCGAAAGGCACGTAAGATGTTAGGGGAGCTTTTATCAAAAGAGTGTGCATCTGGGCGAAGTGTTGTGATGGCAACAAATATACCTGAAGATACGACATTAAACAGTAATAGAGTTCTTACAATTAGGTCTCATGGGATTGTCGATTATGAAGCAGCATAGTGTTCTTGGAAATCTTGTTATTAATAATATCAAAGAGAATAAGAATGTCTTTTTTCTTAAAACTCTATTCTTTCTTCTTTGTCTATTTTCATCTTGGATTGTTTATTTAAAATTTGAACTAAATATTCTACCAATTGCTGCATTTTCAGTTATTTTTATTTCGATTGTTTTAAATAAGAGTCGTTCTCAGACCATTAGGTCGCCGCATAAGTTGACTGGGAGTCTATACAATTTAACTCTACCAATTAGTCTGTTTCACAAAATGTTGCTTCAAGCTTTTGGATTTATCTTCTCTTATTTTTATAGCATCATAGCAGGTCTTTATATGGCCAATTACCTTTTATTAAATTCTTCTCAAAACGATATGAAGGATGAAAAGGTTATATTATCTACTATCCTATTATTTATATTTTTTGCTAATTCATTTATTGTAAGAACTTTTGCCTTTCAAGAGCGTCATCAATTTAATCGACTTTTTAGAAATCCTCTTATTTCTTTAACTAATATTCCTTTTTTATTTCTAAATATTATATTTATTGGTACTTCAATGCTTCTCCTAGGTGTTTTTATTTCTGAAGATAGTGCAGTTTGGATTTTACCACTATTTCTAAGCTTTTTTATCATTCATACATTTGTAAGAGTTTATAAAGATGATAGGCCATATAACGAGCATAAGAAGTTTCGCTTATTACAAACAAGTTTAAAGAAGCAGCTGATCCTTAACTTAAAGCTCTCATCAAGTCTTGGGATAGGTACTGTTTTACTTTTCTATTTTATCTCAAGCTTTAATCACATAAATTATAATTCATATATCGTTTATTCTGGATTTGGATTTATTAAAGAAGCAAAATTCATAACACTTTTAAGAGATAAAGATTCGAGTAAGTTTATTAAATATTACGATAGTGGAATGCCTGATGATAAGCAGTACGCATGGCTGAATGAAAAGGTCGTTTTTGATTTTGCGACAAGGTTTGATCGAAAGGATATTATCCTTCATCTTCTTCCTAGTAAGATTTCTGAATATGATAGTTATATCTGTAAATTAAATGAAGACAAAAAATGTCACCCAGGAAGTTTATTAAACTTTATGGTGGTTATGAATAGCCAGAAGTTTCTAACTTATCTCTTAAAGAATAATGAGTATAAAATTGAAGATCACACTCTTAGTCATAATCTTTTAATGGCCGCAAAGGATTGTAAGGGAAGGTCTATTGCATCTATTCTAGATTCAGACTTAATAAAAAATGATAAGGATAAGAGTGAGCTTTTTAATACCTTAGGAGAGTCAAGTGAGCCTGAGTGTAAGAAAGTGATGAAAGATATATTAAGTAGAGCATATCTTAAAAAATAAAAAAGGCCTCAAACGAGGCCTTCTCTTTTATTAGAATTAATCAATTTTTTGAATTTGTTGAATATATTCTCTGTACTCTTGAATATTATCATTTTGAGCTTGGATATTATCTAGCTCTGGAAGTTCAACGTTATCGAAGATATTTTTAACTTTCTTATCGATCTCGTGCTTAACACCAATTGATAGAAGGAAGTCATAACACTTAAGTGCTTCTTCGATCTTCTTATTCGCTTCGTGCATCGTTGCTGCATTTGAAGTTTCAAAAGTTGAAGGAAGTTCTAACTTACCAAGTTTTCCACCTGAGATAACGTGAAGAAGTCCTGGCCAAAAAGATGCTTCGTCAGCATCCATAGAATCATTGATTGCAAGAGCAAGAATGATATCAATACGTGCTTTTAAAAGCGCGATTGAAATTTCACGGTTGTGACCTGCTACGATATATTCTTCTGACTTACTTAGTGTTGCACCTTGAGAGTCTTTAATAAGTGCATCTTTCATAAGTGTGTACATCGACATTTCAGCAAAACCATTATTTTTTGCATTGAAAGTTTGACGGTGGTGAACCTTGTGAAGGGCCGCAGCTACAGCATAGAATGACTGCTCGTAGTTACGTTTTTTAAGTGACCACTTTCCTGTATGGATAGGAGTCATCTTACCTTTCTTCATTGCTTTTTTAACGTTGAATTCGCCTTTAATATCTGTTTCATAAACAGAGGCCATATTCTTGTAAAACTCTTCTACTGCATCATAGAAAAGCATGTCACGAATTTCTAAATTATCGTAAGGCTTAATTCCTGTATAAAGGTTATATTCAAATGCCATAAAGAATTTTGCAGCATTTGTAAGCTTTTGACCCATTTCAATATTGTCATTTAAGATAAGTGCGAAAGCATCACGTCTTTCAACTGAAGACTGTGCCGAACGAAGCTGTGAGTATAGTTGTGATGTTGTATCACTCATACCGTCAGTCGTCTCACCAAGCTTATCCATTTTTTCTGGCATTTTGATGGCCTCTTTAACTTCCTTACAACCTGTAAACAGTGTAAGTAGCATAAGAGGAATTAAGAATTTTTTCATGACTCTCTCCCTAATTTTCTATATAAAAGTAGGTCTTTGTATGATGAGGGTCACTAAAATGAAAGTGTTTATCTTGACGTGTGAAAGAAGTAACCTGTCTAACTAGCTGAATTAACACTCAGTGACGTTAACAGCAAGGCCTCCACGGCTTGTTTCTTTATACTTCGTTTGCATATCAGCACCAGTTTCTTTCATGGTTTTGATAACTTTATCAAGACTCACAAAATGACTTCCGTCCCCACGCATGGCCATTCTGGCCGCATTAATTGCTTTTACTGCACCCATCGCATTTCGCTCAATACATGGAATTTGCACAAGGCCACCGATTGGATCGCAAGTTAGTCCTAGGTTATGTTCCATTGCAATTTCTGCGGCGTTTTCGATTTGTTCGTTTGTTCCACCAAGTACTTGTGCAAGCCCTGCTGCCGCCATTGAGCAAGCAACACCAACTTCGCCCTGACAACCAACTTCTGCACCTGAAATCGAAGCATTCTTTTTATAGAGAATCCCGACACAACCGGCGACTAAAAGGAAGTCCACAACTTTATCAATTGAAGCGTCCTTAACAAATTTAAGATAGTATTTAATAACTGCTGGAATAATTCCGGCCGCTCCATTTGTTGGTGCTGTCACAACTTTTCCACCAGAAGCATTTTCTTCGTTAACAGAAATAGCAAAGAGATTTACCCAATCCATAATCGTTAGGGGATCAAGGTTCTTCTCACAGTCTTTTTTCGAAAGAGCTTCGTATAACTTCTTTGCTCGTTTATTTACTTTAAGGCCACCTGGAAGTTGTCCTTCTGCTTTAAGGCCCCTACTTATGCAATTATCCATTGCCTGCCAAATTTCTAAAAGGCCTTTATTAATCTCTTCTTCACTTCGCCATGATGTTTCGTTTGTCTTAATTAAATCACAAATTGAAATATCATTTTCATTAGCGATTGCTAGAAGTTCATCTCCACATGTGAATGGGTATTTAACCTTGCTTGTGTGTTGAGAGAAAATATCGCCTTCGTTATTTTCGCCTTCAGCTACGATGAAGCCACCACCAATTGAGAAGTAGACTTTCTTATATAACTCACGTCCATCTTTATCGATGGCCTGGAAGCACATTCCATTCGAGTGGAAGTCGAGAGTTTGTTTGCGATGGAATAAGATATGTTCACGTGGAATATAAGAGATCACTTTTGCGTTATCTCTACCTTCAAAGAAAGTAAGCTTTTCTTGGTCGTGAGCTAGATTTAAGATGCGATCAATTTGATCTGGGCAGATATCTTCAGGAGTGTAACCACTAAGTCCTAGAATGACGGCCTTGTCTGTGCCATGTCCTTTACCTGTTAAGGCAAGAGATCCATAGAGTGCTGTCGAAACGACTTGCGTCTCATCAAATAAACCCATTGAAACGAGTTTATCCATAAATTCTTTAGCGGCCCTCATAGGCCCTACTGTATGCGAGCTACTAGGCCCAATTCCGATTGAGTAGATATCAAAAACACTTAAATTCATGAGGAATTTATATCAGATGATTATGATTTGAGCTAGCCTAGTTCCACTTATCTTCAAGATATGTATGAATTGTGTTCACTGTTGCTGCATCAGGTGGATCATTAAAGAGCATAAATTCCATAACATCACCGTTAAAATAGCCACCATTTCCACTAAGAGATCCTGTATGGGTGTAGCTATCACTAAGGTATGAACCTAAAGAGATTGCCCCCGAGTGAGCATATAGGAGTGAAGTTGAAGTTGTAGAGCCGATTGAGCTTCCATTTATATAACAAGTGAGATCACCATCAGGCCCGGCCGCTCCCGTATAATTCGTGTAATCAAAAACCCAAGTAATATGATAAATGGTATTTATTGCTATCGGCGCGCTGACAGAAATGAATGGCTGGCTACCGTCTCCGTCATCGTTTATATTCCAGAATCCACAGTACAGATTTCCGCCTTGAATATAGATATTCATTCCACGACTGGCCCCGCCTTCCTCGTAGATAATTTGCAGACTTGTGATATCGGCAGAGGTCTCAATAGACGCTGTGATATTTCTTTGATTAGTCGTGGCCGTATTTAGCTCTGCATGGTTTGCAACAGTTAGATACTGATTAGTTCCATTAAAAACAACATGATTATCGACGCCATCAAAAGTTGGAGCGCCTCCATTTTGATAAAAATTATGTGTATTGGCACTACCGGAAATATCAAGCCAATCTTCGACAACTCCATTGAATGCACCATTGCTCGCAATTTTTCCCGTGTTGTCTAGGATGGAGCTTAAGTCGCTAGCATCTAGTCTTGCAACCATATTAGGGAGGGATGTTGCTGGATTGAAAACCTGAAAGGCCACTGAGTTTTGTGTGATACTTAGACCTGCACCATCAACAGCCCTTAATGAGATATAGTAATTAGTTGCTTCATTAAGTGAGAAGCTAGCGCCATCAACACCACTAACTAGCTTATAACTTGTAACATTGCCGATGTTGATCCAGCTCTGAATATTTGTGAAGCCCGGATTGGTTCCGATTGCAATTTCATAATGATCGATTTGGCAGTTATCTGTTGCTGCTACCCAAGTTGTTGTCGTAGACGATGCGGCCGTGGCGTCATCTGCTGAAACGTCTGGTGTACCAACAGCACTTGGTGCCGTGTTGTCCCAATAGAAGCTAGTGCTTGCTAGAGTCGTCGAGGTTTGTGCTGTTGCACTTACTGCACGCACCGAAGGGTAGTAAGCTTGGCACTCTGTTAGTCCAACAAGACCTGTGTGCGTGTAATTTGTTACTGTGCCAATATTTGTCCAGGCCATATGCTCGGAGCCAGCCGATGTTGTTCCTAGAGTGTAGTCGATATGATCGAAACTTGCTGGATTAGTCCATGAGACTGCTGGAGCATTTTGCGGTAAGGCGCCCGTAATCACGGCCTGGGCCGTTGAAATTGTGCTGGGAGCCGCCTGACCAACAGGAGCTGCCTGGATACCATCTGCACCTTCTGCTCCACCTGAGCAAGAAGTTAGGATGAGGCCAAGAGATGTTAATATTATTGCGGACTTAACAAGTTTCATTCTAAATAAATTATAGAATGAATGATCTTTAATTAATTTAGGAAATAATTTACCTAGTTTAAGTTGTTGAAATTACTTACCACGAGAGTCCGGATAGATGCAACGGTCTCCACAATGTTCTTCGATGTCCTGCCATTTGGGATTTTGCTCTAGTTCGTACTTATATTTATAGATCTCTTCAGATGATGGCCTTCGAATTTTTCGTTCATCTTGATTGGCCGCTTCTTCATAAGGGTTTGTTGTTCCAAAGCTATCCATACGGTATGGGCCGCTTTGATTGTCTGAGTCTTCTTGTGCATAAGCACCAGAGAATAATAGTGATATAATCAATATCCTTAGAAGTTTCATACAGTCTATCATTACCAAAGAAGATGAATCTTTAATGAAAGACTGTGAATAGAAATTCTTATTTATTTTAGTCTTTCTTATCAAGGGCCTGATAGAGCTTTAATGAAATCCAAGCATCAGTTGCAGCGTAGCGAATTTGGGCATCTGTTAATTTGTTATTTTCCCAATTTGTTAGCTTTGCCTTCTTAGAGATTTTCTTCTCTAAGAGAATTCCCGTTAAGGACTGTAGACCAAGAGTAATATAGCCTTGCGCTTTTGCAAGGTCTTGAACATCGACAACGCCTTTTGCGTTGATATGGTATTGCTTCTTAAGATCACGACAATCGTCTTTAACCGCAACCCCTGTTTTAATTAGATTCTCGTCTTCTAAATATTCGACTAGATAGTCAGGGCATTGAATCTTATTTAAACGAAAAAGGAAGCATTCATCTTCAAATGAAACTTGAATAAGACTTATGCGAAAATTGTCGGTCTTTTTAAAAGAAGGCCTTGATTCAGTATCAAGGCCCGTGCAATTGTATTTTTGATTTAATTCTTGAAATCTTTTAGAAATATCTTGGGCCTTTTGTTCATTATCAATTAAATGAATCTGGCCCGTGTAATCAATCATCTCGAAAGAGTTGATTTCTTCTTTAGTAATTCTAGCTTTAATATTATTCGTATTCTTCTTCGTATTCTTCAATGACTTCTTCCACTTCTTCTTCGCTCTTAGCGCCTTCTTCAAAGATATAAGGCCCTAAAGCTTCTTTTAATTTGTAATCAGTGTAAGCAGAGACAACTTTTGTAACAGTTTCGCCACTGCCTCCAAGTGGAGATGATTGACGTTCACACTTTCCACCTTGCTTCTTACATACGTTTACTTTATAGCAACCTTTGTCAAAATCAAAGGCATAATCGATTTCACCAGCTACTAATATACCAATAACCTCATCTTTCTTATTTAAAACAGGAGATCCTGAGTTACCTGCAAATGTATCGAGGTCTGTGATGATCTCTTTGCTGTAAATTGGGTTTGAGATAACCTTGGCTCCGTCTGCAACTTTAAGAGGGAGTCCCGTAGGGTAGCCGGCCACATAAATATCTGTACCTTTTGCTGTTGCATTCGTTGACATGTTTAGAGTTAGTGGCTTCTTATCTGTCGCTTCTCGTTCAAGTTCAACAACTGCATAATCTAGTGTACCTGTGTAAGATGCCGCTACAACGCGCTTACAACCATAAACGTCATTCTTTTTAATTTCTAATTGCCCATCTTTATTTACTGATGTTGAGTTATAATTGAATACCCATTTATTATCTCTACACTTTGATGTTACTTGGTCAGAAACTTCTGTTCCACCTGAGATCATACAGTGTCCGGCCGTCATAAGAAGATTCTTTCCTATTAAGAATCCACTACAACTTGCAATCGTAGGCTGATCTCTAAATCTCATGTCACCACAAGTAGGGTAACCTCTATGGTATTTTAATGTAGGAAATCTAAGAAGTTTTGTATCTGCAACCTTTCCTTTTTCATCTTTCAAAAAAGCATAGCTTGGAACCATTGCTGCAACACTATCAACTAGGAATTCTTTATTTGATTCGTGAACATCAACTCTGTTATCGTTTCCATAAATAACTTTATTAATGGCCATCGAATTTGTTGAAAGTAGCGCTGAAAATAATGCGATTTGCGTAAGATTTAACTTCAAATTTCCCTCTCTTTTGCTTTTTGTAAGTTTTTGCAGTTTTCTTTACATTTGAATATAAGAAAGTTGTGATTTGAAAAACTTACATGATGACGATTACCTAATTTCACGCTACTATCGGGACCTATGAATCAAGTAAATAAAGTAAATAGAGACGATTTGCAGCTGTCATCTTACGACTACGATCTGCCTAAAGAACAGATTGCTGAGCGCCCAATTGAGGGACGTCATCACTCAAGATTATTAGTTTACAATTGTAAAACAGATACAATTTCTCATCATAAGTTCAATGAATTAATTAACTTTCTACCGAAAGAAACAACTTTGGTTTTAAATCAAAGTAAGGTTTTCCCTTGTCGTCTAAAAGGTCACAAGGAAAGTGGTGGTAACGCTGAAGTTTTCTTTCTAACTGTTGAGGCCGATGATAATGGCCACTACCGTGCACTTGTGAAAGCGCGTGGCAAGAAGAAGGCCGATGACAAGTATATTTTCGCTAACGGTCTGACGATTTCAATTGTCGATAATATTGAAGGTGAGTTCTTGATCGCTCCTTCAATTGTTGGCAATGATCTTATTGACTACTTAAATGCAAATGCACTTGTTCCAATTCCTCCTTATATTCGTGGGGGAGAGTCAGACGAACAAGATAAGAAAGATTATCAAACGGTCTTTGCCAATGAATTAGGAAGTGTTGCTGCTCCAACGGCCGGACTGCATTTTTCTGATGAGCTGTTAGAGCAGATTAAAAGTCAAGGCCATGACATTGCCAAAGTTACTTTACATGTTGGTCTTGGTACTTTTGCTCCAGTTAAAGTTGATAATTTAGAAGATCACAAAATGCACTCTGAAAATTACTTTGTTGATAAAGTTAATTTTGAAAAAATAAAAAATGCTAATAAGCGCATTGCCGTTGGGACGACGAGTTTAAGAACTCTTGAGACAATTTGGCAAAATGGAGTCGATAATTATACTCCGGGAGAGATGAAGGATACTTCAATCTTTTTACACCCTGGAGTTGATGTGAAGAGTATTGATGGTTTGGTAACTAACTTTCACCTTCCTAAATCAACGCTACTTATGCTTGTGAGTGCGCTAATTGGCCGAGAGAAAACATTAGAGATTTATAATATTGCAGTTAAAGAGGGATATCGTTTCTTTTCATATGGTGATGCGATGTTAATTTTAAGGTAAGTGAATATGATTAAAGTTGAAGGTTATAGCGGTAAGGCCCGCGCAACAACAATAACAACAGAGCACGGTGAGATTAAAACACCAATTTTTATGCCTGTTGGAACTCGTGCATCTGTTAAGTGTATGTGGCAAGAAGATCTTTACGAGATGAATGCTCAAATCATTCTTGGTAACACTTATCACTTATACCTAAGACCTGGGCATGAGCTAATTGAAAAAGTAGGTGGCGGCCTTCATGGTTTTATGAATTGGGATCGTCCAATTCTTACAGACTCAGGTGGGTTTCAAGTATTTTCCCTTTCAGACATTAATAAGATCACAGAAGAAGGAGTAACTTTTTCTTCACATATTGATGGGTCAAAACATCTAATCTCTCCAGAAAAAAGTATGGAGATTCAAAAGGGCCTTGGCTCAGATATCGTCATGGCATTTGATGAGTGCCCTAAACTTCCTGCAACGAAAGAAACTCTTCGCGAGAGTATGGAGTTAACTCTTAGATGGGCCAAGCGTTGTATTGATTATAAGCTTCGCGACTACCAAAAACTTTTTGGTATTGTTCAAGGTGGCCTACATCATGATCTTCGTACTGAGTGTATGCAGCGCCTTGAAGAAATGGACTTTCCTGGTCTTGCTCTAGGTGGACTTTCGGTTGGTGAAAAGAACGAAGAGATGGTTGATTTCCTAAATGGATTTGTTCACACTATGCCTGATCAAAAACCAAGATACTTAATGGGTGTTGGAAAGCCTCTTGATATTCTTAATGGGATTCGCGCCGGTATTGATATGTTTGACTGTGTTCTTCCAACAAGGAATGCACGTAACGGACAATTTCTAACACACGATGGACCTCTTAATATTAAGAATCTTCGTTTTAGAGAGGATACACTTCCGCCAGATCCAAGTTGTGATTGCAAAGTTTGTAAAACGTATTCACGTTCATACATTAGACACCTATACACAACTGGAGAGTTTCTTTCTGGTAACCTGATCACTTATCACAATCTTTATTTCATGATTAAGATGACTCAAGATGCACGAGAAGCAATTCTAGCGGATAGGTTTGACGATTATTATAAAGAATTTTATAACAGATACACTTCACGAAAATGGGCTTCAGGCCAATAAAGAAAAAATAAAAGTTAGGAGAAACAAATGTTACAACTTTTTATATCAAATGCTTATGCTCAAGGTGGCGCAGCTGCTGCTCCAGCTAACTCAGCGATGAACTTTGTTCCAATTATTGCTGTTGTTGCTATTTTTTATTTCCTTGTTTTCAGACCACAAAAGAAACAAATGGAAGAAGAAAAGAAAATGCTTGATACACTTGAAAAAGGTAATCGTGTTTACACAAAATCAGGAATCTTTGGTACAATCGTAGGGATGACTGAAAAAGTTGTGGACCTTGAAGTTGCTGAAGGTACACGTATTAAAATCCTACGTTCACAACTTGGTGGACTTGAAGAAAGTATCCTTTCTAATAAAAAAGAGGCGTAATTATGTTTGGTGGCTTTGGAGCTGGTGAGTTACTTATTATTTTAGTTTTTGCCCTGATTTTTATCGGGCCTAAAAAACTTCCTGAACTTGCAAAAGGTTTAGGTAAGGGACTACGCGAATTTCAAAAGGCCAAAGATGATTTAATGGATCACGTCAACGATGCTGCAGAGACCAATTCTCACAAAGAGGAATCTGTGGCATCACAAATCACAGAGTCACCAGAAGCTAGCGTTGCAGCGCAAGGTGATGCCGAAATTAAGAATTCTAATAATTCTGAAGAAGAAAAAGACCAAGTAATTGAGTCGGAAAAATCAAAGCAATCGTAAGTTTTTGAAATTAATATTCTCTTAATATTGTTTTTAAGTAGTTAATCTCATATAATTTTTGTAGTTTATTTAACTCAATTATTCGAGAAAACCAAAAGAAACCCAAGGATTAGGAGAATCTAATGAGAAGAGGCTGGTGGTATCGCTTCGTATTTCTACTTATCGTAGCGATCATTTCAGGTATTTCGATTGTACCTACTGCATTCAATTTTAAAGAAACGGACAATTTTCCAGTTAAGTCTAAGATCAACTTAGGACTAGACCTTCAAGGTGGTCTATACATGATCTTAGGAATTGACTTCAAAAAGGTCTACAAAGACGAGGTTAAAGGATACGCGCGCCGTTTAGAATTTAGCTTCAAAGACAAAACTGGTAACGGTTTTGAGATTGGTGACCTAGATTCATCTGATGAACTGGATCCACGCCAAGAGATTATCCTAGGATCAGCTACTGATGTTGAGACACTAAAGGATATTATTCATGAGCAATACAATGGATTCCTAAGAGTAACTAAGGATACTGGAAATTCAATCTCTGTTGCCTTAACGAAAAAAGTTAAGACTGATATCGAAGATCAATCAGTAAAAAGATCAATCGAAGTTATTCGTAACCGTATTGATGAATTCGGTGTTACTGAGCCAGAGATTATCTCTCAAGGTAAAGACCGTATCGTTGTTCAGCTTCCAGGTGTTAAAGATATCGAAAGAGCAAAAGAGCTAATCGGTAAAACAGCTAAGCTTGAATTTAAAATGGTAAACTCTGAAGTTGCTCCTATTACAATTCAAGGTTGGGTATCAAAAGCTAAAGAGCAAGGTGTTGATTATAAGAAAGGTGACAGGTTCTCTGACTACGTTTCAAAAGTTAACGAAATTGTTGCTTCTGATCTTCCAAAAGGTCACGTTCTAGCATTTGAAAGAGTTACAAACGCTAAAGGTGATATCCTTCAGCTTGTTCCATACTTAATCGAATCTGTTGCTCGTCTTACAGGTGAAGACCTTGAAGATGCGAGAGTTCAATTTAACCCACAAAATAACAACAACCCAGAAGTAGGACTTAACTTTAAGTCTCGTGGTGCAAAAATCTTTGCAGATGTTACTGGTGAAAACGTTGGACGTTTAATGGCGATTACTCTAGATGGTAACGTTTATTCTGCTCCACGTATCAATGGTAAAATTGCTGGTGGCCGTGCAACGATCTCTCTTGGTGGTAAGAGTTACAATGAGCAACTTAAAGAAGCAAAAGACTTAGCTCTTGTTCTTCGTGCTGGTGCTCTTCCTGTTCAGCTTGACTTCCTTGAGCAAAGAACTGTTGGTCCATCACTTGGTGCTGACTCAATTGATAAAGCAAGATTTGCTGCAATCATTGGTTGTGTTTTAGTATTTGGTTTCATTCTTGTTTACTACAGAATCTCTGGTGTTTTCGCTGTTACAACACTTGCGCTAAACGTTCTTATTATTCTAGCTATGCTTGTTGGTCTTGGGGCAACTCTGACTCTTCCAGGTATTGCAGGGATCGCTCTTACTGTTGGTATGGCCATTGACGCCAATATCATTATTTACGAGCGTATTCGAGAAGAAATTCGAAATAACGTTGGTTTCTATAAAGCTGTTGAAAACGGATTTAACTCTGCTTTCTGGACAATTATTGATGCAAACATCACGACAGCTCTTGCTGGTATCTGTCTACTAAACTTTGGTACAGGTCCAATTAGAGGTTTCGCTGTTACATTATTAATTGGTATTTTTGCAACTGTTTACACTTCTTACTTTGTTTCAAAGCTTTTCTTTGAATTCTATATGAATAAAGTTGAAGGTCAGGACTTAAGCATTTAAGGATTGGAGTTTAAGATGTTTGAAATTATAAAAAGTAATACAAAATTCAATTTTGTTAATAAATTCGGAGTTGCAGGGGTTATTTCTGCACTTCTAGTTATTGGTTCTCTTGTTTTAATCGGTACTAAAATGAAATACGGGGTAGACTTCCGTGGTGGTGCTGAGATCCAAGTTAAGTTCCAAAAAACTGAAAACCTAGACGAGCTTCGTCGTGAAATGAAAGCCGCTGGTTTCAACGGGGTTACAATCCAAACGATTGGTGAGCCTCAAATGAATGAATATCTACTTAAAGTTAGTGCAAACGAAGGTAACCTTAATGAAGTTACTGAAAAAGTTTCTCAAACTCTAACAACTAAGTACGAAAAAGATGGTGTTGAAATCAGAAAAGTTGATATCGTTGGTCCAAAGGCCGGTGCTGAACTTAGAAAATCTGGTTTCCTAGCAATGCTTTGGGCACTTCTTGCAATCATGATCTACGTTGGTCTACGCTTTGACTTCAAATACTCACCAGGTGCAATTGTTGCTCTTTTCCACGACGTAACTATCATTCTAGGTGTATTTGCTCTAACTGGAACAGAGTTTACTCTTCAGACAGTTGCTGCAATCCTTGCGGTTATCGGTTACTCGGTGAACGATACAGTTATCGTTTATGACCGTGTACGTGAGCATGAGCAGAAGTTTGTTGGACGTGATATTAAAGAACACATCAATAATGCAATTAACGAAACACTATCAAGAACAATCCTTACTTCTGGTACGACACTTTTCGTATCGGCAACGATGTTCTTTGTAGGTGGTCTTGCAATTCGTGATTTCTTTATGGCAATCACTCTTGGTGTTGTTGTTGGTACTTACTCATCTAACTTCGTTGCAGCACCAGTTGTACTTCTATTTGATAAATTTAGAGGGGAGCAGGCGAAAACTGCAGATGCAAACGCTTAATTCAAAGTTTAGTTTTATTAAATACTTAATTGCCCTGTGTGTACTTCTTAGTACACATGGGGTTTTTGCGTATGGAGATGAAGATTACGATAGTCGTGATAAAACATCTTCATCTCAAGACGTCGAAAATCTTCAAGAGTCAATTGAGACTCTTAATCAAGAAATTGAAAAAAATGGCGGGCAAGGGGTTAATATTGTCTCGATGCCAACACAAGGCCTTACTCTTAAAAATGGAAAGGCCGATCCCGAAATGATGAGACGTGCAATTAAGATGATTAATGCACAATTTAAGAATGTTCCTGATGCACAAGTGGCACAAATGATTCGTGACAGTGCCTCTCAAAACCAAATGATGCAATTTTTTACTAATAGCGATAGGTTTGTAAACTTTGCTGTTGGTCTTGTAAAAGATGATAAGGCACTGCTTTACTTATTTGAGTTAACTCAGGATAAGGATGTGCTAAAGCTTGCTTTAGGCGCTGTGATCTTTCTTTTCATTCTAAGCTTCTTTCTTAAGAGGGCCTTTATCAAAAAAGATGAATTCTTTGTCTTTCGCTATGTAAAGTCGCTCATCTTCTTTGTTTTTTCGACTGGATTCAAAGCAGGTGTTCTTTACTTTATTTATAAAGATTACTTAGATCCAAGTGTTGATGTATTCATTAAAAGAGTTCTCTAGTTTCTAATTACTACTTGTTACTGGAATACAGCCCATCTTACGATCAAGTGGTTTGATCGTCGTAGGAATTGATGTCGTGTAACCACTACTTGCTAACTCACTTGAGTGCATTACCTGATAAAGCTTCTGGTACCCACGTTTTTGAACGTATGGTGCATCTTCATCCGCTGGCCAGTAGAAGTAAGTTGGTTGCGACTGAGTATCACTTGTAGGCTTATAGTGAATTCCATCATTAGTTAAATGAAACCAGATTTTTTTCAGTTGTCCTTCTCTAATAAACATTACGTCAGCTGGCTTAATCTCTTGCTTATTACCATCACCAAGATCTATTACTTCACGAGGGCCTTTGGCAAAGTAGAGGCCTTCTGTTGGCGTTCCAATAATTTCACCAAGGGCCTTAAATTCAATATTTGTTGAATTGTATTCAGTATATCCTGGACAAATTGCGCGTCCACTATTGTCAGTAAAGAATGGAATCATAGCAAGCCCAGATTGAATTAGCCCTGACTCAGCTCCTGAACAGGCTTCAGGGAAGCCTCCGTCTTCAACGCTAACATTTGGTGCCACACATGTCTCAAGAGGTGCAAAGTATGATTTAGTCCCGCTAACGTTGGCGCCCATTTCAATCATGCGATCTTTAATTAGGAAATCAACCTTGCGGTTTTCACCATCTGCAATAAAGCGCACATCATTTATATCCCACAGAGAAAAGTGATCAGGCACTAGCTCTAAACGTGGAAATTGTGGAGCATCATCGTTTTGCCCTGTCTTAATATAGTCGTGACAAAAGATTGTATCTGAAACACCTGGTGGAAGATATGGAGTCGGGTAGTCAACAGGCATGTAGAAGTGTTTTCTAACAGTATCTAAGTAGATCTGATCTCTTGGATCGTAGTTAGAGCTTGTGGCCGTCGCACGAATCATACAAGTGTATTGTGAGATAAGTTTTATCTTAAGATTACCTTCGTATTCGTCATCATCACCTGGCTCAAATAATTTGAACTGCTCGTAATCACTTTTTGCATTCTCAACACCACTTCCAGTTTCTTCAATATGGAAAGTATAAGCTTCACCAAAGTTTACTGTTGTGGCCTCAAGATTTGCTTCAAAAATATTTGTTCCTTGATAAGTCTTAAGATCGGCCGTGTAACGGCGTCCATCAATATCTGTTGCAACTAATTTACATGAAGGTGGATTTTGAGCACCATTTTCAATTGAGTTGTTACAAAAACCAAAGAGGTTTTGTAGTTTAGAGTCGTCTTTGATTTTTGGCCCAACTGTCACTGTTCCGTATAGGGTAGCAACTGTGGCCGTCTTTTCCTGGCAAGTAGCTGCACATGAAGCACCACTTGTTACCGAGGCAACTTTTTGATTCTTACAAATACAAAAGTCGTCATCAATGAATACAGAGTCACTTGGACGAGCAATCACTTCTGGTGCTGTAATACAAACACCTGCAGAGGCCTCAATATTTTCACGAGTAAAGTCATCAAGGGTCTCATCGGCCAGAATTTCTTCTAATTGCGCTTCGTCTGCAACGACTTCTCCTTCACCACATGAACTTGCACATACATTTCCTTCGTTCAAAAGAAAGAATAGATCTTCACAAGTATCGATATTATTGACGTCGTCAAAGAATCCATCTGGACGCGCAACCTGTGGAACACAGGAAGATGTGATAAATAAGAATACAATTAAATATATTACCTTCATTGGCCTATTTCCTTAATTTTCTACTTACTTAATCGCCAGTTTTCGTTGACTTCTTTAATTTTAGGTTAATTTCTTACATTTCATTGAAATTCTGTAAAAATAAACGTAATTTTAGGTAGTTATACTGTTAGGAAATAAAATCTAGTGTATAATGATAGTAAAGTTTTTGTGGCACAATAAATATTCCTAATGTTTTTAGCGACTTGGACGATAAGTGAGGTAACTAAAAATCATAGGATTGAGTTTGTGCTCGAAAGAGTTCTCATATCGAGAGGAGATTAAAATGACAAAAGCAGATTTAATTGCAGCAATCGAAAAGCAAGCAAATGTAACGCATAAGCAGGCCGAGACTGTTGTTAATATTTGTTTTGATGACATGATCAATGCTTTATTCAATGATGAAAGAATCGAAATCAGAGGTTTCGGATCTTTCGCCAATCGTAATTATAAAGCGTACGAAGGTCGTAACCCAAAGACTGGTAAGGTAGTAAAAGTACCACCAAAAAAGGTTCCATTTTTCAAAGTTGGTAAAGAGCTAAGAGAAATGGTTGATGAGGGTAAAGACAAGTACGTTATCCGCGAAGCTTAACGGCCACGCATCCTGTTTTTTTAATACTTAAGTATAGGCCTGCCGCATCAGCGGCAGGTCAATATTTTTAAGCATTTAAATTGACTTATTAAAAAATATCCATATTATAGGAAATCTAAAATCATTCTGCGGACGGGTGCTAGAGTGGTCTAATAGGGCAGTTTGCAAAACTGTTTTTCACCGGTTCAAATCCGGTCTCGTCCTCCAAATTCAAAAAGAAAAACCCAGGCTTGTCCTGGGTTTTCTTTTTTAACCTGAAGATAAGCTCGATTTAAACATGTATTCTCCCGGTTTGGGAGGCGTTAAATACCACGATGGTATTTAATGCCGAACTATCCAGCGACGACCAGGATGGGAGGAGTCGGGCAAATCTTATGCATAGAAACTAACCCAGATTGGGTTCAGTGGTGATGATGTTAACTTATGATATGTTCACCAGAGATCTACTTCATCTTTAATATTCTCATGTAAAATAATAATCTTCTCTTTTCATTAGCCAAATATGGTCTTCAGTTTTACAAAATCATTCGTTTCTAGAGCTTTAAACCCTTAAATACTTTGAATTATCTAACCAGCGTGACGAATTTTCGTCAAAGGAGGACCTATGTCTAAAATTACGTATAGAAAGTATGATGATTCACTCAAAGAAATGATTATTAAAAGTGGTAACCCTAACTTATTTCCACACTTAAAAATTCCTCGAACAACAGCGATGCATTGGATTCGAAGCTCGAAGAAAAAGGTGCGCTTAAATCAGGTTGATTATGATAAGGCACTGCTTGGTAAAATTAAGCGCCTTGAAGATGAGTTGAAAACGGAAAGGATTAAGGTTCTATTTTTAAAAACACTACTTAATAGAATTACTGGTTTTAGAGAACTTCTAATATCTAAAGAGAATAGAAATGCTTTTGTTGAGTGTGTACTAAATTTTTCAAATTGGACTTCTAAGTCGGAGTTGTGTCGACTACTTGCAATTCAAGATAAAACTTTCTACCAGCAGAAAGTTGAAACAAAAGGTTGTATAAGGATCGGTCTAAAAAAGTGTAAAATTCTTTCACCAAATCAGCTCACTCTTGTTGAACAACAAAAGATATATGACCTTGTTCACGACAAATCACTGGGCCACTTAAGTGTTAAGGGACTTCAAATGTATGCCTTTCGCAATGGAATCCTTTCTTGCGGCTACGGAAGCTGGAGAAAGTATGCTAATGAGTTTCGTCCGAATGTTGGAAATAAAAGAAGAAAAAGAATTAATAAAGTTGGCCTTAGAGCAAAACAAGTCAATGAAGTTTGGCATATTGATGTAACGGAGTTTAAGTGTATTGATTGTGGAAAGATATATCTTCAAGTTCTAATGGATAACTACTCACGTAAGATTATCAATTGGAAACTATCTCGTAATAAAGGAGAGGCATTAACGATGCGAACGATACTAGATGGAGTGAATATCACTCCCCAGAATTTAATATCAGATGGCGGAGGAGAAAATACTGGGAATAAAGTTAAATCGGTCTTCGTTGAAAAAGGTATCAATGCTCTAATCGCAAAGAAAGATATTTATTATTCAAATTCAATGATTGAAATATTCTTTAGAACTCTCAAACAAAGATATATAAACAAGTATAGGAAATATAAATTTTCAAAACTCTACAATCTAATTAATCGTTCCATTCTTTCATATAATGAGATGCCTCTAAGCTTAATTGAAGGAGCTAGGCCGAACGAGCTCTATAAGGGAACAGTTAGTAAAGAGGATCTTCAAGAGATATTAAAATCTCAAGTTAAGCAGGCGACTGAGAAAAGGCATTTTATTAATAAGACTTGTCAAAACGATTATTCATTAAAGGGGTAAGAAGCTATTTAACTAAGTTATTGTAATTATTATAACCTTCTTGTCAGGATGTTGACATATTTACAGAATGTGGTAATTTGTAAAGTATGATTAAGTCTATCAATGGTAAGATTACAAAAGACATAGTTAATAAGGGAAGTTCAAAGAAGTTTCCTGAACGACTTAATAAGAGAGCAATCTTTTTATTAATGGCCTTAAGTGATGTTACAGGTATAGAGGACTTAAAGAAGATCTGTGAGCCACCTTCCCTAAAGCTTCATAAGCTTAAGGGGAGCATGAAGGAATTTTGGTCAATAACGATTGAAAAACCTTGGTGTATTATTTTTAAATATTCTAATGGTGAGTTCATCGATGTTGAGATAGGAGATTATCATGATTGAAATTAAGCATAGATATTCAGCTGGAGAGTTTCTAAAGGTTATGATTCTTGAAGAGCGTGGCCTTACTCAAAAGTGGCTTGCCCAAGAGATTGGTTGTGCTGAAAGAAAAATTTCAGAGATTTGTAACAATAAACGCGGAATGAGCGCAATGTTTGCCCTTGATCTTGAGAGAGTATTTGGAATTAGTGCTGAGTTTTGGGTTACTATGCAGGCCAAGTGGGAACTCAAAAATGCACGCGATATGGCGGCGTAGTTCGTGCTTAGATGTGCTTAATTGAATACTTAACTTATTGATATATTGGAGGATTCGACCTTGATTTTCATCGAAGCACGGTTGTTGAGGCGGCAAATCCATTGCATACCACCTAACTCAAACCTATTTCTTTTAGTCAAAAAAAAATTTAGTGAACAAGTTCAGTTCTACGTTATAATTAAATAATGCGTTTGATTATTCTCTCTTTACTTTCTCAAATACTTTTAAGTTGTGCGACTATCTATACTGGTGATGAATATAAGTCTGTTGATTTAACAGACATCGAACAAGTTAAAAGTTCAGTAACATTTCGTTTTGTTAAATTACATGATGTTAGTGATCAAAGCTCCTGGGATAATAAGAACTGGTTTATTAAGAGTACTGTAAAAAATAGTTACGAATGTGATGTAGTTAAAAAGATCAATTTATTCAATATTGTAAAATGTGATATAGAGGAAAATTTTGATAAAGTAGCTGCAAGCTATACGTCGATAGAGGAATTTGATAGAGAGCATCCTATAGAATTTGATACAGATTATTATGTAGATGTCAGGGTTCTCTCGCCATTTTATTACCATGGCAGTGGGACTGGAATGTATGGTCTTGTATTTAGCGCTTTAACTCTCGGAATTATTCCATCATATTGGACATATGAAGGTGATTACGACATTCGAATCTACTCTAAAAAAGATCAAATCAATTTTAAAAAAATTCAATATACAGAAAACTACGGAGCAATCTCATCTTCGTTATTTTGGCTTTTTCCATCGAGTCGATATGAAGGTGTTAACCTTAGAGAGAATTATATGATTAGAAATAAGTGGGAGTATATTCTCAAAGAGGTCATATTAAAAATAAAAGATAAATAAGATAACAAGTGCTTCTTCATTGGTCATGCGTAAAGACACCTGGAACTGAAAGTTCGTTTTGCAAGAACAGGTAGTGCGGATGACACCTTAAAACTATAGATGAAGACTTTTTAGGAAGATATTTATATGAGAATTTATTATAAAAAATCTATAATGTTAAAGTGGCTCATATACTTCGTCTTTGTGTTACCGATGTGCATGACATTGCTACTCTTTTGTTTTCTAATTGTAGATGATGAGAGCTTAAGTAGAATTCAACAAACTGCTGTCATTGCCTTAGCGCTTCTTTCTTTAACTACAATGCTAGGAATAGCTTTTCATATCTTTTTATATGGAAAAAAAGAAATTTATATCGAAGTGGGTGATCTTCGTATTACATTTTTTAATGGAACATTTTTTTAAAAGCACACTTTCTTACTAGAGGATCTAGACTCTTTTTTTATCAAAAGTATTTATGGTAATAAAGTCTTAGTATTTCAAACTTATACAAATCGAAAATATGATTTTCCATTGGGCCATATTGATAGTTGTGATGAAAAGAAATTGCTAGATTCTTTATATCAATATGTGTGAGAGGAAATGATGGAGTAGGAATTTTATAAAGAAGAGTATTTTACCGCGTTGATTCTATATAAATATTCAATAAACTTCCTTCTTGTCCAACGTTGTATTTTTTTCGTTCAAACACTCAGCTATAAAACTTTTGTAAAGATTATTAGTTATGTGCCATTTTCTTTCTAGTGTGATTTCAGAGGCATATCAATCGAGTCTCAGTATTTTATTAAGATCATTTTATTTTTCTATGAAATTGTAACAGGCTCATCAATTTTATCTCATCTATTAATTTAATTGTTAATAAAGTTTATTGGTTACTTGTCGATAAGTGGCTATAAACTAAGGAGGTCTTAATGAAGTTTAATTCGCTGTTAACTATTACAAGTCTGTGTGCTTTACTTATCTCATGTAACGGAAGTTCTATTAATGGACGTTCTCTAAGTTCAGTTTCTAATAATGTCGAAGTTTTTTCTGTCGGCGATATTAAAACAAGTATTTTTTCTCCAGAAGAATTCCGATCGATACATGGGCCAGCATGGGTACTTATGGACGGCGGAAAAGACTTTCAAAGATTAAGAGAATCATTTCCGGAATTATCTCTAAATCAATTATTGGGACATGGAATCCCTGATGCTAGAGGAAAATTTTTAAGAATGCATAATAACGGAGCAAAGTGTACTGAAGAAAATGAAGCTTGCTCTTTTGATGCTCAAGAGGGGCGTGTTCTTGGCTCATATCAAGAAGATGCTTTTCAAAATATTACAGGTACTCTAATACAGATTGCGCACGGTAGAGATGTAGGTAGTTCTGGTTCAGGTGTATTTCAACATATTGGTCAAGGAAACCGAGGAAATGCACAAGGTGGTGGTAGAGCACAAAACTATAAGTTTGATGCATCATTGGTGGCAAGAACTTCTACTGAAACTAGACCTAAGAATATTGCAGTTAATTTCTATGTAAAAGTTATTGGTTGTAATGCTTTCGATAATGTAGAAAATTGCAAATAAGAGGAGTCTAAATGAAGAAGTCTCTTATATTTATCATTTCTTATGCATTATTCTTTCAACAGATCCATGCTTCTCAAAAGCTTATGCAGGTTGTTGCAAGTGAAGATACTGTATCTTTCAAAGATCTAATTGGTAAATTTAATCATCAGATTTCAGTAAATAGTAAAGCTGAAAATGGTTTTAAGACAGTTAGTGGCGGTTTATCTAAGGCAGGTGCTTTCTTTGGCCTCGTTCAAGTTGTACCGTTGTCTTTAGCGGCTACGGGTTTGAGTTTTGCTGTCGATGGTGCAAACCAACTTAGAAAATTAAATAACCATATTAAGGGGCTCGACTCTGAAACGATGTTTGAAGCAATTGAGTTGTCTTTATCTAAACTTGCTGTTGTTAATGAAGAGCGTTTAAGTAAAGTTTTTCTAATTGAAAATGATGAAAAGAGAACAAAGGAGCTTTGGAATTTAATTAAAAATGATGACCTTTTTAGCTCCTTAAAACAGGATCTAGAGCCTGAAGTATTCATAAAAATTGCACAGCCAGCTATTGTTAAGCTACATGATTATACAGTTGAGCTTGCTTCTGAAATTAATAATAATGCAGCAGATATTGGCGATCTTAAAGACAAATACACTAATTTGGAAGGTCGTGTAGGAAAAATTGAAAGTAATCTTAAAAGCTTTGCAAAGGCCCTACATAAAAGAGACAAGAAAATTGATGAATTAGTTGAGTCTCTATCTGATTTAGCAAGTAAAACAAAATCGAGATCAATCGCCTCCGTTGAAGAGGATCTTAAGTCATCATCTAATGGTGATAATAGTGGCGCTGTTGTCGTTGTTTCTCAATCTTCATATCAGGCGTCAGTTGAGAAATGGAAAAATATTGCAGTAGAGGCTTATCAATATGCTGAGGTATCATTAACAATTGCTACAAACCTTGGTCTTAAGGGAAAAGATCTCGAAAGAGCAAATAATGTTTTAAAATATTCTCAAGCGACAGTTAGTGTTATTGCTGCCTTCTCAGGTGATCCAATGTCTATTATGAATGCTACTGCTGCAATCACTGGACTACTTGGTGGGGGAGGAATGGATCCTGATGCTCAAAGACATGCCGAGATAATGGAAGCATTTGGAAAAGTATTTCAAAACCAAAAACTAATGATTGAAAACCAAGAGAAAATATTCAAACAAGTTATTGCTATACGAGATGACTTGGCAAAGTATTATAAGAAACATGAGAGTTGGTATCAAAATTTTGATACAAAGCTTGATAAGGTTTTAGGAAATCAGGCTGTAGCGTTAGATATTCTTAGGGATAATAATCCTCAAGTTCAAAAAATGATCTCATGTCAAAACTTTCTAAATTCAAGGCTAAGCTCTTGTCTTGCTGATGATTTTCGCTACCGTCATAGTAATCTTCAAAACTGTGTTGATGATATTAGAAGAAATGAAGAAGCATTTAAGCCAAATGATGTAGGTAGCTTTGATGTTGTAATTGGTGGTAGTTATGACAGTTATGAGGGGATTGTTGAAAACCTCTACTATGGTGGAGCAAAGGAAGAACTGGCACCTTGTCTAGCTGGGCTAAGAAGTATCCTCGTTCCAAATAATAAATACATTCTTTCTAAAACAAATATTGATAGAAATGATGACTTTAAAACTGCTTATGATTCCGTAATTAATAGTGAGTATATTCCTTTGTTACAACTGTATAATAAGTTCTTTAGCTCGGCATCAACGAACGGAAAAGATGAGGATAGAGCATTTAGTTCTCTATACTACTCATTAGATGTAACTGATGTGGGTGCTAAGAACGCATTACCAACAAAACAAATTAACATTTTTGATACAAACAAAAAGTTTGATTTTTCAAAGAGTCGAAATTTTTTAAATGAAAAACTTTTAAATCTCTATCATACTAAAGCTCTCAATCAGTATATCTCTTACTTTTTAGAGACTTATTATTACTACTACATTTATGATCAAATCAATGAAAAACCATATCCTAAGCAAAAGGTTATGGAACTTCTAACGAGCAGTAAGAAGCGTGAAAATAATTATGTGAAGTCAATATTTCTAAATGTTTTAGAGGTTATTGATACGGCCTTAAGACAGCAGGCATTGTTATCTGGTACTCAGTTACTCCCTTATATCAAGAACTATCTTTATGGTAATAACGTGTCTAATGATGAAACATGGCTTGCAATAGATAAGTTCATTTCAAGTAATGGACATGCCTCTAAGAATCTTTCAGTGTATATCCTTCATGAAATACTTAAGTATAAGCGAGGTGATTCACAGGAAATTGGTTATAGTGAAACTTTGAATGAGAACCTCCAAGTTTATAATGAATATATTTCAGAAGAATTTCAAAGTTGTCTTTACGATTTCAAAGAGAAAAAATATCCAACAAGTTGTAAGTCTAAGTTTATCAAAAATTTTGATTTCCCATTTATTATTGATGGAAGAGAAATTGTATTCGTGAGTGTAGATAAACAAGAAATTCGTCTACCTCTTGCAGAAATTGATGAAGTCTCTAATAATAAATTCTTCTGGTCAAATCAGAGTCGTGAACTATTAAATCTTAGACAGAAAGTTATTTCTGAGCTTAAGTCTAATCCTTATGTCTATAAAGAAGTGCTAAATACACTATCTCGATAGACAAATGTTAGATATCTAATTGTCCAGGTATTTTTTCTTCATTTACTAATGAAGAGAAGATACTTGGGCATTAATATCAGTTAAATACTCAGGTTTATGTTTTATTAATAAAGATTAAGATCTTCTTATCTATAATGTGACGTATGTCATATTCGAGTACTATTGTATAAAGAGATAATATCGATATCAGAACAAAGGGAGGTTCCATGAGTAAGCTAATGATTTGTGTTGATATAACTGATGAGTCTATCAATGCCTATAAGAATCAATTAAAGGATTTCGACTGGAATCGCTGGGATGAAGTTCATCTCGTGCACGGTTTTGAAACACTAGTCTATGCAGATACTTTCTATTTTGCTTCTTATCCGCTTGAAGGACAGATGGGTGATATTGAAAAGTCTGTTTCAGATCTCTTACTGGGTCTTTCTAATCAAATTGTTTCTGAAGATTATAAGGGAAAGGTCTTTGGTAAATGTCTCTTTGCTAGTTCTGCAAAGGTTGCACTAAAGGAATATGCTGAAGATAATAAAATTGATGAAATGATCATTGAAACTAGAGGGAAGCACGGAATCTCAGCACTATTTTCCAGCTCGTTTGCGGAATACATGGTAGGCCATGCCCCTTGTCGTCTCATGATTTTACGTGAAGTTAAATAAGAGGTGATTGTGAGGAATTTTATATTACTTTTTATTCTATTTTTAGCTTACTCATCATGTTCAAGCGTTAACACTGAATCACGTCAGTATTATGAAGATAAGAGCATGAGGCATGGAGTTGTTCCAGTGGCAGAGAGTGAAAATAAAACACCTGTGACTCGTATTTATAGTGCCGAATCAGTTCTTAGGGGCAGGCGTATTTACATGAATAAGTGTTCTCAGTGTCATGGTGAAAATGGAAGGGGTGTTGATAAGGTTGATCTTCAAAAATTATCTAAAGAAATCCCTAACTTTAATTTCTACTTATTGGTTTCTAGTTATAAACAGAAGATGCCAGGTTGGAAGAATGTTCTAACTGAAAAAGAAATTAAAGACCTTGAGAATTATATTTACTCGCTTGCAAAGAAATAAGAAAGGCCCCAGTTTAAAAGGGGCCAATATAATATTGAAATTATCTATTTGAGTGAGCTTGGTGTCTAGGGCGATAACCTAGGGCCTTATATTCTTCTTTAAGTGCTTTTTTGAGCTCCTTCTTATCGATTACTTGTCCAAAAGTCGTATAATCAAAGTAAGTGTAACGGTATAAAAACCATTCTTTATATTCTTGTGTTAAAACTGAATCAACACCATCAATTGTTAGAAGATCCATCCAATTAAGCTTAACTCCTACTTCGACACTTTTTCTTTCAAGTTCTCTAAGTCCTGCTTCTGATATTTTGTGAACTCTATCTCTAAAGCCTTGCTCATTACAAAGACTTCCATCTTCATCCATCTTAGTAAGAATAGACATTAATTCTTCATTTGAAACATGCTTATAGGCCGGAAGATAATTCTTAATTAACCATAGATCTCTTGTGTTACCTGAAAGTACACTGTAGAGACGACTACTTAATTTAAGTTGGCGCTTGTGATCAATACCTGAAATCCCATTCTTATCTTTATTTCCATTTTCCATCACGAGTACAATTCCCGCAAATATTGGAGCAAGAATTGGTAATCCTGCACCTATTGCTACACCAATAATTGAACCCGGGATATAGGCAGCAAATCCACAATAAATAAGATTCTCTTTTAAGTTCTTCTGCTTTGAGAAGCACTCTTTAATCATCTCTCCAGGTATTTTTGATGGGAGATAGCTTGTAGACTTTGTTCTAATTTGAATATCTCTTGCGAGTTCATTTTTACAGTTAAAGGCAAAAGTTTGAGTTGCCAGTAGTAGTGATAAAGTAAGTGCTAATTTTTTCATTTCTCGTCTCCATTTTTATTTTTTTTGTTATGGAGGCAAGGTAATGGATATCAGAATTTATCTCATTTACATGAGGTGACGTTTTTAAAAATCATGAATTTATTTCTTACTTAATGGTGGTGGTAAGAGCTAAGTTATTAGAAATACATTTGTTACAATAAACTCATTCAACACGATGGCGCTTTCTCTTCTTGTTTCTGTCTGTCATTTCAAAATCAAGCTGTATCCATTTAGTAATTGTATCGAATAGGCTGATTGTCTCTTTTACATCCAGATTATTTGGGAAGTGAAAAGGATATTTTTTCTCTAATGAAACTTCATTTCCTAGGGTCATTTTTGAATCATTTAAATATTGCCATGTAAGGTACTCTAGAATCTCTGCATCTCCATCAAAATAGATATGCTCCCATGTCGTCTTTATTTCTTGATTGGCAACTTGAGCAATGTCCAGATCAGATAGAGTAAGGCCTGCTTTATTAAAGTAGAACTCTAGCTTTTTGTCTTTGAGCCAGTATCTTTTTGATTGAATTATTTTAAAGAGAGCATCCAATTCAGTATGTGTTAAGGCATCTCTTAGATCATTGTATATGGATAGAGTATGGTGCCTTGCAAATAATTGTCCAAGGCGCATATTTGGCCTGTGATCGGCCTGCGAGTGTTCTCTGTGGTCAAAGTATTCTTTTGTGGCAACTCTATATGGAAATGGTGCACCTTCACGCTTTATCTTTCTTCTTACTGCCTCGCCGCGAGGCTCTGAACTCTTTAAAAAGTTACTCAGATATTTACGATCTCTGATATTCATTAAGTCATTTCGTTGGCCAACAAAACCGTTCCATGTTGGATATTCTCCCCACAATGGCCTTGGACGCTGCCCGTGGCACTCAAGGCACTTGGCTTGATTTATGAGCCACTTTTTGTTTTTAAGGTCTAAGACAAGAAGCTCATAGCGGAGCTCTTCTTGATTCCAAGCGATGGCCTCAATTGAATCTTCTTCGTGTTGATCTGCTTCAAATGTTGAAAAGGTAATAACAAATGAATTTTTCTCATTCCAAATCACAGGCCTTAGCTTATTTGGTGCTGCTGGTAGAAGCGCTCCTGACTTATAGGCCAATGTCATATTTTGATAGTCTTCCTCCGGGATACTTTCAATAACTTGTGTAAGTGTTTGAAAGTCATTTGATTTGACCCAGTTGAGAAAAGCATCTTTGTCGAGGACCGTGGCCCTCGACATTGATGTGATAAATATCGTTAGAATGATATATTTAAGCATTGTGACTACTATCTTCTGTCATTGTAAGAATCGTAATCAAAGTTTTCAAAAAGTACGTCAATTTCTTCTGGTGTCCCGTAACGAACTTCAGATTTAATACTACAACGAACATCGTAGCTTGTTTCGTTATTGTATACTGAAGCAATTTTTAGCGTTCCTCTTAGGTCATAGTTTTCCCAAGTTGGGTTGTAGAGGTGAGCATCTAAGCTTGAAGCAATTAGACTCAGCGTCGAAGAATTGTCGACCGACTGATGTCTTAGTTCTAGAAGATATCCTGTTTTTGTTAGATTAGTTAATGGATCGACAAAGTTCTTACTTTCGAATTTGTAGTCAATTTTTTCAAGTGCTTTACCATCAATTGAAATTTCGTTAAATAGAGATTCTCCAGATACATCTGAGTACACTTTTTTAACGATAAGTTTTTTGTTGAAATTTCTGTCGTGACAAGAAGTTATCGTTTCGACAACTGTGTTAATGTCTTCGCCATAGTAATCATCGTATCCGTCATAAGATGCGAATGAAGTGTTAGAAGTAAATACAAGTGAAATAAGTAGAAGTAGGGAATTCTTCATTAGGTTCTCCAAGAAAAAAGTTTTGCTTGGAGAATTATTTAGTACGGATTTCTAAGCAGTCTGTCAAATTTAAAATGAGAAAGAAAGCTATTTATTATCTTCGTTTTATATAATTATATATATTTAGATTAGAATTTTATATTTAAAGATCAATAATTTTAGACCGATATAGTGTTTTCATTACAATTTCAATTTCAATAGAGGTCTTCATAAAAGTAATTCTTTTTGTCACTTTTATTTTTTGTCTATCATGTCAATTTGGTCAGGAGTCTAATATTATTACTGAAAAATTAGATAAGTTTTTTGCTGTTTTAGAAAATAAGAAAGTAGTTTCAGGAAGTGCTATATTAGTAAAAGATGGTAAGTCCATTTATAATAAAAATTATAATTTTGATAAAAATAATAAGAATCCTATTTATCGCATAGGTTCTGTTTCGAAAATATATACTGCTACAATTATTCTAAAGTTAGAGGAAGAGGGGAAATTAAAGCTTTCAGATAAGCTTGCTCTCTATTATCCAAAGATAGATAAGGCAGATAAGATCACTATTGAGGACTTGCTTCGCCATCGTACCGGTATTCCAAATATGACAGATCTTGCTGATTACAAGGAATACTCTCAAACTCCCCAATCTGAAAGTCAGATGATGGAGCGTTTCTATCGCTATCAGTTGGAGTTTATGCCTGGTGAAAAGTATGAGTATTCAAATACTGGTTATGTCATCTTAAGCTATATTGCTCAAAAGGCAGGAAATGATACTTATGCAAACTTACTAACTAGTTATATTGTTAAGCCTCTTTCTTTGCAGGAGACCTTTGTCTATGATGCTAAAAGTCGTCGATCTAATGAAGTCACTAGTTACTTCAAAAGAGCTAACTGGGAAGAAGCAACCAATACTCATCAGAGTGTTCCTCTTGGTGCTGGTGCCATTGCTTCCACACCACTAGAAGTTGCAACATTTCTTAGAGGATTATTTAAAGAAAAAATAATCAATTCAAGCTCTCTTAAGAAAATGAAAGAATTTATCGGCGAGGGAGAGTATGGATTAGGTTTAATGAAGTTTCCATATGCTGACAAATACTTCTTTGGACATACAGGTGGAGTCGATGGTTATGCATCTATCGCCGCCTATAATATTGAAGATGATATTGCTATAGTAAGCCTTACAAACGCTCTGGCATTTAACTTTAACGATATGTCTCTTGCTCTTTTGGCCGGATTTTATGGCGACGATTTTGATATTCCTGTCATTCAAGAGTCAATCTTAGTTAAGAAAGAAATACTTGATCAGTATAATGGAACATACGGAAGTAATGATTTTCCAATTAAGCTTACTTTTAGAAATGAAGATGGAGTTCTTCTAGGTGAAGCATCAAGTGATGCTCAAAATGAGATCCCTTTTGAAGCATTTTCTAATACGATATTTAAGTTTCAGCGTGCTCATATCAAACTTGAATTCAAAGATAATGGAGAGATCCTTATCTTTACACAAGGAGAGGAATTCACTTTAAAGAAGCTTAATTAGTTAGAAATTTTTCTGCTTCATAGATTCCAAGAAAGCTTATTCCTGTTGAGAAGGACTTAACTATTCCTTTATCTAAGAAAACTGTTGTTGGTGTAACCTGTATTCCTAAATCATAACCTAGATCATTATCTTCAATAAAAGTGAAAGGATATGGACTTTTCTTTAGGTATTTTCTTATTTTTTCAGTACTTTCAAATGGGTTGATAGCATAGATCGAATCCTTTGCAATTTTACCATTTTCGACAGATTTTTTTAATCGTAGCATTTCAAGCTTACATGGAGCACATGTTGTCATCCAATAAAACGCTACTACTTTACTCTGTGGAGGAAATTCTAAAGCCTTCGAATTAAGCTCAATTGTCCTTACAGTTCTTGTTTGGATCTTTCTTTCTTTAATTTTAAAACTATTCGCAATTATCGGGGCCTGCTTTACGATAAACACTCCCAAAGCAATGACAAGTGCGATATTTTGGAGGGAAAAGTACTTCTTCATTCAAATCATTCCTAACTCTAGATTCCATCTATTGTATCATTTAAGCGCTCAGTCATACAATACTGCACAAGTAGGTAAGTGATAGAGCGATAAATAATATGCCTTTATTAGCAACAAAAATTCTGTGCAGTAACCATTTGTTTGATGATTCAAATCTAAGTGAATTATTTTACATGGATTGATTCTTAATCTATCATTTAGATGATTAATTTATAAAGGTAGTGGATTTGTTAATTAACGCTAATATATTTAAAAAGAAGTTATTTCTAGCGTCAGTTCTGATGTTTATTCTTCTTGGTATTAGCTGTGCTTATTACTTCTCTAGTAAAAACCGTAAGGCCGTAGTTGAGTTAAATCAGAGAATTGACCTCTTCGTTTCTGTCGTCGGCAATTTTGGATATAATGGCCTTATTCATAATTTTAAAAACTATGTAAATCGATCTAATGAAGCATATTACAAAAAAGCTGTCATAAAATTTAATGAAATCGAAGAAGCTTATCTTCGTTCAAAAGATTATAAACTATCCGATACAGAAAGAGAGTCTCTCGAAAATTTATTTTCAACAGCACAAGAATATCGTAACAATCTTGAAATTTTAAAAAATAGTGACAAGAACCTTTCTGCCGAGGAAAGGGATTATCTGGTACGTGTTGATGACACACAGGCCGATTTAGCGGCCAAGGAAGTTATTCGCATATTGGAGAGTAAAGAGGTTCAGCTTAATAATATTTCACAGGATATCTCTCGATTTAGTGTTATTGCGATTGTACTTCTTATTTTTGCAATGGCGTCGATGTACTATTTCGATTTATTGGCACTGGATCGAACAAATAAGAAACTTACTCAAACAAATGAAGAGCTTCTTCAGTTCTCTTACCGTACATCTCATGACCTGAGATCACCTTTGACAACAATAAGTATTTTGTCAGATTTGATTATAAGAAGTATTGAAACTAACAGGTTTAACGAAAAAGACGTTAAACTTAAGGTTGAAAAGATTAGAAGTCGTGTTAATCATTTGGCCGAGTTGATATCAAGTCTTTTAGAACTGGCACGCCTAGACGTATCAACACATCCTAATGAAGAACTTGATTTTGAGACAATGATTTCTGATATCGTAATTTCAAATGAATACTTAATAGAGAAGAATAATATTCGTTTTTCAACTGATGTCGACCTATCTCGTGGGCACTCTTCCCAAAGAGTTAGAGTATTTCAAATTTTAAGTAATATCATTATCAATGCAGTTAAGTATTATGATGTTAAAAAAGATGTTCCATTTGTAAATGTTGAAATTCATGATGATATTGATAATCTCTATATCACTGTCGCAGACAATGGGGTTGGAATACCATGTGAAAGTAAGTCTCAAGTCTATGAGCAATTTGTTCGTTTCAATGAGGATAAGTCAATAGGTACTGGTATAGGAATGTATATTGTTAAAAAATCTGTTGATTACTTAAGTGGAACTATTGATTTTACTTCTTCTGATCAAGGTACTACTTTTAAGGTAATTATTCCGACTTCTTTGGTGGCAACGACAAATAATGAATACATTGCTCAAGACATTACAAGTACAATGATACATTAATTTTATATATTCAGTGTACTTATATAGATATCGAGTATGTTCCATCTATTGATATGATGATCTCGCCATTGAGTTTCTTTTTAAAACGATATAATAATGATTTAAAGCTTGTTTCGGCCTTAAGGTAATCACAATCTTGTCCATAGATTTTTATTATTAGCTGCTGTCTATTGGACTTAGCTTCTTTTAAAGCGTCTAAAAGAACATTCTCTTTCTTACTTAATTTTCCATTAATCTCAATTTCATGCGGGACTTTGTTTTTTAATAATAGACTTGAGATTAGTCCATGGTTGGGATCATCTGATGAAGAGTTTATATCGACTTCAATTTCTTTTGAAAAATCTTCTCCATGTAGTTTAGCAGATAAAAGATAAAATAATGTACGGTTTAATAAATTATTATCTTTGCTTCGAATTATCGAATGAAGATTAGCTAATTGTTTATGTGATAGAGACTTTATATCGATAATATTTAATATTTCTTTATCAATTTTGCTAAGAAGTGCATCGATCATGATAAAGACTCCTGTGTAGCAAATATGATCTTCTCATTATTTGATAAAGAAAACAGCTGATTCTTTTGATCGAAAATGATAAGTCCTTCTATTTTTTTATTTATTCTAGATACTAAGGTCGTTAAGCGATTTCTTGCATCAATCTCATCTGTATTCGGATAAATTTCCTCTATAATCTCTTTAAAGTCACATGGGCCGTAAGCTAAAAGGTGAATTAACTGGTCACTTATTTCTCCAAGTAGGTAAGGAGAAGTCTTTTTCTCTAGTCTGATTCTCCACGCCATTGTGAGTTGAGCTTTGTTAATTGTATTATTCTTGTTGAGATATACATTTTCAATGGCCTTTATTGCTTCTTTGATTTCAATAAAGTCGTAACATTGTAGCTCATCAAGAACCTTGTTCGCATTAATATTTTGCCCAAGACAAAACATCGATTCACAAAGATGAGTTAATGCTTGTGCATATTGAAGAGTGTTCTTTTGATCAGTTAAAATCATTAATGCTTTTTCATTGTAGCGATAGGCCGAACGTTGGGCACCAATCTTATGAAACTCATCAGCGATATTAACACAAATATTTGCTGCACTTGTTATGGATTCATGTTCAATTAGTTTATCAACTGATTCGATATAATTTGCTAGTAATCTTTTTCTTAGATCAATATTACCTTCTGCTGTTATTGTATTCATCTGGGCCGTTAGTGCTTTTTTATTTGCTCCGATTTTTGTGTAGCAGTTATAGGCATTTAGAAAGTTGTTCTTTACCTGAATATGATTGTCTTGTTGAGCTGCTATTAGGGCCAGGGCAAAATAGAGATCACCGATATAGGGAGAGTTTTTATATATTTCAATATTCTCGATTTCATAAGACTTATTTTCTAAAATAGCGATACGGCAAAGGCAGAAAACATGTAAAAAAGAATTTGGTTTTACTTCGTTTTGTAAGCGCTGAAGCTTAGTTTTATCGTTTAGATAATAGGCCATCATGATTTGAGTATATAAAGAATCCTCAGATTTATATTCTAGTTCAAAAAAAAGTTTCGTTAATTGTGCTATATCAGCATCGATTAAATGTGAGGGGTGAATAGTTATACTCATTAGTTCCAGCTATTAATTAGAGGTATACTACCTTTGTTGCTGTTTTTCTTTTTTACGCTATAAAAAACTCTAGCTTTGTTATCCCTAAGTAGAGCATCTTCAATGCTCTGATTCTTTCTTGTCCTAGAGACGTTTAGCATATCCGTAAAGAAGAGTTCTTTTATATCAGCTATAATTGTATTGTCTTCATCTAATATGATTTCAATTCTTGGGACAAATTTTTCAATATCATTATCAATGACAACTGATTCTTTAAAGTTCTTGTTATGATTCTTTCCAGATATCGTTAGTATTATCTTATCATTCTTAAGCTTAATGACTGATCTAATTGAGAAGGTTTCTTCTGTGTTTTGATCCTTATTACTTTTAAAGTTCCTAATCTTTTTTCTCAATATTTTTATTAAGTCGACTTTATCATTATTGTAGATTTCCTTACACTTTGCTATTTCACTGTATGCAAGGCCTTCCCAATTTGCGAAGATATAATTGTCATCACTTTTTTCATGTGAATTTTTGCACCTGAAGCCAATTACTAAATTTCCTGCAATTGATAATCCCGTTGGAATAATTATTCTCTCTCTAAACTCTATTGAATTGTATACAAGTGGCCCGCCACCATTTCCGTAACCATTACCACCTCTTATAATTGTATTGTCTTTGAATTTACCTTTAAATTCTTTTAACATTTCAATTGTTTGTATATTTGACCTATTATCTTGATCAATATTTAAATCCTTCTGTTTTTTCTCTAGGAATAGGTCGTAAAGTTCTTTTATTTTTGTATCAGTTAGATCTCCATTGGCCTTACCATGCGTGTTTGGGATTTCTTCAATTAGTCTATCCTGATTCTTTTGACGATAAGTTGATTGATACTTTGTCGAATACTTAAATCTTACCGAATCTAAGTGTCCTCTTTTTCCATTTAAATAGTTTTTAATACAACTTTTAATATTAGAATGCGAAGTAAAGATCGATTTTTGCATGATTCGATCATAAGAAGTGGCAATGCCTGCAATTTGATACTTACTTTGAGTTAAGTTATTATTTTGCAATAGTGGTGACCCACTCATTCCTGGAACAATGCTTGAGGGAGTGATTATTGCTTTACTTAAAAATGATTGACGGCTTTTTTCATGCTCTTTTACTTTTGAATCTAAATTTATTCGACATTCATTATGTGTTACCAGATCCATAATTGAATTCATCATTCCAATTTGATTGTGATGATTTTGCTTATATGGGATCGCTTCAGTCGTTATCGACTTGATTGCTTCTGAAATAGGAACAAAGAGTGCATTGCCCTTGTAGTGTTCAGGCGAGCTTGGATAGAAGTTACATGAAAGATCATACATATTACCGATCTGTACGTAAGAGAGAGTTTCTCCTGATAGTGAATTTTCAAAGAGTGGTCTATTATTGTAATTTATTTCTCTATTTTCTCCAAAATGAAACTCAGACTTTTGTTGACCTCTTGGCGAATTATTTTTTCCATGAGTATAAAGAGAATTCTTATGTCGATCATATCTTCCAAATATCTCTTTTATATTATTATTAACTTCAACGACCGCAACATCATCGTTTGCACATGAGAGTGTATTATCTTCTTGTACAGGAAAAAGCTCTCCACGATAGACATAGAATTTATTATCACCGTCGATCAGGTGTGAATTTGTGATAATAAACTTCCTATTATCACTTTCTATGGTGAAACCTGTTCCGGCAATCGGCATTTCACTCTCTTTATAATGAGAACCTATCACGACAAGAGATTCTTTATCTTCAATATAATGCTTCTTATAATACTCGTTTATCTTGTAGCTATCGACATTCTTACCAAGCAATATATCTGTATATGGATCTGCATTGACAAAAAATGATAGGCCAAGAGTATAGATAAATAGAATTTTATATTTCATATGCATATGTCATATACACAGCAAAGAAGGTGCCATTTTTTCGAAGTTATTACGTATCATCTGCTCCTATTTTGTTTAGATTAACAGACGGCCGTCTATTTTTTGATCAATTCTAAGCTAAAATACTACATTTATTGTGCGATTTATTGGCATTTTACTTGCTTTATCAATCATATGATTAAATCACTTAAAAGCTTATCTATTATAAGTACGTTCTTAATTTGTTCTAGTTCAACGTCTTTGGCGGCCAATAATTTATATGGGGCCGAAGCTGGCGTTAAGACTAATCTTGGCAATTGGTATAAAGACTCAAGCCTTGATGAAGGGCCAGTTACACTCACTTTTAGGGCCGATAGTAACGGTAATTTAGAGCTTGCAGAGTTGGACTGGATGCAATTTGAAAAAAGGTATCAAAGAGAAGAATTTGGTGGTGTTGAGATCGCTCTAAGGGCCCTTGGTGCAAAATATGAAAAGATCCATGAATCTATCGGGCAGCACGGTAGTATTCAATATGCGCACTTAGTAATTAGAAAAGCATTTGTCTTAGATGATGGTGCGACATTAATTCTATCAGGTGTTGCAAAAGCAAGTGATACTTGGAGTGTTCATCAGTTTAATGAAGAAGATAGTCGTAATCTCGGTCGCTCCTATAAGAGAATCTATAATCAAGACTCGGTCAATTTAGATATCGAAGCAACTGGTGAAATCCATTTCAAAATTGGTGATGGTAATGCCCGAGCTTATGCCTACTACAAACAAGGTGATGAAAGAAATTTTGAAACTGAAGATAAAAAATTTAATTACTCTTATCAGAGAAACGAATATGGAGCAGGTATTGAATATCGGCCAAGTGAAAAGTCGAAGCATACTTTTGGTCTAAAAGTAAAGCGTAACGAATTCAATGAGAATTTCGGTCGTGGTCAAAAGAGCTTCGATGAAACACAGTTTATGCTCACTTATCAATATCGTTTTGATATGGAAGAGTTCTTCTTTGGTAAGTCATATGAAGTTGATACAAAAAAAGGTGATAAAGAATATGACGAATACGTTGAGGAAGAGTTAGATCTACCAGAATTCTATTAATATTTCAAAACAAGGCATTAGATGAAAAAAATATTTTTATCATTTCTATTATTTATTCCTCAGGTTTTTGGTGAGAACTTAAATATCAATCACGCTCACTTAAATGAATTAACTGGTGATAACGAAGCTGTCTTTGAGCCTATTGCGATAAAGGAGCTCGAAGTAGAGGAGGAATCGCTCCTTGACGGAATTAGAAAAAGATTTGTTATAACATATTCTAAGATAAATCGTTCAGATATGGATACCTCTTATAATGTTTCAAATGATGGAGATTCTCTTTACGATTTATATGATGAAGAATTCGATCGAATATTAGATGAAAATTTAAAATTTAAAGAAGGTCATAAAGTAACAATTGAGTATCTTGTTACTCAAACTTTTAGTATTGAATTGGCCGATACGTATCGTCGCTATAATATGTCTGGTCGACATGTTGGTGTAACTGAAGGAGGCTTTCTAGAGGATGATCAATATGATGTCTATGAAGCTAAAAATGTTACGATATTGAATGATATCCAAATTGGTATGAAATATGCCATTAGACTTGTTGATACTCCCCGTTTTAGATTTGAGTTAAGTCCAGGTATAAGTGCAGGTTTAGTTCATGTCCAATCTGATACTAAAACATACTACAATGGTAAAGAGTATGAAGAAAATCATTTTAACGATATTGGTGGCTATTCTTACGGTGTCTCGCTAGAGGCGAAGGCCATTTTTTGGGATAATTTCTTTGTACAAGTAGGTGTAGAGCAAAGAGATTACGTGCTTGCACCAATGGCGCATGAAAGTGGTGTTTCACAACAAATTGATCAAAGTGGATTCAATTTTTACATTGGAGCTGGGATTAGATTCTAATCTTCTATCGAATGAAAATTATCTAAATTTAATTGATAGGAGTCCTCTTGATCATGCTTGAGGACGTCCTTGAACTTCTTTGCTTTAAGTAAGTCTTTTGCAAGGTAGATGTGGTTAGAGTGAACAGTTTGAGTAAGTACTTTGTCTATTCCAGTAAATGACGTTGAAAAAGATATTCTTTTCTCTTTTATTTCATCTAACGTTAGGCCATAGAGTGGACTTTCTGTATCGATGGGATGCATAACTGTCCATGTTAGAAGAAATGTCGGGTTTTCTGTGTTCATCAATTTTAAGTTACATGTACGTCTTATTTGATGGCCTTCCTTAGAAACATAGGGAATTAAGGCCCCAACCTTAACTGATGCATCGATAATATGTGTATCCCTACTATTGGCAATTCTAAACATTAGAGTCGGTACTGAATCAAACGTAGCGATGATAATATTATTTGTAAAAATAATCTTAGCTGAAGGTTTTGCAAATTTAGCAAAGGCCATACCTGTTATAATTGCAGCGTAGAAGATACCAGTCATGGCATCGATTATCACTAAGAAGTGGGCAGGGTCATTTTTAGGAAGATAGTAACCATAGCCGATAGTTGAGCTTGTTTGAAAACTGAAGACAAATGCATCCCAAAGCGAGTTACTATTAGTATTTGAAATTTCTGCTGGAGAGTAAAAGTAAAGTAACGCAAAAAGAAAGTTAATGATCAAGTATATTAAACTCGCAGTTAGAAAAAAACGAGACCAGGATGTTCTGATCATTCGATAGTATAAATCATTAAACAGATTATACCTAACACCCTCAATTGATACATTTAGCTTTGCCATGTTTAAATTATATCCGAAGAATAAAATTTAAGAAAATTATTAATCTATTAGGTAGCACTTACCTTGTAAAATGCCATCATCTTAAACAAGGAGACTGTAATGATTAGATCAAAAGGAATCGCGGCAAAGAGTCCTAAAGCGCCACTTGAACCATATAATTTTGAAAGAAGAGAAGCTAGACCTAATGATGTTGTGATCGATATTAAGTATTGTGGTATCTGCCACTCTGATATTCATATGGTAAGAGATGAGTGGGGACTAGGTACACCTTTTCCTCTTGTTCCTGGGCACGAGATTGCTGGTGTTGTTCGAGAGGTTGGTGCAAATGTAAAAAAATATAAAATAGGGGATCGTGTTGGAGTTGGATGTCTTGTCGATTCTTGTCGTAGTTGTTCTCCTTGTGAAAATCATCTTGAACAATATTGTGAGCAAGGGGCAACACAGACATATGGTTCGGAAGTTGATGATGGTACTGGCCATACTCAAGGTGGCTATTCTGATGTTATCGTAGTTGACCAAGACTTCGTTTTAAAGATTCCTGACAATATTGATTTACAAAAAGCTGGCCCTCTTATGTGTGCAGGTATAACGCTGTATTCTCCTTTAACTCATTGGAAAGCTGGCCCTGGCAAAAAAGTTGCTATTATGGGGCTTGGGGGACTAGGGCACATGGGAGTTAAGATAGCGGCCGCAAAAGGTGCTGAAGTTACAGTTCTTAGTCATACAAAGAATAAGCAAGAGGATGCTTCAAAATTAGGAGCGCATAAATTCCTCTATACGGGAGATGAGAAAGTTTTTGAAGAGAACGCCGAAAAGTTTGACCTTATTATTAATACTGTTTCTAGTAATAAAATAGATATGGGAAACTATTTTAATCTCTTAAAACTAGATGGAACATTGGTCTCTGTTGGAGTTCCTGAAGAACCTTTAGCAATACATCCATTTCCACTTATTATGAAACGTAGAAGTTATGCAGGTTCTGTTATTGGAGGAATCAAAGAGACACAGGAAATGTTAGATTTCTGTGGGAAGCATAATATTTCCCCTGAGATAGAAATGATTGAGCCTAAACAAGTTAATGAAGCTTATGAAAGGGTACTTAAAAGCGATGTCCGTTATCGCTTTGTCATTGATATGAGTAAGCTTGGTTAGTAAAAAAAAAGGGATCCTAAGGATCCCTTTATTTAAACTATTTTCTTAAGTCACTTAAATGGCATTTATATGATTTAAATACTAACTTTGATTTTTCTTCACAAGTTACATTGTAGAAATGAATTCCACAGGCATCTTTGTCTGATGAACAAGTCGCTTCGCTAATATCGTATAAAGCGTCCGAGATATCTTGTGCCTCGTCACCCTTTACTGTCTTAACAAGAATGTCACCATTTGAAAAAGCACCTACTGTACATTTTGTCTTTTTAAACAATTGTGTACAAAAAATTTGGTCTAATTCGATTATACATTTAGACCCGTTGCAATCTGGTTCTACTGTTGACTCTAGAGAAAGAAATAGATTTTTCGCAAGATCTTTTTCTACTTTTAAATCTGAAGCGCCAGCTGTTGCAATAAGAGTGATTAGAGCAATAATGATTTTTTTCATGAATTACTCCTCTGATTCTTCAAGGTTGTGATAAACAGTAACAACATCGTCGTCTTCTTCAAGAAGATCGATTAATCTTTCGAATTGCTTCAATGTATCTTCATCATTAATTGCTTTATAGTTTAAAGGAACTCTTTCAAGTCTCGCTTCTTCAGGTGTAATCCCAATTTCTTGAAGTTTCTTTTGAATATCTCCAAATGATTCAACTGGTGCGATGATTTCAAAAACACCGTCTTCTAGTGTAATATCTTCAGCACCTGCATCAATAATCTCAAGTTCAAATTCGTCTTTATCAGAAACATTCTCTTCGTTCACGAGAAAGTTTGCCTCTCTTTTAAATACGAATTCAAGAGAACCAGTTTGTCCAAGTGATCCTTGAACTTTATTAAAGTAGCTTCTTACACTTGCTACAGTTCTTGTATTATTATCTGTTGAGGCCTCAACGAAAACGGCCACACCACCAGGTCCGTAACCTTCATAGTTGATATCGACGTAACCTGCACCATCACCACCTTGTCCTTTTTTTATCGCACGGTCGATATTGTCTTTTGGTACGTTAAACTTCTTACAACGATCAATAGCAACCTTCAAAAGAAAGTTAGTATCAGGATCTCCACTACCACTTTTCGATGCTAAGAATACATCTTTAAGAGCTCTCGTAAATACTTGCCCACGGGCCTTGTCTGCTGCGCCTTTTTTGGCCGCAATTTTTGCTGATTTTCTTCCCATAAATCTCTCTTACGTTAAATTAGTATCCTATAGTTTTAGTCAAATCATCATAAATCGTCTAGTTCTGGGCCTATTTAATTAAGTTAAGTTGCTGAAATATGTATAGAAAATAGTCAAATATGAAGTATCTTCAATTAATGACAAGTAGCATCTATTAAGTGATATCTTCATCTTAAAGGAAGATCATTATGGAAAAATACCTAGCTCTCACATTCATAAAACTAAATATTCTAGCATCTTTTGGCGGCCTAGGTGGTCTCGGTGGTTTTGGTCCAGATATAGATCATAACCCAACTTATCGACACCGCACGCAAGATCAAAGGGCCGAAGTTGATAGATGTGTAATTAATCGAGCTGGGCAAGATTATCACTTAAATAAAAGTAACTACTCAATTGATGATCTTTTCTCATTAGTATCAACAACTGAGAAAGGCCAGGAGGTTGTTAATAGAATCAGGCCCTTATTAGATGATGGTAAATTAAAAATAAGAAACCTTTCAAAACTTGAAAGAGAGCGCAGAGGATTAACACAGAGAACTTCAGCTCTTTTTGACTTTACAATGGAAACACCTACAATCTTCATCGGTCTTGAAGATGAATTAGGACTTGTTGCTCACTTCTTTGTTCATGAAGCAACACATGCTCTTGATGAGCTAATACCACAAGAGTATGAAGTCGATATGATTTATTATAATACATTCAAAGACTTTCAAAAGTTATTCGGTCTAGATCTTGAGCCTATGAAGGATCTTTCAGAATATGAAACGACTAAGATGTATGAAATTTATGAAATAAAAGAGAAAAATCGCGCCCAACATGCTTATCGTGCTGAACGCTTTGCTTTTGACCAGCAAGGAGTTTTCACTAGTGAAGTTCTATCTGTAGAAGATTGTTATGAAACATATATTTCACAACATCGAGAGAGAAACAAATTAAAACTTTATCGTGTAACTCCTGATGATCATATTTTTAATGCATATGGTATTAATAAAGATTATCTCTAGTACTTAATTTAAAATTCATACTTTAAGCTAAGCCCATAGCTTCTTGGGGCCTCGTTTTGAGTATATAGCTCATCTTGCCAAGTTGGAGGCATATTCGCAAAGTAATAACCACGCAGAGAATATGTTTCATCAAATACATTCTTGCACCAAATTGAGACGTCTAAAGACTTGTAGCGATATCCTATCTTAGTATCAACTATCTGATACGGGTCAGATTTCAAATCGTGTGAATTTGAGTAGTAGAAATCATCTGAAGCGTAGAAGTTGATATCCCAATACAGTCCATTTCTATATTTATAGTTAAGGTTTAAATTAACTTGGTAGTTTGGAGCATGAGGCATTTGTCTTCCTTCAAGATCACGTGTACCAATATTGTAGTCTCCGTAGCGCGTTCCAAGTAGACCAAGTCCTGAAGAGAGGTTTAGGCCATATGGTTTTTCAAGACTAGCTTCAATCTCTGCTCCATAATTGAACCCACTTGCAGCGTTATCTGTGTAGAATGTGAACGAACTTGGATCCATTGGATCATCTTGAAATGATGTTTTAACTTGAGCATTATTTCGATACATAAAGAAAAGAGAGCTATTTATTGAAATCCCTTTTTCTTTTATCAGATATTTCTGTCCAATTTCTAATGAATAGAGGTCTTCAGGTTGAAACTCTTTTCTCGAATTTGGTACGGCCGACTGTGTGTTTATACCACCAGGCTTATATCCTTTAGATAATTTAGCGTATGCAAGATCACCAAGAAGTTCTTTTTTAGATAGCGTGATATTAAGGCCATACATCAGATCTTCTGGTGTAAGATTTGTTTTAATACCGCCTTCTAATGATTCAAATTCTACCTTGCGATATTCTAGACGTGCACCATAGTCTAAGCTCAATTTTTCACTTAGCTTATTTCTACTTTCAGCGTAAATTGAAACTAATTTTGTATCGACTTCTCCACTTATATTTTTTCTTACTGCTGAGTCTTCATAACCAACTTCCTTGAAATCTTCGTTAGATGATTTTAGGTAAATACCAGCTGTCGTGGCCTTTGATGAGAGACGTTGATCCAATGTGAAATCCTCTCGCTCTCTTGGGAACTCAATATTGTAGTCGTAGTCTGCGTTCCATCCTGGGATTGAATTCCAGTATGGATTATTTCCCCAGTCTTCATCGTAGCTATAATAAGATTTGTTTTCGAAGTGAGTTAATATCGATGTACTCGTCAGGTTTGCATTCAAATCTTTTTCAAGTTTTATGTATTGTCCAAATGTTCTACTTTCATCTTTACCTGGTTTATCTGAGCGTGTCGTGAAACCGTTGTCTTGAACAAACGCATCGTATCCGTTGTTTTTATCAAAGTAGTGTAACCCTGTCGTTAGAGTTGCCGTGTTAAAGTCCATCGTCAGATTAGTGCGTAGATTTATTTCGTCTTGTCCATTTGTATCCTTGCGACTTAAGTAATCATTGTTCATATAACCATCGCTATCTCTTTTACTAATAGCGAGTGCTAGCCCTGTCGTTTTACTTAGCATTCCTGAATAACTGATACTTTCTTCCCAAGTGTTAAATGATTCATATGAAAGATATGTATTTATTTGGGATTTTTGTGAAGGTGTAAGAGATTTTACATGAATCATTCCTGCCATTGCACTTGGACCAAAACGTGTTGCTTGAGGTCCTTTATAGATCTCAAGTTGCTTAACTCCGTTAAGGTTTGTTGTTCCAGAAACTCCCGTATAGTCTATTTCATCTACCATTAAACCAACTGAATAATTCGAAATCCCTTCATATGCTGAGCGCTCTCCAATACCTCTTATTTGAAAGAAGCTTGAGCGAGAGCTACCATTTGCCATATTTAGGTTTGGAATCGCCTTAAAGGTCTCACTGATATCTGTTGATTGTTGTTGCGAAAAATCTTTTTGCGTCTTTAAAGAAATACTATTAGCATCACTGTAATATTCTTTCTTTTCAAAAAGACCATAGATATAGATTGCATTGTCTGAATCTACTGTTTTTGTTTGAGCATGAATTAGTTGGGAAATAAATACTAGTATCAGTATTTTCATCTGAATCTCCTTACGCCAGCATTACCTGGATCAAGTTAGAAGGTTTTACGGCCAATTCCGCTATTCTCAGCCACATTATGGTGCAGCTCCCTTGTATAAATTTTGGTATTAATTACATTAATATAATTAAAAGGGCAAATAAAAAGGCCAGCTAGGCTGGCCCAATTATTTTATTTCTTAGAACTTAACTTTATAGTTTTTTACTTTTACAACGCCTTTTTTGATCTTTGCTGTAATAACAAGTTTAACATCTGTTGCACCTTCACAGTTATAACGAAGGTACATATTAAATAGTGATGCAGAAGCTTTTTCTGGCTGTGCAGTACAAGCTGCTAGGTAGTCTTCTTCAACAGTTCTAACTATTGATTTAACTTCTTCATTTGCCATTAGCTCTTCAACTGTTTCTTCAAAAACACGTTGAGATTGCTCAATTGAATCAAAGTCTGGCATACTCATTCCTGGAGGTAGTCCAATAGAGATACCTGCCTGTGCATTAAGTGTAAGTAGACACACTAGTGATAAAAGTGCTTTTTTCATATTATCCTCACTATCTATTTTTTGTTTGTATATTTGTTTACTAAATCGCATTTTACATCTGGAAATGCAAGGCAGGCCAAGTATCCCTGAAATTATTTCTTACTTAAATTCTGTAATAATATCGAATACTTCGTTGTAATCAGTTGATTGAATATCATCTGAGATAGATAGTCTAAATCGAGTTTGAATCGAAAAATTTATTGCCGAACAATAACTCTTTGTCGTGTTATTTTTTAATCTTAAATAGGGGATTCGTGCACTAAGTGGGAATATTAACTGATCACACTCTATTGAAAATGAGTCATTACCACTTTCTTGCGCAGTAACAACAATAAGTGAATCTATGATAGATTCACAACTTGGAAGAAATATTGGGTTAGTACTACGAGGTGCAAATCCTATTAATGCTTCATCATTTGCTCCAAAGACACCTTCGAGCTCTATATTCCATACCTTTGGAACTGGAGAGAAAAAGTCATCTTCTGAAATAGTGTAGTTGAAATGTATTTGATCATTTAATTGTAAATAACGTCCATTCGTCCCAGAACCTGATGAGTCCTCAATAGTCCACTGGAAATCATCAATATTTGTATATGCAGGAAGCTTAATTCTAAGTTGAGTTAGCGTTGTCGCTTTTCCAGTGCTAGTAAACTGGTATGTCTGCCAATACCAGCGATCTCCATCAATAGCATCATACATCAGCTGATTTTTCACTCGTTGGATATGTCTAATCCCTTTTGAAGTGATGGCCTTTAAGTCGAGTTCTGCACTTGTATCAGTCTTAAAACTAATCTCCAGTGTCATTCCAGCTTTTATACTAATGTCTTGGATATCATAGTAGTAATTTGAATTACTCGGTGATGAACAAGAGTAGCTACCTTCATACACTTGCCATGGATCAAGAGTTAGACCATTAAGGCCAATATCAGAATAGCTCTCACATCCAAAAGAGCCACCCATATTACAAGAAGCATAAATGCTGAAAGCAATAAGAGTTATGAATGTGAGAGCTATATTTTTAATCATTATAGGCCGTCAACACCAGTGAAACCAACATTGATTACAGCTTGGAAGTTGTCTGAAGTCGCTTCATCACCAGCTTCAAGAGCGATAATTCCTCTAACTGTAAGTGCTGTGTTATCTGCTAAGGCAGATAGAACTTTAGCGTTTGCTTCACCTGGGTTAGCTGCTGCAGAGTTGTATACTTCTGATGCAACATCAGTAATAGCTTTTTTAGTGTCTACCATGATATCGCCTGATACTAGGCTAGAAGTCGCTCCACCAAGAGTCTGTTGTCCATATGTATCTAGGCCTGCAGATACAAAAATCATTTTTTCAAGTGCTACAGATACATCATTTGAAGAAGATGTTAGAGATTTTGAAATTTTCAGGTAGTCACCTTTGAAAAGTAACATTTTTGATTTGATTTCAAATTTTATATAACGTGTATTTGATTCTCCATCAAAAGTACCTAGGTTTAATGTTGCATCTTGTGTGTGTGATCCAAAGCTTGTTGAACTTAGAGTTGCATCACAGTCATTAAATGTTACGTCTTTTCCACAATCAACAAGTGCAATCGAAACACTGCTAACTTTTGGTGAAAATCCACCTGATAATGTAATTGATCCATTTGCTGTTGAATCTGCTGCAAATGAATTGAAGCTTAATGCTGTTGCAAGTGTTGCTAGCTTAATTAATTTCATTGTCTTCTCCTTAAATTTATAAATTAGTTTGAATCATTACTGATTTGAATCCTAATGGTAAGTTTTTGTGATTTGTCCAGTTCTCGTAGTCAATCCCGTATAGCGGAACGGCCGTAAGATTTAATACTTCTGGAAAGTCCAGTCCAGGGTATTGTTGCGCAAATTGTTTTCTTAAATTTCTTAGGTGTGATTTAAGACTAATTTCCGATAAAATTGTCTTACCTCCTGGCAGGAGGTGGTTTTTTATATTGGCCTTAAATAAGTGCAGTTCGTTATCTACAGTTACACCATGAGACTCAAACCCTGATATCGGATCAGTATAGATTAGATTCATCTCAAAGAATGTGTAAGCGTTTCCTTTATTTGCAAGTGCATAAGTAAGCTTGTTCTTTTTCTTGTCAAATTTTAAGAATCTCAATTGTGGTGATACTTGAGCCTCTTTAGTTGAGTAATAAATTTCACCAACGATGAAGCTTGTTGCTCCACTCATATAATCAATTTTAAATCCGGCCTGAAAACTACCTGTCTTTAAGTCAGAGGCAATGTTAATTTGTAGTCCATAGTGCCTTGTCTCTCCAGGAGCTAAACTTTGTTCAATAGAAAAGCTTTCAATCCCTTTTTCATCTAAAAGTGACATATATGGCGCTAATGAATAACTTACATCTTGACCAATTCTATATGGAAGATAGCTATAACTACCATCTCTTGATTGGATAAGCTCTGTTTTGATAATAGTGTAGCGACAAATACTGTCACTAGTGTTTTTTACAACGATTTCTCTCTTCTTGTCTCCATCTTCAACATAGTGTTTGATTGCAGGATGTGACTTTTTGCCATTATCGTCCTTTTGTAGAACGAGACAGGCCGAAGCTGAAAGGTTTGCACAAAGTAGAATGATAGTTAAAAATATTTTCATCTCTTATTGGCCTTAATTATTGTAGAAGAGGTTTCTAGTTCTTCTGATTTGTAGTTCTTCACCATTTTCATTTTCTAACTCAATATCAATAGTGATCTCGTTTTTTTGACTTAGCAATGAAATAAGATTTTTCAAGTCGATATTAATATCCCACATGCCAGAATATACTTCTTCGATTTCTATATCAACTTGATAGCCATCAAGTTCTACGGAAATATTTGAAAGAATTGTGTATTCAGTTTCAGATGAGTCTAATATTAATAAGGCGCTAAATTTAGGCGAACTAATTATACTGCTGTCAAACTCTGAAACAATAAGCTCCTGTGTCGGCAGAGTGTCTGCATTAATGATTTCGAACCCAAATGATATTGTCTGCATATTGTCTTTAGGTAGCTCTAATGTAACTTCTTTCTGGATCTCTTGGTAAATAGGAGAGTTTGCTGTCGCAATTAACTTGTAATTTCCGTTTTTAAGACGTGAGTAATTAATTCCATTTAAAGAACGGGCGCTTATTGGAATAATCTCACCATTCTTATTTATTAATTGGTATGTGATATCTCCAATTAGAGTATCGAAGTCTTTTTCAAAACGTCCATTCTTGTTAATATCATTATAAGAGAAGACATTGATTGATGATATTTCCTTTAGTGCAAAGTCCACATATACAGTTTGATTCTTTATGACCTTTGTCCCCTTATAGTATTGCGCTGACTCCAAAGACTTCGCAGTAACTTGTCGCTCAATAAGAGAGATGTGATCAATATCTGGTTTAAGCTCATTAATGATATATTTGCCATTTTTGTCGGTTGTAGTGCTTCCTGTTACGCTATAAATATTAAGGCCTTCAACACCCGGCTCAAAATCTTCACATAGGCCATTTAGGTTTCGATCAATACAGATTCGGCCAGCAATACTACCTGTGCGTTTTCCACCAAAAGCATCTTCGACACCTCTTGGCGTCTTTGCTCCAAAACGGTATTGAAAACGAATACCTATTTGATAATCGATATCATCATATTGATGATTATCTTCTGCTCTTGTATAAATTTCGAATGAATAATTACTGTCTGCTCCTGTTCGAATACCTGCTTCGATATAATCAAGATCAGTTTGTGTTTGTGTTACGTAATCGTTTCTTTGGCCTTCATCATGTCCAATTCTAACGTAGGCATCACCATTAAAGTGGTTATTGTTGATATTATAATTTACGCCTACACTAGTACGTGTACGATATGAGTCATCCCCATATGATTCATACTCAAAATGCGATCTTATTGTGAACTTTGGTGCTTTGTAGCTTAAATCAACAGATATGAAAGGTTCGTTAGTATAGTCTTGAATATTTGCATCTGTATAATTCTTGCTTGCAACACCAGCTCTCATTGCGGCATATAATTGCTTGTTCTGGTAGGCGAATGTGATGAACTTTCTTTGTTCACTTTCACTTGAGCTAGTTTGATCTTGGTAGTTAACACTGGCCGACAAGCCTCCTCCCATTGGAAAGCTTACACGAACATTATTAGAGCTGCGATGTGATCTACTCTGCTCATTTGTTTCGAAAGTGTCTTTGTTTAGTTCGTCATTTCTACTAAGTTCGAGAAGAACACCATCAAAATCGTAAGATAGAGAAGTATTATTATAGATAACTTCTTGAAAACGATCTCTTCTATAACCAGAAGTTATTGCAATAGGGAGGTTCTTTCTTACCATGTAACGAATAGCTGTACGGTAATCTTGTATTACTCCACGTTGAGGGTCATCGGAAACAGTTAGGGATGGTGCAAATGATAATTTATCATTAGGATTAAAATTTCCACGATAGCCAATTGAGCCAGATGTTTCACCAGAGTCTGTATTCTGGTTGATGATAACAAAAGTTCGTTGTCCTGGTTTTGGGTCATATTGAACCATGGCCGCTGTATTAAATTCATCATTTTCGTCAACACCTACTAGCGTTCCAACTTTTAGGTTAGGCAATATATCTCTTGAATAGGCAACACCATCACGGGCCTCGTTACCAACATTTGTATCAACGTCTAGATCGACATTATTTCCAGCACTAAATCGCCAGCTATCACCATCAAAGTGGAATGTGCCACGTGCATCTTGTGCTTGTCCATTGACCATATTTGCTTGTACGTAGCTCGATAAAGAAACATAGTCTGATAGGGCCCCGTTAGAATTTAAGACTACTGAACTTAGATTTGAGTCTTTACCTTCCACACTCATGTAGTCATTAGTAATAGTTAGTGTTGTATCGAGGTAATTACCTTGTCTATCCTGGTTATTTGTTGAGCTAACAAATTTTACCTGGAATTTTTTTTGAAATTTTGTAATTGTTCCAACTTTTGCGCTCACTTCAAAGGCCGCATAAGTTGAAGTACTATTTTTAAAGTTAACTCTTACAGGAAGAAGCTTTACTTCATTTGCAGCAATGGTAATAGGGGAGCTGTTTACACTCACACTTACTTCAGGTGTTAAATTTCTTATTGAGAAGTTATAAACTTCACTTGAGTTACCAGTATTTTTAACCTTTAAGTTAAGAGAGTGATTTTTCTTATTTGTTTCAATATTTTGATCAGCATCAAAAAAATCGAGATTATGTTTCTTGGCAACAACAAAGCTAATATTGTTTTCAATCTTTTCTTGTGTCTGTGTATTGGTAAAAACAATTTTCAATTCATGAATTGTTCCTGCATCAACAAAGCTTGGAGTGTATGTATAAAAAGTTAAATAAGTTAGATCGCCAGCAATTAGGTTTGCTTCTTCTGGGCCTTCGGCACGCCACTGCTGATTACTTTCAATTGTAATTTTATACGTGGCATTTGATACTGATTTTATCGGAAGAACTTGTATGGCAACTTCACCTGGAAGAACACTCTTGTCTGGAAGCATACTAATATCTAGTTCACTTCCTAGTACTAGTAAATTGATGAAAAAAACGAATAGGGAAAGCGTAGTTTTTATCTTCTTCATAATGCTCACATCTTAGCTTAAATAAGATGAAAATATTCATTGTTGAGCATTATTTATAACTATGTATGTCTTTTGTACATGAGTAAAATCAGTATTTTATGGAAACAAACGTTAGGTAACCTAAACTTGTTTAGAGAAAGTATTCTGCAACTCCATAGAGTCCGTTTTGCTCAAATGGGAAGATGATTGAGTCATTAGTTGGATTGTAATCAAACTCCACACCACGACATGAAAGTTGAGGCATTGTCCAACTCAGGGCACCAAGATCAGTGTCAGTATCGATATTGTGAGCATATAGTCTGCTAGCATAGCAGTAGTAGAGATATTGCGTTCCGCCTCTTCTAGTGTAAACGAAACCGTCATCAATATTTCTAGCTGTATAGGCTATTTGCTCAACGTTTCCGTCTTTAAAGGCAATAATTCTGCGCTGAGCACCACGATACATCTTCGCTGTTACATACTTCGCATCAACACTATCGTAGTAGATATTTCTGTAATTATCCCAGTACTCATATTCACAAGTGCTACCAGAAGTTGGTGCAGTTCTTAGTTCTGTACAACCTTCTTCTGTACTATTGTATCCAAGAACACCCCAGACGTGTTCTTGTCTGTAGCTATCGGCCGAATCATATGCCTTAAGCATAAAGTCTTCGTATCTTAGGTCTGTTGAGTTATATCTCATTCTATTTAAGAATAGCTTACCATTGGCAAAACCAAGAGGTAGGGCCCTGTTTTGATCACCGGCAACATCAATGTCACTGCCAATTTTTCCATCAGAAGTCGGGTCATAATAAGCTGTACCACTTGTATTGCTAAAGACATCTTCCCACATACCTGTTGAGCGGTTAAGCATTGAAAAACGTCCATAGTGCCATTCTACACGGTCCATATAGATATTTCCCGTTGCACGATCAACTACGGTCCAATATGGGTTTCTTACTGGCTGTGTTGTTGCAGCTGCAGCAGTTGAAGCTGTGGCCACTGTACCATTACCTGCGATACTGTGAATATTCCCTTCGATAGTAAATTCTTTTAGATAGTAAGATGAAGTGTCATTTACAACAATCTTTCCGTTATTTAATCTTGTGACACGGCTAATATTACTAAAGCGGGCATTAACGGCATTTACATTATCTCCGTAAGACTGACCTTGGCCAAAGATTGTAACAACTTTCCCTTCGTTATCTAGGGTTCTAATTTTACCGCGGTCACTGAAATAAATTTTTCCATTCTTATCAACGAAAACCGAATAGATATCCATATTACATGCAGTGGCCAGAGTACCATCTGCACATTCTCCAAGCGTTCCAGAACCTAGGATTCTTGTGTATGTTCCATCAAAATTATTACGATTCATGTAACTTCTTGCTACTGTTACATATGAGTTACCATCCATACCTGTATAGTTATAGTAGTGATACCAACGGTAGCTATTATCTAGTGGTGTAATAGATTGACCAGTTGTTGGATCAAAATAAATTCTTGCATAAGTATAGTCAGAAGTTGATCCATACATATCACAGCCTGGAAAATTCTTATGGTGATAGGCCGTTCCAGTGATTCCTTGAATCTGAGATGTCGCTTGATTAAATTTGATACCAGTATATCCAACTCGACACTTAGATAGGTCTTGAGATGCCTGCCAACCATTTCCTGTACCACCAAGATAGAATGATTCAACTTGCCCTGTTGCTGCTCTGTAGATACGCACTTTGAAGTTGCCGTCTGTTTCAATACTTTCTGATCTTTCAGCATTAAACCAGATATCACCATTTGGTAGTGGTGTGAATAACACAGCATTCGTACGGTAATCAGAGCTTGATAATCCTCGCATTTGAAGATCTAGTGGGTTTGCTACAGTGTCTGCAGTGCTAGAGCCACCACCAATAATCGTTTCAATTGTTGGGTTTTCAAGATTTAAGTCAACTCTTCTAATTCTGTTATAATCAAGGATTAATAGTCTCCCTTGATAATCAAGAGTGATTTTCATAGGGTAGCGTAGAGTTGCACTCTCGGCCGGCCCACCATCTCCAGTTGACGTTCCAGTTTTTGCAATGAAGAGTTTCTGCTTACCATCTGCAGGGTCAACTGTGATAATACCTCTTTTATAATCTGCAAAATAAATATTACCATCATCAGTAAAGACAAGAGTGTGGATATCAGAAGAGTCTCCAACGCGCTTGTTAAAGAATAGGGCCGATCTCGCATCCCCACCTAGACCTGCTTCAGTATTTCCTGCAATAATCTTAATACGATCAGCATTTAATGGAGTTGAAGTAAGCTGTGTACTAATACCTGAGATATTTGTTACCTTAACTCTGATCTTGTATGCAGTTGCCAGAGGTGAACCACCTGTCCACTTAAAACAACCTTCATTTGCAGCTAAAGTGATGCTAGGACAACCGTGATTAGTATGTGGTGAAATTCCTTGTGCTCCAGCAATTGCCGTAAATGTTTGTTCATCTTGTGTATAGAAAAGATTAATTGCCGTAGTCGAAAGACCAACAGCATCGTCTACCTTCCAACGAATATAAAGGTCAGTACCTGTTGGAACAGAGGATTCTGCTCTTGTTGGAGGAATTGATGATAAATCATTATTAGCAGCAGCTACGTCCCAAATTAGTGGAGGAGCATCTTTACTATATACAATTTGATCGTAGTCAGTACTTAGCACTTGTGTGTTTGATGAAATATTTCCAGCTTCATCTTTTACCCAAGCATAAACATCGTATAAAGCAGGCTCCCAACCAAGAAGATAAGAGTAGTCTGTTACAGTGATATTTTGTGCTGGAGTTATTCCAATCGAAGTCGAGTTCACTGCAATCCAACAAGCATCGTCACTTGCAGGTTGAGTCGTTGTATTTGATTGAAGACAAATATGAGTTAGATAAACATTCGCATTTTGAGAACTAGCTGTTAACGAATATGGAATAAAGTTAGTTGGTGATGGATCCGCAACTCCTGCAGATATCGTATTTATAACGGGAAGGCCTGTTTCACGATACCAGTTACCTGAAACCGTTGTCGTATTAGAGGCAGCGTTCGTTTGAGCAAAATTATATGTATTGTTAACATCTGATGCAGTTGATGCTGTTGTCCATGACCATACACCTGAAGTACAAGTTGTTGTCGTCGTTTGTGCTCCAGTAATATTGATCGTTAATCCATTTTCACACGTTCCTGTGAATGTGGCAGTAGAACCATTATTTTTTATCGCGTTAACATCGATCGCTAGAGCAGGGAAATTAGAGTCTCTTGTCCAAGTATATGTTAGTGCTGATGTATTTCCTGCTGAGTCAGATTGTGTGAATGTGAATGCTCTCGTGGCATCTGTAGTGTAATTTGCCGATGTCCATGTCCAAGATGACGCTGAACAAGTAATACTTGCTGACTCTGTTCCAGAGATAGAGATAACATTTGTTCCTTCACAAATACCAGATACTGTTATGCTGTCTCTCAGAACTGTTTCTGATTGGTTTTCTCCGATCTCGATTTGGATTGGTGCTGTCGCATTAAATGCCGGAGCTGTAGCGTCACGTTGCCAAGAAAGAGATAGGGCCGGAGAAGATGTATTTCCTGCAGCATCAGTTTGAACTAAGTTATAAACAAATGTGCCATCTGTTGTTTTTGGTGAAGGTGTCCAGCTCCATGTCCCAGAAGAACAATTAAATGAAGTTGTTTCATCACCTGTAACATATATCGTATATGTTCCTTCACAAGTACCTGACCATGCGTTTGGTGTGTTAGCATTTGTAAAGTCTGGTGAGATACCAGCCGTTTTAGTAAGAATTGGAGCGACCTCATCACGTATGAAAGTTCTTGTAACAGAAGTCGAGTTACCCGCTGCATCGACTTGATTGATTGTTATATTCTTTGCTCCATCGTTGTCTGAGAAGTTTACTGTTTGTGAGAAAGTCCCCCCAGAACAAGCAATCGAAAATGCAGCTTGAATATCACCAGAGATATTAATATTTAATCCACTTTCACAATTTCCGTTAATCGTCGTACTTGATAAGTGGTAAGAGTTATTTGCTGGTGATGTATAACTTAGTGCTGGTGCAATAGAGTCAATCACAAATGCAGCTGACTCAACTGTTGCAGAGTTTCCAGCTAGGTCTGTAAATGAAACTCTAAACTTAGCGTTTGATGTATTAATAGATGGAACACTCCACGCTCTTGTAAAAGATTGTGAACTAATTGGTCCATTAATGGCCGCAGTTGTGCCAATTGAAGACCAACTACTTCCGTTGTAGAAATCTACTTGGAAGTTTTGTGCCGTCGATGTACTGGCATCAGTAGCGCTCCATGCAAGATTAATATTATTTCCGCCTTTTTGGATCGAAGGAGTTGTTAGTGAAAGACTTGGGTTAATTGTATCGTAGTAAACACTTATATTAGTTGATGATGTGGAAATATTTCCGTGTGGATCTTTTGACCAAGCTCTAAGTGTATGAAGTCCTTGAGTTGCACTTGCAAGAGTGTATGTTGTAGCATTTGCAACTGTTGAACATGCTACCCATGCATCACCAGCGGCCGGCTGGCTTCCTTCGTTAATGATCACAGAAGAAATATCGCTACAGCTACTTACTGTCATAGTATTTGCAGTTGAGTTCGTATAAGTCGCAGATGTAAGTGCAATAGTCGGCGCAGCTGAAGGTGTTTTATCTGTTACGTTAATCGTTACAGTTTCAACAGAAGCCGCATCAATAGTTCCATCATTTGCAATGAATGTGAATGTTTCGCTACCATGGAAATTAACATTACTAGTATATGTACATGTAAGATCAGTTCCATAACTACCTGTTGTGATACAATTTGAAAGAGTTCCATTAGATGGTGGCGTAACAATTTTATAAGTAAGAGCATCACCATCGACGTCTGTAGCATTGCTTAATGTAATTGCCAGTGCCGTATTATCATTTGTCGTAAATGACTGATCAGCTGCCATAACTGGTGCATCATTAATAGAGTTTACAATAATCGTAACTGTTGCAACTGTTGAATTAGCTGAGCCGTCATTTACTCTATATGTAAAAGTAGTTGTACCATTAAAGTTTGTTGCAGGCGTATAAGTACAGGCACGTGAAGTCCCTCCTGTGCAACTTAATGTTCCTGTCGCTGGGTCTGTAAGCTTGATATATGAAAGTGTGTCACCGTCAATATCTGAGCCAGCATTTAAGTTGAAGTTTAGTATTGTGTCTTCATTTGTTGAAACAGTTTGAGTTGCTGCAAGAGTTGGCACATCATTTACAGCGTTAATTGTAAGGTTAACAGTTGAGCTTGTTGCTGAATCTAGTAGCCCATCATTTGCTAGATATGTAAATGAATCGGAACCATTGAAATTTGCATTTGGTGTATAAGTACATATGATATCAGTTCCGTAAGAGCCTGTTGTAATACAGTCTGTAATTGTACCATTTGTTGGAGAGTTTATTATTTTATAACTAATAGTCTGCGCTGGTAGGTCAACATCAGTAGCTCCATTTAAAGTTATACTAAATGGAGTATCTTCATTAGTTACTTCACTTTGATCTGCAATCATTACTGGTGCATCATTGATTGCATTAACTGTGATATTTACTGTAACAGTATTTGAATCAAGTGCTCCGTCATTTGCTTTATAAGTAAATGAGTCACTTCCTTCAAAATTAAGACTTGGTGTATATGTACATGCTGTTGACGTTCCACCTGTACATGAAAGAGTTCCGTTTGTTGGATTTGATACAATAAGATATGAAAGCGCATCATTTTCAATATCAGTGGCCGCTGTTAGATTAAAGCTATGGGCTGTATCTTCATTTGTTGAAAATGACCAGTCTCCAGCAAGAGTAGGAGCATCGTTTACACTATTGATTGTTAATGAAACTGTCGCATTTGTTACAGCAACCCCAACACTATCAGTTGCAGTATAAGTAAATGAATCACTTCCATAGAAGTTTGCATTCGGTGTGTAAGTACACGAGATATCAGTTCCATAGCTGCCAGTTGTAATACAATTTGAAATAGTACCGTTTGTAGGAGAAGTAATGATCTTATAACTTAATGTCTGAGCTGGAAGATCAACATCTGTCGCACCATTAAGTGTGAAGTTTACAGCAGTATCTTCATTTGTTGAATGTGCTTGATCTGCTGCCATAACAGGTACATCATTCACTGCCGAAACGTTAATTGTAACTGTTGCAAGAGTCGAATCAAGTGCACCATCATTTACTTTATAGGTAAATGTCGTTGAACCATTAAAGTTTAAATCAGGTGTGAATGTACAGGCCGTAGATGTACCACCTGTACAGCTAAGGCTCCCATTTGCTGGAGTTGAAACGATTATGTATGAAAGTGTATCCGCCTCAATATCTGAACCTGCAGTTAGGTTAAAGTTAAGTACTGTATCTTCATTTGTTGATACACTTTGAGTGGCCGCAAGAGTTGGAGCATCGTTTACAGGAGTGATTGTAATTGATACTGTTGAATCCGTTGCAGAGTCTGTTAGTGTGTCATTTGCTCTATATGTAAAAGAGTCACTTCCGTTGAAATTTGCTCCTGGCGTATAGTCACAAATAATATCAGTAGAGTACGTTGATGTATTAATACAGTTTGAAAGAGTACCATTTGCTGGAGCTGTAATTAGTTTATATTGAATTGTTTGTGCAGGGATATCAACATCCGTAGCACCTGAAAGAGTGAAGCTAAGAGTATTATCCTCTGCAATCGTTTCAGATTGGTTTCCGGCCATTACAGGAGCATCATTTTCTGAAGTAATGTTCACGGTAACTGTTGCTACTGATGAATCAAGTTGTCCATCATTTACTTTATATGTGAAAGTAGTTGATCCGTTATCATTTAGGTCTGGTGTATATGTACAATCTCTAGATGTACCACCAGTACAAGTTAAGGTACCTTTTGCAGGGTCTGAAACGATTATATATGAAAGTGTGTCTCCTTCAATATCTGCTCCAGCATTTAGAGTAAAGTTAAGTGCTGTATCTTCATTTGTACTAACTGTTTGAGTTAGAGCAAGTGTCGGAGCATCATTAATAGCGTTAATTGTTAGAGTTACCGTCGCAAAAGTGACTGCATCTGTGACAGTATCATTTGCAATATATGTAAATGAGTCTGATCCGTTGTAATTGGCATTTGGAGTATATGTACAGTCTCTATCATTGATATAAGTCGCAGTCGTTATACAATTTGATAGAGTACCGTTAGTAGGAGCTGACAAAAGTTTGTATGAGATTGTTTGGGCAGGAAGATCCACGTCTGTTGCAGTATTTAACGTGAAATTAATTGCAGTATCTTCATTAGTCGTCTCTGATTGATTTGCTCCCATTACTGGAGCATCATTTACTGTGTTAACAGTAATTGTCACAGTGGCCGTTGTTGAATCAAGCTCTCCGTCATCAACTTTATACGTAAATGTATCAGTTCCATAAAAGTTTAAATTTGGATTATAGCTACAAGCTGTCGATGTTCCCTGTGTACAATTAAGTACACCACTAGTCGTTGATGAAATAATAGTATAATTGAGAGGTGTTGCTTCAATATCACTTCCGGCCGCTAGATTGAAGTTAATGACTGTATCCTCATTTGTCGTTTCTGCTTGAGTAGCTGCAAGTGTAGGAGCATCGTTAACTGGAGTAATGGTTAGTGATACAGTTGCTACACCTGCAGAATCTAGAGACCCGTCATTTGCAATATAACTAAAGCTATCATTTCCATAAAAATTTGTATTTGGAGTATAATCACAAGTTAAATCATTTCCATATGTACCTGTTGTAATACAATTTGAAAGAGTTCCATTATTCGGAGAACTTACAATTTTATATGTAAGGGATGCTTGTGAATTATCAACATCCGTAGCCTGGTTGAGAGTGATTGCAAGTGTGTTATCTTCAGCTAAAGTCAGACTTTGATCTGCACCAATAACTGGCCTATCATTAACATTTGAGACATTTAAAGTCACAGTCGCTTCAGTTGAGTCTAGCTCTCCATCATTAACTTTATATGTAAAAGTATCAACACCTACAAAATCTGCGTTTGGTGTATACGTACATTCATTAGTTGTTCCTACACAAGTAAGTGTTCCGTTTGTTGGTAGTGAAGTTGTAATATAAGATAGACTTGGCGAGTCCACATCATCACCAGTTGTCAGAAAGAAGTTGTGAATAGTATCTTCTATTACATTTACACTTTGAGATGCTACAAGAGTAGGAGCATCGTTAATTTGTTCTACATCGAGAGTATAGATAAATTGATGATGAGGTATTGCTGTGTTTACATTGTCGTCACCATCATTCTTCTTACCAATTCTAACAATTATCTCAGCACTTGCTGCAGTATCAGCTGGTGGAGTGTAGCTCCATGTACTAGCATTTGAAACAGTCGCTCCATTAAGTATCCATTGATAGGCAACAGGATATGATGAATCCCAGTGAACTGCACTTGTTTTAAAGTCACTAGAAATTCCTTCTTTTAATGAAGTCGGTGTTTCAAGAGTTTTTAACTTTGGTGCAGCATCTTTTAAAATTGCAGCAGTTTCACCATTCGTTAATTCTGTGAAGATGTTGCTTGCCTCTGTATTATTCGCAAGCTCACTGTAAATTAAGTCATAGTCTATTGTTTGATTATCGATACTTGCTTCAATTAAAGCTTCTGTGCGATCGAGATAATCAGCAAGCTCTTTCGTTGGAGTATACTCAAAATCTGTATTCGTGATTTTTGCTAGTAATGTTGAAACCGGAGTAATATCTTGTGGAGTAAAGTAACTAGTTACAACTTTTTCTAGCTCATCACTACAACCAGATACTTTAACTTTGTAACGAGCAGGAGCTGTCAGATCGAGGGCCAACTTCTTTGCATCAAAATTAAAATAAGTTGAAGTGTTGATTCCTTCAAATGTAATCGGGTTATCTTCAAGGACTGTCATTGTCACAAGATCAAAAAGTTCTACCTTTGGATTGTCACAAGTTGTTGCTGCATAGGCACTATCAATGAAGATACTTTTATTTGTTTGTGTTATTAGTCCTGATAGAGGAGGGATTCGCCCTTCAATGGCCGGAGTAACTATAACTGTATTGCTTGAACCAGTGTTTTGTTGCTTAGTATCTATTTCTTCATCATTATCTTCAATATCATTTGGAGGAGTTGGGATGGAGTAAACAATTTGTTTACTTTCTTCTTGCTTCTCTATTTTTTCAATTGCTTTTGCAGGCATCCTTTCAAATGTATTATTCGAATAATATGGCCTAGAGTAATCTGAATCGTTTAAGAATACTTGTGTTGAATTATTTTTCTTTTTATTAACAGCAAGTTTTGAGATTTGAAAATCTGCTCTTTTTTTACTCGGTTCAACTGCTTCGTCTACACTTTCTTGTGCAACTGAAGATGGACTTCTTTTACTGAACGTAGCTACATTTGAGTTTAGCCTTGCTTTAACTTTTGGTTTAACTAGTTCATATTCAATACCAATCTCTTTCGCAATCTCACTGTAGCTATTTGTCTTCGCTGTATCGTCTGCAAAGAAGATATAGCTAAAGCTAAATAGTGATGCCAGCGCTAGTCCGACGTAGAGTATTGGTTTTTTCAAAGTCCCTCACAACTTTCTTAATATTTAGTCGATGGTGAATAAAATTTGTTCTTAAATATTTTCGACTTAATATAATATTTCTTTAGTATTAAAGCATTTAATGAACAGATCACTAAATTCAGTTACTTATATCGGCTTTCTAAGGGTAATATTTAATTTTGTGGCAATTTTTTGTGGACTTTCAAAATTCTAAGATGAGATTTCAAGGCCTTATAAAGTTAATTAGTTAAACTAAATGCTTTTAGTTTCAAAAAATCTATAGAATTTCTTAAGGTTTTTACATAGATTTTGTTTGGGAAATAGAAAGGCCCAGATGAGACTGGGCCTTGAATATTTTTAAATATATAATTTTGACTTATTCAGCTGCAAAGTAGCCAATGTAATCTACCGAACATGTGTCTGGATCAACAGCAATTGCAGCATTAAACCAACCTGAGTGTTCAGAACCAATTGCAGAGTAGATAAGCTTATCTTCGTTGAATTGTGCTAGCTTATTTCCTCTTTCATTTAGAAGTTCGCTACCTTGAGTAAGGTACATTAGATACTTCACTTCTAGAGGGCGATCTGCTCTAATCTTTCTTTCAAGTTGCTTACTTACGGCATTGTCACAAGCGATTACGTTTGAGCTAATTGCTAGACATGAGATAAACGATAAAAGAGTAATTGCTAATTTCATAAAATGGCCTTTGTGTGGGTTACAGTTGGCCGCATCCTATCTAAATAGGGTGATATAGACAAGCTCTAGAGATTTTAAATGTAAAATTTGCTAAGAAATTAACAAGATCTTAATAATTCTCATTTGCGAATTTTAGTAGCTTCTGCTCATCAACGATCTCAATACTTCTGCCACTTTTAGTGATTAAACCTTGCGCCTCTAATTCACTTAAGATTCTTGTCACACTTTCAAAAGTTGATACCGCAAAGTCAGCGATCTCTTTTCTCGTCCAATTGTGTTCAGGATGCTTAAGTTTCAAGTAGACAAGTGCCTCAACAATTCTGGCCTTAGCTGATTTATCTGCCATTCCGGCCAGTCTTCTCTCTGCATTTCCTAGCTCTCTTGCGAGAATCTTTGTCATATTCTTCAAGAGGGCAGGGCTTTCAAGACATATATTGTCACACTGCTTACGATCGATGAGCATAAGCTTAGCTTTCGTCAAGCTAACTGAGTTTGCATGATAAGGAGTTTCTAGAAAGTATGAACGATGGCCAAAGATTTCCCCTGGCCCGTAAACTCTTAGGAAGCTCTCTTTTCCATTTTCACTATTGTAGTAGAGACCAATAATGCCTTCTTCTACAATATAGAGATATTGTGGGAATTCTGACTCTCTGTATATAACTTCACCTTTTTGATATTGGCGATAAATAGGTTGTTCAATATTGTTTAAGATTTCCTTAATCATGTTTTTCCAAGTTTGATGGCGATCAATGTTAATTTATAATCATTATATATAATTAATTTAACTTTGAAAGTCTTAGAAGACTCTTAAGAAGTAATACAAAGTAACGATATTTAACAAAAAGGTGAGTATATGACTAACTTTACATGGCCGCTTGTGGGCGGAATTTTAATTGGAGTAGCTGCAGCATTTTTGCTCTATTTTAATGGGCGAGTTGCGGGTATTTCTGGAATATTTTTTAACTTCCATAAGAAGAATGATGGCGGGTTTTGGAGAGTTTTCTTCGTCCTCGGTCTGTTGGCAGGTGGACTGATCGTTAAGTTTGTTAATCCTGATTTCTTCTCTTACGCACTAGAGCTCTCATATCCTAAGGCAATTATCGCAGGATTATTTGTTGGAGCAGGAACACAACTTGGTTCTGGTTGTACAAGTGGTCACGGTGTGTGTGGATTATCACGTTTTTCTAAGCGCTCATTTGTTGCAACTTTAACTTTTATGGCCGTTGCAATAGCAGTTGTTTCTTTAGTGGGGTTACTATAATGAAAAAATTTACAAGTTTACTAGCTGGAATCATATTTGGAATTGGGCTTACTGTTTCTGGTATGGTGAATCCGAAGAAAGTTATTGGCTTCCTTGATATCTTCTCTTTACAGGGAGGATGGGATGCTTCTCTTGCATTTGTAATGGGTGGAGCTGTTGTTATCGGTGTAATTGCAACCAAGTTAATTACAAAGCGTGGTGCACCAATCTGTGACACTCAATTTCATCTTCCGACAAATAAGATTGTTGATAAAAAGCTTGTTACAGGTGCCGCTTTATTTGGTATCGGTTGGGGGATTGCCGGGATTTGTCCTGGGCCAGCAATCGTAAACCTTATTAACCTATCAGCACCAATTATTGTCTTTGTTCTATCAATGGTGGCCGGTTCAATTCTTATACGTAAAGTAGTTAATTAGAAATTCTTTTTACTTTGCGAGTAAGGTAGTTTGTTGTGTCCTTATAAATACTAATCCATTCGTGAAATGCGACGAAAAAAGGATTATAGCTTTTTATAGGGACAGACCTGCCATATTTAATTTTTATCGATTCTTCTTCTTTTTGAAAACTTCCAAATAGACGATCAAAAATAATCAATATTCCACCAAAGTTTTTATTCTTATAGATATCGTTTCTACCATGATGAACTCTGTGGTGACTTGGTGTATTGAAAAGATACTCGATAAAGTTAGGAAGTTTTCGTATGACTTCTGTGTGTAGCCAATATTGATAGAATAGATTTAACGATAGAATTCCGAAAATTTCATCTGCTCTTATTCCAATCAATAATAAAGGAGATAGGAATATTATTTGCCCTGGAATAACTGCGCCCCAGCCTAGTCTTAAAGCTGCTGTTACTTGCATTACATTAGGAGTGTGATGTACAGAATGGCTTGCCCATAGAAGCCTTACTTGATGTGCTGTACGATGAAAAACATAATATGCGAAATCGACCAAGATAAAAACTAAGATTAGCCTTACTAAAGCAGGCATTTGAAAATCAAAGAATTTATACTTTTCTATATGTGATGCAATTAAAAATAGAAGAGGACTACCGATGAATTTTGTTAATAGTGAACCCGACATAACAATGAGAGAACATTTGGCCTCTTTCTTATATTCATCATTGTAGTCAATTATCTTTCTTCTTTCGATCACATATAATGTTGATAGGTATATCGTTAAAATGATTATTTGGTTTGCACTGATATTATTCATTTAATAATGTCCTCATTTTTCATCAAAGAAATCACTTGTGAGGTTGGCCACATACTTTCTATCTTGAATATGACAGAAGTGATCCGTATTTTTTATTTTATGAATTGAAAGGTTGTCATTAATTGATATTAGGTCTTGTATATTTGAGTAAGGTGTAAAGATATCATATTCACCCGTAAAACAGAGGGTCTTGCAGGTAGGTACTTTAAGCTCTTTCGTTTTATTTTTTAGAGTGTAACAACTAAGTAATTGTCTTTTAAAATCATCTTCGTTTAACTTGCTAAGTGTATAGCTAAGTAACTTTCTAACGAAAAAAAAGTTTTTTATATTACTCTTCTCTCCATGGTTTAATAAGGTTTCCAGAGTTTGATTCTTTAAAACTTCTTTATCATTAATAAATGAACTATTAATGATATTATCGATATATTCGTGACCTCGTTGGCTTATTGGCCCAAATGCTGCTAGAACACATTTTTTGATATTCAATTTCGATTGAGTAATGGAGTTTGCGTAAATCCCACCAAAGCTCGAACAGATTAGGTTAATATTCTTATAACCAAGATCGGAAAGTATATCTGATATTCTCTTGGTAACTTCATCTATATCGATTTGTTTATTAGTAAAATACTTATCTGGTATTTTCGAAAATTCAAATATGATTGTATTTTGCTTCTTTGTGAATTCTTTTAAAGCTGATTCAATATTTTTGATATTTTGGAGAGCTCCTCCTATATACAAAACAGGAGTCGAGTTATCAGCTTGTGTTTTCTCAATAAATGCAAATTTGTATTCACTACCATCATTAAAATTGAAGGTTTCAATATTCATGGCCCATCCGTAAAAAGTAAATTTTTATCAATATTTATTATTAACTATTGTCTAATGTCAAGTATTTATATTTAACTTGGGACTGTGTAAAGGGTAGGTCGTTGAATAAAATATATTGTTTTAATATAGTAAAATTAGCTTGCTTGAATTATGATGATCTTAAGAAAATTTATGGAATATTCACTCTCTGATCTAAATGTAATTATATATGTAGCTTTTACTCTTTTAGCTGCTCTGTACTATCTTGCATTAAGCTTTCATGCTTTACGAGTTAAGCTAATTTTTAAATCGACTTTGCCAATTGAAAGAATGCCTTTTTATCAAGGGATGATTTGTTTTCTTATTACTTCTTTGGTTTTTGTTCCCATGTATTCTGATTATAAGATTGGAGTTACTCTTCTTATTTTCTTCTTCATTTTTCTTGCTCGTCTAGATTTGTGGAGTATCTTAAGCAATATTCTAAAAGAACATAGTCTACTTATAACGATGTATAAGATAGTGGTTTACTTGGCCCTTTTTATTTTTGGGATTCATTTCTTTCTGTATTTAATTGAGGGCAGTGGTGCATGTTGTATAAGTGATGATGTACTTTCAAAGACAACTAATGAGCTCACAAAATTAATCATGCCATTTAATATGAGTAAACTCTTAACAGCATCTTATCGTGTCGTCGCTTTTTTGAGTTTATTAGTCTATATTCGCTTTGCTTATCTTGCATACAAAAAAGCCGACAAATTCTTACTTGTCGGCCTTTGTGTCAATATCATTTATTATTCGTATTTCTTTTTAAACTTTATTGTTTTTCACAAGTACTGGATTCCAATTTTTTATCTCGCTGATCTTATAATTTACCTCGCACTCATAAAATTCAGCAGAAAGAAATTGAGCTAGTTACACTTTCCAAGTTCAAAATTAATTGTTCCGTATCCGTTTATGCAAGTCGAGCAGGTCATATATGCCTTAACCTGATCACCGGGAGCTATCGAAACATTTACATTACCACCAGGAAATGGAATTCCTGCTGTAATTAGAGAGTTATTTAAGACAACATCAAATGTCGCAGAAGATACATCTCCTGAGTCCAGTCGAATATAAACATTCTCAATACACCAGTACTGTGAGGAATTAAAGCCTTCCACATCTGTTGCACTTGTCCCAACTTGGTTTTGAATTCCAAAGTACCAGTTTAAAGTTGTATCTGCATTGAAAAATTCAAAAGAGAGTACGGCCCTATTGTCATTTTCAAAAAGGTAGGCATTACCATCAGCATCTGTTTTAAAACATGATGATAAACTAAAAAGTACTGTAATTAATAATAGCGCTCTCATTAAAACTCCATTTCATATAAGACGCTAAAGTCTTTATTTTTAACGATAATATCTTGTGCAATAAATTCGCGGTGTAAGAAATTAAATAAGAGGGCAGTAGACTTCGAAAGATGTCTTCTCGCTCCTAGTTCAAAACCTTTTCCTGAGTAGATGGCAATATTTGGATGATGAGTATCAACAATATATGAGCGGTAATTTGTTAGGAATGTCCAATTATCACTGTAGTCATATTCAGCACCAAATTTAACATAAGGTGCAAATTGTGTTCTTTGATCCATTACTGGAGTTAGGCTTGTTTCAAATCGTGCAACTAGAAACATTTCGTCATTCATAAAATAACCTGCTGTAAGTCTGAAGCGATTATTTAATCGGTAATAAGCTTGAATTCCTAGCTCAAATGTCAGAATATCATCATCCATTTCTTCCGGTTCTAGTTTATCTCGATCCATGAAATAGGCATGAATTCCAAAGATGTAATCAAGGTATAGTTGTTGATTTAAAACATGACGGTAATGTCCAATAATATCAGCACCAAGTCCGATATAATTGTCATCATCACTTCCATTCATATTTCCCATCGTCGCATAATTCATTTGCTTGGCACTAATTCCTGTTTTAAGTCCCCAAGAATTTTGCATACCTGCTAATTTGGCAGCACCTGTATAAGGGCGGTGGTCTACAACTTCATGACCTTGAACTTCTTTGTATTCAATTTTGTCATTAAGTTTTTTGACAACTTCTTTTGTCTCATCATCTTGCTTAGTTGCAACAAAGCCTTTCTTTTTGTCTAGCTCGATTCCATTGGCAGCAACAAATTGCCCTGTGTTCTTATCAACACTCCCAACATCAAGTGACTCGTCTTGGATCGCTGGAATAAAAATCGCAGAATCAAGATCGACGATAGCACCATTTTTTGGAACTTCGTCTTCTTCAACATCCTTGCCATAAAGATCTGTGATCTGTTTCTTACTAAGATCCTCTGTCGTTGCTTTTTGGATATCGCTTCTTTTCACACTTTCTAAATTCTCATTCTTTTCAAGTGCTATAAGCTGGCTTGGGTTAACTTTTTGTGGTGGAGTTTCGTCATATAGGTGTGCATATGTTGTTGATGCAGTCCCTTTTTTAACAATCGTAACATCATCGCGGTCAAGATTGTCTCTAACGGTTTTTTCAGGATCAATACTCTCACTATTAATTTTCTTAACAGCTACTTCTCCCTCAAGAGTGACAACAGAAGTTGCTTGGTTTTCTTGGCTGACGACTGTAACAAACTCAGTTCCTCGAACACCTAAGGCCATTGTTTTTGTTTTGATATAGACTTTATTAAATGCGCTATGGCCCTTAGACTTTTTGGCCGGAACAATCTTAGATCGCATCTTTCCGTTTAGAACCTGAATAATACTTCCTGATTTCTTTTCCACTTTTGTGAGTTCGATTTTAGAATTTGGCCCAACAACAATATAACTTCCGTCATCTAGAATCTCAATTTTCACAAATGAGCGAAGTCTAGTTACAATAGAAGTATTTTCTTTTAGTAATTGTCCCTTCTTGATCCAAGTTGCTTGCATGGCACCAGGTGGAAGTTGTGAAACTTCTCCTCGTATATTTACAACTTTTGCAAAGGCGGCAATTGCATTGGATTGAATAAAACTCAAAGAAATTAAGAGAAATGATATTTTAATTAGATTCATAAAAGTAAACATCCGTGTTTAATTAATTTATCTAATTATAAATAAAAAACAGGTGAATGTTTACTTTTTTTTACTTTCTTTAAACAGATTCAGATGCAGTCTGTAGATAATTTTGTAAACCAATTTTATCAATTAGTGAAAGTTGAGTTTCTAGCCAATCGATATGATCATTTTCAGTATCTGAAAGTAGTCCCAATAGTAGGTCTCTTGAAACATAGTCATTAACAGACTCACAGAGGGCGATTGCCTTTCTAAGTAATTTACTATTTTCAACTTCATACTGAAGCTCATCAGATAATAATTGCTTCACATCACGACTTGGCTTGTATGGAAGACGCGTTCCTAACTCAGGTAGGCCCTCTAAGAAGATAATTCTTTCAATTAGCTTGGTTGCGTGAATTGTTTCATCATCTTTTTCATGATCAATGCGCTCATATAATTTAGTCAGTCCCATGTCTTGAAAAAGGCGTGAATGAAGGAAATAGAGATCAATGGCCGATAGCTCTTGTGTTAGTAACTCATTAAAAATAGTGATAACTTCTTGATTTCCTTTCATTTTTTCTCCTTTTATAAAGCATACATGAAAGCGGTTCTTTTTTAAATACAATAATAGTTGAGTAATACGCTAAAGTTATTCTTAAGATTATCCGATAATTTTACTACGTGATTAGGACGTAGGAGGAATTATGAAAAAGTTAATGGCCATGGCCGTATTAGGGCTTACGCTCGCTTCTTGTGGGACATCCCCCCAGCGAGACATTGCATCGGTAGAGGGTGCTTGCTCACTACAAAAGCATCCAGCTAAGAATCATTATCGTATCTTGATAAACGATAAACCTCATAGCCAGTTTTGGTATACAAAAGGTGATGCGCTTAAGATTCAAGACTCATTTTCTAAAAAAGGAATGTGTGAAAACTAAGATTTAATTATTTAGGGAGAGAAATAAAAAGGCCCGCGGATGCGGGCCTTCTTTTGTATTGAAATATTGATTTATCAGTTCTACTTGATTGCTTCACGAATCTTAGAAGATAGCCAGTCCATGATCCAAACAATCGCTGCAATAACGATTACTAGAAGACCAACTTCATTCCATTTCGCTAGACCTTGGTACTGCATTAGCATTGTACCAATACCACCACCACCAACTAGACCAATTACTGTGGCCATACGTACGTTGATGTCCCAACGGTAGATTGAGAAAGATAGGTATGGAAGAACGATTTGTGGAACAACACCAAACCAGATTACTTGAACTGGGTGTGCACCTGTTGCCATCATTGCTTCAATCGGTCCATTAGAAACGTTTTCAATTTGCTCAGAGTATAGCTTCGAAAGTGAAGATACAGAGTGAAGACAAAGTGCCATCATACCAGCGAAAGGTCCAATACCAACCCATACAGAGAAGATAATCGCCCATACTAGTGGCTCAATTGAGCGTGAAACGTTTAGAAAGAATCTAACAACAGAGTAAATTGTCATTGTTAGACGAGATCCATTCATTAGGTTTCTAGCTGCAAAGAACGCTAGAACAAATGCAATTGGAAGTGCTACGGCCGTTGCAATGAAGGCCATGTAGATCGTTTCAATTGCTGCAAAAAGAGCTTCTTCAAAAATTGCAAAGTTTGGTGTTAAAAGAGCTGTAAAGATTCTCTTAGCACCAGTCATTCCTGATTCAGAAAGGAATTCATAAATTGAAATTTGTGAAACATAAATACTAGCAATAAATGTTAGTGCTACTGTTGCAATAAGTACGAATGAGAATGGCTCTTTCATAAATAGAGTGTTCTCATCTCTTTTCATAATACCAGTTAATCCGCGTCCAAGAGACATTTTAGTTGTGTAAAGAGCTGCTGCTACTACAAAACCTGCCCCAAGAGCGATTAGTGGTTGGTTCCAAGAAAAATCTGGGTAACGTAGACCAAGAATTAGTCTCTCCCATACGATCTTCCATGAAACAAGAATCATGTATGACCAAAGAAGAAAATCGATTAAGAAAGAAAAGAAATTCATCTTAACTTTGTATGATGTGTACTCTTCTCTTGGTTTTGGTAAGTTATTAACTTGCGTATCTGCCGTTTGAGTCGTCGTTGTCATTATTTAATCCTATATCCAAAAAACTTAGTTAATTGTTACTTCTACAGCGTCTTCGCCATAAATTGTCTGGAACCATTCTTCGTTAATATCAAGTGGTTGACCTTCATAGATCAGCTTTCCACCTTTTAGAGCTACTACGCGTGATGCGTATTCTCTAACAAGTGATAAGAAGTGAAGGTTACAGATAACTGTAACACCAAGTTCTTCGTTAACTTTTTTAAGGTATTGCATAACAGAGTGAGAAGTTGCAGGGTCAAGAGACGCAACTGGCTCATCAGCAAGAAGAACCTTAGGGTTTTGCATAAGAGCACGAGCAATAGCTACACGTTGTTGCTGACCACCTGAAAGATTGTCTGCACGTACGTTTTCTTTACCTTCAAGACCAACAATCTTGATGTATTCCATTGCTTTTTTCTTATCTTCTTCAGAGTAGATACCAAGTACCGACTTGATAACTCCTGTTCTTGCAAGTGTTCCAGAAAGAACGTTAGTCATAACAGTTCTTCTTGGGATTAAGTTAAAGTGTTGGAAGATCATCCCGATGTGTGAGCGTGCAGTTCTCATTGCACTACCCTTAAGTTTAGTGATGTCTTGTCCTTCGAAGATGATCTCTCCACTAGTAACGTCGTGAAGACGATTCATACATCTTAGCATTGTCGATTTCCCAGAACCTGATAGACCGATAATTACTAGGAACTCGCCTTTGTTAACGTTGAAGCTAACGTTGTTTAGGGCGTGGCATCCGTTCGGATAAACTTTGTTAACATTTTTAACTTCTAGAATCATTTTTATTCTCTCTTTATTTAATAAAGTAAAAAACTACTATTTCTTGTTAAGTTGTTCTTCAAGATTGATATTTAGTGTTTTAATTACGTTTCTTAGTCCATCGTAATCTGCATCAGTTGTATCAACTAGGCCACCTACACTGTAAATATTTTCGAATACATCTTTTCCATCTGGAGTAGCGATGTATTTCTTAACTGCAGCAATAAAGCTTGCTGTTACGTCAGCTGGTAGATCTTTTCTAAATACGAATGGATCGTTAGGAATTTTTTCAGTGATTTGAACGATTTTTACTTTATCTTCAACATCTGGGAATTGAGTTTTTACGCGTGAACGAGCGTCACGGATTGTTCCATCTTCTGAAGGAGCAGAGTAGTAAGTTGCACCAGCATCTACTTGTCTTTGGTATACCATTGTTACAACGTTGTCGTGCTTAATAGCAAAAGTTGTGTTTCCTGGTTTTACATTGTTTTCCATCATGATTTTTAGTGGGAACATGTATCCTGAAGTTGATGAAGGGTCAGTGTATGCAAATTTCTTACCTTCAAGATCTTTAATTGAGTTAATTCCACTGTCTACGTGAGCAATGATTTGCCCTTGGTAGTAGTCGTGTCCATAACGAAGAACTTTTAGCTTTGCACTTGCACCATATTTTTCATTTGCCATTAGGTAACCGAAAGAGTTCATGACAGCAATATCAGCTCTTTTTGAACCAAAAGATTCAACAACTGAGATATAGTTTGTTGGAATACCTGTCTTGAAGTAAAGACCAGTTTCTTTCTCTAAGAATTTGATAAAGTGAACTGAATTCGACGCAATAGTGTCTGCATCAACTGATGGTGTAAAGTAAAGTTTAACAGGATTATCTTTACTTCCTAGTTTCATATCTCTCTTACAAGAGATCCCTGTCGTTATTGCTAGTACAATGCTCATTACCGCAACAATTGTGTGTTTCATTTGTTGTTCTCCTCGTATATTGAATCCTAATATATAGAAATCTAAAAAAATCTAACATTTTGAAATTACGCTCTTTTAGCATGAATAAGACAGTTTTTTAATGTCAACCTAATCACAATTATAATTATCTTTAAAAACTGAATAATTTCAGTAATTTATCTTAGGTAGTTTTTATAATATTTAGTCTTTGTCTAATTTAAACAAGGTTATAATAAGAACATGGCGTTAAATATCAAAAAACTCGAAAATCCCGTGCGTCCAACTGATCAAATAAGCTCAGATCAGACACGTGTGAAGCGGCTTCATAAAGGTTGTGATGGATCAAAAAATTTTGATGAGAGCAATAATGATAGTAAGCGTATGTCATTGATAAAAAGCTTTGTAGAGGAGCTCTACGAACGCAAACGCTCTGTGAAAAAGAAGCTAAAAGACAAAAAAGAGAAGATGAATGAGGCCATCAGAAGGCTAAATATTCTCTAATTTCTTTGTGCGCCACTACAGTCCTGATGTCGGGCAGAAATCAAGGTGGTTTGGCCTTAGTAAAGTTGTTTTCTTTAGGGCCTGGTGTGGGAATTTTCCAAGTTTTGATTCCGTAAAAATCACTCTTTTAAGCTCTTTTGGGCCATCGATTAAATGAATTTTTTCGTCCATAAGGATCTGCAGCCTTTGCATTAGTATAAGTGCTAAATCTCTATGGTAGTCATCTAAGGATGGATATAATTTTATCAAATTTTGTAGAATGTATTGTTGTGTTTCTTTATGCGACTCAAAAATATACTGGCAGGCCATAAAAGTAAGTTCAAGCTTTGAGATAAGCTTCTTTTGATTTCCATTTCCTGACATCTTTTTGGCAAAAACAATGGCCAGTTGCAATTGATGATAACACTCTTCCGAAAGATTATTGTTAAAAGCTACTTGCGCGTTGTTGAGGTAGTTTTTTATCGTAAATATTTCTTTAAAAACTTTTGTAACTTTTTGTTTCTTTGAAACAACTGTGAAAGTCGATTTAAAGAGATCACAGTAGTGAATTTGCTTTATTTCAAATTTCTTTGAATCAAAAATTGAAAGATAAATATCACCTGAATTAATCGTTAAGGCCGAGATTGTCGTCGGCCAATGTTTCTTCTTAAATGTATCAAGATGGTATTTAAAATAATCTTTTTCAGTCCTTTCTTTGCCGTCATAAACATGAACTTCTTGGCCATCAATAGCAACAACTCGGTAATTACCACCAGCATCCTTTATATGGAACTCCCAGTGGAAAACAAGCTCTTGTTCTTTTAAGAATTTTACGGCCTCATTAATATCGTTGAAACCTAATAAAACAACTAGGGCCAAGTAGCTTGCGCTCATTCCCTTATAGTTGATCTTTAATGCATCTCTTTGCACTAGTTGGACACTTAATCCCGCTTCATTAACACCACCATATGTTGCAAAAGGTGACATTAGGTTTTGAATAACGATGGCCTCAAGGTTTTGTCCGGACTTGAAATGAACAAATCTAATTTTGTCATTGAAAGTCTCTTGGATTGGAGTATTGATTAACTCAATTGGAGAGTTCGCTTCTAAGTGATAATCTTTTATCCCTTCAAAGACAGCACTTGGGTTATTTAAGTACTCATGCATAAAGCTTAAATAAAGTGCGTCTTTTGGACTGATACCTAGGCCTTGAGCGTAGCTAGTTATTAGCTTATGATACGACTTTCTATAGTATTCATCCGAATGGTCTTTTAAAAAAGTACTTTGGTGGGCAAATACCTGACTAAAGAGTTTGTGAATTGCGCCTTTTAAAATATTTGGCCCAAAATATGAGCTTTCTCTCAAATTACTCCAGGCAAGTTTTACATCTTCCTTATCGAGGGCGGCCAATTGGTAAATTGATTCCTCTAAATTGTCGAAGAGTTCTATGTATAGTGGAGAATTTTCTTTAAATGGAGCGCTCATGTCTAATATTTTAAGTTCACTTGTTAATCCTAGCAATCAAACTTTTATTGCCGTATGTGTTGCCTTGTCTGGTCTTAGAGTGGCCATTGAGTTAACTAGATTCTCACCGGCCAACTGGCCTATTTCAAAACAATTTTCTAAAAACTTTGGTGAAGATTTCACTCAAAGGTTTCATAAAGTAGGTCTATATATTTGTATTGGACAAATTATTTTGTGGGCCCCTGAGCTTCTATTTGCTTCTTAGTCTCACTTTCATTTGCTAGAAGATTTCCATCATATAACTCAATCTTTCCATGGTAAGAGTTGAACGGAGCGCGAATATTTAGCTGCGATTCATTGCCTTTTTTTCTAATGTAAATCTTCACTTCTTTATCAAGCCCATGGTGTTTTACATTATCCTTGATTTGAAAAATCTTATTTAAGAAAAGTCCGTTTTGACGTGCTGTAACTTTAAAGTCTTCCACTCTTTTTAGCTCATTCCAAAGCTGTCTCGGCTCAACTCGGCCGGATAACAGCTCAGAGAATGTTAGATAAATTAATGGGTCTGACTCAAAATTATCTCCCATTAAAACAACAGAAGATGGAATATCTGTCATGTTAACGATATCGAGTAAGTGGCCTAGCTTATAAATTCCTTGAGTCTTGATATCTTTTGGAGTTAGGTCATTTTCTAATATAGAAAGAATGCGGCGATAATCTTTTAGAAAGATACCGGCCGTGAAAATTTCATTAGCGTATAGCCAGTCACGAATTGCATCTTCATAAAAGTGTGGAGATGCTGAAAGAATAAATGGGTGATATCCCATTTCAATATATGACTTAAGAAGTTTCACTGAATTATCTAATGTTGGATAATTCTTTAAAGGACTTGTTAACGAGTCATAGATTTCACTTGGCTTCGAGTATTTTGTTTCAACAAGCGTCTTATCAAAGTCACAGATAATAATTTTTCGATTATCTGTAATCTTTAATGGGATGAAGGTCCCAAGATGTAACTCAAGCCCTGGGTATTTAGAAATTTCGTAGGCTTCAATCTTTGCCAAGCAATCCTTGCAATCTCTAGGAAGAGGTATCTTGGCAAGCAGGCCTCCATATGAATCTGTTTCTAAGTTCTTTGTGAAGAGTTCTTTGTTATTTTGATCTAAGGCCACAACCTTAATTTCGAACTCATATGCCCTAAGTAATTTATAAGCTTGAATAGGAAAACGCGCTTCAAATTTTTCAAAGTCCTTATTCTTCGAATACAAATTTTCACTCATTGTGAAGTCTGCCTTGAGATTAAGGTAGTTATTCGTCTGAATAGCTAAAAAATTTACGGCCTTGGCCCTTTTCAACTGATAAATCCTTGTTAAAATAGACTTTAGTTTATTTTATTCCACAAGAGGTTATATGTATATTGAATTCATTGGAGAGCAACCAGTTTATATTTCGATGGGCATCAAAGTTGTTTGCTCAATCTTTCTAGGTGGCTTTATCGGATATGACCGTGAACAGAAGATGAAATCTGCTGGGATAAAGACGAATATGTTGATCTGTCTAGGGGCAGCAACATATACATCTCTTAGTGTTCTGACCATGAGTGAGCATATGGGCACGGTGGCCGATCCCAATCGGATGGCCGCGCAAATTGTAAGTGGTATCGGTTTCTTGGGTGCAGGGGCCATTATACAAGGCCGTGGTAATGTTGTAGGGATGACGACTGCAGCTACTGTATGGGTTGTTGCTGCTATTGGGATGACTGTTGGATTTGGTTATCCTGTGATTGCTAGTTTGATTACAATTTCACTTTTTGCAGTTCTGCGTCTTATTAACCCAGTTTATCGTATGCTTGAGTCTGAGAAGGCCAAGCAAAACTTCTATATTGAAGTGCTTTCAAATGGTCGAATTCGTGGACATGTTAAGGAGATTCTATACTCAAGAGTTGAGGATATTGAAATTGTAAGTGAAGAAGTTCTTGATGCTGTATCAGACGAAAGACTTCTAACTTTAAATGTTCAGCTTCACCCTCGTTGGGTTGCTCCGATTAAGCGTGAAATTAAAACGCTCATTCGTGTGAATAAGGTTGAGTTTCACCAAAGAGATCGTGATATTTTATAAGAATTATCTTTTTGCAATACGATAGGTAAGAGTCGAAGTTTCAAGATCGTAATTTCGACTTACCTTAGTTCCATCGAGAATTTCTGGTACATCAAATTGTCTAACTAAACTCTCTGAACGTTTTGACTTGAAAGTGTTTCCATTTTCTTCAACACGCTGATCGAATTTTCTATTCTGTGTAACTGTAATGCCACGCTCTTGAGCATTGATATGAATAGTTTCTTCTTCGTGCTTAGGCACTTCAATAGAGAAGTAGTAAAAGTTCTGATCACTTTTAATGTTAGGCTCTAGCTTTGTAATATTGTAAAAGCTATCTTGGCCTTTTTCTTGGATCGTTTCCTTGGCCTTTGTATAATAACTCTTAAGAGCATTTAACTCTTCATCTATTTTTGTTTTAAGGCGCCCCATTCTGCCTTGGTGTTCCTTTTGAAGATCCGCATACTTTTTTTCGAAGGCATCTTTTCTGCTTTTTACAGTATCCTCGTGGAATGCTTTTTGGCTTTTTAGCTCATTTTGTTGAAAAACATCTGTTTGAGTTAGCTTGAAATGGTGATCGCTTTTTAGCTTAGACATCTCTTTGCGTTGCTCTCTTTCAAGGTCTTTAACGGTTGTCGAATTTTCTTTTGATAATTTATCAACACGTTGATCGAATTGTTTATTAATTCGTTGAATAAAGCCATCATTTCTAACGGAAATTTCATTGGCGAGATTCTTGGCCTTTGCTGTCTCGTCAATAATGAACTCTTCATTGTCGTACTTAACCTTTTGGGCCAATTCGTTGACAGTATTTGATGTATCCTCAAGATCGTCACGACCTCTTTGATGGACATATTCTAATTGTTGCTGATAGTTGTCTCTAATGGCAGCAATATTGGCATCTGTTTGAAGTTTTGTATGTTTTTCTTGCTTTGCAAATTGTTGACCAGTTTTTTCAAGACTATTTTTTATTTCATTAAGCCTGGCCTCTTTATGATTGAGTGATTCGATGATAGCTACTTGGTTTTGATCACGTACTGAATCTAGTTTTTCTTCTCCGATAATTCTTTGATCACTTGCCATCTGATTATAGTTTTTACGGATTGATTCAATTTCTTGTTTTTTATCTTTAATAAGGCGTTCGCGCTCATTTTTAAGCTTTAAGTTCTGCTTACTAAATTGGTTGCTATCTTCAATTCTCATAGTGCGCCGTTATTTCCTTGCTCTTGTGCTTCTTCTGGATTTGTTACATCCATTAGCTTGGCAAGCGGTGCTGCACAAACTGGATCGCCACCAGTATGACCTTTACACATCCAAGTGTTAAGGAGGTTGACGCGAATAGAGCGATTGCCTCCGTGGTACTTTACATATGAATTTGGATCAAGTGTTGAAGTAATGATCACACTCGCTGGCCCTCTCGGATTTAGACGTGAAGAGACCATGTACTGATAGACTCGGTATTCAGCATTAGCGCTTAGAGCGATTGTTGCAATGATTAATAGCTTATTGAAGCTGTGGGTTAGCATCTAAGATCTTTCCTTCTACCATTTCAACTAATGCACGAGCGACGATGTATTGGTCAATCTCATCAAATGTTGAAAAGAGAACGCGTTGTTTTTCTAGGTTATTGTGTGATGAAATTTTCTTAAGCAGGGACTTTGCTTTAAGGCGTTGAGCTTTTGTCATTCGAATCTCTTCGAAATCACTTCCCATTGCAATATCTTCAAATAATGGGAAATATCCATTTGCACCAAAGTCGATTAATCTCTTAATTGAATCATAGCGTTTTAAAAATCCTAACTCGATCAACTCATTCCTCCTGAATTTCGCTTTGAAATTTTTCGTGAAAATCTCTAGAGTTATTTTATAAATTTTAGGGACTATTTGGCAGACGGCATACATTTCCTTTGATGCTATACGTATTTTCAGGTTAATTTATGAACGCGCTCGGGCAAGTTACTGTTATTTTTAAAGTACTTGATGCTTGCGGTAGGTTATGCACGCATTGAAATTAAGAAAATATAAAGATACAATTAAGTAGACGCTAAGAAGGCGTTAAATTTTCAATGAACAAGGAATGTTTTTGATGAATATCTTAACAGCTGCAACCCTGGCAATTTTATTCAACTTTTCTGCTCTCGCATTGGTGGACTATTCACCAAAGTCATCATCTAGTAATGGTGGCTCTTATAATCCTGTGACAACAAGACCTAGTGCTCCTGCTAGAAGTGAAAGAAGTGTTTCTCGTGCACAAACATCTAGCTCTAGCTCTGATTTTTGGGCCTTTTTACCAGAGTATTATGATTTCTCACTAGGCTATGTTGCAAATAAATCATTCATTACTGATGAAAATATAAATTTTGTAAATTTTAATTTAAAGATGGGATTTGCTCACGGCATCTTTATCGACTTATCTGCTAGGGGAGCTCAGTCTTTAGAAACTTCTGAATTTGAACAGGCCAATTCAGGTGTTAAGCTTGGCTTCAATTGGCTTGAAATTGGTAATGATTATAATAAGCTCATTATCGATACATACCTAGGGATGAGATTTAAAGGTGATAGTGAATTTTCAACACAAAGAAATGATCGTCTTTTAGGAGTTTCTACAGAAAAACGCTTTGGTGCCGTTGCGCTTGGTGTTGATTATGAAAGAGTTTTTGCAGACACTCTTGATAATGACGAAGAAATGGCCGTTGGTGACATCTCACATATTAAGGCCAACCTTGGAATTATGGTTTCACATGAAATTCAATTCCTTTTGACTTATGGGGAAGTAAAGGTCTCTTCAAGTGATTTCTTTACTGCTAATTCTCTAAATTCTGACTTAAAATATTCATACTTAATGCCTCAAATGTTTCTTCGTATGTCACGTTCTGTTCGTTTAAATATGGGAGCAGGTTTTCAGGTGAGTCGTCCAGATACTTCTGTTTTAAATGAAACGACTAAACTTTGGGATCTTCCTGTATTGTACGGGAATACGCTATTTGCTGGGCTTAATTTATCAATTTAAAAATAGGATACTTCATTGTTAATTTCAGATAATATTTACTACTGCAAGAATTGTAAAAAAGTTGTTCCATCTATCGAAGATTTACTCTTTGTTGAAGATGGTTCTAATCTAAGTTTTTGTAGTGAAGCATGTATAGAAAAATTTTATTCACCGCTAATTGACTACTTCACAGGTAAGATTGAAAAGAAGAGAAAAGATCTTAATATCGTTGATGAGCCTGCTTTAGAGGCCCTTGAAAATCCTGCTTTTGTTGATCGTGTGCTACATAAACCTGATGAGATATGGCGCTTAGAAAATGATCTTAAAGAAGAAATTTTTACTTTTATTTCTAAAGTTAATCATAAAGGTGAAGATATCCATTTAATGGCCATTTGCTTTGTTTTTGATCATACGCCTTCATTCGTGTTGGCATTAACGGCAACTGCCAATGATTATTTTGTGCAAGACTTTCAAGTTGGAGAAGAGGTTGAATCACTTGAAGATTACCACCGTGAAATAGAGAGTAATTCAATTTTAGACTCAGAAGATTTTGAGCATATTGAACTTAAAAAGTCTAAATTACTCGCTGAGATGATGATTCATCGAAAAGAGTTCGATATACCATTTGAAGATTTCACTCTTTATATGGACTATTTAAAGCCTACAATTGAGTCTTACGATGAGCTTTACGTTTTCAAAGACGAAGATGATGAAGAGGCCTTTGCATACTTTAAGGCCTTCGAAAAAAGTGGTGTTAGCTTCTTCTATATTGCACTTTGTACAAAAATAGAAAAAGAAGAGCAAAGCTTGATTGTTCCAATTATTTCATTTCCAACGATTGATGGGGATTTGTCGAATTCATATAAAACAGGCAAGCTCGTTGATGGAAATAAGCTTGCCCATTAATTAAATTATTTTTTTTAGAATGATTTGTAGAAATATTCGCCCTTAGATTTAAAGGCGTCACAATATGTTCTATCGTTGTATAGATCAACATTGATTGAACACATGAAGTAGGCATCGTAAGAGATTAGCTCACGATTAAATGGAGAAGGGAATTCATAGCTTTTCTCCTTCATGACCATTACACCGTTGATTCTAAATTGTTGATAGCGTCCGTAATCACGATTCTTAGTTAAGTTAAATAATGAAATTGTCCCAGAGCTATTAATGTACTTACATTGGGCAGAACCAAGATAAATTGAATTTCCTGAGGCCTCTGAAGTTGGTATGACACAAACTCTAGAATTTGTATCAGGGTTTTTTAGTTGGACATAGATTTGAGTTTCGTTAGTGCGAGACTGACAAATTGTATTTGGTCCAAGGTGACTATTTGAAGTATTTGCAAATCCTGTCTGACCATCAAGAGACCAGCTACAGTGAGCAATTGCACTTGGAATATTTGCATTTGAACCATTTGAAGTTGAACTTCCTGAATCATCAATATCAATGACTGAAGAGCCTCCTCCTGATCCAACACTAGAGCCTGAACCAGAGCTATTCGTATCATAGATTGAGCGTGTCTCTCTTGGTGCTACACAAGAAGTAAGGGCCATGATTGCTGTGATAAAAATTAGTTTTTTCATTCAATTCTCCGAATTAATCACCTAACTTATCGGTAATTTTGAAAAAATATTAATTTTTTCATGTAGTTTAATGGTCAATTAACCGATAAATCTCATAATGAAGAAGCTTATCTTCCTAATGACCATTCTAGTACTCGTATTATCAAGTGTTTATCTTGTCATTACGATGCCGTACCGATTTTATTATACCTTCCAAGATGAAGGGATTCAATCGGACTACTTTATTGCCACTAATCGATATGAGTGGCTCTATCGTGGACTATCTCCCTATGAAAAATCTCGAGGTGCGACTTTATTTTGGAAACCGATACACTTTCAAAACTTTCAATTTGATATTCCTTTTGATGATGTAAGCTTTAAGCTATTTCCACGTCCAAATGTCGATAAGTTAAGTGCTTTACCGTATTTTGATATTGTTGATCACAAGAATAGACGTGTGTTGAGTGTTTATGATTTTGAAATTGAAAAATTTAAGGCCGCTATACCGATGGACCCAATTTTTAATCTTCCGGTAGTTACTCAATTTATCAAATCTTCTTCAAATCAAGCTGTTTGGCTAGATGTTTTAAACCTTAATATTAAAATAAAAAAATTAAATCTATATAGTTATAAAAATATTAAGTATCTTCTTTCGAATTACTCACTTCCAAAGCTTGGTTATTTTCTTTATATCTATAAGATTCGTAATCAAATTTTTTCAAAAGATGCAAAGAAGATTGTGCAAAATGGTCCTTTCCATATAATGCAATTTTTCGATGGCCCAAAGAATTCTGGTATTCTAAAAAACTACTTCTATGAAAAGGGACGTCTGTACCATCAAACAATTCGCTATAATAAGAATCATCCAGATCATAATGTTGTCCTTGATAAACTTGTTAAGAATTTAAAGCTTAGTCTTTCTCGTGATGAGGAGAGTTCTCTAGCGATGTATAATGAGTTTAGAAAGCTTAAGTATGAGAAGAGGTTTGAATACAAGGGGATGGCACTACTTTATAGTGCCTGGTCACATGAGCTTGAAAATGAAGCTTTCTATCGTGAAATGATCTATTATCTTGAAAAAGGTAATTACAAAACAGCTCAACTATTTAGTCTTTATGATTTTGCTAAGAAGAAGTTTGGAAAAACATTTTCAAATCGTGATGAAGTTTTAAAAGATGATCTCAAGGCAAAAATTGAAATAGAGACGAAGAAAGAGAGAAAGAAGCAAGAGAGGGATCTTGCTGATTATCAAATATCTGGCGAAGTCGACTTCAAAGATGACGATGCTAAGCTCGATTACATTCTAAAGAATATCGAAGTTAAAGAAGAAAAAGACGATTTAAGCGAGTACTAAGAGATCAAATCCTCAAAACTATCAGGGTGGTGAAAGTTTGGTGAAGTATCTGGGTGCTTATTTGAGTAGTAATAAGTGTTGTCACCTTCGGCCGTCAATACACATGTGGGAGATACTCTTAGATTAGAAAGATCTTCAAAGTTGTGACCAAGCTTCTTAAGTTCAAAGCGACAATTTAGTGTAAAGAGTTCATCCTCTGATTTGATGACAATATTATCAAGTTCAATGTCATTATACTCGGTAAGTTCTGAGCGATATGAATTGAAGATAAAGCAATTCCAACTTGAATCACTCCCAAAGTTAAATTCAAAATATTCACCATCTGTCTTATTGAGAATAAAGAATTCAAAACAAGTCTGTGTCCAAAGGCCGATAACTCGGTTCATCTTTCCATTGTCACGGTGAATGTAAATAGGAGAGAGGTCTCCCTTTAGTGTGAAGTGAAAGTTAACATGGCCGTCAATGACCTTGATCTCAGCAGAAGCTTCGAGATCAAGATCATTTTCAGCAAATGGAATTAAATTAAAATATTTTGAAATCATAAATGACTTTGTTCTTAATTTGTTAGTTACCTTTACCCATTATATTTGTTAAAAAATCCACAGGTAGCGGGAAGAAAGTTGTCGACTTACCATCTCCGCTTGAAATTTCTTTCATTGTATCTAGATAACGAAGAGTAATCGCATTTGGTGATTCATTAAGTACCTTTGCAGCTTCTGCTAGTTTTAATGCTGCATCAAATTCACCTTGAGCTGAAATAACTTTTGCTCTCTTATCTCTTTCCGCTTCTGCTTGCTTTGCCATCGCTCTTTGCATCTCAATTGGAAGGTCAATTGCTTTGACTTCAACTGTTGATACTTTAATTCCCCATGGCTCTGTATGCTCATCTAAAATAGACTGTAGACGTGCATTGATTTGCTCACGCATAGATAGAATTTCATCTAGCTCAAATTGACCAATAACAGAACGTAGAGTTGTTTGAGCAATTTGTCCTGTTGCAAGTAGATAGTTCTCAACTGCAACAACTGACTTTTCTGGATCTTCAACTCTAAAGTAAACAACACCATTAACTTTAAGTGTAACGTTATCTTTTGAGATAATGTCTTGTGATGGAATATCCATTGTGACAGTTCTTAAGTCTACTTTATGCATTTTCTCAAGACCTGGAATTAGCAGTATTAAACCTGGCCCTCTAACAGCTGTGAAGCGTCCTAGAAAGAAGATGACACCACGTTCGTATTCTTTTAGAACCTTAACAGTGTTGAACAATAAAATTAATAGTAGAATTATAAATGGTAAGTAAGGCGCAAAATTAATCATATATCCTCCGTTGAATTGACAAAAACTTTACATTTAACTGACTCTAAAAAAAACTGAGAGTTTAATATTATATTAAGAAAACTAAGGGGAGATTTTTAATAAACTCTCTCTCTTCCTTGTCAAAAATCAATCGTCCCTCAACGTCCCCTTAGTTTTTTCTTCTTTTATTTCAATTATTTAAGCCACAAGAATTTTTTAATCTCTCTTCTTACCCAGTCAATATCGCTCTTAGTTGGTAGCTCATTCTGACACATTGAAAAGATTAAACTCATTAATTGGCGAAAAGATTTTCTTTGACTCATTTTATACCTCTATATTTTTACTTGTAACTTTAGGTTGTCTTTTTTTATGACCTCTACCTTATCACCAACTTTTAGCTTTGACATATCGCCAGTGGCCGTAAGTTGCCACAATTCTCCATTGTAGCGTGAAAAGAATTTATCACCATCAATATCTGTTACTGTAATCTCAACTCCTGTGTACGGATCTTCTGGTTCAGAGAAAATTCTTTTTCTGGACTTATAAAAGACATAGGCAATAACACCAATGAAGGCAAGAATCGCACCAATACTTGAGAAGAGTACAGTTGATGAAATTTGTAGATATGATTCCTCTGTTTGAAATAAGAACATGGAGCCAAAGATCAAACTGGCTATCCCGGCCAAGGTCAGAAGGCCAAAGCTTGTAATATATATTTCTAAGATAAAGAGAACAAAGGCCGCAATAATAAGTAGAAACGCGCCAGTATTTAATGAAAGAATATTAAATGATATTCCTGCTATCAGTATGGCCACGGCCCCTACACTTCCTGCAATAAATCCACCTGGAGCTTGGAACTCTACGTAGATGAGTGCCGCTCCAATGAGAAAAAGAATATAGGCCATATCTGGCGAAGCGAAGAAGCTTAAAAGTTTTTGCCCAAGTGTTTTCTCCATTGTCGTAAGAACATAGTTATCAGCAATCACAACCTTAAAAGGTTTATGATGTGAAAGAAAAGTTTTGTTGTTAATTGTGCTGATAAGACCGCCTACACCTTGAATTGTATCAACAATACCGTTGTGGACATTTTCTTTTAGTGCTTCTGTTTCAGTATAGCTCTTGGCCTCAGTAATCATCTTTGTGAATACTTCTTCATTTTTTCCAGTTGCGGAAGCCTGAGACTTTACGAGAGCTACTAGATCATTGACGATTTTATTTTTCATATCGCCTTCTTTAATATCTGATGTCCCTGAAATTGGAGTTGCTGCACCAATTCGCGTTCCATCGGCCATGTAGAGTACTGGGATGCTACTTGCAATAATTGCTCCAGCACTTGTTGCTGATGCTGAACTAGGCCCCACCCATCCAATCACTAGGTTTTCGCTATTTGCAATTAGGTGCATGATCTCTTTAGTAACACTAACTAATCCGCCGGGAGTGTTTATCTTAATTAAGATCGCGCTTTCTCTTTCGCCTTCAATACTTTGAAAGGCTTTTTGAAGGTAATTTAAAGTGGCCGGAGTGATGGCCTCTTCAATATTAACCGCAACGATTTTATTGATATTAACTTCTTTGGCTTGGTTAAAGCTATCCGCTGCAACTGCGCCGAATGACGTTAAAAATAGAGTAAAGAGTACTACAAAACTTGTAATGATATGCTTCTTCATATATGTTGACCTGCTTATTAAAGGAGATTTCATGTCATCAAATAATATTACTTATAAAGTAATTATCGCTCATTTTTTTAATCCTATAAATGATAAAAAATGTGAATTTTTAGAAGATTATGCAATTGTTGCAAAGCGCACGACAAAAGGTGATTACAAAATCATCGATCGTATGCCTAAGAAAGAGCTTACGGACTATTTAGCGCGTAAGAAGAATGTTGAAGTGATCGACAAGAGTGGCCAATATATTATCCCTGGTCTTTATGATACGCACTTTCACTGGGTACAAGATGCCGTTTGTGAAATGCCAAAGGCCAATCTTCTTAACTGGCTTGAAAATTACACTTGGCCTTATGAAGCAAATTTTAAGAAGCTAGCTTTTGCACGTAAAAAAGCAAAAGAATTTACTTCAAAGATTGCTAATAACGGAACGATTGGTGGAGCATGTTATGGCTCAATTCATTCACACTCTGTCTCAGAAGCACTTAAAAATTTTAAGGGTGATTATATTCTAGGTAATGTTCAAATGACGATGAACTCGCCAGAGTACCTAACAATGGGCGTAGAGGAGACAATTGCACAAACTGAAGCTCTTGCAAAAGAATACAAAGATAAATATGCAGTGACACCTCGATTTGCCATTACAACAGATCCTGTAACAATGGCCGCAGGTGGTAAAACTGCTAAGAAACATCGCTCTTTTATTCAAACTCACTTAAGTGAAACACAAAATGAAATCGACTTTGTACTTAGTATCTATAAGGACATTAAGGGATTTGAAAAAGTAAAAACTTATACTGAAATCTACGACAAAGTTGGACTTCTAACTCCTAAGACAATCATGGGGCATGGTATTTATCTTTCTCCAAAAGAGTTAAAACTTTTAGGTGAAAAGAAAACGATGATTGCACATTGCCCAACAAGCAATGCTCCAATAAAGGAGCTAGGGCTAGGTTCGGGACTTTTTGATTATAAGAGAGCAAATCGTTACAACGTTCACTGGGCGCTTGCCAGTGATATTGGTGGTGGACCTTTCCTTTCGATGCTTGATGTAATCAATTCATTTGTTATGCAAAACCATAAAAGAGGCCACCGCGATACTTCCTACACTCAAGGTCTCTACCGCGCGACGCTTGCTGGAGCAAATTCCCTTAAATTAGAACAAGAAAGTGGGAATTTCGAAGTTGGGAAAAAGCTACATTTTGTGAGCCTTGGTGACAAAAAAATGAGCGCGAGCTTAACGACTGAGGAAAAACTTAAGAAATTGATTAAGAGGCCTAACAAAGATAGGGCCTTATACGTGGATTTGATTGAAGCGACGTATTATAACGGCAATGTGATTTCAGACAGTTAAGCTGGCTAAATCGATGATGTTGAACAATATCGGCTATCGACAATAAAATTACGAGAAAATTGTAAAAAGTTTTCTTACAAATCTGTTAATATGTTTACAAAAATATTTTATTGCTTTAGAATATATTAAGATACGAATCGTAAGTGCTTGAATATAATACTTAGGAGAAATACATGAGAAGTTTTAGTCACATCGCGAAACTAATTAAAGAAAAGAGAACAGCACATCCAAAAGGATATTCTCAATCAGAATTATCACACCTTCTTGGTTACAAGAATGGTCAATTCATTTCTAACGTTGAACGTGCTCTTTGCAACATCCCACTAAAGATGTTACGTAGAGTTTGTGAAATCTTAGACATTAATGAAGCTGAATTAAAAGACGCTATCATTAAAGATCACGAAGAAACTTTAGATAATTATCTAAAGGATGGATCAGGTGTTGTTGGTGCAACAACTGGTGCTGAAGCAACGACGACTTCAAACTTCGTTTACTAATCTGATTACCTTTTCGAAGGTTGTTAGTTAGAAAATATTGATAAAAAAAGAGGGAGCGAAAGCTCCCTTTTTTTATGTTCAGGATGAACAGTATGTCGGCGAGAGGCAGGAGCCGAAGCCGACAGAGTCCTTCCTCAAATGGTAGTAAATTTAATTATAAACCTTTATATGCCTTGTAATCTTCAAGTGAACCAACAGACTCTTCAGTATCATCTGCATAATTTGCTTCAACTTGAGTTTGAAGATAGTGTGGATCTTCAATTTCTTCTTCTGTAACCTCTGGCTCAACTTCACCAACTGGAAGTTCGTGATTTGAAGAGTAAGTTAGATCCATTTTTAACGATTCAAATTTTTCTTCAAATACTTTTAGATCTTCTTCTTTAAGTCTTTCTTTAAAGGCCAAGAAAGTCTTTTGTGTTTCAATAAAATTGCGCTCAAGCTTTTCTCTTTGCTTCTCACCAACGCGCTCAAAGTTATCAAAGTACTTGCGTCTGGCCATAATGTGCTGCTCAAGTAAATTGAAGTATTTTACAATGACAAAGTCTTCGCCACTTAAATGTTGTGGATTCGGTCGACGATTCTTGCTTGGTCCACGACGTCTACGATTTCGGTTAGAAGATTTATTAGACGGCTTTTTATTTGTTGCTTGTCCCGATTGAGCACTCTTGTTTGCCCCTTGTTGAGGCTGTTGAGCTTTATTAGGATTCGCTGCACTTGCATTTGCTGGACGCTTACGACGTCTGCGATTATTCGAGCGACTTCTGTTCCCACGATTTTGCGGCTTGTCTGAAGATGCTGATGATGAATTTGAGGCGTTCTTGTTGCCTTGCTCCATTATGATTCCTTAGATTATTAACTTTTAGATTTAATTTTAATTATAGCCCCTAATATTGCTAAGTAAAGCTACAACTTGTCTAACACCTATGATAAAATTGGCCAATTTCAATTGAACAACTCTCTAATTTTTTAAAAAGGGGAAATTATATGACTAAAAGAGTTAAAGTTGCAGTTACAGGTGCAGCGGGACAAATTGGTTACGCGATTCTTTTTAGAATTGCTTCTGGTCAAATGTTTGGTCCAGAAACAGAAGTAGAATTACAACTTCTTGAACTTCCACAAGCTCTAGGTGCACTTGAAGGTGTAAAAATGGAACTTGATGACTGTGCATTTCCATTATTAAAAAATATTGTTTGCACAGATAAAATGGAAGTTGCATTTAAAGATGCAAACTGGATTCTTGCTATCGGTGCCGTTCCAAGAAAAGACGGAATGGAAAGAGCTGACCTTCTAAAGGTGAACGGTGGAATTTTTGGTCCACTTGGTAAGGCCATGGCCGCTCACTCTGCGCCAGATTCAAAATTATTCGTAGTTGGTAACCCATGTAACACAAATTGTTACATCGCAATGGAAGCTTCAGGACTTGATAAGTCTCGTTTCTTTGCAATGACGACTCTTGATGAGAAGAGAGCTAAGACTCAACTGGCTCAAAAAGCAGGTGTTGATGTAACAGAAGTTACAAATATGACAATTTGGGGTAACCACTCAGCAACTCAATATCCAGATTTCTACAATGCTAAAATTGGTGGAAAGTCAGCGGCTGAAGTTATCACTGATGAAGATTACCTAAAAGGTGAGTTTATTGAAACTGTACAAAAAAGAGGTGCAGCTATCATTAAAGCACGTGGAGCATCTTCTGCTGCTTCTGCTGCAAATGCTTGTGTAAACGGTGTTTACGCTTTAACTCACGATACTCCTGCAGGTGAGACATTCTCTATGTGTCTTGCATCTAAGGGACAATACGGTGTTGATGAAGGGCTAATCTTCTCATTCCCATGTCGTGTTGAAAACGGTGAGCTTAAAGTTGTTGAAGGACAAGAGCACAATGCATTTGGACAAGAAAAGTTTAATGCAACTCTTGAAGAGCTTCGCGCTGAAAGAAATACTGTAAAAGAACTAGGTCTAGTTTAATTATATTAAGGTGCCTGCTTGAGATCTTGCGGGCACCTTATATCCTAAATCCTTATCCCCAATTTTAATTTCGCTAATAATTGAATAATTATAAGTGGCGCTAAAGAAGAGTAAGCGACAATAGTCCATTCTTTTGAACCAATCACTTTTAAGTTCAAGATACTTCTTAATCCTGGAATATAAATTGTAGCTAACAATAGTATGATACAAAGAAGTACAGCTCCCCATACGTGAATATTCTTCGTTATTTCATTAATTAATATATTTGAACTCTCAAGTCTCATGTTGAATACATGAAAGACTTGACCAAGACCTAGGCTTAGAAAGGAGACTGATAAGGCGCTTTGACTATCTTGAGTTGTTGATAGGGTATAGAAGAATCCTGTAAGGACACTCGTTGTTAAAATGAATCCGTATAGTGATATTAGGGCCCATTTTCTCTTTGTTATAATTTGTTCGTCTCTTGGCCTTGGAGCTGCTTTTAGATAATTTTGATCTCCTTCTCCCATTCCCAAGGCAAGGGCCGGGAAAACATCTGTTACTAGATTTAAAAAGAGAATCTGTAGTGGTAGTAGAGGTAATGGCATATTCATAAGTGATGCAATTGATACAATAAGAATTTCACTTATATTACATGAGAGTAGATACACAACAAAACGCTGAATATTACTATAGATGATACGTCCTTGCTTGATGGCCAAGATAATTGTATTAAACTGATCGTCTTGTAGGATCATATCTGAAGCCTCTTTTGCAATTTGAGTTCCTCTTTTTCCCATTGCAATTCCAATATCAGCATGATTTAAGGCCGCGGCATCATTAACACCATCACCCGTCATAGCAACAACAGCATTCTTTTCTTGAAAGTGTTTAATGAGATCAAGTTTTTGTAATGGCCCAACTCGACTAAAAACCTGTCCACGATTTATCTTCTCTTCGATTTCTTTGTTCCAATCTTTTCTTTGCCCCAAAATTTTTCCATTAATTGAAAAGAAATTATCACTTTCAATTAGGCCAATATCCTTTGCAATTTTTAGGGCCGTACCTTCTTGATCTCCAGTAACCATAATTGTTCTAATTCCGGCCTGTTTCGATTTTTCGATAGCATCTTTAACATCCGAGCGTGCTGGGTCAAGTAAAGCAACAAGTCCTAAGAAGGTGAGTTGATCGTAGGGAAAGTTATCTATATTCTCAACATCCTTTGTCGCAAGTGCTAAGATTCGAAGACCTTCACTGGCAAGCTTATGATTTTCTTGATTCCATTCTTTTTTTAATTCTTCATTAAACTCAATTACTCCATCAATATTTCGAATAGACGTACACGCCTTTAAAACTGCTTCAGGGGCACCCTTAACTGCCACGAGTATTGAATTGGCCACTTGATGATATGTGGCCATCATAAGAGTTGAGCTATCAAAGGGGACCTCTTTTAGTTCAGGCATCTGCTGGATCATTTCAGCTCTTTTAATTTTAAACTTGGCCGCTACTTCAAGTAGAGCGATCTCCATTGGGTCTCCAATATTATGGCCCTTCTGCTTGCGATTAATTTCTGAGTTGTTACAAAGAACTCCAATTTGGAGAAGTCGTTTTAATTCATCATCAATGAATTGATTTTCCACTTCGTTCATATCATAGCTCTTGTTTTGAGACTTATAGAGCTGCACAGTCATTTTATTTTCAGTTAGAGTTCCGGTTTTATCGGTGAAGATAATTGAGGTAGCACCTAGTGTTTCAACAGCAGCAAGCTTGTTAATAAGAGCATTGTTATTTGCCATTCTCCACATACCTTTTGCCAGGGCAAGAGTTGCAACAATAGGAAGTCCTTCAGGTATTGTTGCGATGGCAAGTGCTATGGCCGTCTCAAGCATCAGAATAGGCGGCTTTCCTGCTGTAATACCACTAATTGCAATGACGGCGGCAATGACTAATGAGAACCAAACAATTTGACCTGCTAGTTTATTTAGTCGTTTCTCAAGTGGGGTGGTCTCATCATTATCTTTTCTATCTTTTTCTACTTCTTTTGCAATTATACCAACTTCAGTATCCATTGCCGTAGCTATAACAATACCGCGACCTGATCCTCTTGTTATGGAGGTTCCTTTAAAGAGAATATTTTTTCTCTCGGCAATAATCATGTCGTCTTGGAGAGCTTCGCTTATTTTATCTACTGGTACGGACTCACCCGTTAAAAGAGACTCATTTACATTTAAGTTATTTGCTTGAACTATTCTAAGGTCTGCTCCCAGAATATCTCCTGCTTCAAACAAGACAATATCACCTGGTACCAACTCTTTCGTATTAAGATGTAACGATTGTGCTTCTCGTATTACTCCACATCTCGTTACACCAATCTTCTTTAAGGCCTCCATTGAGCGTATGGCCTTAAGTTCTGTGAAGAATCCCAAAGCTGTATTGATAATTAAGACTGCAACGACAGTGAAGCCTTCTACAATATGACCAATAAAGAAAGATATTAGGGCCGCAATTAGTAGTAATAAAACGATGATACTTTTTAATTGGCGAATGAGTATTGTAATTTTGGATGTACTTACTTTTACAGAGAGTTCATTTGGTCCATAGAGACGTAGTCTCTTTTGGGCCTCTTGATGTGTGAGACCTTTTTCAATATCAGTTTCAAGTAAAGTTGAAACATCGATGTCACTGCATTTAGAATAGAATAGGCTATTGTATTTTTTCATATACTCGCCCTTCTTGAATTTATTTTATGAGAGTTAGAATCTCTCTTTGTTCTTCAATACTAAGTGGTTTAATCGTGTCAGCTTTTTTTCTTTTGATTCCACTTTTAGCAATAACTTTATCGAGATGATGAATACGATCAACCACATTCTTTGTCATCTTAAATAGCCAATCAGGTAGTTGTTCTTTGATCGTTTCACTATCGATTTCCATAAGGGTTACCTTTGACTTTGCCATGACATAAGCTGCGCGGTGAGTGCCTGCAAAAAAGGCCATCTCTCCAATCATCTCCCCTGGGCCAACTATTGCAACTGGACTTACCTTATTGCCATCAACAACAAAGACAAGTAATTCTCCTTCCTCCACTAGATAGATTGTGTCCGAAGAGTCTCCTTGTTTAATGATGATAGTATTTTCATTATGAACAATTCTCATATGGCCTCTTATTTTAATTGAGTAATTTGCTTGAGCTTAATGACTAATTCACTTACAAGCTTAGGGTAATAGATAGATTGTGGGGCTTTATTAGAAATAAATAAAGGGTTTCTTGTATAATTTTGCTTAAGAACTTCGTTAAAATCTACGATGTCGACATTTTGATGGGCCGCTATCTTTTCTAACTGTTTTATAAAAAGAGGATGTGATGACTTTACTTCACATGCAAAGGCAACCTTTTGTAATGCCTGATCATATGCCTTTGTAATTTCACCTTGCTTCTCAAAAAATTCTTGTTTCAGTTGATGAAACTTTGTGTTGGCCAAAATATTCTTATCAAGTGATTGTACAAGGACATGGGCCTCTTTTGTTTTTGACTCTGACAGTAATGTCTCAAGCTTACTTAGGGCATCTTCAAATAGAACACTTGTTGTATCCTGACAAATTTTTAAATCGTTAACTTCCATATTAATTGGAGGGATTATTGTCAGGATGTTGATTCCCTGTGATTTTAAGTTTCTGAAGAATTTTTCCAGGCGAATATCATAGAGTAGTAGCTCTTTTTCTAGAATACTTCTAAATCTCTCAGGTGAAAGGTTCTCGAAATCAATTTGTTCAATCTCTGAGGTTAACTGCTTAAGATTTTCGTTTAAAAATATTAATCTTGAAAGATTAGGGTGTAATTTTATTAAACTTTGGATGTACAGATTTCTAAATAATTTAAAATTCTGATTATTTACTTTTATGGCATCTTTTTTAGTCGGATAAATATCTTCTTGTAATTCAGAATATCCAGAAGCAAGAATGAGAATTTTTGGAACTTTTTTTAAAGCAGCAACTCGCTCAATCGTGCGATAAAGTGATTCACCTTTAGTGGAAATATTATAAATTGATAACGGACGAGCAAGCTTCTTTGAAAGCTGAGTCGTAATATCGTTAATAAATGGACCTATTGAGACACCCATCTCATCGCCAACAATAAGTACATCTGCATTTGATGCAACTTCATCTGGGCCAAAGACTCCAGGGGCCATGACATAAGGTGCTGGCGTTTCACGCAGAGGTGCTTCGTGATAATGGTAACTTAGAAGTCCCAAAATTGTGATAATGAACGCACAGGCCAAATAAAATATGATGTTAAATATTTTTTTCATAAAAACTAATCAAGATTTCCCTATGACTTTATTATATACGTAATTTCTGGTACATAGAAGACCTTATGAAAGATGCAAAAAACACCAGATGGGTACCCGAGCTTTTAGCTCCAGCAGGTAGCCTAGAAAAATTGAAAGTGGCCATTAGTTACGGTGCAAATGCCGTTTATCTTGGTGGTCAAAAATATGGACTTCGCCAAGCGGCCGATAACTTCACTATTGATGAGATACGTGAAGGGGTTGAGTTTGCTCACGAGCGTGGCGCTCTTGTCTACGTCGTCTTAAACTCATTCTTCCATGATAAGGATTTTGACGGCCTACTTGATTTTATCAAAGAGCTCGATGATGTTGGCGTTGATGCGGTAATCGTTTCTGATCCTGGCGTTATTAATTATATCGCGGAAAATACTAATCTCGAGGTTCACTTATCAACACAAGCAAGCTGTTTAAACGTTGAAAGTGCAAAGCTTTGGAAAAAACTTGGCGTAACTAGGATTGTTCTTGGCCGTGAAGTTTCAATTGCGGATGCCAAGAAGATCAAAGAAGAAGCCGGTGTTGAAATCGAGATGTTCGTGCACGGTTCAATGTGTATGGCCTATTCCGGAAATTGTGTCATTTCAAATTATACGCAAGGACGTGACTCTAATCGTGGTGGTTGTGCTCACAGTTGTCGCTTTGAATACAAAATCGAAGACGGTAAAAAAGAGCTTAATAGTTATTTCATGAGTTCTAAAGATCTTGAAGGTATTAGACTTTTACAAGACTTTATTGATGCAGGAATCGATTCGCTAAAAGTAGAAGGACGTATGAAGTCTCCTATGTATGCTGGAACGATTTCTATGGTTTATTCAGGGGCCCTTGCTTATTACAAAGAGCATGGAAACTTCTTAAGTGATGATCTTTTAAAATGGGAAGAGGAACTTACGAAAGTTACTCACCGTGCTTATACGCAAGCTTCTTTAGTTGATGAAGCTGATGAAACATCAATATATAACGATCGTGAACACGAGGACAAAACATACAGGGCAATTGGTAAAGTTGCTCAAGTTGTCGATAACGAATTTATCGTCGTTGATGTTAGAAGTGCATTTGAACTAGGAGAGTCTCTTGAGATTATGCCTTTTTCTAATGCTCATGTTGATGTAAGAGTTGATCATATTTCAAATCTTGCGGGGGAGAATTTTGAACGTACACGTCCTGGTGCACTTTTTAAAATCCCTTATGTTGCAGGTGTTGAGGTAAACAACCTTGTACGTGCAAAGGTTGTTAGCTAATGAAGACAACAACATACCTAAATAATTTAAATGATCTTCCTAATATTATCGCTAATAAGGCAACAATTAGTGAAGTTATTCTAGCGACTCGTCTGTTTTCTCAAGTTGGGAAACTAACAATTGAAGAGATGTCCCAGGCCATCGATTCTTTAAAGTCTGAAGGAATCTCTTATTGTCTTGAGTGGGATATTCTAATGACTGAATCTCGCTTTAGCATGTATAAAGAACAATTTAGAAAATATGCTGATCTTGAATTTAAAAGTATTCGCTTAAGAGATCCTGGAGCAATCAATTTTTGTCTAAATGAATATCCAGAACTTGATATTGATCTTCTTCTCGATACGGGGGGACATCATAACCTACATTCAATCAAGGTTTGGAAGAAACTAATTGGTGAGCGTTTAAGAAAGATTGTTTTATCAATTGAGTTATCAAGTGGTGTGGTTAAAGAGTTTTGCTCAGAAATTAAATCTTGGGGCGTAGAAACTGAGCTTCTTGTATTTGGTCGCATTTTACTTTTCTATACACCTCGTAATCTTGTCTCTCCTTTGTATTCAGATGAGAAACTAGAAGACGACTATATTGAAGTGAGTGGCTCTAGTGAAGAATCTCCGCATAAAGGTTTTCCAATTGTTGAAAATCAACATGGAACATTTATGTTTAATACGAAGGATCAATTTCTATTAGAATATATTGATGAACTGAAAGAGTGTGGAGTTAATGATTTAAGAGTGGATACGCGCCATCTTGAAAATAATAATCTTCTTTCTGATGTTATCTCTTTAGTAAATGACTTCGATAAGAATAAAGCAAAAGAAATTAAAGAACAATTTGGCAACTCTACTACTCGTGGTTTCTTTCACGTAAATAAGTCTGATGTACTTTTTAAGAAGCTAAAAAATAAGCGCACTCAACGTCAAGACGAAGGCTTTTTAGGTGAAGTCGTTGATGTTGTGAAAAAGTCTCATATGGCCATTCTTATTAAGGGAATGCGTGGGCAGGATCGCGCCCTAAGTGTAGGAGATGAGCTTCGTTTAACAACGCCTGATGGAAAAGTTAAAACAACTAGAGTTCATAAAATTACACATACTAATGGAACAGAAACAGAGTTTGCTAAGACTGGAGACTTAATTCTTGTTGCGCACGTTAGTGGTGTAAGTGTTAAGACAATGGCCTATAAAAATTAAATAAAGCTAGCTCTTACAAATTGAATCCAGATTCCGCCATTGTTGATCCTTTGTGATCTTAGAATCTTAAATTTCTTATCAATGATAAATGTCTCTGGGATAACAGCATAGGCGCTTTTGGCGCCAATTTGTTGTGCTTTTGAGAAAAAGTCATTCACAAAGTCGTGGATATTTTTTTGTGTTTTAATTCTTTTTCCGTACGGAAGATTACAAGCAATAATGATATTGTCATGATTAAGTTCTTTCATCTTAAAGAAATCGCCATGAGTAACCTCTAGATTATATTGCTCTAGATTCTTTTTGATCGCCTTGATATTGTCTTGGTTTATATCATTCGCAAAGGCCTTCCTGGCAATTTCAATAGGTGCCATCTCTATCTTCTTTGCTGGAAGTTTTCTAAAGATTGGAAAGTTCTCAAAATTATAAGCTCTCTTATTATTAAGCTCGTCTTGTAAGAGGTATTCACTGACAATTGTGCCAGAGCCGGCCATTGGATCAAGCAGGGGATAGTCACTGTCTTCATTTTCGTTGATAAAACGGATTAAGGCGGCTCCAAGAGATTCTCTCATCGGTGCTTTGGCACTGAGGATTTTATGTCCTCTCTTATCTAATCTTTCACCTGAACAATCGATTGATAATTGGCACATATCTTCTTCAAAGCGTAAAAAGATTATCGGTGGATGACTCCATTCTAATTGTGAGTACTTCGCTTTAAAAGGCTGGGCCTTTTGATAGTCACTTATTGCATCTTTTGTGGCCTTAATGATTTTGCGATCATCAAATAAACGCGAGTTATGAGAGCTAACTTTAAAGTCAATCTCAGTTGTCGGTATATAATCATTCCAATTTATTTTAGTAAGTTTCTTATAAAGTTTAGGAAGATCTCTTGCTTTAAATTCTTCAATTCTAAGAAGTGCTCTCGTTGGAATTTTTAAAAATTTAATAATGGTAAGAAGCACGAACAAGTCGCTGGATTTGAGTGTTAATCCATCTTCTAAATCAAGCTCAACTTCACTGAAGAATTCGCTACTTAGTAAGTCTTTTATCTCTTCTTTGGCAAAGACTTCTAGTCCTGGAGTAACAGAGAGAAATAATTCGTAAATTTTTGAAGCTTTTTGCATATTATTTATATACACGATCTTGAGTTTATAACCAATTGATCATATATAAATGATATGGCCAAACAAAGTAAATACGGAACTCTATATTTAATTGCAACTCCTATTGATGAGCAAAACCCGCTAGAGACTACAGCTTTAAATTTATTAAAGTCTGCTATTGAAAAGCGTGAGCAAAGTCTTTTTCTAATCGAGGACTTAAAGCCTTGTCGTAGACGTTGGATAAGATTTGGACTTGAGCGAGAGATTATTGAAGACTTTATTCTCTTCAATGAGCACACTCAAGTTGAGATAGAAAACGATCTCATCTCAAAGATCCAAAGCGGTAAAGACGCTTATTTAATGAGCGATGGAGGCCTTCCGGCCTTTTGTGACCCAGGTCAAAAACTAGTTAAAAGGTGTCATGAACTTGGTATTCGTGTCACTTGTACGCCTCATAGTAATTCTATTTCACTAGCTGTAGCGCTATCTGGTATTGATTGTGCAAATTTCACCTTTGCTGGTTTCCCTCCTCGAAGACCAGAGGAGCGCAAAGAATTTCTAAAGAAATTAGCAAAAGTCGATATGCCTAAGATACTAATGGATACTCCCTATCGCTTAACAAGACTTCTTGAAGAGTCTGTTGAAGTATTTGGTGAGCGTCTTGGCTTTGTTGGGATGGAACTTAATGGTGAGGAAGAAGAATTAAAATATGGTAAGTTGTCGAAATTACTCAAAGAAGTTTCTGGTTTAAAGAAAGAGTTCATTCTTATCATAAAGTAATTGTTTAGAGGCCAAGCAAATCAGATAGATTTTTCCAAAGCATAAATGGAATGTTGTTGCTTCGAATAAAATCTGCTAAATTGCCTAAATCATTAGGTATGTACATGAAAAAAGACAATTTAGACGCTCAGGCAACAAGCGATCGTAAGCTTGAGCATATCAAATTAACAGATGCTGCACAGACAGCTCACATCTTAGCTGATAAGCGCTTTTACTATGAACCTCTTTTTAGTGGAAATAGAGAAGTGCCCGATCTTAGTCTAGACTTTGCAGGTCATAAGTTAGATCTACCTATTTGGGTTTCTTCTATGACTGGAGGAACGGGCATCGCTGCAAAAATTAATGAAAATTTAGCACGTGCTTGTGGAGAGTTTGGAATTGGTATCGGACTTGGCTCTTGTCGAAAGCTTCTTTCAAAAGACAGTCGTAGTCAGTTCTTCAGTGATTTTGATATTGCAAAACACTGTGGAAATTCTCCTTTCTATGCAAATCTTGGTGTGGCACAACTAGAAGAGTTGATTGATGAAGGTGCACTTAATAAAGCAAGTGATGTGGTCTCATCTCTTGGTGCAAATGGTTTAATTATTCACGTTAATCCTGCACAAGAATGGTTCCAGCCGGAAGGCGATATCATCAAGCGCTCGCCGTTAGAAATTATAAAAATATGTTTAGAAGAGTTTGATTTTCCTATCATTGTTAAAGAAGTTGGACAGGGAATGGGACCAAAATCTTTGGCCGCCCTTATGCAAATGGATCTGGCCGCAATAGAATTTGCTGCCTTTGGTGGAACAAATTTTTCTAAACTTGAATATATTAGAAATTCCAATGACTTATCTATTCATGAACCTCTGTGTCATGTTGGCCATACTGCCCTAGAAATGGTAAAAATGAGCAATCAGATTATCGATCAATTAGGAGAGCAAGTAAGGTGTAAGAACTTTATTATCTCAGGTGGAATTAAGTCATATCTTGATGGTTTCTACCTTTGTAAACTCTCAAAAGGAAATGCCATTTTTGGTATGGCCAGTGAATTTTTAAAGACGGCCATGGTTGACTATGAAAGTGTAAGTCGTCAAGTTACACAAATTAAAGCAGGTCTAGCATTTGCTAATTCATACCTTAGTGTAAGGAGTGAAAATTGAAATTGATTCAAGGTTTTTCAAAACTAACAAAAGAGCAGAAAGTTGATTTTATCTCCAAAAATCTCGAGACAGGTTCAAAGGAACAAATTCTCTCTTTCTGGCATCAGGATCAAAAATTACAAAATACTTTTGATGAATTCTCTGAGAATACCATCTCAAATTTCTACCTACCATATGGTGTGGTTCCAAATTTTGTATTAAATCAAAAAGTTTATAACGTTCCAATGGTTATTGAGGAAAGCTCTGTTGTTGCTGCTCTTTCAAAAGCTGCAAAATTTTGGAGTTCTCGTGGTGGTTTCAAGGCCGAAATTATTGGAAGTGAAAAGATAGGACAAGTGCACTTTGTTTACGAAGGTGAGAAGGCGCAACTTAAAGAGTTCTTTGAAAACGGAAAAATCGATATTTTAAACTCTCTGACTCCATTAACAATTAATATGGATAAGAGAGGTGGTGGAATTCGCTCGATTGAATTAGTTGATCTAACTGATAAAGAAGAGAATTACTACCAAATCAAAATGGCATTTGAAACTTGTGATGCAATGGGGGCAAACTTCATTAATTCTGTTTTAGAAGCTGTTGGTAAATATTTAGAAGAAAAGCTAGGAGAGCATGTACAAGTTATTATGTGTATCCTTTCTAATTATACGCCTAATTGTAAGGCCCGTGCATGGGTAGAGTGTCCAATTGAAGACTTAAATGAAAAGAGTCTTGGAATGGATGCAAAGACTTTTGTACAAAAATTTTCACGTGCAGTTCGCATCGCTCATATCGATCCGCATCGTGCAACAACTCATAACAAAGGTATCTTCAATGGTATTGACGGAGTTGTTATTGCGACAGGAAATGATTTTAGAGCAGTTGAAGCCTGTGGGCACACATATGCTGCAAGAGATGGACAGTATCGCTCATTAACTAATTGTAAGGTTGAAGGGGATAAGTTCTTATTTGAAATTGAAATTCCATTAGCATTGGGAACTGTTGGTGGATTAACAAAGCTACATCCTCTAGCGAAGATGTCTCTTGATATATTAGAGCGTCCAAGTGCAAATGAGCTAATGATGATTACAGCAAGTGTAGGACTTGCTCAAAACTTTGCAGCTCTAAAGAGTTTAGTGACAAGTGGTATTCAAAAAGGACACATGAAAATGCACCTAATGAATATATTGGGACAACTTGAAGCTAATAATGAAGAGAAAGAAAAGATTGCTGAATACTTTGCGGACAAGGTTGTTTCGTTTAGTGCAGTGAGAGAACAACTAGAGAGTTTAAGAAACTAAATTATGAACACAACACACACAAGCAACACAATTTTAAAGTATTTGGAAGGAGAGCAATTTCTTGAACTTCCAAAGAATGGCCAATTATATTTTGGACATGGAAAACTACTTCTATCTGGAGAGTATTTTGTTTTAGATGGTGCTCAAGCACTTGGTCTACCAACAACTGTTGGACAATCTCTTCGCGTACAATATTCGGCTTCTTTTGACCCAAAGTTATATTGGAAGTCATATGATCCGGCCGGAAAATTATGGTTTGAAGTTATCTTTGAGTTTTGGCACTTCAATATCTTAAATGAAAACCCAACGAAAGAGATGATGGTTCTACAGCAAATGCTTAGACAGGCCAGAAGACAGAATAAGCACTTTCTAAGAGATGGTGTTGATGTTCATGTTGTAACACAACTTGGATTCCCTCTAGAATGGGGACTTGGGTCTTCATCGACATTAATTCATAATATCGCTGATTGGGCGATGGTTTCACCATTTGAGTTAGCATTTAATACTTTAGGTGGATCAGGTTATGACATTGCTTGTGCGCAAAGTGATGATCCAATTATCTATCAAAAAAGTGGTGATGGGCCAAAGTGGTCACCTGTAGAATTTAATCCATCATTTAAAAATAATTTATACTTTATTTATCTAGGTCATAAGAAAAATTCTCGTGACGCTATTGAATATTATAATCAATTACGTCCGCATTCACCGGAAGTAATTAATACAATTAGTGAACTTTCAAATCAGATTGCTGCGGCAAAGACACAAGAAGAGTTTAATTTCTTAATTCGTGCTCACGAAGAAATCATTGGAAAGCAGTTAAAGCTTAAACCTATTAAGCAAGAGGCGTTTAGTGACTTTGATGGAGAAATCAAATCACTTGGTGCATGGGGTGGAGATTTCATTCTTGCTTCAACAATGAATAATAGAAAGTACGTTTCAAATTACTTTGAGGAAAAAGGCCTAAAGGTTATCATTCCTTACCGTGATTTAATTGTCGATAATGATCCAAAAGTTGAAGCTAATAATGTCCACTAATTTCAAGTTAACGAATTATAATATAGAAAAATTAAATGAAGGCCGCTCTTTCACAGTAAAGAGCCCTTCAAATATTGCATTAATCAAGTACTGGGGGAAATATGGGGAGCAACTGCCTTCTAATCCTTCACTGAGTGTGACACTTGATAATGCTCACACTTTAACAACTTATAAGATTACTAAATCTAATAAATTTGAATTAGATTTTAAATTTGAATCTCTTAAGAATGAAAAGTTTCAGGCACGTGTTGAGAAATTCTTTAATCGCGCCATCGAATTCTTCCCATTCATTAATGAGTGCAATATTGAAATGGATTCAATGAACTCATTTCCTCATTCTTCAGGGATTGCTTCTTCCGCTGCTTCAATGTCTAACTTTGCAAGTGCACTATGTGAAATCGAGAAGCTTGTTACTGAAGAAGATCACGACGAAGAGTACTATCTAAAGAAAGCTTCTTTTATGGCCAGATTAGGATCAGGGAGTGCTTCTCGCTCGCTTTTTCCAAAAATGTCGATTTGGGGAAAATCTGTTCAAGGTAGTTCTCAAGACTATGCAATTGGGCTTGATAGCTTTGATAAGTCTTTTGAAGGTATCTGTGATTCTATTGCTATTGTAAGTGCAAGTGAAAAGGCCGTTAGTTCAACAGCTGGTCACGCTCTTATGAATACACATCCATTTGCAAAGACGCGTTTTTTAAATGCATGTAATAACTTTAATTCACTTTGCTTTGCTCTAAGTAGTGGTGATTTTAATTCTTTTGCTGAAATTGTTGAGGCCGAGGCGCTAGAACTACATGGCCTGATGATGAATTCAAAACCATCATTTATTCTTATGGAGCCGAATACTTTGGCCATCATTGCAAAGATTAGAAACTTCAGAGCACAATCAGGCGCAAAGATATGTTTCACTCTTGATGCTGGTCCAAATGTTCACATTCTTTATTTGAAAGAAGATGAAGCGAAGGTACGTCAATTCATCGAAGAAGAAGTAACTAAGCTGTGTCATAATGAGATTGTTATCCATGATCACATGGGTAATGGTGTTGAGGTTGAGTTTCTAAATCGAGAATCATAATGGAAAATATCGGAAGCTTCAGTGCTAAAATTCTTCTTTTTGGTGAGTATTCAATTATTCGTTCTTCAAAAGCATTAGCAATGCCTTATGCTCTTTTTGATGGGAAATTAAATTTTCCAGAAGATCAAAATACTGGAATTGATTCTGAGCTTTCTGCATTTTCTCAATACTTAAAAAAACAAAATGAGAAAGGGAAGCTAAGCTTTAACTTTGATCATCAATCTTTTTCTTTTGATATTTCTAGCGGTATTAGATTTAAATCGACTATCCCTCAAGGCTATGGTGTTGGGAGCTCTGGTGCTCTTTGTGCAGCCGTTTTCGATCGCTATGCTCGTATATGTGATGAACAAAGAAATGATATCGCATTCTTAAAAGATTGCTTTAAAGAAATGGAGTCGCATTTTCATGGCTCTTCATCTGGAGTTGATCCGCTTATAAGCTATTTAAATGTTCCACTATTAATTGATAGTAAGAAGCAACTAACTGAAGTCGTTCTTAAAAATGATTCCAAAGGGCCAGGGCTTTTCCTTTTAAATACTGGCCGTGCAAGAAGAACTGAGCCATTGGTAAATCTTTTTATGGAAAAGTGTTCATCTAAGGATTTTGCCTATCTTTGTGATCGTGTTTTAACACCGATTTCAGATGAGTGCATTAAGTACTATATTGCTGATGATCGCGAACAACTTTGGAAGAAGTTTAAAGAGCTGTCATCTTTTCAGTTTGAACATTTTAATCCGATGATTCCTGCTCTCTATCGTGATCTTTGGAGCGAGGGGCTTGAGTCAGATGATTTTTATTTAAAGCTTTGTGGCGCCGGAGGGGGAGGATTTCTTCTAGGCTTGGCCCGAGATATCTCTAAGCTTCCTACACAGCTCGCTAATTTTGAATTAAGACCAGTATAATAAAGGCCCACTTAAAATGGGCCTAGTTTTTAATTATTTTAATCCATACATTTTTCTAATATCAGCGAGCTTGTGAGTAGGAGTCGCTTTTCTTTTTTCATTACAAATTTTCATCGTTCTCATTGCATAGACTCCAGAGAATACTGATTGTTTTGTAATATAGTTATATCTAATATCTGAAACTACTTCATTCTTGTCATTTACTTCAAACTCTTGAAATACTTCGACGGCCATTGCTTTTGCACTATATTCAACATCTCCATTTGGCCATGGAAAGGGAGAACATTGTCCTACAGATAATGCATATTCATTTATAGAAACACGACACTTGTAGTTCTCATCATGCTTACCTTTTTCACACCATGTGCTTGCAAGGATATTTGTAGTTGCTAGTATAGATAGTAGTAAAATAATATTCTTCATAATTTTCTCCGTTTACTTTTTTATTTTTTAATTTGATTTGTTACTGTTCAATTCCATAAAGATCTTTAACTTCTACTAGAGTGTAAGTTTCAAGATTATTCATGGCCTTACGACAATCCCAGTATGAGTCCATGGCCTGCACTCCGGCACTTGTTCCACTTGTCGTGCTAAGAACAGTTCTTCTTTCAGTAAGCAGATTATGATTCTCATCTTTTAAATATACTTCCTCCACAAAAGCTACACCTGCAAAGGCATTATATGATTCGATATACATATTATCGTTGTACCAACATTTACCTTTTTTAAGTACGTGCTTGGCAATTACATCTCTACATTCATAAATTTTAACGTGTTTCGAAATCTGCTTACAGTTTGCAAAAGAGCTCGCTGCTGTAAGTAGTGAAAGTGCAATCATTAACTTTTTCATATTCTCTCCTCATTCAATATTTTTGTTTTCTTGTTCGAGGACGTTATAACACGAAAAAAGTGTATTACGTGGTTTTGTGTAAATATTTTATGGTGAGCTACATTTTTTAGAGAAATTCACGTGAAATCAGTTATTTGGCCCACCTGTTTGGAGAGGAGGTGGGCCGTTCTTAGGCTAGATGGCCTCTGCAACAGTAGGAGTTTGCTTTAAAACACGGGCAAAGTCGCGTGGATTAATGAAGTCCTTCCCATTTGCGTAGTTTTTAAAGTCACCTGTGGCCAACGTTGAGTTAGCAAAAGTAATTTCCTCTAAAAGGTCATCTTCCATTGCTTTAATAAGAGCGTTGTTAAATGATCTCTTTGTTTGAATTCTTGCAGTAGGAGACTGTTTAGAAATACGAGTTACAATATCTTCAAGTTCATTTTCGCTGTAAAGGATTTTACCGATGAGGCCTGCGCTTATAAGAGCATCGGCACCTACGCTTTGAGAAGATAGTAGGTATTGCATAAGCTTTGCACTATTTGCTTTTTCATTAGTAAGGGTATTCATACCGGCCATTGGTGTGATTCCCTTATCAAGTTGGTTAAATGTCACACTAAAAGAAGGAGCACAGTAGCGAATATCACCACCCATAGCTAATTCAAGACTAAATGGGCAAGCTGATTTTTGAAATGACCAAAGGATCGTCTGTGGTAATAATAGTTGTCCCCAACTTAACCTTGCGAGTTGCTGTAGGGTATTACCAAGGTTTACTTCATCGAAGAATCTTAATTCTTCTTTCTTGAATAATTCAATATCATCACTAGCAAATTTAAAAACTACCGAATGAATTTCAATTTTATTAGTTAACCAATCAAAGAAGTGTTCGAGTTCATTTAAGTACGTTGAAGTATTGAAAAACTGCTCATTGTTAGCAACAACAACGTTACAAGTGCGAGTTTGTCTAGATAGTGAAATATTGAGTGTATTGTACTTAAAGAAATTACTCATTGATACCTTCCCTGGTCTTTATTAAAATTGCTATCCGATGCAATTTTTAGTTACTAAATGTAAACTCTCAGATCGATCCGTGATCTGTTAATAAAATTATTTCAATTTTGGCCTGGGTCTGTCAAATCTAAGAAGCTTTTTTTCTCATTAAATTTTCTACAAAAATACTTTCAGTATTCTTATAAGAGATGGACTTATCACATGAATTTAAGGTGTTAAGAATGTACTCTTGTAGTTGAGCGTTTTTGTCGCTATTGACGATTCTTTTGGAATCCCTTGTTTTAAGCATAAGATGAATTACTTGCTCGTTTGACTCGGTCTTTAGAATGGCCTTTACAATTAAAGAATGAAGTGTGCTGTTGTTAAAGTCCCAGTTTGCTGCCTCTAATTCATTTATCGATTCTTGAGATAGTTTTTTTATCGGTATTGCTCTTTTACTACATTCGTATTTGATATAGTGCTTGGCTATTTCAACAATTTCAGCTCGACGAAGACGTAGCGGCGGTACATTGAGTTTAACTGTTGTTATTAGATTATAAAGATCAGTAAGGATAATATCATTCTTTTCAAGCGCCTTAAGATCATTAGTGGCAATGGTAACAATTCTAATCTTTAGGGATCTAATAATATTATAGAAAGTCGCTTGATCCTCATAGCCTAGCATCTCAATATTTTTAACAATGAGGTCTTTGATTCCCTTGTTTGTAAGATCACTTATTTGCTCTAACTTCTTATGGTTGGCCACTTCTTCATCATTAAAATCGATAATATTTTCTTTATTGTCTCCGCAAATATATCGAGCATAGGCGCTTTTTCCCAGTCCAACTTCACCGTGAATATAGAGATTCTCTCTTGTGTTTTTTATGGTGTTTAATGTGTTGATAATCGACTGTCCAGTTTGTGATTTATCGCTGAATATGAAGTGATCAGGAAGTTTATTTTCTACTTTTTCACTACTTATTGTATGCTTCTTACCTTCATAGAAATAAGAGATAAGACTTGCGATGATCTTTATATTCTCAATCATAGTGAAATTAAACTTTCCGCCAGAGACACTATTTGACATGCAAATGATACCAATGCTTTCTCCATTATGATTCACGATAGGAGACATAAGAATGTTTTTTATTTCAAGGTCAACACCCGTTGCCTTCTTTTCATGAAAGCTCTTGTTGATAATGACTTTGTTGAAATAGGCTTCTTTTAAAATACTATTAAAGCTGTGATCCCTTGGAGTCACGTCACTATTTGTTCGCTCTATTTCAAATTCACCAGTTTTGGCATCAAAAAGAAAGATGTGATAATTCTCACAACGAAAGATGCTAGGAAGTTCATTTAAAATATCAATGATTTTTCCACTATAAGTCTTTTGAATCAAACTTTGAAAAAGTGAAAATAGTTCAACACCGTCATCTCGGTTGATCTTAATTTTGTTTTGGCAGATTTGAAAGAGCTTATCTTTGAGTTTTGCGGTTCTGTAATGTGATAAAAAGTCTTTTAAGAAGTACTTTAATACTGTTGTCTGAGAATTTGGTTCAATAGAGATACCATAGATTGTCTTTGTTACATCCTCACAGTAAATGAAAGATCGAATAATTATACCTGTTAGCTCGAAGTCCCAGTTATTAAATAGTCTTTTCGTTTGAATTTTGATTTTTACTTTCTCTCCCAATGTGTATTTTTGAGAGCAGATGAAATTTAATCCAGATAAGTTGATTGAGTCGATTCTAACACTGTTATGCTTTATGTTTTCACGCTCAATTGTGCTAACTTCTGCACTAACTTTGTCGTCTTCATGTATTGGAAAACGATATGATTTGAAAAATTTGTAATTTTGAATATTAAACTTCAATTATTCCTCAATTTTTAGCTCGATTGGAGATACTCCCTTATCGACGATTTCTTTAGAATTTTTATATGTCTTGTAGTTAAAGTTAGTAATTTTACTAGTCGATAACTATTCATATGAAGAAGCTAAGAAACTATCGTATCAAACTAAAAGAGTCAGATAATATTGAGTGTATTCTCTATGAAATGATTGGAGACTCTACTTCAAATTCTTTTAATGTCATTGTCGATAATATTTCAACAACTGGTATTGGTGTGCTCATAGGAGAGTATGTTGATAGTCAAATTTTCAAAATCGAAATTCGTTTCAAAAAAATTCGTCTTTTTCAAACAGTAAAGCTTAGACGTTATAGGCCAAATTTTAACAATATTGGCGATAACTACCTTGGCCTTGAGTTTATTGATTATGAAGTCGAAAATATTATGAATCTTATGACTGAGCTCGTTTCATCAATGGGTAAAAGACGCTTAAGAAATCTCATGTATGACATGGTCTTAAATGAAGCTGTTGCTGGAAATTATGATTCTGATAATAACTTTGATAAGGATATTGATGATAATGTTTCTGTTTCTATGATCCTTGATTTGTTTCATATTTTTAAAAATTATCGTAACAAAGTCGAATTAATAAAATTATTTATCATAGAAGTTCAAAGAATAGTAAAGGCCCGCGATGCACGAGCATTTATTGTGGGACACGATGAGCATACATTCAGTGAATTTGATTTTCAGACAAATCAATTGAAAGAAATTGAATATCCAATCGTTGGTATTCTAGAAGAGCTTTATAATCATCCTCGTGGAATCAAATCAAAATTTTCTCAATCTCTTTCTAGTGATGAATTTTTTAATATGTATGAAGTCGTTAATAATACGACTATTTCAACATATATGATGTGTCCGATCTTTGATCACAATGAAAATATCTTTGGTATTTTAAATTTCTCGAATAAAGAAAAGAATGAGCTATTTACGGATAATGACCTTAAGCAGGCTATGTTTTTGGCCCGAGTAATTGGACTTCTTTACTTTTATAAGAGTGATGAAATTGAGGAATATGAAGAATATCACAGCGATGACTATGAGGCGGATGTTGCCTTCAACACATCTATGGGGATTAGTGTTTTTGCAAAGGGTGCCCAATCTTTTCTTGAGCAATATAGTGCTCCAAATGAGAGAGGCCCTGTCTATATTTATGGTGGTGAAGGAAGTGGAAAGTATTTTCTCTGTGAAAGAATTGCAAGGCAATCAAGTACCGCTAACACGCATATTGAAATTGTTAATTGCTATGCCAAAATGACCAAAAAAGATATTGATGATATCGTGGACAAGATCAGGGATCGCGTTATTAATGGCCACGTTATATTTAAGGGCCTTGATAAGCTATCAACTAGTGTTGCCAATTATATTATTAATACAGTTGATAAGAGAGAGTCTTATCGAACTATGTTTACAGGTACTGACTATATTCCAGAGTTGGCCATACCAAGTTTTAAAACAATTTCATTAGTTGAAAGAAAGGAAGATATTCTCTTCTTCGCAAATTACTTCATATCGCAATATAGTTTAAAGAATCATACTGCAAAGAAGCGACTTTCTCATCGTGTTCAAAAAATGCTGCTTGATTATGATTGGCCAGGAAATATTTCAGAGCTTAAGGCCTGTATTGCACGACTTATGATCTTTAATAAAGGTAGCGGAAATCTTACTATTCGTACGAGTGAGATCACTCCATTATTTGAAAAAGATTTTCAACCTCAAATCTCAATTGAGGCCAATGACTTAAAAATTAATGCTTTTGATGAGCATGATTTAAACGAAAAAGAGTGTGCTGATCTTTATCTATATTTTTTCGTGGCAAAACAATTAAAAGAAGGCGCTGTTGGCCTAAAGTCTGTTGCGAAGGGATCGCTAATTGAATATGAAGATATGGTTGAGCGACTTAAAAATGGTAGTAAGGTTGTAAAGCGACTTTTTAATGAAACAGTTGAAAGGGTAGAGTTGTATATTTCAGATAATGTGGCCTAGTTAATAGACTAGGCCACAATTTATTTTTAAGATTATTCGTTTTCTTCGATGAATCTTTCTGCTCTGATCGCCGCCTGACAACCAGAACCAGCAGCAGAGATTGCTTGACGATAGTAAGAGTCCTGAACGTCACCACAAGCAAAAACACCTGGAACACTTGTATCAGGGTGCTTTCCTTGAGTCACGATAAACCCATGATCATCAAGTTCAATTTTTCCTTTTAGGAAATCAGTATTTGGCTTATGTCCGATACCCATAAATAGGCCATCAGTTTTTCTTTCAGATACTTCACCAGTTTTTAAGTTTTCAACTTTGATTGAAGTAACACCAGTTGCATCGGCAATGATTTCTGTTACAGCACTATCCCATACGAATTCAATCTTTTCGTTATTGAAAGCGCGCTCTTGCATTGGCTTAGATGCACGTAACTCATCTCTTCTGTGAACAACATAAACTTTCGAAGCAAACTTTGTAAGGAAAGTTGCTTCTTCCATTGCAGTATCTCCACCACCAACAACGTGAACGACACGGTCGCGGTAGAAGAATCCGTCACAAGTTGCACAAGCACTTACGCCTTTACCAATAAGTTCTTTCTCATTTGGAAGGCCTAGGTATTTCGCTGAGGCACCTGTTGCTAGGATTACTGCATCAGCAGTATAAGTTTTGTCACCATCAACTGTTAAAGTAAATGGTCTCTTTGTTGTATCAATATTAGTGACGAAACCACTCAGGTATTCAGTACCAAATCTCTGAGTTTGTTTCTTCATATTGGCCATAAGCTCTGGCCCCATAATTCCCTCTGGGAATCCTGGAAAGTTATCAACGTCAGTTGTTGTCGTTAATTGTCCCCCTGGCTCATGTCCTTCAATAACTAGAGGTCCAAGGTTTGCACGAGATGCATATAGGGCCGCTGTGTAACCAGCAGGACCTGATCCGATAATAATGACTTTGTGGTGTGCCATTTAAAAACTCCGTTTTATTAAATTTTACTCAATTCCTAATTCTTTCTTAATTTCCTCAGGGCGATCATCTTCTTCTGGATGCATATCGTAGTATGCATTTACGCTAACTAGGTCATCTGGATTAGCTGCTTTCTTTGTTGTTTTGTAAACTTCGCCAGTCATTTGGCATTCGTATCGAAAAATTTGAATATTCTTCTTTCTTTTGGCCATATCTTCCTCCGTTCACTCATGGTGCACCGTGGCATAATTTTGTAAAAATATACATACCTTACCATATTGTTTCAAATACTTCCATTCGTTATAATTAAATATATGGATAAATATAAACAATTCGTAATGATACTTTTGCTAAATTTATTGATGGCAAATACTTATGCCATGATGCAGGCAAAAGTTGTGGCCCTTTCTCAATCTGGACGCACCTTAAAGCTTTCTGTCGGTAAGCTTACCGGACTTAAAACTGGTGACGTGGCCGATGTGTCAATGCGCATTGGTGACTACCAAAAGCCTAAGTATCTTTATCTAGGTAGCATTGAACTCTTAAAAGTGTCTGATCGCGAATCTTACTGGTACTTCAAGGATATTTCTGGAGATAAGATAAATCGTGCAAACTTCGCGCCTGATGCGACACTTGCTCTACAAATTCGCTCTCAAACTGCAAGTGGCCGCTATAAGAAAAAGCCTGTTTATGAAATTAAGGCATATGAGTCGAAAAAAACTGAATTTAATAATCAGCATGCAATTGATGGACAGGTTCCTACGGACTTAATTCAAGATAAAGAAACGCCAAGTGATAAGAATTATGCTCAGGATATTGATGACTCGACGATCTATAAAGTGACAAAAGAGACGCAACTAAGAAACGGTGATGAAATTATCGTAAAGGATGGCAGACTTCGCTATAAGTATGTGGACTCCCAGCTAGAGCCTGTTGATACTTCAAAATTATCTGCACAAGAATTTGATGCTCAAATGGGAGCACAAAATAAAGATCAATTAATTAAAATTTCTGCTGCACAAGATGGATATAAGGAAATGCTTTATAGTGGAAAGCCAGATCTAACCGGTGCAAATTCAAATTTATCAATTCCAAATGCTATGGAAGAAAGTCTTGCACGAGAAAGAGCAAAGAATCGAGTGACGAAGTCAGCTAAGGCCGTCTTAGATAAAGAAGGCCCCCTGTGGTCTGCCGATATGGATAGTGAACAACTTAGTCGCTACTTAAAATCTTCTGGAATTGCTCGCGAAAAATTTAGGCGAGAAAATGTACTTTCAATTGAAAGTGGTAATGAAGTGCAATTAAGTTTTATCTCTAACCTTATGCCAAATTATACAGACTCTGATAGCAATCATCAGAATCTTGGATATGGCCTTGCCGCTTCATATGAGTTTCATCTTATTAGAGCACATGATTCATTAAAAAAATGGAGCGTTGACTTTGGGCTTGATCTTTCGAATCTAAATGTTGATTTAGGTGGGATCAATGGCCGCATGACTTATATGAATTTTGGCGCCCACGTGAATTACTATTTTTACAACGCACCTTATGTTCGAAATAAACTGCTTGCTTATGTTGGCCTAGGGATAAAGCGTGGTACAGGTGAGACAACTTCGCCAAGACTCACTAATTATAGCTATGACTATGAATTAGTGGCCTTACCTTCAATTTCACTAGGTATTAAAACTCGTATTTCAACTTTTAGAGATTATGAAAAGGGTAATATGTTTGGCTATGGAATAGGTGCCAAATTAAATTATGAGCTTCTTAGTTTAAGCCCGATTAGTGAGGTTAATGCGACAGATGCTTCTAACTTTGAACTTAATCAAACAATTAATAATTTAAAATTTATAGCTAGTTTAAGTATATTTTTTTAAGGAAATGATATGACAGGACGTTTATTAAAAATTCTCTCTATTTCACTCATTACTCTGTTGAGTTCGAGTGTTCTTGCTCTCGATATTGATGAGAAGTTAACTTTCAGAATTCTTCAAACATCATCTTCAAAGAAGACGATTCTAATGAATCGAGGATTAGAAGATGGATTAGTCATTGGAGATCACGCTAAGTTCTTTATCACAACTGGTGTATTTGCAAGGGCCGTCTGTATTAAAGCGACACCGTCTCGCTCTGTTTGGAGTATTTACCGCATTGTTAAGCCTAGTGAAATTCAAAGAGATAAGGTTGCAAATTTAAAAATTTCATCACCTGTAAAATTGACAAGTGATCGCTCTAAATCTCTACAAGCAACTTTTCCTGCAGGAAGACAAATGGGCGAGCCTGTTGATATTAATCGTCAAGCTCCTGAGCAAAGAAGTGCCTATTCACAACCTTCTAAATCAATGTCAGAAAGCTTTGATGAAGAAAGTGAGCTTGATGCAATTAAAACAACTTCTTTTTCTAGTAATCAAACGATGTCAAAGCCGACACCAAGTAAGATTCTAGATAAAAATATGGCCCTAAATGTATCGGCCGGCTTTAATATGCTAAGTGGTACTTATGATAACGTTGGAGTTAGCTCTGATGCTGAGTTAAGTACACTGGGCTTTGCTGGAGAGTTCGAGTTGTTCTTTCCTAAGTCGCAAAGTTTTTTACAAAAGTTTTCTTTAAAGGCCAGTGTTGGTTACTATTCAGGAAGCAATGGAATTTCAGATTCAACGTCTTCTTCAATTGACTTTGGTGGAGCAGTTAACTTCCACATTTTCAACCCTCTTGCGACGAATCGTTTTATCCCATACGTAGAAGTAGGATTTGGTTTATCGATGACTTCACTTAACGAAATTCCACAAAATGCTGGATCATCGACAACTGAGAGTCTATCAGGTTCAGGTACTTATATGAATGTTGGTGGTGGGATTAAGTATACACTAGATTCAGGATTTGGTTTTTATGCAAAAGGTGACTACTTCAGTAGCTCATCAACTTTTAGCATCGAAACCGGCGGTTCAACAGTTGAGAATACAATTTCTTTAAGTGGATTTAGAGCAATCGCAGGTGCTTATTTACGTTTCTAATTACTTCTCTAACAGACGCAGCTAGGAAATTAGAGGCGTCTGTTAAAGTCTTCTTCACAACGAATAAATTCATACTTTCTCACTTGCGCTTCTTGCTCAGGAGTAAAACCTTTTTGCTTAAATGGGTTGTAGCGCATTTTGAAGCGAAATTCAGCGAGGGTCTTATCTTGAATATAGGCCTTCTTATGTTTGTGTACTATCGATCTTGCAACATCTTGGGCCATCGTTCTAAATGTTGTGTACTTGCCGCCAACTAGAACATGGCAATTCTTTAGTGGTTGAAAGTATTTGTGTACGCGTGCTGTTTTTCCAAGAGTTGCTGTCGAGTCATCTTTAACAAGAGGTCTTATTCCTGCAAATGATGAGAGAATATCATCTTCTTGAATTTTAGCTTTTGGAAAATATTGGTTTAAATTTGCTAATAGGTAAGTGATCTCTTCTGCAGTCGGCTGTAAATCAAAGTATTCTTCTTCTACTTTAGACTCTGTCGTTCCTACAAGTATACGATCAGCTTGTGGAATGACAAAGATTACTCTTCCATCATTTGGTGTTAGTAGAATTGCTGTTTTAATCTTAAGGCGCTCTTTTGAGATCCAAATATGACTTCCACGTGATGGTAGAAGTTGTGGATTCCAATGTATTTGCGCAGACTTTGCTAGAACTTTATCGGTAAAAGGCCCTGTTGCAAAAACGATGTCATTGCAGAAAACTTCCTTAGTCACACCTTCGATCTCATCTTTCAAAATGACACGAATTCTACCATCATTAAGAAATTCATAATCTTCAAGTCCTATATGATTAAGAGCATGACAGCGTGGATTGATTGCAGCGTCTCTTAAAACTTCAATGGTTAGGCGTCCGTCATGTACAACAGCATCGTGGTAGACACCGCTTCCTTTTAGATCCTCTTCTTTAAGATCTGCATTTATTTCAAGCGTTTCAATCTTGTTTTTCATCTCATAAGGAGAATTTTGAAAGCTTGATAGTAAATCATATAAGAATAATCCAATTCTAATCATCCACTTTGGACGAATCGAATCAGAGTATATGGGTAGATAGAATTTTTCTTCAAAGCAAAGGTGCGGTGCAAGTTTTAACCAAAGATTCTTCTCATGTAGTGCTTCCCAGACGAGAGGGAAGTCAAAGTTTTCAAGATAACGAATTCCTCCGTGAAGCATCTTCGAGCTTTTTGAACTTGTTTGAGAGGCAAAGTCCTTCTTATCGATAAGAAGAGTATCAATATCGTGGAGACTTAAATCTCTAAAAACTCCCGCTCCAACGATGCCACCACCAATAATAATAGTGCTATAAAAATCTTTTGTTTCGCTTAAATTGCTAATCATAATTGTCTATTTAGCTATGCTTTGTTCTCTTCTAGAACGACATAGTCCCCATGGGCCATGATAATGATATTATTTGATGTCGAATCACTGCGTTGGTGATTAACTGTAAAATGAATTGAGATAATTGCATTAGCACCCTTTTTAAACGCACTTTCCCTAAACAATTCGCTGAAATATTCAATTAGGTTAATGGATTTAATATCATTAAACTCATTGCCATCAATAACTTCATTGATTTGCATTGGTCCAAGGCTATGTGTTATCAAATATCCCGGGACGAAGTGAGAAGAGCTTAATAAGACATCTTCTTGCGTAAAATCCCTGTCATTTCTTATAAAGTGCTTCGTCTGATTCTGATTAATTGAGCGTGGCCCTGTTAATCCTCTTTGATCGCTATGGTCATAGTTTGGACTAGCATGAATTTCATGAGCAAGACCTAGTTTTATCACACGACAAAAGCGACGTAATTTTCCTGCTAAGTAAATTGCACTAAACTCACCAATTTGGGCGATGAGAAGTTGTCCACTCTCTAAGCTTTTTCGATAAAGTTCTTCATTGTCACCTAAGAGTCCGTGCTCATTCAAAATAGCAAGAATACTCTCGTCGTATTCTCCAGGAACTATTCCTTGCATAAGAATTGAAAATGGAGGATTGCCTCCAATCGCTACCTTTCCATATGTTGAATTGGCCGCAAAATCTCTAACTTCTCTAAAGTCTTGGGCCGGCCTTATTTCAGGTGCGACTGTTTCAGGAGTCGCCGTAAGACGTGTTTCAACTTGTTCATAGGACTCAATTTGTGGTGCTACAAAATCTTCTTGTTCAACTTCACTCTCAGCTTCGTATTCTGGTTGGTCTTCTTCAAGAGGTGAGAGCTCGATTTCAGCTTCTTCGTGTGCTTCTTGGTCTGCTTCTTGATCTTCTTCTTGATCTTCTTCTTGATCTTCTTGAAAAGTCGGGAAGTTTTCAAAGCTTGAATCTTCATCGTCACTTTGCTCTTCTTCAACACTATCTAAGTCAGCAGACTCTTCAAAGTCGTCGACCTCGTCGAAGTTGTCAGACTCTTCAAAATTGTCAAAGTTGTCAAAGTTGTCAAAGCTTTGCTCTTCATCACTTTCTTGGTCACTTTCTTCATCTTCAAGCTCTGGCCCGTCAAACGCGTAATCGGCTTCGTCATACGATTCTTCTTCTGAGAAGTTTTCGTAATTTTCGGCTTCATCCTCAAACTCGTTTTCGGAGTCATTTGAATTATTAGAATACTCAAATGGCGCTAACTCGATTTCCGCCTCATCTTCTTGTTCATCTTCCTGTTCATTTGATTGGCCATCATCTGACTCATCGAGATCAGCAAGAAGCTTGTCGAGTTCATCATCACCTTGATGAAGAAACTCTGACAAGTCTTCAATACGTGTTAAATCGTTTTTGTTATCGCCATCTGACATATTAATTATGATCCGTGACAGTGTTTAAATTTCTTTCCAGAACCACATGGACAAGCATCGTTTCTTCCAACTTTAACTTGGCCACGAGAGCGTGGAGCTTGTTGTTGTACAGGCTCATCTAGACCTTCTTCTTCAGCAATTCTTTGTGCTTTTAGAAGTTCTAATTGTCTTTGTAGTGCTTCTTCTTGCTCACGTCTTAGTTCCTCAATTTCTTCTTGAGTGTAAAGACGAACAGTAAACATGTTGCGTACAACACTTGCTTTTACATCAACACGCATTTGTTCAAAAAGGTTAAATGCTTCTCTCTTATATTCTGTAAGAGGGTCTTTTTGTGCGTAGGCCTTAAGATTGATCCCTTCTTTAAGGTGATCCATATTTCTTAAGTGATCCTTCCAGTGTTGATCAAAAGTTGATAGTAGAATTTCTCTAAGAGCTAAAGTTACTTGTCTATCATCGTATCCAGCTAATTTGCTTTCTAGGATTTCCTTAGCTCTTTCTTCAAAGTACTTACTAACATTTCCTTCAAATTTTTCTGAACATTCTACAGCGCTTACTTCATATTCAGTGTTAAAAGTTGCACTAAAGCCAGACTTCATATCTTCCCAAGGAAGGTCTTCTAATGGAACTTTCTTTTGCGGGCGATAATTTTCATATAAGTTATCTGCAACATCTTCTGTCATCTCTTTTACGAATCCAAGGTTGTCTTCATCTGAAAGGATGTCACGACGGATACGGTAGATAACACGACGTTGTTCATTCATAACGTTATCAAAGTCAAGAAGGTGCTTTCTGATTTCAAAGTTATGAGTTTCAACTTTCTTTTGAGCTTTAGCAATCGCATTAGTGATCATCTTGTGCTCAATAGGCTCATCCTCTTCCATCCCAAGAGTGTTCATAACCTTTGCTATACGATCACTTCCGAAAATTCTCATTAAATCATCTTCAAGCGATAGGAAGAATTTTGAACGTCCTGGGTCTCCTTGACGTCCAGAACGACCACGAAGTTGGTTGTCAATTCGACGTGACTCGTGTCTTTCTGTACAAAGGATATATAGACCGCCAAGGGCCTTTACTTCGTCATTAATTTTAATGTCGGTACCACGACCTGCCATATTTGTTGCAATAGTAACGGCACCTTTTTGACCAGCATTTTCAATGATGGCCGCTTCTCTACCGTGTTGCTTAGCATTTAGTACATTGTGTGGAATACCAGCTTTTTCAAGTTCTTGAGAAAGTAGGTTAGAAGAATCAACTGTAATTGTCCCAACTAGAACCGGTTGACCTTTCTCATTTAATTCTCTTAGAAGCTTAATAATTGCTCTATACTTTGCTTGCTTATTCTTATAGATAACATCAGCTTCATCAACACGAGCAATTGGAAGATTTGTAGGAATAACAATTACATCGAGATCATAGATCTTTTTAAATTCTTCCGCTTCCGTATCTGCTGTACCTGTCATACCTGCTAGGTTTGAGTACATTTTGAAGTAGTTTTGGAAAGTGATTGATGCAAGAGTTTGGTTTTCTTGCTTAATCTCTACGCCTTCTTTCGCCTCGATCGCTTGGTGAAGTCCATCTGACCAACGAGAACCTGTTTTAAGACGCCCTGTGAATTCATCAACGATAATGACTTCACCATCTTTAATGATGTAATTAGCATCTCTTTTAAATAAGTGGTGAGCACGAAGGGCCTGATTTAAGTGGTGAAGAAGAGCTGAGTTTTCGATATCGTAAAGATTATCAACTTTCATTAGCTCTTGTACTTTTAAAATTCCTTCTTCTGTGAAAACAGCAGACATTGATTTTTCATCAATCGTGAAATGTTTTTCGACAGTAAGCTGTGGAATAACTTTATTTGCAACACCATAAAGTGTTGAGTCACCTTCACTTGGACCTGAAATTAATAGGGGAGTTCTGGCCTCATCGATTAGAATCGAGTCAACCTCATCCACGATACAGTAGTGAAAATCTCTTTGAACATATTCTTCAAGTGAGAATTTCATATTGTCTCTTAGATAATCGAAAGCAAATTCGTTATTTGTTCCGTATGTAATGTCTGAAGCGTAAGCCGCTTGGCGCTCTTCATCTTCCATGTCTGCAATGATGCAACCAGTAGTTAATCCAAGCCAGTTATAAAGAACACCCATCTCTTTAGCATCACGGCTAGCAAGGTAGTCGTTAACTGTTACAAGGTGAGCACCTTTTCCTTCAAGAGCTTTTAGATAAAGAGGCAGAGTCGCAGTAAGAGTCTTACCTTCCCCTGTTTTCATCTCCGCAATAATCCCTTTAAAAAGAACAATACCACCAATGATCTGAACATCGTATGGACGCATACCAAGAACACGCTTTGCAGCTTCTCTTACTGTCGCAAATGCTTCAGGAAGAAGTTGTTCAAGAGTTGCTCCTTCACTTAGGCGTTGCTTAAACTTAGTCGTTTGGGCCTTTAGTTCCTCATCACTAAGCTTTTCCATCTGTGCTTCAAGTGAGTTGATTTCATTAACAATTGGCATGATTTTCTTGATGTCACGATCGTGTTTCGTGCCAAAAAAAGACTTAAGCGGATTAAACATTTAAATTTCTCCTAATTAATCCAGTACATAATAGAGAGGGTCCACCGGCGTTCCATTTACACGAATTTCGTAGTGTAAGTGGGGGCCTGTCGATAAACCGGAGTTTCCAACTTTTGCAATTGGTTGCCCCCGTTTGACCTTTTGGCCTTTTACAACGATGTTTTCTGAATTATGTCCGTAAACTGTAGTTATACCGTATCCATGATCTATTTCAACGTGGTTTCCAAAACCGTAATTTTTCTTTGATACTTTAACGATACCATCCGCTGGCGCTAAGATGATTGTTCCAATTGGTGCACCGACGTCTAGGCCTTCGTGCATCTTTACACGTTTTGAGTAGTGACTCATACGTGGACCGTAGTACGAAGTTATCCAGCCTCGGGCCGGAAGTAGAGTTGGCGTTGATCTTAAAAAAGATTCGCGATCAAGTAAGAATTGATCGAGCTCATTAACACGAATCTCTAAGTCACCTGAAATCTTGCGTAGAATTGAATATCGATAATCAAAAAACGCGAAGTTTTCAGCTAACTTAAAACTTTGTTTAATTAAGCTACTCCATTCCTTTGTGAAGCTATAACCAGAAGTTAGACCAAAATTAGTAGCGATCTTTCTTTCATACAGATCATTGATGTCACTAAATTCCTCAACTGTTTTGAGTTCCTTTAGTTCCGACTTAACTTTGTCCATTAACTCCTGGTCTCTTTGCGGAATGAGAACAGATTGTGGGTTACGAGATGGATTTGATGGTGCCGAATGATTATGGCCGTGATCACCTTCTTGGGCCTCTTGTTCATCAGAGTTCTGCATTACAGGCTTTGTCAGATCAAAATCTTTAAAACCAGAGATGACTCTTAATTTACTTTCGATTTTTTGAATACGTTCAATATCATCGGTTAAAGTATTGAGCTTCATATTAAAGAGCTGGATTTGCTCTTTAAGCTGACGGTTTTCAATACTCAAGTGACGATTTTCGTATACCTGCTTAAGGATCTTTATATAGTCAAAAGTGAGAATTCCAATAACTGCTACAATGATAACTATGAAGAATAATACAGAGTTGAAGATCACGCGCGGTATGCGAAATGACTTAACTCCTTTTTCTTTTTCAGGAATTACCATAATTGTGTAAAAACGACTCAAAATTACTTCCTTGAATTTTCAATAATTTCTGATGTTTATTGTAGGTTTCTTGATAACAGTTTGCAAGACATTAATCTATGACACATTGAGACGAAATATTTCTCTCAAGTAGTGAAAGTTAAGATTAATTAACTACAGCTAAGATTACAGATATATTGTCCTGACCACCGTGTTCGTTGGCCTGTCTAACAAGTGTCTGTGCACAGTCGTGAATGAGCTGATGACTTAGATCGTCGTTCTTTTTGATCATGTCATTAATGATGAAAAGAATATCTTCATCGCTTAGCTTTCCATGAAGTCCGTCAGAGCAGAGTAGAAAAATATCACCTTTACTAGGTTTGTAATCATAAAGGTCGACTTCAATTCCTGATTCAAAACCAACCGTTCGAGACAAGTAATTCTTATTCGGATCATTTGCTGCTTGATCGCGGGTATAAATTCCAAAATTTATTTTTTCTTGAATAACTGAATGATCTTTTGTTAGTTGAAAAATTTGACCTTGAGTAATGACATAAGCACGAGAGTCTCCAACATTTGCAATACTTGCTTTATCTTTTCCAAAAAGAATTCCAACAACAGTTGTTCCCATTCCTTTTAGCGATGGTTCTTCATCCGCATAGTTTTTGATTTTTTCATTTGCAAAGTGAACAGAATCTTTAAGTACTTCTGAGATATCAGTGCTGGCAGCTTTTAGTTCTTTAACTTTCTCTGCAATATATTTAATTGCCATTGTAGAAGCGAGTTCACCTCCAGAGTGTCCACCCATGCCATCTGCTACAATATAGAGTTTACTTGAATTTCCAACGTAAATAGAGTCCTGATTGGTTTCTCTCTTGCGGCCAATATCTGATACGCCGGCACAAATAATTTCCATGTTCACCCTTGTAATCCCTCAACAATTCTTAATCTGTAATTCTTATATTTTCAAATGGATACAGATTTTAGTCAAATGCTTTTGTTTGACTTCAATTTTGCCAAGAATTTGCCTAGTAAATTTAGTGATTACTTGATTGTTTTACGGTGTCAAAAAGTCACTACATATTTTTTTTATACTTACCTTTGATCTTACTTAGTTTTTCACGTTATAATATATTTAGGAATTTAGCTTGCAGAGAATGCAAATCATGGATGGAGAAAATATGACTAAAATGAATATGAAAGACTTTATGAGTGAGAACTACAAAGTTGAAGACTTTGCTCACTTACACTGGACAGGAAGTTTTCAAGAATATGTAGATCTTGTATCTGAAGATCCTCGAATCGCACGTAATTCATTCCAAAGAATTTTTGATATGATCATGACTTTTGGAACGAGCACATACCTAGAATATAAAAAAGAAATTACTAGATATCACTTCTTTGATGATCCAATTGGAAATGGTAAAGATGCCGTTTTTGGGATTGATGTACACTTAATGAAATTAGTAAACTTTTTCAAGGCCGCTGCTCTTGGTTACGGAACTGAAAAAAGGGTATTACTACTTCACGGTCCAGTAGGTTCTGCTAAATCATCAATTGCAAGAAATCTTAAAAAAGGTCTTGAACACTACTCAAGAACAGATGAGGGAGCTCTTTATACTTTCGAATGGTATGACGAAGAAGAATCAGACATTCTTGGTGGTCAAAAAGTTTTTCCATCTCCAATGCATGAAGACCCATTAAAGCTAATTCCACATGAAGTAAGAAAAGAATTCATTGAAGCAATGAATAAGGGTAATAAAGAACAAAAAATTAAAATTCGCGGAGAAGTTTGTCCTGCTGACCGTTATATCTTAAATGAGTACATGATTAAATATGACGGTGACTTCATGAAAGTTATGGAAAATCACATCCGTGTTAAGAGACTTATTCTTTCTGAAAAGGATCGTCTAGGTATTGGTACTTTCCAACCTAAAGATGAGAAAAACCAAGATTCAACTGAACTAACAGGTGATATCAACTATAGAAAAATCGCTCAATACGGATCTGATTCAGATCCTCGCGCCTTTAACTTCGATGGGGAATTCAATATCGCTAACCGTGGTATTATCGAATTCATCGAAATGTTAAAGCTTGATGTTGCTTTCCTTTATGACCTACTAGGAGCGTCTCAGGAACAGTCAATTAAGCCAAAGAAATTTGCTCAAACAGATATTGACCTTGTCATTCTTGGTCACACAAATGAGCCTGAATTTAGAAAGCTTCAAAATAACGAATTTATGGAAGCTCTACGTGACCGTACTGTAAAAATTGATATTCCTTATATTACTCGTCTTGATAATGAAGTGAGAATTTATCAGCGTGATTTTAATGCTGAAAAAATCCCTCATGTTCACATCGCTCCACATACTTTAGATATGGCAGCAATGTGGGCAGTTTTAACAAGAATGGAAGAGCCAAAGAAAGCAGACCTTACTCTTGTTCAAAAACTTAAGCTTTATAACGGTAAGACTCTTACTGGGTATAATGAAGACAACGTAAAAGAGCTTCGTAAAGAAGCGGTAAGAGAAGGTTTAGAAGGTATTTCTCCTCGTTATATCCAAGATAAAATTTCTAACGCTCTTGTTAAGTATGGACACACTGGTTCACTAAACCCATTTATGGTTTTCAATGAACTTGAGTCTGGACTTAAAAATTCTATGGCAAATAATCCAGAGGCAGTAGATAAGTATCGTGAGATGCTAGCAATCGTTCGCCAAGAGTATACAGACATTGTTAAAAATGATGTTCAAAAAGCTATCTCTCTTGATGAAACTGCAATTGAGACTCTATGTGCAAATTATATTGATAACGTTAAGGCCTACACTCAAAAAGAGAAGGTTCGCAACAAGTACACAGGTAAACTTGAAGAAGCGGATGAGCGTTTCATGAGAAGCATTGAAGAGAAGATCGACATTGCTGAATCTCGCAAGGATGACTTCAGACGTGAGATCATGAACTACATCGGTGCTCTTGCAATCGAAGGTAAACAATTCGATTACAAAATGAATGAAAGACTACACCGTGCACTTGAGCTTAAGCTTTTTGAAGATCAAAAAGATGCGATTAAACTTACAACAATCATCTCTAATGTTGTTGATAAAGAAACACAAGAGAAGATTGATGTTATCAAGTCTCGTCTAATTAAGAACTATGGTTACTGTGAAATTTCAGCAACTGACGCTCTTAATTACGTCGCTAGTATATTTGCAAAAGGAGACAGTGCTAAATCTTAGGACTTAGCACCTCCACAACTGGAGAGTTAATGGATCACCCGATTAAAAGAGACCACGCACGTTTTCGAAAAATTATTAAAGGAAAGGTGCGTGATAATCTAAGAAAGTATATTGCTGGCGGTGAGATGCCAATTCCAAAGGGCAATGGGCAATTTAAAGTTCCAATGCCTTCAATCAACACTCCTCAATTTCGCTTTGGTGATAAAAGCCAAGGAGGAACAGGACAGGGTGATGGCCAGCCAGGTGATCCAGTCGATGGACAAGGTGAACCGCAAGAAGGTCAAGGGGAGCCAGGTGAAGCTGGTGAGCAGGAAGGTGATAAGGCCCTCGATGTTGAAATGAGCTTAGATGAGCTTGCTTCAATTCTTGGAAATGAGCTAGCACTTCCTAAGATCGAGCCTAAAGGTAAGAAGAATATGCAGTCAACTGTTGATCGCTACACAAGTATCGGTACAGTTGGACCAGATTCACTTAAGCATTACAAGAGATCTTTTAAAGAGGCCCTAAAGCGACAAATCGCAATGGGGACATATGATCCAAAGAATCCTGTCGTTGTTCCAATCAAAAGTGATATGCGCTACCGTGCAAGTGATTCAAAGATAGAATTTGAAAACTCTGCAGTTGTAATCTACATGATGGATGTTTCAGGATCAATGGGGGATGAACAAAAAGAAATTGTTCGCACAGAATCTTTTTGGATCAATCTCTGGCTTAAGTCGCAGTATAAAGATATTGAAATTCGCTATATCATTCATGATGCAACGGCAAAAGAAGTTGATGAAGAAACATTCTTTAGAACTCGTGAAAGTGGTGGGACTCTTATTTCATCGGCACTTAAACTTTGTAAGGATATGATTGCTAGCGATTATAATTCAGATGAGTGGAATATTTATCCTTTCCATTTTTCGGATGGTGATAACTGGTCTGCAGAGGACACTAAGGTTTGTCTTGATATTTTAAAGAATTCAATTATTCCAAACTCAAATGCATTCTTCTACGGACAAGTAGAGTCTCGTTATGGTTCAGGTCAGTTTTATAAGGACCTCGCCAAAGAATTCGGTGAAAAACACGAAGATGTTATTTTGAGTAAAATTAAAAATAAAGAAGCAATCCTAGATTCAATTAAAGACTTTCTAGGAAAAGGTAAGTAAGGCGTGACTCCAGTAATAAGTAGTATGGAAAGAACTAAACCACTAAGTGGAGAACTTGCAAGATTAAGAGATGAGGTTCATAGCTATGCAGTAGAATATGGCCTTGATTTCTATCCTGTTGTTTTTGAAGTTTGTGACTACGATACAGTTTGTATTTTAGCAGCAAATGGAGGTTTTCCTTCTCGCTACCCGCACTGGAGATTCGGGCTCGAGTATGATCGTCTTGCTAAAGGAAACCGTTATGGTTTTCAAAAAATATACGAACTTGTAATCAATACTGACCCTTGCTATGCATATCTTTTAAGCTCTAATCGCTATGTTGATCAGAAACTTGTTATGGCCCACGTTTATGGGCATGCTGACTTCTTTAAGAATAATGCTTGGTTTAGAGGAACAGATCGTCGCATGATGGATGTTATGGCCAATCATGGAACGAAAGTTCGTCGTTATATGGATAAATATGGCCAAGACCGTGTCGAAGAATTTATTGATACAGTCTTATCATTTGAAAACCTACTTGATGTTAATGTGCTCTTCCAAAGTGAAGAGAAGCAAAGAACATCTGCTGATGATGAATTTGAATTTAAGGATGACCGCTCGCAAGTTCTTAAGTCATTTATGAATTCTAAAATGGCACGCTCAGGCCTTGATAGCGATAAGGTGGAAGTTAAGAAAACACCACTAGAGCTTCTTGATGAAGAAATTCGTGGAACACGTGATATTATGAAATTTCTAATTGATCACGCTCCAATTGAAGACTGGCAAGCGGATATCATTGGAATTCTAAGAGAGGAAGCTTATTACTTTCTTCCACAGAGAATGACTAAAATTATGAATGAGGGGTGGGCATCTTACTGGCACTCTAAGATTCTTACTAAGAAGGCCTTAAATAGTTCTGAAATTATCGACTTTGCTGATATTCATTCTGGTGTAATGGCCATGAGTAAGCAAAATATCAATCCATATAAGATCGGCATTGAGCTTATGCGTGACATTGAATACCGTTGGGATACTGGAAAATTTGGAAAAGAGTATCAAGATTGCACAGACCTTCATAAAAAAGAAAATTGGCATATTGAAACAAATATGGGACGTGAGAAAATCTTCGAAGTAAGACGCACTCATAATGATATTACTTTCATTGATGAGTTCTTTACTGAAGAATTCTGTAATCGTATGCAGCTTTTTACGTATAAGTATAACTCGCGTACAGGACGCAATGAAATTGAAACGCGTGACTTCAAAGAAATTAAGTCAAAGCTTCTTAATCAATTAACAAATTTTGGTACACCAATTATTGAAGTGGAATCGGCAAATTATAAGAATCGTGGTGAGCTTCTTCTTCGTCATGTACACCAGGGAGTAGACCTTGACGTTGGGCAGGCCCAGGATACAATGGCCAATATCTACAAGGTTTGGAAGAGACCTGTCTCAATCACTACTATCGTTGAAGATAAGTCCATTGTTTATCTTTTTGATGGGATTGAGTTTAAAGAAGATAACTAACGAGTAATCTATATTGCTTATTGACCTAAAATTACTTTCAAGTAAAATTGAAGTATCTTTAGATATAAGAATTTAAGTCAATTTAGGAATATTCATGCTTTCAAAAAGTACCCTCTTCGTTTTATCGTTAATCTTTTCAATTCAAACCTTTGCAGCGATAAAGTTAAATTCTGGACGTGGTGATATTTCACTCGTTAGCAAGAATGGCTCACGCCAAATTGACGCAACAAAAATTTCCCAAGAGATAGGACTTTCTCAAGACACTCTTATCATTACTGAAGATAATTCATATGCCCGCCTTGTTAATGATCGCGGTGATACTATTTTTATAGGGCCAAATTCGAAGGTTACTATTGAACTAATTAATGCGACAGAAGGTGACTTTATTTCGCTTCATGCTGGCCTTGTTAGAATCATGGCAAAAAAGCAGCGAAAGGTAAGAGAGGGGCGATTTGATCGCGTCTTTGTGCGCACTAATAGCGCTCTTGTAGGACTTGAAAACTCTGACTCTCTTATCCTCTACAATATCTATAATAACGTAACAGGTGCTCTTACTTTTACAGGTAAGGCCAATATGAAAAGAGTTAATCGTTCTCATAAATTTAGTGCAGGTGAAAGACTTGTTTTTAGAAGAAGCGTTAAAGAGCAAAAGATCAAGTTTAAGTTTCGCACAAATAATGAACTCCAAAACTTTAGCATGGAAATTAATGAAGTTCTCTTTGGGGATAACTTAAAGGACGTCTCAACTGTTGCTAGAGGACAGTATAGTGCTACTTTTCACGATTCTAGACCAGTGTCAATGCCTGTAAAAATCAATCCTCTGCAATTATCAAGATTATACAGTAATAGACTTCTTGATATGACAGTTTATTCTGAAGATACTGATAGTGATGATTTTAATATTGCACCATATCCTTTAGTTTCTAACTTAATGAAGCCTGCAGAACAAGTTAGTTCATACCGCGGGCAGTACTCTGCTAATCAAAGAAGATACGCGCCAAAGGCAGGTGGCCTTATTGATTTAGTTTCTGGAATTTATATTCCACCTGAAAAAGATGCCACTTTTAACGAAGAATACCGAGTATATGAGGCCCGTGAAATCGGCCGCATTAATGGTTCAAATGGAAACTTTATTGCACCTAAAAATCTGACTCTTGATCCAAATCGTGGCTTTGTTGTGCTCAACAATACTCATGAGTCAATTGAGAAGCAAAATCAATTAAATAATCTTTTAAAGTCAAATCTCTTATTGGCCAGTTATAAAAATGTAAGTGGAAAGAAAATGACTACGGCAGAAAGATTTTCTTCAAATATCATTGGCCTTTCACTCGTTAACCAAGGTTATACTTACGGTTATGGTTCAGGTGATTTTGAACTGAGTAAGCGTGGTATTGAGCTAAGTTTAGCTTTGATTGGTAATGGAAGTTTTAGGCCATTTGCAAAATTTAGACTATTAAATGAAAATTTTGAAACCTCTGCTTTTTCAAATAATATCGAACGTTTTTATCAAATGAATTTAGGTCTTGATTATCAATTCGGCCATATTTTCTATCTTAGCGGACAACTGTCAATTGATGAGGAGCCTATCGTACTTAGTGCTAGTTCAAGTATTGTAAGTGCAACTCTAACTAATTTTATCGGGGAGTTTGGTCTAAAAGTAATTAATCTAGATAAATTAGATCTTTTTGCACGCGCCGGTGCTAAGTATAATCTTGCTAATGCTGATGATGGATTTGATGTTGATAGTGGGATTGGTTTCTATTTTGGAGCTAAGGCCGATTACTGGCTAAATCGTGCTAGTTTCATTTTTGCGGAATTTGATTATCTGGCCCATTCATATTCAATTTCTGGTGGTGGAAATGATAGTGATGTTGATATGAGTGGAGCGGTATTAAATATTGGCTATCGCTATTCTTTTTAAGAAAAGATTTTTATCAGTGCCCAAGTTTTGGGTACTGAGCTAGATCAAGCTCGTAAATATCTTTTTGATAAATTAAGACAGGCTCTTCGAATTTCTTATCTGAGACAGGTGCTATCATCGCCTCAAGTCGGTCCTGTATTGTTTTAGATTCCATTTTTTGGTCTTTTCTTATGACTTCAGTTGTAAAGTTATTCCAAAGTTTCGATTGCATGTGTAACCAACAACTGATGATATTCTTATTCAGGCACGATTTATCACTCAATTGTACCCAGTTTTGATCGTTATTTAACAGTTTTAAATATGTACTTAAAATAGCTGCTTCATAAGGAAGTCTTTTGTTGTAACGAATATCAAGATTATTCATCAGATAGACGGCCTCCTTAAATTTACCTTCTTTAATAAGAATATTTATTCTCAATAACTCTTTCTCTCTCGATAAAGAGTCTGATACGGGTATCTTTGATAGGGCAACCCTTGCGTTTCTAAAGTTACCACTAAGCCATGCGGCAGCTAATAGTAACTTATTATTTACAATTGATTCAGGTTTTAAAATCAAGTTAGAGATATAGTGTGAATAGGCCGTTTTAATGTCACCTTTATGAACTTCCATATGGCCTTTAATCTTGTTTGTATTCGTATTATCTATTGATTGCGCAAGTTTTAAAGCCTGATCATATTTTCCTGCATTATAAAGGTTTACTGCAACTAAAGTTCTAAGCATTGGATCAGCATAGAAATCAACAGGGATTTTTCCATAATGCTTTAACACTCTCTCATGTTCTTTAAAAAAGATTCCATATCTTAGAACTGTCTTAATGATATCTAAGTTATTGCTGGCCATGAGATCTCGTATTTGTGTTGATCTCACATATCCTTTCAAGCGTTTTTCTAAAACCAAGTTAAGCCATGTATTATCTTGATAAGGGTTTTTATTATGTACTCTAATAATGCAATTATTGTATATTTCTTCAACCTTTGAATCCATTTCCTTTGGCATAGAAAGGGCACTAACCATTCTTAGTGTACAGTTTTGATAAAACCATGATGCATTATCTTGAAGAGAGGCAAGCGTATCTCTTGTCTCCTTTGCTCTAGCATCTGAAAAGTATGCTAGAACAAGGAAGCGTTTAATAAGGAGTTCTTTCTTATAACTATTAGTCTTTGCAAGTAACTTTTCTAATACCAATATGGCATCGTTGGAATGGCCGTCTATTAAAAGTGACTTGGCCACGCGTAATTGATCGAGAAAGTCTTTACGATCATCAAGTTGTAGGCCTTCGTTAAAGTAGGCGGCCTCAATCTCATGATAAATATTGTATGGAGGATTAAGTTCTCTTTTTGCTTGTCTGGAAATAATCGAAGAATACGATTGGGCACGAATCATTTCACTTAGTAATGATAAGCTAATGAGTATAAGAATGGCCTTTAGTGAAATTATTTTCATATTTTAATTCTTTTAAATTTCCTATTAAACCTTTCGGGAATAATTCCGATAACTTAAGGGAAACTTTAAATGGATTTTACATGGATGTTTTCGCAAAATTCTTAAATTATATGCGCATTGTTTTTGTGAGCTTATTTGGTCTGCTGTCTCTTTATTCACAAGCTGCCGATAGCCTTGTTTTAAACAAGCAAGGGGATATGATTTTTGATAATCTGAGTAAATCAATCGAACAATCTCGCGTTAAAAATTCAAAAGAAAACTTTGATCTCTTAAATGATTATAGAAAATTTTATCTTGAAGATGAGAAACTTGATTATTTTTGTCGTGAAAATAGCGCAAAATTATACTTTAAAAATGGCCTTGAAAGAGACGAGTTTTATCGCACTATCATGGCAACTCTTCAGTATAAGATGATGACGTATTCGATGCATGCAATAGCGACTTATGCCAAGAAACTTCAATTTGATAGCGAGCAATATGATAATTTAGTAAGATCTCTCATCTCAAAGTGTTCGCAAAATATAACTTTAATGGGACATCGTCTTATAAAGTATCATTTCGATAATTACTTCAAAGACGAAGGCGAAATATTCTTGCCAATAGATCAAAGAAAGAAATTATTTACAGATAAACTTAATAAGCTACAAAGTGAAAATGAAATTCTTGTTAATGAACTTTATTATACGACAGGGATTTTTTCACACGCATGCTCTTGGGGAGGTCAAGTTGAGTATCCTAGAGAGCTTTCAAAATTTCTTTCTTCTTCCGCTGTTATGAGTTTTATCATCCGTGAATTAAGTGGCCTAGATACTAATAGCTATGATGATAAATTGTCTGACAAAAAAGGGGCGCTTTGTCGCAATCAAATTTGTCGTCCAAAAGAAATCACAAAAATTCAAAATGGAATCATCCGACCAGTTGGTTCTGCCAATTTAAATTTTGATTTCAAACTAGCGTATTGTGAAAAATTTCGTTTCTCTTCTCCTAAATATTCGACAGAAGTTAGTCCTGAGTTAGTGAGTGCTCTTGATGAATTTAAAGAAGAGAGGCCGCGCTTAATTGGTCAGTTCTTGGCCCTTGTTACTCGCATACCTGATTTTAATGTATGGACTCATGATTCAAAAACAATTAAGGACTATATTTCATTGTCAAATGATGGCCTATGGGATTTTTGGGCATCAGATTATCTGAAATCAAATTCTAAAAAGCTCTCTTACGAAGAGGCCCTAGTTATGCAAGTTGATAAAGAAGTAAATAACTACTTTGTTTATCATAAAAGCTTTCCTCAGATTAATTTCAATGTTCTTCATGGAGAGTTTGATAAGGCAAGTGATATCAATAATATGTTAGGCCTACATTTTGATATTAATATTCCTCGTACTGATATCAAATGGATTTATGAGCAATACAAAATCGCTCATGTTGGAAACGATGATAAGTCGATCAAGAAGTTAAAGGAGCGTTTGGCCCTTTATGTCGAAAATGATTACAAGGATATTAAAGATACGCTGATGCAGTTTTCAGTAAATGCTGATTTAACGCAAATAATAACAGATGAGCTTTTTAGACAATTTGATATAATTGATATGATTGAGCTACCAAAGGGTGAAGATAATAGACAACTAAAGATTGGCGTAAATATTAGAATTGCACCATTTGCTCTTGTTGCAATACGAAATAAAAGAATTGTATCTGATCTATCAAGTAGAGATTTAAGTGAAATTAAGTCTTTAGAAACTCTAAATAATATCGATTCTATGGCCTCGGAAGCCAAAAAATGATAAATAGCCTTAATGGCAAAAATTAATAACAATAATAAGAATAACAATCAGTCAGATCCTAATTATGATGTTGAGGTTCTCCCATCAGTTGAGGATTCTGATCTTTTTGATAATGATGTCGAAGTAATCGAGGATGATCTCGAGTATGTTGATATCAGTCCTAAAAAACTTACGATAGATGAAGAAGTTGAGCTCATTCAAGAGACTCTTCCGGCCCTGGCCTCAAATCTTCCTGTTCCTTCAAAACTAGATAATAAATTAAACCAATATCTAAAAGATATCTCACGTTATGAGCTACTTTCTCCTGAACAAGAGAAGCTGCTGGTTAAGCAATTTCGTGAATCAGGTGATATTGATTTGGCAAAGAAACTCGTTGTTTCTAATCTTCGCCTAGTTGTCAAAATCGCTATGGAGTACCGAAGTGCTCACGCCAATGTGATGGATTTGATTCAAGAAGGGAATATTGGCCTTATGAAGGCCGTCTCATTATTTGAACCAGATAAAGGCGCAAAGCTTTCATATTATGCTTCTTGGTGGATTAAATCTTACATTCTAAAATTTATTCTCGATAACTTTAAGTTAGTTAAACTTGGTTCAACAAATGAACAAAAGAAGTTGTTTTATAACCTGATGCGTGAAAAAGAGCGTCTCGAGGCCCAAGGGATTAAGCCTGATCATAAGACTATTGCCCAGAACCTTGATGTTAGTGAAAAGGCCGTGGCCCTGATGGATATGCGCCTGGGTGAAGGTGGCTCTGAAGTTAGTATTGATACTCCGGTTGGAGAGTCGTCTTCGACCATGGGAGACCTACTGCCTGATTCTGGTGATTTTGCCGAAGATATCGAGTTCCAACAATCCTTGAAATTATTACAAGATAATCTGGATCATTTTATCCAAGGCCTAAAGCCTCGTGACCAGGAAATCTTTCGTGAAAGGCTTCTAAATGATGCTCCGCGCTCTCTACAGGCCATCGCAGATGATTATGGGGTTTCTCGTGAGCGAATTCGTCAAATTGAGGCCCGTTTGCTCGAGAATTTAAAGGTTTACATGAGTGAAATAATACGTTAGTATGCTCAAAATTATAGCGCCCCTTTCTTGGCCTGGAAAATAACTTCCTTGCTCGGTTTTGGGTAAGTTTTAGGAGAAAAATATGATTTCAAATGCAGAAACAGCAAGCATCGTAGCAGAATTTGGTAAAGAATTTGGTGCAGGTGAAAAAGACAGTGGTTGTGCAGCGGTTCAAGTTGCAATTCTTACAACAAGAATCAACAACCTTAAGACACACTTTGGTGCACACATTCACGACTATTCTTCAAACCGTGGTCTTCTTAAGATGATTGGACGTCGTCGTCGTCTTCTTAAGTATGTTGCTACAAACAACGAAGAAAACTACAAAGCACTAATTAAGAAACTTGGTCTAAGAAAGTAAGCTTTATATATCAAGGCAAAAGAAAGGAAGCTTTATGCTTCCTTTTTTTTATTTAAGCAGTTAAAATTTTAGTACGGAAATGGTTAAGAGGAGAGTTTGAGATTTAAGGGATATTAAAATTTAAAAACACGCTGATCTCAGTGGTTTTAGATTTTCATATTCTTTGGATTTCTTCTCACATACATTCCAACTAACACATTTCTAAATATAGACATTCAAAAATATAAATGGAGTTATTTATGTTAAACAACAAACGAGAGTTTACTTACAACTTTGGTGGTAAGGAAGTTACAATTGAAACTGGTCGTATGGCAAAACAAGCTGACGCATCAGTTATCGTATCTAGTGGTGGTACACAAGTTCTAGTTACTGCTACATCTGCAACAGAAGTAAAAGACGGACAAGACTTTTTCCCACTTCTAGTTGAATACACAGAAAAATTCTATTCAGCAGGGAAGTTCCTTGGTGGATTCTTAAAAAGAGAAGGTCGTCCTTCAGTTGGTGAGACTTTAAATGCTCGTCTAATTGATAGGCCACTAAGACCTCTTTTCCCACACGGATATATGTTTGATACAGTTATTTCTGCAACTGTAATCTCTTACTCACCAGAAGGTGACCCAGAGGTTCTTGCTGCACTTGGTGCATCAGCAGCTCTAACTATTTCTGATATCCCATTTGAAGGTCCAATTGGTACTTGTAAAGTTGGTCGTATCGGTGGTGAATTTGTTATCAACCCTGACCATGACAAATGGGCAGAGTCTGATATGGAAATCGTTGTTGCAGCAAGTGACAATGCAATCCTTATGGTTGAAGGGGAAGCGAAAGTCGCTCCTGAGCAAGATGTTCTAGATGCAATCTTTTTTGGTCAAAAAGAAATCGAAGGCTTTGTTGCATTCCTTAAAGATATTCAAAAAGAAGTTGGTAGAGCTAAGCGTGAATTCGTATCAGCAGCTGCAAACAATACTATGCTTGAAAAAATCAGAGCAGACTACACAGCAACAGCTCGTGAGGCGCTTAAGATTACTGATAAGCTAGAAAGACAAAAAGCTGTTAAAGCTATTGAAGCTCAAGTTAAAGCTGCAATGGCAGACGCACCAGAAGCTTTTGGTCTAACTGAAAACGATGCATTCGGAAAAGAAGCATACAAAGGTGTAGATGAACTAATGTATGAAATGCTTCGTGGAGATATCTTAAATGAAGATAAGCGTATTGCTGGTCGTGGACTTGCTGAAGTACGTGAAATCGAAACTGAGATTGATGTACTTAAAGTTCCACACGGATCATCTCTATTCACACGTGGAGAGACTCAGGTTATGGCCGCTGTTACTCTAGGTGGTAGCAAAGGTGCTCAAATGAGTGACCGTATTATTGGTACTTCAGAAGATCAATTCTATCTACACTATAACTTCCCTCCATATTCAGTAGGTGAGGCACGTGGTGTACGTGGTGTTGGACGTCGTGAGCAAGGTCACGGAAACCTAGCTGAGCGTGCTCTTAAAGCAGTTATCCCAACAGACTTCCCATATACAACTCGTCTTGTATGTGAGGTTTTAGAGTCTAACGGTTCTTCTTCAATGGGTTCTGTATGTTCAGGTTCAATGGCACTTATGGATGCTGGTGTTCCTCTAACTGCTCCTGTTGCAGGGATCGCTATGGGTCTAGTAACTGATGGTGAAAGATTCAAGATTCTTACAGATATCCTTGGTGACGAAGATCACCTAGGTGATATGGACTTTAAAGTTGCTGGTACTACTGAAGGTATTACTGCAATTCAAATGGATATCAAAATTACAGGTCTTACTAAAGAGATCGTTGAAAGTGCAATGGCACAAGCAAGAGAAGGACGTCTTCACATCCTAGAAGAGATGGCAAAGACTATTTCTGTTGAAAGAAAGACTCTTAAAGAGGGTGTTCCTGTAATGAAGTCTATGCAAATTAAGCAAGACCAAATCGGTGGCCTTATTGGTCCTGGTGGGAAGAATATTAAGAAGCTTCAAGAAGATTTCGAACTTACTATCGAGATTGATGAAGATGGAACAACTAAATTCATCTCAACTAATCAAGAGATGATTGATGAGTGTATGGCACTTGTTGGCCTACAACTTAATGGACCAGAAGTTGGTAAAGTTTACGAAGCAAAAGTTGCTTCTCTTAAAGACTACGGTGCATTTGTTGATATCGCTGCTGGTGTTGGTGGACTTGTTCACATCTCTGAAATCGCTGAAGATAGAATCACTGATGCAGCTGACTACCTAGAAGAAGGTCAAGAAATTAAGATCAAGGTTCTTGAAATTGATAAAATGGGACGTGCAAAGCTTTCAATCAAAGCTGTTGAAGCACTAACTCGTCGTGATGGTAAAACTGAAGCAGAAGCTCAAAAAGATGCACCAAAGCGCGAGCCACGTGAATCAAGAGATGGTGATAGAGGTGATCGTCGCCCTCGTCGTGATGACAGAAAGCCAAGAGGTGACAGAAAGCCTCGTGGTGAGAAAAAAGACTAGTTAGTTAGATCAGGATTTTTATGATCGATAGAGTAGTTGATTTAAAAGTAAAGAAGCTAGAGCATTACGACTCTAGCTTCGATCTTCCACAATATGAAACAACTGGAGCTGCAGGTGCGGATCTTCGTGCTCATCTTGAGAACAAAGATAGCCTTGTGATTGCTCCAGGTGCTCGTGTCTTAGTTCCAACAGGACTTAGTTTTGAGATCCCTCACGGGTATGAAGTTCAAATTAGGCCACGTTCGGGACTATCATTTAAGACTGACCTACTTGTTGTTAACTCACCTGGGACAATCGATTGTGATTACCGCGGAGAAGTTAAGATCATTCTTGGAAATTTTGGAAAAGAAGATTTCATCATTAAGCATGGTGAGCGAATTGCTCAGATGGTTATGGCCCCGGTTTGGCAGGCCAGAATTTCGGCCGTGGATGAGTTATCTGATACTGAAAGAGGAGCTGGAGGTTTCGGCTCAACAGGGACAAAGTAGTAAAATAAGGATTATTGTAATGAGTTTAAAAGTAAACTATAGCCAAGCTTCATCTCAAGAAGAAGCCTACAATCTAGGTAAGCAGGCCGTAACACCTGAATACGTCGCAAAATTCAATGTAAAAGCTGATGTGACGACTGATGATGGTAATTTTTCCATGCAAGCTAAAGGAAAAGGCTTTGAATTGAAGCTAAAGTTTGAAGAATCTTACTGTCTGGTTGATCTTGACCTATCTTTTATGCTAAAGCCTCTTAAAGGAAAAATTTTAGAAACCATTGAGAATAAGATTAAGAAGACGGTTTAATCCTTCTTTATCTAACTCAATAAAAATAATGAAGGCTTAAAATGTTCAAAGTTACTCTTACTCCATCAAATGAGACAATCTATGTTGATGATGAGATGTCTCTATTAGAGCATCTAAAAAAGAATGGAGTTTATGTTAACTCTAGTTGTGGCGGACACGGAACTTGTACAGATTGTATCGTTCGTGTAATGGCCGGTTCAGATAATCTTAATGAACCAACAGAAGTTGAAAAAAAGCTTATCGGTAATGTTTTTCACATCACTAAAGAGCGTATGTCATGTCAGACAATCGTAAATGGTGAAGTTACTGTGGATATGTCAGGACACTCTAAAGCTGGTGTTGAGGCAAAGCGCGAAGCTAAGAATAAAAAAGTTGTTAATGATAAACTTTCAAAGCTTAAGCAATCTGGAAACTTTAAAGTTAGAAAGAAAGATGAAGTTGAGAAAGTAATGACTGAGCGCCAAGCTAAGTGGGAAGAAAAGAACTCTAAGAAAGAGGAATGGAAAAACCACTGGGAGCGTGATGGACGCGACAACTCTAAAGAAAAGCGCCTAGGTGGCGGACGCCGTCCTAAAACAATTCGTCAAAACTACAAAGAAGAAGACGATAAAAATTCTAAAGACGATTAAAAATTAAAATTCCGACAGCAGGGCCTGAATCTTTTTCAGGTCTGCTTTTCTATTTGAGCGATCAACAAAAATATACTTTCCATCTTCAAGCTTTGCAAAAAGCTGGAAGTAACCTTTGTTTTCAAATCCACGCATTGTAGGATCTTGCTTCATTTTTGCCACATTTGGAGAGTCCATAAAGTGATCGATTGAAAAGGAATCCTTTGACTCTAGTTTATAAGTCTTCTTATAAATTGGAATAAAGAACAGTCTATGTTTTAGTACAAGCTTATCATCTTGCTTAACGATGAATTTCTCATACATATAAAAACATAGCGTAATAAATGGAATTAGAAATAGAGTGGCCGCAACTGCAATTACAAGTGCCTGATTGATACTATCACCTGTGTTGTAAAGCTTAACCATTGGACCTTTAACACCAATGAACATTGCAAAGACAACTGTTGCCGCAGCTAGAAGATAGCCCCAGAAAACCATTGGTAGTCCATAGGTTTTAAGAGTTAAACCCTCTTCATTGATTGTGATACGATCTTTTTCTTCTTTTGATACTGGAAATATAAACATTAGGCCCATGTGGCGTATTTTAGTCACAGGCCTGCGATTAGTCTACAGATAATTGCCTTGTTCGCATTAACTTTTGTTCATAGTTTTTGCAAGAGCTGGAGAGTCGCTAGAAAGACGATAGCGCCGATGGTTGAAATAACGATACTTCCAATAAGGCCATAGCCTGCAAAGCCAACCAGATGGAATGTGAAGCTTCCTACGAAGGAGCCCATGATACCCACGATGATATTGCCGACAAGGCCAAAGGTTTCTCCGCGATAGAGACTTCCAGCTAGCCAGCCTGAGATAGCACCAATAAATAAAATTATGATAAATTGTTCGATGGCCACGAAACACCTCCTAAATTAATTCATTTTAGGAGATGTATCGTACTGATTGTTAGTTAAGATAACTTAAATAAGTAAAACTTTTAAGCTCTAAGTACTGGGTCTAAAGCCAAGTACTTAGTGAGAAGTTAATTGCGTATCCGTTCGTCTCGTCCGCATTACCATCTGTTGATGTATTTGTTTCTTCTCTTAGCTGGCGCTCTACTAGGAAACCACCATTAAGTTGTACTTTCTTTGATAGCTTGTACTGAGCACCGATATCAAGTTTGTAGATCGTTGTTCTACTTACATTTCCATCGTTATATCTCGACTGTCCAAATTCTGTTGATGGGTAGTCGGCTGCATCGTGTGCTAGGTCGTAAACAAATGAGTACTCAGCGTTAATCCCCGCGGCCCACTTGTCATCGATCTTATAAAGAAAGCCAGCTTGAGCATTGTAAGTTTCTTGCTTAAGAGTTGCGTAGCGATCGTTTGGATGCTTTGAGAAGTAACCAAAAAGACCTTCTGTCCAAAATGCCCAACTATTATTTTCATATTGGTATGCTACAGAATAACCGTGATCTGCTTCTGGATCGATATCGCGCCAGTAAGTGAAAGCACCTACGATGATCTCATGATTTTGAGAAGGGATATAGCGACCTTTATAAGCAAAACCTCTTTGAAAGTTTGTGTTAAAAGTTCTTTCTGTATCATAAGAAAGCTCAGACGTCGGGTCTCCACCAAGGTATGGAATTGATTGATTGTCTCTGTCACGTCTTACTTGTTGGTTTGAACCAAAGAAAGTCACATCGTGAATTTGACCTTGTCTCCATCCACCGTAGCGTAGAGTTAGAAGATACTTTCTTTTAAAGTATCCAGCTCTCATCCCAGAGTAAGTTTGCGTAAGGTATCCACCGTCCATTAGGTTTCTTTCAGTGATACCAAAGTGCATTGTGTAGAAAGGAACTTTACCCTTACCACCTGTTAGTTTCCAATTACTATTGAAACGGTAAGTAAGTAGGGCCTCTTCCATTAGATCAACAGTTGTCCCAGCTTCTTCAGTTGCATCAATATCAAGTTTGAACTTTGCACTCCACTGCTCGTGGTTAAAGTAAACTTTAATATCAGCAGTACCATAACCCATTTCAGCACGAGTGCTGTTGCCACCGATCTTCTCAAGTGTCATTAGGTCTAAAACCATGAAGGCACGAACATTGAAGTCGTAGGCTTGGGCAGTAATACTACTAAGTAGTAATAGTGAAACTAGTAGGGATTTTTTAAACATTGTCTACTCTCTCTTATCAAAATGACATATAAATTGGCGATTTAATAAGAGAGATGTATCAATTAAGTGACAAACTGTAAAAACAGAATTGTGTTAAGTGTGAATTACTTACAATATAATTTTGCCTTTGCTGTTTTTTAAAGCTTATTGCAGTCTTCGTAATTCTCGTAATATTGTTCGTAGTCAGGAACTGATGTTTCCTTACAGTCTTTTCGCTCAGAAGCGACATCACGAGTTGAGTTCGAAGAGCACGAGGCGCTAAATAAAACTAGTGTAGACAGGGCAAGTAGAGAGATAATTTTTTTCATGAAAAACTCCTTTTTCCTGCAAATATTATAACTCGAATTAGGATAAAAAAAAGGCCTGCAAAATGTGCAGGCCCTCTATTACATGATCGATAGAATCGATTATTAAGAGTGTGACTTATGGGCCTTTTTGCCCTTCTTGTCTTTGCGATCACATGATTTTCCATCACATTTTTTCGAGTCTTTGCAGTCTTTTTTCTTCTTAGCGCAACAACTCTTTTGTGAGCGATCACATGACTCACCAGTTTTCAATGATGAACAAGATCCCATAACTAACAATGCAGTTAGACCAAGTACTTTAAACATAACTTCTCCTTAAAATTTGTTAATAATCTTCAACACAAAGATTAAAGAGGCCTTGCAATTAGCAAACTCTTTTGAGGTTGAAATTCTTTGAATAATTTTAACCCATTTTCGTAGAAGTTGAACGTAGAAAGGCCTGCGGCATTATTTTCTAAAGCTGCAAGATGAATAATAAAGTTAAATAATTTAGGACACTCAAAGCCACTTGTGACGATAATTTGCCAATTTCTTTTATCACGTCTTAACTGGAAGAATTCAAAGACACTTATGTTGACACCAAACTTTAGAACTAAATGACTTACTTCCTCTGGTATTGAGTCCCTAAATTGAAATTCAAAGCTTTCATCAAGAGCTAGAGTGATCTTATCACTCCATAGACTTTGGGCCCAAAGCCCAAGGTCACTAAATGGTTCTTCAATATATTCGATGGCATCAATTGTATTTGAATCGAGGTTATAGAGAATACTTTCTAAGACTGAGCTATCAAGGGATCTATTGCCATCAAGGCGTAACTTAACTCCTTTTGCTGCAAGTGAATTAAGGTCTGTGATAACTTCATGGGTATTAGAGTTAGTCGAAATTTTATATTTTAAAATATCAGAGGTGCCAAACTTTAAGTCTAATCCTTTCTGAAATAGTAAATTGATTTTGACGCTATTATTTTTACTAAAGTAATCTTCGTGATTGTCTTGCTTGAAGTTTTTCTTACGATAATATTTTATGAGGGCATACTCAAAAGCAAGAATAACGTTATTTGGAATATCTTTGGCATCAATAAGAGGCGCTTCAAATAAGTCCCCATTTAGAAATTGCTCGAGAGGATAGTCAATTTCGTACTCATGCTCAAGTTCTTGGTTTTCATAGAAGAAAGCAAACTGAGTAATATAAGAAGTGAATACTTCCTCTTCAATATATACTTCAACTTCAAAGTAATCGATTTTCTTATACTCTTTTGCTCGCGCCTTAAGTGCTAAGCGCATATTGTGAACTTCTTTGTATATAGGTCTAAGAATTAGCTTAGCCACAAGATTCCACTATAGATAAGTGATGTAATAAATAGGTACTTACCTGTACGAGCTAGACTATCGTTATAAGCTGGAGATGGCCCATTTTTAATTAAGAAAGTCCATGTCTTTAAAAAAATGAGAGTTATGATTAGAAACACCATCATAAAAGCAAGTGATTGTCCTTGATTTAGAACTAGGTATGAGTGGACACATAGAATGATAAAGGCTTGAGCAACAAAAAATAATGGAAGCCAGCTTGACGCTTTCTTTTTGAGTGCACGATTAAGTAAAACACCAAGAGTCATCTTTTTTGCAATAGCATCACTTTCAATATCACGTGCATTATTAATGGCCATGATAGCAGCACTTAAAAGGCCAGGAAAAAGACTCAGCAGTATGACTGCGTCGTTAATCGTTGAGGTCTGAAGATAGTAAGTGCCACAAACTGCAATATTTCCGAAAAAAATAAGAGCAAGTAGTTCTCCCATTCCATAGTGTGACAGAGGAAATGGCCCTCCTGTGTAATGATATGCACCAGCGATTGAGGCCAGACCTAGAATAACAATGGGCATACCCCCAACATTCATCAGGAAGATTCCAAGAAGAAATGCTAAGGCCAACGTTCCAATAAAGAAATTTTTAACTGTTTGCGGCTCTATTAGGCCGGTGTTTGTGACACGCTCTGGACCGAGGCGCTCTTGCGTATCAACACCAGTCTGAGTGTCATAGTAATCATTGATTAGATTTGATGAGATTTGTAAAAGTAATGTACAAAGCAGAGTAATAACAAAAATAATCCAGCTAATCTCGCCTTGGTCAAAAAAGGCATGTGCTGTCGCTAGTATTACTGGTGAAGCTCCCGCTGGTAATGTCTTTGGCCTTGCTGCAATGATAAAGCCTTTTACAAGTTGACTCATTCTTTTACCTTTTTACTGTTTTTAATTTTTTAAAGAGTGCCATATTCGACTCATTATTTGTTATGGCCTCTATAATATTGACCCCTTTAGAACTTAGGGCCTTTGCCACAAGTTTATTGAAGTCATCTTTCGTTTCACAACACTCATATGATAGGCCATCAAATGCTTTTATTAAGCGATCAAAGCGATCGTTGTGTGGAGTCGTTAAAAGAGGAAGAAATTCCTTCTCTTTAGCAATAGGTAGAAGATTAAAAATATCGCCTTGAAAGTTATTAATAATAATAACACTTAGGTTTTTTCCGGCCTTGGCAGCTTCTTCTAGCATATATAGAGAGTTTAGATCATGCTTGAATGAAATATCGCCAAGAACTAGTAGCTTTGGTTTATCATTCTCATCACTTAGTCCAACTAATGTTGCAACAAACCCTTCAATCCCACTAACGCCACGGTTAGTGAAAACATTTACATTTGATCTGTAATTACTTGATACAAAGTTATCAAAGCTTCTGACAATTGTTGAATTACCTACAAGAAGATCATAGTTTTCATCAATATTTTCAATAATATTCTTAGAGATAAAAGGTTGAGTCAGCTCTTCTTCTTCGATAACGGCCCTCTTTCTTTCCACGAAATCATGCCACATAACTGGTGGCGCTTGATTCAGTTCAAGTTTTACGAGTCCATTTAAAAATGAAAGAGGATCACAAATAATTTTATGTGTGTTTGAAAATCCTGGGTCGTGATCAAAGTCCACATTTGTTACATGGATAAGTTCACACTTATTTCTTTCTAAGAAATTATAATAATGCTTTGAAACTAAGCGGCCACCGATATGAATGATAATCTCCGGTGGACTTTGTTCATAGACATCCAAAACCTCTGGATGATCAAAGTTTGGTGTCAGATAGTCTTCGAGACAGAACTGGTACTTTAGTCCACTTGTGATATCAAGATACTTTGGCACCTTGATTTTCATTAGCGCGTCTTGATAATGCTCAAGATCTTTTTTTCCATCAAGTTTTCCAATAACGAGTAAGACATTCTTTGCCTCAACTAGTTTTTGTCCTAGTTCAAACTCCATTTGGTAAGTTTGATAAGCACTTGAGATCACCTTGGCACCGTTATTATTAAAACTCTCTAGCGCTTTTTCAAGATACTCTTTTGAAATAGGCATTGGTGTTGAGTCAAGTGGCTCTCTAAGAGGAAGGTTAATGTGTACAGGCCTCTTATTGATTTTTGCGCGTCCTATGGCCGTTGAAATTAGAGTTCTAAGTCTCGTAGCACTTAGCGCTTCATTTGGTGCCTCAAGACTTAAATTATAACAAGTGTGATCAGCAATAACACTTAATTGATCTATTGTTTGGTTTGAATCCGTTTTAACTAATTCACTAGGTCTATCAGCTGTTAATATTATTAATGGTAGCCCTGATTTATTTGCCTCGATAATTGCCGGCGCAAAATTGGCCATGGCCGTTCCCGATGTACATGTAAGCAGGGGAATTGAGTCTGAGACTTTAGATCGCCCTAGGGCCCTGTAGCTAAGTGCTCTTTCATCAAAGTATGAATATGTGTCAACAAGCTCATGATAGTGAGCAGCGGCAAGAACTGGTGCATTTCTCATTCCTGGGGCCGCGTAGAATTGCGTGATTGAATTCTTTGCTAATTCATCAACAATGATTGATGCCCAAAGTCTTGAAAGATTTTCAGTTACTGGAAATTTGTCCATGATTTGGCCTTGATAACTTCAGTGAAGTTTTTCATTTTGTTTGTGGTTTCATTCCATTCTTTTTCCGCTGAAGAATCTTTAACGATTCCACAACCAGCATAAATATGTAGGTCTGATTTATCCACAAGTGCACACCTTAGACCAACTGCAAGCTCAGTTTTGTCTTTTGAAAAATAACCAATTGGGGCAGCGTAGAGCCCGCGAGAATTAGTTTCTAGTTCACTAATAAGACTAATTGCAAGTGGCTTTGGAAGTCCCGCAACTGCAGGAGTAGGGTGCAGTTTAGTGATTAGATCACTGCGTTTAGCACTATCATTCAAAGTCGCTTCGTACTTCGTATGAATATGCTGAATATATTTAAGTTTTAGAATTTGTTCTTTTTTAGTAATTTCAATATCACTCGCTAAATTAGCTAGCGTCTCTTCAATATAACTTGAAACATGTCTGTGTTCTTCAAGCTCTTTTGTATTAGATAGTAGATTTTCCTCTAGTGCGTCATCTTCTTGCTTATTGGCGCCTCTTTTCGTCGTTCCTGCAATACTGTCGATCATAACTTTTCTGCCATCAAGCTTAAATAGAGTCTCTGGTGTTACACTGTAGAAGCATTGGTGTGCTGAAAATTGAAATAAGATATTATAGCTATTGTAGCTATTGTTTTCTTTTAGTGTCTTAAATTGTTCATATGAACTGATAGGGTTCTTAAATGAAACCTTAAGTTTTCTAGAAAGAACTATCTTAGAAATTTGTGAACGATTAATCTTAGAAACTGCGGCCTCAACTATTTTACTCCACTGATTCTTACTCGTCTCAGAAATATTCTTTGTTATATGATTGTAGTCACTATGCATATGCCTAGGATTTGGATCAAGGGTAATGGCCAATTCATGAAGGGCCTCTTTCTTATTTTGCTCATCCGCAAAGAATGAGTTTGGAAGAATTACATTGATATCAACACCCTGAGGTGTCGTTTCGATTAAGACCTTAGGAACAAAGTACGAGCAGTCTTCAAGTCCATGCCACTCAAGCGAATCTGCTTCAGCTTTAAATCTTTGAGCACCACAAATTTTAAGAAAATCATGAGACTCAATTAGCCTCTCAATATCTTCGTAGTGGTAAAGGGAGCTAAAGTCACGCCAAGAACCAAGGGCCAGAAACTCTGTATCTTTGTCTTTGTTTAGAAAGTAAAACTTTTTTGAAGTTTGAAAGAGGTCAATAATAGATGAGATATTATTAAACCCGGCCTCAAACTTTACAAGACTATATTCACTACCCTTGATTAAATCTTCACTTGAACAATCAAGTTTAATCAGGGCGTTGATGATATCAATTTGGAGGTTGTTAGCAGATAAACGCAATTACTTCTCTCCAATGTAAAGAGTGGCTATCCCAAATGTAAGAGTAATAAATCTAACGTTTTTAAAACCTGCTTTTGTCATCTCATCTGCAAACTCTTGTCCATATGGAAAATCTTCTACAGTTTGATTTAGATAGGTATAAGCATCTTTATGCTTAGAGATTAGGTTTCCAACAAATGGAAGTAAGTATCTAAAGTAGAAGAAGTAGATTCCACGAAAAAGAAAGTTCTTTGGAATAGAAAATTCTAAAACAAAGCTCCTTCCACCTGGACGAATCACTCTGTACATATTTTGTAATGATTTTTTGAAGTCTGGGAAATTTCTAATACCAAAGCTTACACTTGTTACATCAAATGTTTCATCGGCCGCTGGGATTTCAACTCCGTCGCCAATATGCATTTTGGCTTTTTTATCTAATTTCTTAGCAACAATTTTCTTCTTTCCGATTTCGATCATACCTTTTGATAAGTCGATACCTGTTACGCTTTCAACATTTTTTGCACGAGCAAGTGCAATTGTTAAATCTCCAGTTCCACAAGCAAGGTCTAGACACTGAAGTTTTTCTCTCTTCGGAAGGTTGGCAATAACCACCTTACGCCAGTAGATATCGATACCAAATGAAAGGATGTGATTTAGTAAATCGTATGTTCCGGCAATTTTATCAAAGATTTCAAATGACTTTGTTTTTCTTGTCGCAAGCTCTTTATTGCTCATATTTAATCAGTCCTTCTGCAGTGCAGTGTTTATCAATAGTATTTGCGTTATATTAATCATTTACGGCCCCTTTCGACAAGTGGTATTACTATTAAAACGGAAAAAACTATGAACGAATTTTTTGAAAGCATCCCTCCACAAATTTTAGAGAAAGCGGTCAATATTGACCTAGAAATTAAGTCCGAAAACTGCCTTAAAGCAATTAAGGAAGTTCTTGCTAAAACTGTTTTATCTGGTGGAAAACGCCTGCGTCCTATGCTGACATATCTAATGGCAGATTTTTTTAATGCGCACGAAAAAGAGGATGTCGCAATATGTGCTCGTGCAATTGAAATGGTTCATGCTGCTTCACTTGCTCATGATGATGTTATTGATGGCGCAACGCAAAGGCGTGGGAATCCTTCAATTAATGTTGAGGCATCAAATAAGAAGGCCGTTCTTGCTGGAGATTATCTGCTAGCAGACGTTATCTTAAGCCTTTCTAAAATTGGCTCAATCAAAGTTCTTCAAAGCATGTCTCAGGTAATTCAAGATCTTGCAATTGGTGAATGGGTTCAGTCTGATGCTCTCGATTCTCGTAAGTACTCGAAAGAAATTATTGAAAAAATTGCTTTTCATAAAACGGCCTCTGTTATGGGGTGGTGCTGTTGGTCTGGAGCTTACCTTGGTGTAGAGGATGAAGAGCTTGCATCTAAAGCTGCACGTTTTGGCCACCTAATCGGAATTGCTTTCCAGATGGTAGATGACACACTTGATTTCAGTGATGGAGAAAGCCTAAAGGATGCTCACCTTGATCTAGAGCAGAATTTAGTTAACTCAGTTGTCTATGACTATCTTGCGGCAAATCCTCTTAAGATGGATGAGTATCAAAAAGGTGGCGAGCTTAAGGATATCGTTAATCTCGAAGAAATCTCAGAAAATGTTTCTAATATTAAAAATGAAGCCACAGCACTTATTGATGAAGCTAATGATATCCTTCACGAAATTCGCACAGAATTAATTTCTCGTGGGTTCAATGAAGAGCGCTTAGCTGAAACGATCAAGCCTCTTGAGCTTATTGGTGGCTTTATTCTAAACCGCCAGGTTTAAGATACTTAACTGTCTAATGTTTGATAATTATATTACTCACAAAATATTTAAGGCCAAGCTTTAGCTTGGCCTTTCATTTAAAGTCTAAACGTTGCCCAGATAGGGAAGTGGTCGCTTGCTTTCTTAAGCTCAATTGCATCGTCATCGATACAACTTACACGCTTATCTAATCCTTTAACCATATACTTTGGCAGCTGACTTGGTGGCGTGCAAAATACATTGCCTTTATTCACAAGTGTTTCAGGATTATAAATTCCTGCATCCATTAGCTTCAGCCCTCTGTATGCGATGTAATCAAGTGTTAGTGGATTGCGATTGGCCGCAAAAGTTTGGCGCTCATTTGTTGGCCCTGGGTTTTTAAGCCAAGGATTTAGGTGATTAAATAATCTTCTAAGAACAACAGAACCTGGATTATTCATATAGATTGAAGTGTTGAAATCACCCATGATGATGACTCGATCTTCTTTATGAATTGGTTTTAAGTGTGCATACTTCTTTGGAAGTTTTACATTGAAGTTTGTTGCTCCCGTTACATACCACTCTAGAAATCGCAGTTGATCGCGATTTCTTTCATAGTTTGGAGTTTGGCGGTTTCCAAAGTGATAACTTGGAACAGTGTGAAGAAGAATGATGTGTACATCTTGATCGGCCACTTCAACAACTAGGTGAGTGAAGCTCTTATCAAAAAGCTCCATTTCTTTAGGCAGTTTTTTTCCTGCACCATCACGAAATTTTGAAAAGTCAGCGGCCGGGTTAAACTCTTTCCACTGAAGATCTTTTACAATAATTTCCTCTTTGATTGGATGCTTTGAGGCAAAACCAGTTGAGTACTGTCCAGGAAATAGGCCGTAGTTAACTTGATCGGCATTCTTTCTATCTTTTGAATACTTGCCATTAACTTTCTTTGCTTTATTTCCTGTGTTGGCCTGAGTGAAGCTAAAGGCAAATTCACTCGTATCTTCTTTTAATTGTCCTAAAAGTTTTTCTAGGTTTTTTCCATTTGGTAGATCGTATTGGATCTCATTTACACTAATGGCATCAAAGTCTAGCTTTTCCAGAATATTCTTAACACTTGTTAGCTGATCATTTTTTTTACTAAGTTTTGTGTTGTCTAGTTCTTTAATATTCCAATGAACGAGATGAATTTCATCATCTCGTCTATCATTAGTAGCACATGAAGCACCTAAGAAAATAAATAGTGTAACTAAAAGAAGATTTGTCGTTTTCATTACAGTAGGAAGTCCTTTACATCTTTTGCACAAGCTTCTTCAACTTCTTCAACAGTTTTAGGGATCATGTGAGATAGGTTCTCATGTCCATTATCTGTAATTAGAATATTGTCTTCAATTCTAATTCCAATTCCTTTTAGTTCTTCTGGAATATTTGTGAATTCATTTGAGAAGTAAAGTCCTGGCTCAATAGTGAAGATACAGCCTTTAGTAAATGGCATCGGATCACTTGTTCCATCAACTAGGTATGGGTTTTGATCGTGAACATCGAGACCTAACCAGTGTCCTGTTCCGTGTGGGAAGAACTTTCTGTGATTCGATTGTTCAATATTTGAGCTAACACTTCCTTCAAGAACCTTAAGATCAATTAGTCCTTGAGTTAGAATCTCACTAACTTTGTTATGAAGAATTGTAGCGTTGTTACCTGGTTGAGATAATTCAATGGCCGCTAATTGTGATTCTAAAACAATATTATAAACTTCTTTTTGAATTCCAGTATACTTTCCACTTACAGGGAAAGTTCTAGTGATATCTGTCGCATAACCATTTAACTCACTACCAGCATCAATTAAAAGCAGATCTCCTGCATTTAGAATTTCATCGTTTTTAATATAGTGAAGGCAGTTAGCATTATTTCCACCTGCAATAATATTATCGTAAGCACTTCCTTGAGTTGGTCCTTTCATGAAAAGGTAAGTCATCAGGGCGTTTACTTCCTGCTCTGAAACACCTGGGTTTGCAAGGGCCATTGCCGCACGATGGGCGCGATCTGTAACAATCATGGCCTCTCTCATTTGTGCGATTTCAGTTTCATCTTTGATGAATCTCATTTTCTCAATTAAATGCCCAACATTCTTAAATGTCTCTGGTGGCAATTCTTGTTGTGCTCTTTTCTTGCTAAATAAAGAGGCCGCAATTTTTCTAGCTTTGTCAGCGATATCTGTGCGCTCACTTAGGTGAACGTATAGGCTTTTGTGTCCAGGAAGAAGTTCTTCTAATTTCTTATCAAGATCTTCAATTGAGTGACCTTCATCTGTTCCTAAAAGTTCACTTGCTTTATGTGGCCCAAGTCTTTTTCCGGCCCACATCTCAGCAATTTCATCTTTTGGACGAACGAAGATAATTTGTTTTTCAACACCATTCTTTTTAGAAAGAATTAGTGCACTATCTGCTTCCGTTAATCCAGTTAGGTAACGAAAGTTTGAGTTTTGGCGAAATGGAAATTCCGTATCATTACTTTTATGTGCATATTTAGCTGAAGCGATAATGGCAATTCCATCATCCATCATATTTAGAAGTTGTTTACGACGATTACTATAGACATTATTTGTCATTTGATACCTCACTTTTATGATTGGCATCATATCAAATTACGCCCAAAACGCAAAGAGGGCGCCCTGGAAAAGGCGCCCTCTGCTACAACCAAAATCTAATGGAGTATTAGATTTTCTATAAAAATTGGGTAATTAGTATCTTCTCATACAAGTATCACGACGTTGGCTATATCTGGCATCCATTGCACAGTCACTTGTTGCTTTTTGACAAGCACGGCTTTCTGCTTCGTATGCTGACATTGCAGTTGCACTTGACGTATAAGTTTGTACGACACGTCCTGAGATTGATCCATTTGCGATTCTATCTACTGTACAAAATCTTGTTACAGTTGGGTTTGGTCTTGGTGTTGGTCTTGAACCTCCACGGATTTTTTCACATGAGAATTTCCATGGGTTTTGCTTTGTGTATCTTGCATCAAAACACTTATCATCTGCTTTACGACAAGCTTGGTGCTCGTTATTTGCTTGAGCTGTAAATGTATCAACAACTCTTCCGTTTTGTGTGTTAACTAAGTTGAATGAACAAACTTCTTTTCTCTGGTGTGGTGGTGGAACTGGCCTTCTTGAAGTTACATTACAAGTCGCTCTTGAAACAACTGGATCATATGATCTTCTATCTTGTTCGCGTGTACATTGCCTAAGGGCCTGGCGGCAAGCGGCTTCAAAATCATAATCATAAGATGAGAATTTATCGATTGAGCGGCCATTTCTGGCAACCATATCAACATGACAAGTTTCGGCCATGGCCATTGCAGATGTAACGAATAAAGCTGCAGCAACTAAAAATTTTTTCATAAATAAAACCCCTCTCGTTTTTTTTTATTTTGTTAATTATGTTTTATGAACAAAGAAGAAGTGTGACAATTTCAATAATTTAGAGGCGCAATATTTAGGCCCATTGTAAGAAATTCTGAGATTTTTCACAAAAAATGACATTTAAATCGAGGAGTTTTTACAAAAAATCAAGATTTTTGGGCCCCTAATGCCACTATTTTTCCCATTGTGACCAATATTTAAGATTTATTCACATTGATTTATAACTTCACCGAAAACTTATTTATGGAAATGAGCTTCTTTGAAAGAGTTAAAATTCACGCCTTAAGTAATGAGTACGTCAACCTAAAAACTGTGGGGCAGCAGGTATACTGCAATGATCAAATGGTTTGTGGCCCTACTCGTTGGGACAAGAAATTATTAAGACACTCATATGCACTATACGGAGTAATTAAAAGGGAAGTGATGCAGATTCGCTTTCATCTGGAAGGAAATATCATTCTCGAGTCAAAGATATTTAAAGGCTCTTCTCGTAGTGTCTCTGACTATAAAACGATAATGAATACAATGCTTGAACTTGAAAGTGAAGCCAGAAAGTGTGGCCTTGCGATTATAAAGGCCGAAATAGCACATACTCATTTAAGCTCATGCTATATTGATCGCAAAAAGTTTAAACTATGCTTATTATCAAAGAATGACCTTGAAGTGGCCAAAAGATTAAAACAATTTAGAGAGTACCCAATTGAAATAAAGGCCATCGCTAAGGATGGCCTAGTATTTAAAAAGATTTTTTAAGTATTCTTACTTAAGAAGTTTAATTACACGCTCTTTCCCGATAGTACGGATGAAACCAGCAAGCTTAGGGCCTTTTTCACGTGAAATTAGTTTTTGATAGATCGGTGCAAAGATATCTGCTGGCTTAAGTTCTAGCTCGTGCATAATCTCATACATTTTATCATTGAATTCTTTATCGTCTGCAATAGAATCCCATTCAGATTCACATAGTGAAACAAGTTTATCTAAGTATGAACGAACATTACTTTCTAGCTCCATTTCAACTGCTTCTTTATTGATAGCAAATTTAAATTCTTCTGGAGCATTCTCTTGTAGCCAATGAAGAGCACAAGTACTTCTTTCTCTAAAGCGTCTCTCGTCTCTTTCAGTTTTGATTTGATCAGCATAGTAGGCACGTGCAGCTTCAATATTTCCATCATTAATTTGAAGAACGTTACAAAGGTGTCTAAAAGATGGTTGGAAAGGGCACTCAGTTGGATGCTCTCCAATTTGAGAAAGTTCAATAACTCTCTTTGCCATTGCAACTTTCTTCTCGTTTCCTGGCTCAAGCCCATAAGCTAGACGCTCTTGACGATCAAAGTCCTCATAAGTCTTTAGTACATCTAAATCAAATGAGATCGCAAAATCTACATTGGTCTTATAAGAAGCAAAAATCCAACGAACCATTTCTGGCTCATATACTTTTAGAATATCATTAACTGTAACAAGGTTACCTTTTGATGAACTCATTTTTCCACCAAGACCTTTAATCGATACGAAATCGTATTGAAGGTAAATTGGTGCTTCCCAATCAAAGATTTTTACAATGTCTTTGGCCGTTGTGAAAGATCCACCTTGAGAAGAGTGATCCTTACCACCTGGTTCAAAGTCAACTTTTTCAAATGCCCATCTCATTGGCCAGTCGACACGCCATGGTAGTTTCACTAGACTTGTTGTGTTGATATCGATTTCACCTTCATAGTCGTGCTCATTGTGCTTATAACGCAACTTACTCTCACCATCCCATGAAAGGATTGTCGTCTTATCTGTTTTATATTTTTCACAGTAGACAGATACTGGATAGTAATCATCACCATACGGCTCTTTTCTGTGTTGGTTTAAAATATCACGAATTTCAAACCTCTTATTAAGTGCAAGTTTGATTTGGTCTTTATAATCACCAGCGCGGTATTTCTTTGCTTGATAGATTGGTTCTACTTCAACTCCAACTTTCTTAAGTTGCTCTTCGAAATTATGCTCGTGGTGAGCGGCATAACTTTCGTGCTCTCCAAATGGGTCTGGAGTATCAACGATTGGTTGGAATAAGTACTGAGCTAATTCGTCTTGTTTTGGTAGATTTGCTGGGATCTTTCTAAATGTATCGTAATCATCCCATGAGAAAATAAAGCGAACATTCTTGCCGCGAGCACGAAGGCCTCGAGCAACAAGGTCAGTTGTGATTACTTCTCTAAAGTTACCAAAGTGAACAACACCTGATGGTGTGATCCCACTTGCGACTACATAGTCGTTTTTATCGCCGTGTTGACGAATGATGCGGTCTGCCGTCATGTCGGCCCAGTGAACTAGATTCAGTTTTTCTGTCATATGATACCTACTGCTTAAATAATAATTTCGAAATCGCTCACACTATAACAAAATAATTTCACGTAGTTAAGATTTTTAATGATATTTTTGCTACTTTTATGCTAGATTTTAAGCATGTTTGCAGCATTAATTAAGGCCGCCATTTTTTATTTTATCTTTATTCAGATAAGAAAGATTCTTAGAAACACTGGCGTTTTGTCTGGTTCTAAGCCGACGACTCAAAAATACCAACAACATGAACATACCTCTTATCGCTCAGGTCAAAATCAATCTGGTACAGGCCCAGCTAGTGATAAAGATGTGATTGAAGCCGACTATCGCATTATCGATTGATTAATTGTAAGAAATTAACAGAACTCAATTTCTTTTTATTCGTTAGAATAATATAACGATCTATTTTATTGGAGAATTTGATGTTTAAGAGCCTTTTTGTCGTTTTACTATGGCCTATATTTTTTGTTTTAACTTTATCTTCTTGTGAAGATTATGGAAAGGATGAACAAAATGATCGTGGTGTAATCCGTGCGGGTGAGGCGTTGCAGATATCGAATGTGGCCTTAAGTGAAGTTAGTTTAACTCGACTAACTAGAATGTGTGAAGGACTTGAAGAGTATCACGATAATATTTTACGTGGAGTATTTTCAGAAGACTTTATATTTTCACGTCGTCAAAAAGTTTATGGGGACCCAACGATAAGAGATATTTCAAATATCGGTGTTTATATTGAAGTGCCTAATGACTACAATACAACTCCAACTTTTAAGGGGACGAAGGGTGTTGTTAAGAATTTTATCACTAAAATTCCAACAGAAAATAATCTCTATATGGCATCACTATGTGATTACACGCTCAATAATGTCGGTGCGCCACCGAAAGTTCAGCAATTAGTTGGATCTCAGTATTACGTTTATAATGTCATTTCTGATGATCGATTTGATGTAGGTATCTATACAAAGCACAACGACTCTAAATACTACCTTTATCGTTCTTATCAGTATCGTTTCGATATCAATAAGGATTCTCGTTATTACGGGATGGCCATCGAACAAAGTGAAATCTTCATTAGTGATCACTCTGGTAAAGACTATCGATTAATTTATCAAAAATTTTTAAGAGCTGATTAAAAAAAAGACCGAATTAATTCGGTCTTTTTTTGTCTTATTATTTCTTTGGGGGAGGGGTTATCTCATCTCGATTAAATCTTGATGGATATAGTCAATATCTTCTTCTAATGCTTTTAAATACTCTGGTGAAAGCTCACTTGTGTGGTCATTTAAATGAGTTAACTCAGATGCAATATTATTTAACTCTAAAGCGTAGTCCTGATCAGCTAGGTCTCTAACTTTTGCATATTCAAAAATTGCTAGATTTAGTTTTTTTGTCATCTCTTTAAGCTGCACATTCTGCATGGCCATCTTAGAGATATTGTTAATTGATCTCTCATCATCTCCACTTAGTGGAATGGCCGCTAGTGTATGAGTTGAAATGAATAGAGCTAGTAGTAGTGCTTTCATAGGTTTATTTTAGCACTTAAGCGGTTGGGATTCTTTGTTTGGTGTAAGGCTTACAAGGGTGTATAGAAAATAAGCGAGTGGGTTCAGTTTCGCAGATTCCTGTAGGTCTTTCTCATGACTTAGACAAGAATCTGCACTGATTTGAAGATTAAAGCCCTAGGCGAGCGTTCACTTCTTTTTCATCTGCTTGGCCTGCTTCGATTGAAGTCTTAATAACCATTAGCGCCTGCTGGCTAATAAATCTCTTATCGGCCGTAGCAACTGTTAGATCGATATGTTTTTGATTATCAATTGTTGAATACTTAACAAGTGGTTTTACGATTTCAATCGCTTCTTCAAGCGTTGGTAACTTACTCACTTTTTACTCCTTTTAAATCTTTATAAGAAATAAGAATACACGATTTTAATGGGCCCGAAAATAAAAAAGGTGACAAGATCAATAAAGTTTCTATAAAATTTACTGTGACACAATAAAAAACGCATACGAATTTTGAGAGAGTAAACTAAAACAAAGGATTGTTTAATGATTAAAATCGCAATGTCTCGCACGTTGATGGGGATTATTTTTTCTATCATCACCCTAAGTACCTACGCCCAAGACTATGCTCAAAGCGAGCTTGATCTACAAGATAAAGTGAATAATATATTTGGTGTCATAAATGGAAAATACTATCCATTTCTTTTTTGGAATATTCCAATTATTGATATGCCATTAATCTTGTTCGTCATGGTCTTTGGTGGTGTATTCTTCACGCTAAGACTTGGATTTATTAATATTCGACTTTTTAAGCACGCCATTGATGTAATTCGTGGAAAGTATGATAACCCTGAGGATGAAGGGGATATTACTCACTTCCAAGCGCTAACATCCGCACTTTCAGCAACTGTTGGTCTTGGTAATATTGCAGGTGTTGCTCTTGCCATTGGTAAAGGTGGTCCAGGAGTTGTGCTTTGGCTATGGATTATCGCCTTTTTTGGTATGTCGATGAAATTTGCTTCTTCTACATTTGGGCAGATGTTTAAGCATAAGACTTCAAATGGAGATATGTTAGGTGGGCCAATGGTTTACTTAACTGAAATGTTTAAGAAAACTAAGCTCATTTGGGTAGGGAAGTTCCTAGGTATCTTTTATGCCATAATGACTATTGGAGCATCATTTGGTGGTGGTAACTTATTTCAAGCAAACCAAACTTTCAAAATTATTGCCGACCAGCACCCTGGTACTTCACCGTGGATCGTAGGGATTATCCTTGCATTCTTAGCAGGTGTTGTTCTTATTGGTGGGATCAAAAAAATCGGAACGGTTACTTCAAAGCTAGTTCCAATAATGTGCGCATTCTATGTTTTTACTTGTCTCGCAATTATTCTTTCAAATTATAGTAATATTCCTCATATGTTTTCGATGATCTTTAGAGAGGCAATGACACCTGACGCTGTTTTTGGCGGTGCTTTCGCTGTTATGCTTGTAGGGATTCAAAGAGCATCTTTTTCAAATGAGGCGGGGCTTGGATCAGCTGCCATTGCCCACTCTGCGGCCAAAACAAGTGAGCCTGTTAGAGAAGGTGTTGTTGCGATGATTGGGCCAGTTATTGATACTCATATTGTTTGTACAATTACTGCCCTAACTCTTCTTGTTACTAACGCTCACATTGAACCTAGTGTTGCAGGTAAAGGTGTAGAGATGACGGCATATGCTTTTGCGACTCTTGGTGATTGGGCACCTTATTGTCTATTAATGGCCATTTGTGTTTTTGCTTACTCGACAGTTATCTCTTGGTCTTATTATGGTGAGAGAGCAACTTTATTTCTATTTGAGAAATGGATTGGTTTTAGAAGTGTGAAGTTCTATCGTCTTTGTTACGTATTTATTATTATTTTAGGTCCAGTTCTTGAAATTGGTCACGTACTAGACTTTGCAGACTTAATGCTTCTTTCAATCGCGTTTCCTAATATTATCGGAATGGTTTGTTTCTCAAATCTTCTTAAAGCGAAAGCGGATGATTATATTACACGTTTTAAGTCTGGTCAGATGAAAACTTATAATTAATAAAAAAGGCCTCGAAAGAGGCCATTTTTATTTATAAATTTTTATTGATTCAATTTCTTCTAAGTACTCTTTATGATTTTTAATTTCAAACTCACGAAGTTCACTCATGCTACCTAGACGCTCTACCCAGTCTTTGACAAATTCACTTCCGTTAATAAGATCAATGGCCAGCTTGCCAAACGCATATTCATAGTCTTTAGCATCCCACTGGAATTTGTCTCCTAGGGCGCGCTTAAACTCACGACAAAGATATTGAGAAACTTGCCATGAATTGAATTCTTTTTCATTCGTCACGTGAATGTGAACTCCGCCACATGCATTTCCTGCATGTTTATTAAAAGTCGGCATGAAGTTTACCGGACGTAGAATAAAGCTTCCGTTATCAATTTCATTAAGTGTCTCTTTAAGTGAGTCTACAAAAGAGTAGGCTTCTATTGCTGGGTGGCCAACAACTTCAAGGGAGCGAGTTGTTCCTCGTCCTTCACTTAAGTTTGTTCCTTCATAAAGAACGGTTCCGCAAAATGTAAGTGATCCTTCAGGTGTTGGAAGGTTTGGAGATGGATTAACCCAGGCAAGTCCTGTGTCTTTCCAAAACATTGCTCTTGTTAGCCCTTCAACTTCGATAATATCAAGTTCAACGTTAATACCTAGCTTCTTTTTGGCCAAGAGTGCGTATTCTCCCATTGAAAGTCCATGGCGTTGTGGAATTTCTAGTGCACCTACAAATGACTTATACTCAGTTTCTAATATATTTCCTTCTATCTTTTCAAGTCCCACAGGATTAGGACGATCAAGGATAACGACCTTAATACCGTGCTTTGAACATTCTTCAAGTAGATATGTAACTGTTGTAATATAAGTGTAGACACGTGTTCCAACGTCTTGAAGATCCACAACAAAAGTATCAATACCTTCAAGCATCTCAGAAGTCGGCTTTCTTGTTTCACTATAAAGTGAGTAAACTGGCACACCAAAGAATGGGTGAGTGTAGTGATCAGTCTCAACCATATTGTCTTGTACGTCACTAACGAAGCCGTGTTGAGGGCCAAATAATTTTTTGAATCGATCTCCAAAAATTTCCTTGAAAATAATTGGGGCAACCTTGAAGTTTGTATCGACGCTTGCGCTGTGACAAAGTAATGCAATATTTCCTGTAATTTTATTTTGTAAACTTGCGTCATCTCTTAGACGCTCTAATCCTATTTTTATCATAATATATTTCCTTATTTGTAATATTTTATGGGCCTTTTTGACGAGTTGCAAGCTATTAAAATCGTGCTTATTTCGTTATAATTGAGTTTAGAGAAAACACACACAACCTTGGGAGACACACGGATGAGACAATACTTAGATCTTATGAAACACGTGCTTGAAAACGGTCAAAAGAAAGAAGATCGCACAGGTACGGGAACAATTTCAGTTTTTGGTTATCAAGCTCGTTATAATTTAGAAGAAGGATTTCCTTTAGTTACTACTAAGAAATGTCACCTTCGTTCAATCATTCATGAACTTCTTTGGTTTCTAAAAGGTGATACAAATATTGCATATCTTAAAGAAAATAAAGTTCGCATCTGGGATGAATGGGCAGATGAAAACGGTGATCTTGGACCTGTTTATGGATACCAATGGCGTCACTGGAAAACTCCAAATGGAGACGAAGTTGACCAAGTTGCAAATCTTGTAAAAGGTTTACGTGAAAATCCATTTTCTCGTCGTCATATTTTAACTGCATGGAATCCGGCCGATGTTGATAATATGGCACTTCCACCGTGTCACTCATTTATTCAATTCTATGTTTCACCTGATATGAAATTATCTTGTCAGCTTTATCAAAGATCTGCAGATATCTTCTTAGGTGTTCCATTTAATATCGCTTCATACGCATTATTCACAATGATGCTTGCGCAAGTTACAGGTCTTAAGCTTGGTGATTTTGTTCACACAATGGGTGACGCTCACCTTTACTTAAATCACCTGGATCAAGCAAAGCTTCAGCTAACGCGTGAGCCACATTCACTTCCAAAGATGTGGGTAAATCCAGAGATCACATCAATCTTTGAATTTACTTATGAAGACTTCAAGCTTGAAGGCTATGAGGCCCATCCACATATTGCAGGAGAGGTTTCAGTTTGATCCTTTCGTTAATTGTTGGAATAGGGAAGAATCGTGAAATAGGCAAGGGCAATGATCTGCTTTGGCATATTAGCGAGGACCTTAAAAATTTTAAAAAAATAACAAGTGGCAAGCCGATTATTATGGGAAGAAAAACCTATGATTCAATCGGCAGGCCTCTGCCAAAAAGACGCAATATTGTCGTCTCTCGTGATCCTTCTTTAACGATAGAAGGTTGCGAAGTTTTTTCTAATCCACTAGAAGTCTTAGATAATTTAAAAGCTGCAGGAGTAGAAGAGGCCGTGGTTATTGGTGGCTCATTCATTTACGAATATTACCTACCAATGGTTGATAGAATCTATTTAACTGAAGTTGATTTTGAAGGAGAGGCCGATGTGTTCTTTCCTGAGTTTGACCGAAGTGAATTTAGTGTAAGTGATGAGGTATTCTTTGAAAAAACAGAGAATTCCCCAGCTTGGAAATTCTCTGTTTTAAATCGATTGTAATCTATTTAATTAAAGTACTATCTTTCATAAGTTGAGCAAAGTTTCCATTGAGATCCTTTGCTACTTCTTTTCCGTCGTGAATCAGTAGAACTGTTGTAAATGATTTATCATCTCCAACTTTTTCACCAACGTTATCAGGTGAGATTGTATAGCGTCCAGCGGCCTTGGCCACAGGCCACTCCATATCATCAAAAGTGACGTAAGCAAGTTCTGAACAAACAATTCTCTCATCAGTTTCAACATCAAAGTTAAAGTCATAGACCTTACCAACTTGTTTGAAAGCATTGATTAAGTAATCCTGTTTTTGCTCACGAGTTAACTCTCTTTGGTAGCGAACAGCTGCTAGGTCATCAATGTCCATAAAGTGATGAAGAGTATTGTACTGAACACCTGGTCTAAGTGCTTCAATAATTCGCTTTCCTTTATTTTCGATCTCATCGTGGAAAGGGACGACCTCAGGATGATCCCATATTCCTAATTCTTGAAGCTGGGCCTTATTTCCAGTCCAAATGGCAACGTGTCCCCAGTGACCAGGAATGAATTTATCTGTAAGTCTAAATGGTGTCTTTTCTAGTAAAACATCAAGAGGTTGTAGTTGTGCCTCAAGCTCCTGAATTTTTTCTGGAGATGGATCATAAAGCTTTCCACGTCTTGTTTGAACAAGACCTGCAGTGTTTCCAAAACCTTTTGAAATAACATGGGTGGCATTATTTTTACTCTCTTTAAAGTAGTCGCCAATATAGCGCCAGATCATCGAAATCTTTCTGCCAAGAATTCCTTTTTTAAATTCCTTATTTAATTTATCAAAACTAATAGATGATTGAATGAGAGAATCTAGGTAGTAATTAGCACGGTCTGTTGCAATATTATTTTCAGCATAGAACTTTAGAAGGTTTTGGTATTGTTCTAAGCCTCGTTCAACGCGATTGTAATTGTCATATTTGTTGTAGCTAAATGTAATCTTTGCTAGTTGATTTTTTAATTCAGCATTATCGTAGTTAATGAGGTGGCGAATCTTTTTCATCTCTTGTATTTGTGAAAGTACAATCATGTAATTATCGTACATAACAAGAGCTGTAGCGATAGACATCTTCATGTCATAGATAAGGGCCTTACCTAATTCATCAGTTGGGTTAATTGTAATCTCTTTGTATTTCTGCCAACGATAATTTTCGTGGGCATCTCTTTTTTGATTATGATTCGTTCTTACTTTCTTTTTCTTCTTTAAAATTTCTGATGGACGATCTGTTGTGATAATTACTTCGTTATAGCGATCAACAATCCATTTGGTTTCATCAATTTTTGGCCATACCGAATCTCTAAATCGTTTGTAGGTTTCAGTTCCTTCTTCGTGCATTGTAGTGATTTGACTACTCTTTAAGACTTTCTGTTCTTGTATGTCGATAATGAAATCAATAGCGTTGTGGCGCCAGACTAGAATTTCTTCGATTCTATTTTGATAATTTTCTAATTCTTCATGATCATAATAGGTTTCGACCTCTGGGCCGTAGAGACTTACTGATGATATTTTTCTATTTATGTCTGCATAGTCTTTCGTACAACTCGAAACGAATAAGCTGGTTGCCATAAGAGCAACTATTGCACTCTTTCTCATCATGATAACTCCCTCATATTTATCAATACCAATTATTCATCGGTAATGTTGAGGGAGTTATTTAGTCAGATATTTGTTTTACTAGTTTTTTCAGTTATTTATAGAACCTTGATACCGAAATCTTCTAAGATTTTTGAGAGTGATATAAGTGGTAGCCCGATTATTGAAGAGTGATCTGGACATTCGACTTCATCAAAAAGCGCGATTCCAAGTGTTTCAAGTTTATAAGCACCACAGCTCCATAGTGGCTCATCAATTTCGATATAGCGCTTGATCTGTTCATCTGTTAATGGTTTCATCTTCATTTTAGAGACGACAGTCTCAATCACTTGCTTTTCTTTTGAGATGACAGCAATGCTTGTAATGAGCTCATGCGTACTACCCTGTAGGCGCTTTAAGTGATTAAAAGCATTTTCTGGTGTTTCTGGCTTATTAAAAATCTCTCCATTGAAGTTTAGGACTTGGTCTCCACCGATGATAATTGATTCAGGATTAGTTTTGAGAACCTCTTGTGCTTTTTGTAGAGATAATTCACGAGAAACCTCAAGTGGAGTAAGGCCTTGTGTTTTTATGGCCTCTTCATCAATATTTGGTGAAATACATGTGAATTCTAGGCCTAGCTGTTTTAATTGTGCTTGGCGAAACTGTGATGAACTTCCTAATATTAACTGCATAATTTACTCCGAAAACGATTTCTCATAACTTAGCAAATCTATCACGCTTGGGCCATTCATGATATAATAACCCAAACTTTATTGAGGTAATCTATGTCTGATAATAATGAAAATAATAATGTAAATCCTAGCGAGTTTCCATATCTTCATGGTTTTGACCAAACTGAACAGGATCGCTTACGTGCTCAGGCCCGTTTTGCAGAACAAACTGTTTATAAGGATGTAAATCTTTCGAGGGTAAAGGAATTAATTGAGATTGGATGTGGCGTTGGTGCTCAAACGGAAATACTTTTAAGAAGATTTCCTGATATGCACATTACTTGCGTCGACCGAAGTGAACATCAGCTTGCCTCTGCAAAAGAGTTTCTCGGGAGCACTCTTAATGGTGCTTTTAAGGATCGTTTTGAACTGCATCAGATGGATGCAACAAATTTAACTTTTGATTCACGTAAGTTTGATGGAGCATTTCTGTGTTGGATTCTTGAGCATGTGCCTGAACCAGCAAAGGTTCTCTCAGAAGCAAGAAGAGTTCTTAGACCAGGCGGGCGTATTTATATTACTGAAGTTATGAATTCTAGTTTTCTTCTTGATCCATATTCTCCAAATACTTGGAAGTATTGGCAGGCCTTTAATGACTATCAATACGATATGGGCGGTGACCCGTTTATTGGTGCAAAGCTTGGAAACCTTCTTATGCAACAAGGTTTTAGAAATATTAAGGTGGAATCAAAGACGTGGCACCTTGATAATCGACGTCCCGATAAGAGAAAGGAATTCATCGATTATTGGTGTGAGCTTCTCTTGTCTGCGGCCCCTCAACTTGTAAAAGAAGGACGTGTGGATCAAGAGACAGTTGATGAGATGAGAATTGAGCTAAAGAAAGTCTCTAATGATCCAAACGCGGTTTTCTACTATAGCTTTGTTCAAGCAAGCGCTAACGCGAACTAAAAATTCTATAATTTCATATATTTAATGGCCGTCTAGAGAGTAGACGGCCTCTAACATTCTTTCATTTCTTAACTGAATGGCCTTAATTTAGCGTAATTATAGTAATTATGAAATTACGTCTAACTTCCAAATTATTTACGACACTCATCATGTGCCTAGTGATAGTGCCAGCTATTGCTGGAGAACTAGAGTTTCGTAAGTTAAGTGAGGCCCATAGGGATCAATTCCTTTCACTGACAAATTGGAAAAGAAGTATACGTACGATTCATCATGGGGGCGTAAGAAAGAGGCAAGTTATTTACAAGTCTCTTAATCTAGAATCAGATTTCAAATCACCAGCTAAAGAGTTTTCTTCAGTCTTAGAAAGTTTTTATCTCGATGAAAATTTTAAATGTGAGCGTTTTGCTATTTATGAATTCATCGCCGATGTTACAGGTATAAGGCCCACATCAAGTAAGTGTGATAATCATTTTTCAACATTTATTTTTAATCAAATGGGCCTTGTTGAAATTAGTTTTTATACGAATCGTATAACTAAGATTTCATACCTTATGGCCTCTAATGGAAAGAGTGCAATGAGCCGCTTTGGCCACAGTATGTTCTATGTTTCTGCATGTAAGCTAGATATAGAGAATTGTCCAACAAGAGATCAGGTCGAATTTGTTCTTGGTGTTGCGGCCGATGTTGATGATTTATCTCCTGGTTTTTTCAAAGGTATCTTTGGTGGTTATGCTGCAAAGATTGATTTCATGTCACTTGCCCAAGTTAAACAAAAATATAATTATGAAGAATTTAGAGACCTCTACCAATACGACTTGAATGTAACAGGACGTGATAAGAGACGATTTATCTCTCATGCGCTTAATCTATATAAGAACAAAGATATGGGACGCTACAAGTTCTTTTCTGCAAATTGTGCGACAGAATCATACAAGCTCATAAGAGCAGCTTTTGGCCACACTAAATTGCGCTCAAATATTTCTACTCCAAAGGGTCTTTTAGAAGAATTACAAGAGAGTGGATATGTAAGTACTAATAAGAGTCGTACTTTAAAAGAGAAATCGAAAAAGGTTTTAGAGAGTCTTGCATTACTTGATGTTAAAAGCTTTGAAGATTATCTCTTACTTGAACCTAGTTTAAGGGCCGCTAAAGCGCAGATGTTTCATCATCGTCATTCTCGTCAAGATTCTAATGATACCTCAGTTTTACATGCATTTGTGTTTCTAGAAACAATGGCCTTTTCGACAGAAAATATGAATTTACTCGAGCTTGCTTCAAAAAATGAGAACGCTTCTATTGCCAATGAATTTGAAGCTCTTGCTAGCGAGTATAAGGATTGGTATCGACAGAGCAATTTACTCTTAAGACAAGGAAAGAAGCCTAAGGCAAATGATGTCACAAATAGAATTGATCAATTCTATCGTATTCACTTTATGCACAGAATTGAGCGAATTAAAGAAGTCGCTTTGAATATAAAAACAACGAAAGAATTAATTAAAGATATCAACAAACGAAAACGTTTATAAAGGAGAGTTTATGAAAAATATCGCACTAATTGTTATGACACTTTTAAGTCTAAATGCTCATTCAGATGGTGTTTCTGAGAGAGAGCTTTCAACTATTTTAACTATTTCACCATTTGTTACGACGACTGAATCAATTAATGATGCATTAACAACTGATGAGTTTGAAGAAGCTGGACACATTATTGCTGATGGTGTTGTGACAGAAGAAGAACGTCAAGAGATGTCGATTGAACTTAAAGGAAGGCTAGAAGAGTGTATTGAGTCAGACGGAGCTGAGTTTGAATCTCCAGAAACTGACTGTCTAAAACTTCTTGCAAGCTACGATTACTAATTTAGCTTATACTTTGGGCCCGCTTTTTTAGTTGGCCCAAATATAGCGTCTTACTTTCTTGATTCCTTCTTCTTGGAATCGCTCCATTGCCTTAGAACTATCTTCATTAGTCAGCTCAATCAATGGGTAGTGCTCTTTTGTTTCTTCTTTATTTATTGCATAAGGAGGACCAAAGTCACGAGATCCATCGTGATCCATTGTAATCAATAGAATTTTGGTCTCTTCTTGGATTAGTCTCTTGATTGTAGGGTAGTACTTCTCTTCTCTCATGCACTTTGGAAGTGCTACATTTGAAGCTCGGTCGTAGAGAAAATCAATTTTACCTAAGTCTTCGATCTTGAAGAAATCCTTGTTATGAATTTCGATCTTTCCATCTTTAGAAGAATAGACTTGATCATTATTTTTAAACTCAATTTCATTCTCGTTAAAAAACTGTTCAACAGGATCTTTAACGACTTCAACGCCAATTACTTTTGCCCCCTTATTTGCAAGATAGATCATATCTAGTGATTTACCACATAGGGGGATGAGTACCGTTTTTCCATCAAGATCAAGATCGCCGAAGTAATCAATCATGGCCTGATTGTATTCACTCTGATGAAAGCCTGTGAAGCCTTTATCCCATCCCTCTTGCCAAAATTTTGCGTTATCTTGTTTTTGATTTGTTTCAATTTTCATATTATCGCTCTAAATGTAGTGAGGGGCCAAATCCCTTGGCCCCTCTTTCTAGCACTTCGATTCAACCGGAGTTGGATCAAATTTAATTTTAATGTAACTTCTAGCTTCCACACATTTGGCAATCTTCTGGATTGTCGATTGAACAAACCATTGCTGCCGCTTCTTGCTCAAGTTGCTCAGGAGTTTTCTTACCTTCATTCTTTACTGTGAACTGAACAGCGTTAACTGCAGCACGTGAACGTAGGTAGTACATACCTGTCTTAAGCCCTTTCTTCCAAGCGTAAAAGTGCATTGAAGAAAGTTTCCCGAAGTTAGGGTTTTCAAGGTGGATATTAAGTGACTGACCTTGGTCAATATAAGGCCCACGTCCAGCAGACATATCAATAACTGCTTTTTGCTTAACTTCCCAAACAGTTTTGTATAGAGCTTTTAAATCCTCTGGGATTCTTTCAATTGATTGAATTGAACCATTGTTAGCAATGATTTCATTTCTTAAAGTATCATCCCATAGGCCACGATCAATTAGGTCGCGAACTAAGAATTTATTAACAACTGCAAATTCTCCAGAAAGAACACGTCTTACGTAGATATTTGAAGTGATTGGCTCAAAACACTCGTTGTTACCAAGGATTTGTGAAGTTGATGCCGTTGGCATTGGAGCAACTAGAAGAGAGTTTCTTACACCGTGCTTTGCAACTTCTGCTTTTAGTCCATCCCAGTCCCAGTTTCCTGAGTGAGCAGTATGTCCCCACATGTCAAATTGGAATTGACCTTGTGACATTGGAGAACCTTCGTAAGTTGAGTATGGCCCATCAATGATTGCATCATCTTTTGAAGCAGTTACAGCTGCAAAGTAGATTGTCTCAAAGATGTCATTGTTAAGCTGAAGTGCAGCTTCAGACTCAAATGGTAGTCTCATCATAAAGAAAGTATCTTGAAGACCTTGAACACCAAGACCGATTGGACGGTGTCTCATGTTAGAATTCTTCGCTTCAATTACTGGGTAGTAGTTGATGTCGATGATTCTGTTAAGGTTCTTCGTCATACGGTAAACAACTTCATAAAGGTGTTTGTGGTCGTATGTTACATTTCCATCTTTGTCAGTCTTAACGAATTTGTTAAGAGCAACTGAAGCAAGGTTACAAACAGCAACTTCATCAGGTGCTGTATATTCAAGAATTTCAGTACAAAGGTTTGACGACTTGATTGTACCTAGGTTCTTTTGGTTTGATTTTTCGTTAGCTGCATCTTTGTAAAGCATGTACGGAGAACCAGTCTCTGTTTGTGATTCAAGTACTGCAAACCAAAGGTCTTGTGCACGGATTGTTTTCTTAGCTTTACCTTCTGCCTCGTAGCGAGTGTAAAGAGCTTCAAATTCTGCACCATAACATTCAGCTAGACCTGGACACTCATGTGGGCAAAATAGTGACCACTGTCCATCTTCTTCAACACGCTTCATGAATAAGTCTGGCGTCCAAAGTGCGTAGAAAAGGTCACGCGCTCTTTGCTCATCCTTACCAGTGTTCTTCTTCATTTCTAGGAATTCGAAGATATCTGCGTGCCATGGCTCAAGATAAATTGCAAATGAACCTTTACGCTTTCCACCACCTTGATCTACGTAGCGAGCAGTATCATTGAAAACTTTTAGCATTGGAACGATTCCGTTCGACGTACCATTAGTTCCCTTGATGAATGAACCTTTTGCGCGGATATTGTGGATTGATAGACCGATACCACCAGCAGACTGAGAAATCAGTGCAGTTTGCTTAAGAGTGTCATAGATTCCATCAATTGAATCATCTTTCATTGTTAGTAGGAAACAAGAAGAAAGCTGTGGCTTAGTTGTTCCCGAGTTAAATAGAGTAGGAGTTGCATGAGTGAAGAACTTCTGACTCATTAGATTATATGTTTCAATTGCGGCTTCCATATCATTCATATGAATACCAACAGAAACTCTAAGAAGCATTTGGCCTGGTCTTTCAACAATTTTACCATCCATTCTAAGAAGGTAAGACTTCTCAAGAGTTTTGAATCCAAAGTAGTCGTAGTTGAAGTCACGCTTATCTACGATTGTCTTATCTAGTAATTCAGCATTCGCCATTACTGTTTCATATAGTTCTTTTGAAACAAGAGGAGCGTGCTCACCAGTTGCCTTGTTAACATAGTGGTACATTTCCTTAACGTTCTCAGAGAAACAACCTTTTGTTTCTTTGTGAAGGTTAGAAACTGCAACACGTCCAGCAAGTACGTTATAGTCTGGGTGCTTTGTTGCAAGGTATGCAGCTGTTTCGGCCGCAAGTCCATCTAGTTCAGTTGTTGTAATACCGTCGTAGATACCTTCGATTACTTTTTGAGTAATCATTGTTGCGTCAACATTACCTTCTAGTCCAAAGGCAAGTGTATTGATTCTGTCTGTAATTTTATCGAATTTAATTGGCTCTCTCTCGCCACTTCTTGTCTGTACGTACATTTCTTAAAACTCCGCGTCTAGTGTGAATGTGTTTTCTGATTTTTCAGAAAGAATACCTGGTCTTTGGTATTCAGAAACTCTCTTCTCAAAGAAGTTTGTTTTACCTTCAAGAGAAATTAGCTCCATCCAGTCAAATGGGTTCGCTGCACCATAGTGAGTCTCTAGACCAAATTGTTGCATCCAGAAGTCAGCTACAAATTCAATATATTGCTTCATCAGGTCTGCATTCATACCAATTAGAGAAACTGGAATTGCATCAGTGATGAATTCTTTTTCAATTTCAACTGCTTCAGTAAGGATCTCTTTGATCTTTTCTTTGCTACATTGTTCTTCTTTATCAAGTAGTGAGTGTAGAAGAACTGCAAATTCACAGTGTAGACCTTCGTCACGAGAAATAAACTCGTTAGAAGTACATAGACCTGGCATTAGGCCTCTTTTCTTTAGCCAGAAGATTGCACAAAATGAACCAGAGAAGAAGATTCCTTCGATGGCAGCAAATGCAACTAATCTTTCAGCAAATGTATTTTTTGAGTATAACCACTTCATTGCCCAGTCAGCTTTTTTCTTAACTGGCTCAAAGTGATCAACAGCGTGGAAAAGACGATCTTTTTCTTTAGCGTCTTTTACATATGTATCAATTAGTAGAGAGTAAGTTTCAGAGTGAATGTTTTCCATTGCAATTTGAAAACCATAGAAACATCTAGCTTCAGGGTTTTGTACATCATTGTAGAAACGTACAGCTAGGTTTTCATTAACAATCCCATCACTTGCTGCAAAAAATGCAAGTACGTGAGTAATGAAGTGTCTCTCATTGTCATTTAACTTTTCCCAGTCAGTAATATCTTGGGCCAAGTCGATTTCTTCAGCAGTCCAGAAAACTGCCATGTGTCTTTTGTACATTTCCCAGATTGAATTGTACTCGATTGGGAAAAGGACGAATCTATCGTCATTCTGTGCTAGAATTGGTGAAGTCACAAGTTCCTCCTTAACTTTTGCAATAGCGTGTGTGTGCTAAATACATGCAACTTATATTTAGTAAAAAAAATATAAAATCTCTTAAATGTTATTTAATAAGATCGTGTTGTGTTGTTCTTATTCAGTGTATGACTGCCTACTTTCTATTTCAATACACAAGACTCAATAGATATTTCTTTTTTTTTAAGGGCCGCTAATTTTTATACTTGATCAGGTTGATGTGTCTTTCTAGACCCATTAAACAAGGGGTTTCGGCACTTTTTCAAGTCTTATTTTTAGAAAAAAAATACTGTCTTAAAAATTCTGTCATCTAATTTTTATTAGCAAGGGGAGTCTTTGACACGATGTGCTTATACCATATATTGTGGCCGTAATATTTTTGACACTACTATATCTTGTTAAAATATACGAACAATGGGGTGCGAAATAAAAAAACTAACTTATTCCCAGTTTAATTTTAGTGTAGGAGATTCTTTAATTTTGTTTCTTCTCTTATCGTATTCACCAGTTGTTTTCACTGATGCGTGACCTACTTCAATTGCAATTGTGTAGATATCGACACCAATTTCTAGGAGCTCTCCGATAAAAGTGGCCCTGGCCGAATGGGGAGTAATTTTAAATCCGATACCTGCTTTAAGAGCATACTTGTCTAAAAGCTCATTAATTGTTCTCGGGTTTATAGGTTTGTTTAAATTTGTTGGATCACTTGGATTTCTAGTTGGTTGAAAAAGCCAGTCATTTTCTGCTGTGTCTCGTTCATTCTCATTCATCCATTCAATATATTCATCAAGGGCCTTTATCGCGATAGGATTCAAAACTTTCTTACCAAGCTTTCCACCTTTTGCACGATATTGAAGAATCTTATTAGCGCCTTGTATTTGATAATCTTTAAAACGTAGATTTAAAATTTCACTCTTTCTAAGTCCCGTTGTAAAGAACGTTGTAAAGAGTGCTAAGTGAAGATACTTGCTCTTTTCATTTTGTCCCATATGATAAAATAGCTCTAAAACCTGTTGCTTGTTAAGGGCATTAGTAGGGGATTTAACTTCACTTCTTGGTCTTCTAACACTTGAGACAGGATTGGCCTTAAGTTGATTTTTCTCGACGAGATACTTAAAGAATGCACTTAAACTCGCAAGCTTTCGATTGATCGTCTTTGGTGTTGAAGGGTTTTGATTATGACCTCCAAATTCAGAGAGGTAATTTCTAAATTTGATGATATGTATACGCTCAATTGAATCGTAGTCATTAAGCTTATAGTAATCACTAATCCAGCATAAGAATTGGTTAATATCATTTAGATAAGATTTTCTTGTATGAGATGAAGTAAAGTTTTCAAAAAACTCTTCATCGAGAATAAAGTCATGACCAATATCTTCTTGCTTTAAATCGAACATATATCAATTTTAGCAAGGTTTTTATCTGGGGTATGGTGGAGGAAAAAAAAGGCACACCATTTCTATTCTGGTGTGCCTTTAACAGGTATATAAGCTTCGTTTAGGCCTGAATTTTGGCTTGAATTAACTCAGGACGTGTCCTCTTAAGATTCCACGTAAGCCCTACGAAGTTTAAAGATCGAATGAGCCACTTTGTTGGATCAAAGTGATACCATTTAATTCCATTTCTGTAGTCAGTTTGAAATGTGTGGTGGAAATTATGATAACCTTCACCATATGTGAAAAGCGCCATAATCCAGCTATCACGTGCTGTTTGTCCTTTATCGTAAGGGCGAGTCCCAACAACGTGACATAGTGAATTGATAAAGAATGTACAGTGGTGAACAAAAACAATTCTAGCAACACCGGCCACAAATAGGCCACCTAGCCAAGATCCTACCCATAGGTATCCAATGAGTGCTGGCAGGGCAAAGCTAAAAAGTGCAACAAAGCCAAGATAGAATTTATGTTGAAACATAACCATTGGATCCTTTAGAAGGTCTTTAGAGTACTTGTACTCATTTTGATCTTCTAAGAGTAGAATCCAGCCCATATGAGCGTAGAAAAATCCTTCATTGATATTGTATGGATCCAGTTCGGTATCTACTTTTCCATGGTGAACTCTGTGGTCATTACACCATTTAAGTGCAGAGTTTTGTACTGCCGCAGCTCCAAATATCAGTAGTAAAAGTCTTACTGGCCAACTCGCTTGGTAGGACCTGTGAGCAAATAGTCGGTGATATCCGGCCGTTATTCCTAGTCCTGTTGCGATATAGAAAATTAACGATAACGCTAAAATTCTCCAATCAAAACCATCAATTTTAAGCCATGCAATTGTTCCTGCAATAGCAATTAGTGGTGTTATTAAAAGAAAGAGTGTATTTGTTTTATTTAGATTTTTTAATGAATAAGTCTTTTTGCACATAGGTGTCTCTCGTGTTTGTGTTTAACTAATCTTAACAATTCACGAGCAATTTCATTGTAAAACAAATGTAAATGTTGACGATAAGTAAGTCATAAATAGTAAAAAACTGACAAATTAAAACATAATTTGTTCACTACGAATGAGGTATCTATGGCCTATCTTGGTCGCGGGGTTAGTCCACGTAAATTATTTTGGTTGTTTTTTCTTATTACAAACGTGGCAACGATATTTGCTGGGGTCTTTTTTAATGAGTTCTTCTACTATCAGTACTTAATCTTAGTCCCAATCTATTTACTGGGTTTTTACGATTTAGTGCAAAGTGAGCATACACTAAAGAGCAACTATCCTGTTGTTGGACGCTTTCGTTATGTTATGGAAGATTTAAGGCCTAAGATCTATCAATACTTTATTGAATCAGATGAAGATGGAACACCCATCCCACGAACAACTAGAAACGTTATCTATCAAAGAGCAAAGCTAGCACTTAGTACAAAACCTTTTGGAACTCAAAAAGACGTTTATGAAACAGGTTATGAATGGATCAATCATTCAATGTATCCTAAAGAATTTTACGAAGTTCAAAAAGATCTCAGAGTCATGGTTGGGAGCAAGCATTGTGATCAGAAATACAATCTTTCAATATTCAATATTTCTGCAATGAGTTTTGGTTCTCTAAGTTCGCGTGCAGTTGAAGCATTAAACCTTGGTGCTAAGCTTAATAACTTTGCTCACAATACAGGAGAAGGTGGAATTAGTGACTATCATCTAAAGGGTGGAGGTGATCTTATTTGGCAAATTGGAACAGGCTACTTCGGGGCACGAACTCCAGAAGGTGGCTTTTGTGATAAGAGCTTTAAAGAGAAGGCCACATTGGATCAGGTGAAGATGATTGAGTTAAAACTTTCTCAAGGTGCAAAGCCTGGGCATGGGGGGATTTTACCGGCCAGAAAGAATACTGCTGAAATTGCACGTATTCGTGGAGTTAAACAGGGCACTGAGGTTGACTCACCTCCATCTCACAAAGAGTTTAGAGATGCGACAGAGATGGTTGCTTTCATTCAACGCTTAAGGGAGTTAAGTGGAGGCAAGCCAGTAGGTATTAAATTATGTTTTGGGCGTAGAGACGAGTTTGTCGAAATGGTTGAGGCCTTTAAAGAGCTTGGAAACTATCCTGATTATATAGCAGTTGATGGTGCCGAGGGAGGAACAGGTGCTGCCCCTTTAGAGTTTTCTGACTCAATTGGAACACCTTTAATTGAAGGTCTAACAGCTGTCGTTAATATTTTAACTGAATACGGCCTAAAGGATGAAATCAAAGTCATTGCCGCTGGAAAGATTTTTACAGCTTTTGACATTGTAAAGGCCATCGCACTTGGTGCTGATGCATGTTATGGCGCGCGCTCAATGATGCTTGCAATTGGCTGCATTCAAGCTCTTACTTGTAATTCAAATAAGTGTCCAGTTGGTATCACAACGCAAAACCCTGATCTCGTTAAAGGTCTTAATGTGGATCAAAAAGGTAAGCGTGTTGCAAACTTTCACCACGCAACAGTTGAGGCCGTTAGAGAAATTGTCGCAGCTGCTGGCTATGAAAATGTTAAGGATCTAAAGCGTAAGGATATCTTTAAACGCGATAGTAATCACGGTGTAAACTCTTACGAAGATATCTATCCTTCATATAAGACGTTATAAAGGAAATGCTAGAGCTTAGGCCCTAGCATTTTTTTATCCAATATTTCACTTAAATATGAATGAAATTTGTCGATAAGAGATTATGAGTATTACGACAGATTTTGATTTTGATGAATTATCACAACAGTTAATAAGATCAATTCGTGGTGACAAAAGCCAAGAATGGGTTAATCAGAAATTAGGCGCCAGCTCTAATATTGTCCATCGTTGGGAAAAAGGTCATTCAAAGACTTCATGGGAAGACTTTTTATCTTTGTGTGACATATTTAAGATTGATCTTAAAAATATTCTTTTGTCCTATTTACGCTATCAAGATACCTTACAAGAGCCATCTAAATTACTTGATTTTATTTTTAGTAATAAATCCTTAAATGACATCTCTAGCTCATGTGGCATTACTACATCAAAATTAAGACGTTTAAAAAGTGGCGAGACAGGACTGTGTTTAAATGATTTCTTACAAATCGTATTTGGACTTGATGAGATGGAATCGATGGCCCTTGTCTTCGAATTAACTTCACACAAGTCAATTCCACTCCTTGATAATTATAATAAGATGCGCCTTGAGATTACTAAACACTATTTTGATAACCCAAATATTGGAATTGTTCTTATTTGTTTGGATTTACCTGCATATAAAAAACTTAGCTTTCATCAGGATTCGTTTCTAGCAAAGGCCACAGGCCTTAGTATAAAAGAAGTTAATGATATTCTAGTTATTTGTGAAAATAATAAATTGATTGAAAAAGTCGATGGAATCTATCGTGCTGGAAAAATTAAAATTAGTGATCGAGGTAGCCGTCAGCAAATGAATGATATTCGTAAGTTCTGGCTTGAAAAGGCCATCGCAAATATAAAGGATAAGTCAGAAAAAGATGCTTACGGTTCTATGGTTTTTAATGCAAGCCAATCTGCAAGACAACAAATCATTGCTCTTTACTTGAGATTTTTTGAAGATTTTAAAAAGATAGTTTCTGAAGATACTGATGAAGATGTTGTTACTTTAGTGCTCAATTTCAATCTATTTAATCCTGGTAGTGATGATATAAATGACTGATTTTATTTAATTGTGTCTAAATTTGTTACTCGAGTGACAAAATCGGGGAGAGTTTTTCCAACTTTCATATCCTGAATATATTCTATTCATTTCAAAATTTATAACCTATCTTTAAATTTTCATTAGGGAGTTTTTATGAATAGAATAATTTTGACGCTACTTTTATCATTTATTTTTATTAGTTCGAATGCAAGTGCCAAGTCTACGGCAAGATTTCAATTTGACTTTGAAATTACAAATATGCTGACAAATGAAATTGTTATTTCAGCTGAATGTGAAGTTACACAAGTTCTTGAATGGAACAATAGTTTGAATGTTTTCAATTGCAATGTTGGAGAAGGTGATAACTTTCTTATTAAGAATGTTTCTCATGATCTTGGCTACGACTATACAAGATCATCTGCGTATACAAATTATTACTTAAGTGGGTCTGGTGGACTTGTAACTCAACTTTTTAAATATTCAAAACTTGATTATGCGATTACAAACGCTGGTATGATCGATGTGTACTATAAGGGCCGTAGGCCTTCAATTTCCTCAGTAGAGACAATGGTCGAAACTGAAGAGGACGTCTTTTTATTTTCAGTAACTAAAATCGAATATCTATAATTGAAAAGGGAGCCTGTGCTCCCTTCTTTCATTTGATTATGCTGCTAATTCAAATTGCATTTTTTCTTTAGTAAGGCCCGTTAGCTTGTCAAAGTCATAAGTATACCTTTCTCTTAATAACTTATTCTCCTTAATGGTATTTACTAATGCCATTAAATGATGTCCCTTGCGATAGTCGACTTCTTCTTTATTCGACTTTTCACGGTTACAACTTGGACAAAGAACCTGAAGGTTATCAATCATAAACTCTAAGTGTGGGTGAATCGATTTAGGTTTTATATGATCAATGTGCATATTGTCGTGCTCGATTCCACACTTTAGACACTTTGTGCCTTGGATACGAAAGACTTGCTTACGTAGATACTTCCAGTTTTTTTCATTCCCAAATGCTACTTGGGACTTTCTTGTGTGAATAAATTTTGCAATCTCCATCTGTGTTCTAAATTCAGCTTGCTGCGCTTGCGCTAGACCAAATTTTGGTCTGATAACAAAAACAAATAGCGATAACATCAACGAGAGTGAGCCAATATACCATACTAGTGTCATGGCCAATTCACGATAGAAACCAAACGATAATCCATTCATCGCGATTGCATTCATTGCGTTTTCCTCCGTCAAAATGTCTGTGTAATGTGCGTGTGTTGTGTGTGCCTAGTGTTAGGACTTTTTTTCACCTCCTTGCTTTATATAAAGCAAGGGCCATGCCAAAAAACATAACAATATTAGATGGTTATTATCTAAAAAAAAGATTGAACAGGTGACACAAAGTAACTGTTAAAAATAGTCAGGATCAGAGCGGCGCCACAAATATAGATTATTAAACAGTAATATATGTTTAATGAACAGGTTTTATTTGTCGATAAATAGATAAATTAATAATTGGGAAGTTTTAATTGAAAAAAAATATTATGAAATACTTTGTTGTCTTCTTATTGTGTAGTTACTCAGTTTTTGCATACAAATCTATTTATATAAAAAAAGAAGAAATAGTATATACATGTAAGGTGACATACGGTTTATATGCCGACGAATTTTTTCTTTGTGAAGATAAGGACGTTTTGAAGCTTGTCAGAAACAAAGAAAGCCAAAAGTTATTAAAAGAAAGGTTGGAAACAAATAAGAAATTATTTGAAAAACTTATAATAGACAAGCCTGAGTTGAAAGTTGGCGAAGTCACTTTTACAAATATAAAAATACCCTCAGATGAATATTTTTTTGCATTGTATTCTCGTCTTATAGCTTACAAAAGTAATTTCGTAAGCTATAGAAATAAGCAGGATGTAAATCACTATTCTTCTTCTTTTGCATATGTTTTAGAAGCGGTTCGTAGTCATAATTTCGAAAATTTAAAAATACTATTTAATCATTACAATTCAGACTTTTTAAAGTTTTTGGCGTTACGCTTAAGTTATTTTTATAATGGAAATGTCGATGAAATAACGAACGTTGTTGGAAATGATACCTTATTAAAGGCATCAATGTATGATGACTACTTTTTTCCAATTTTATCGAAATATAAATTTAGCGACATGGCAAGAAAGTCATACATGACTGATTTGATGAATATAGAACCATTCAAAAGAAAAAATAAATACAATAATATCTTTACCATGATCAAAGAAGATCAGAAGTTGTTTGATAAAGCTAAGGCACTTGCTAAAGCTGGTTTTAGTGTTAATGAGTCTCTAATGCTTGTTACGAATACTTATAAGACTAGCTTTTACTTAGATAAAAATAGCATTAGTGATTTATATAAATCAGGATATTCATTTGTAGAGAGATTTGAAAACTCTAATGGAGAAGATGTCATACCTCTTCTTTATATCCTGGAGTTTTCTAATCGCAAGGATATTGGTGAATATCTTTATGAGCTTGCTCCATTTATTGCTAAAATTAAAAACACAGATCTTAATGATAAGATTATCAAAGCCGCTTTAAAGAATCCAAATATTAAGGATTATAATAATTTTGGTATTAATTCATTAACGAAACTAGCAAGTGGAGTTACAGCTATTGAGTACGCATGGGAGAATCGTTTATATAATGCATTCTTCGCTCTTTCTAGTGGCATGATTCCTTCTCAAAGAATTCAGCAAAGAAAAATTGAAGATGAAGAATTACCTATTTTGATTTCTCAGTTTCTAAAGTCTTGTGGTGATTTTGTTCGCTTCGAAAAATATTATGAATTTTCGAACTTTATTTATAAAGAATTTTTGAATCTTGAAGATGAATATAAGAAAAGATTCAATAAAGAATTTAAATATAACCGGAATCAAGATGTAACACTTGGCAAGATAATGAAACAATCCCGTGTCTATGAGAAAAGTGTTAGCGATGCTTATGCTAAATTATCTACTTTTATAAAAAATAGAAAGATTCTAAGAAATGATAAAATTAGGTTTAGTCTCAATAAAGAGGTGGTGGATATAGTCTCTACAAGAAATAAGAAATATAGTTTTCGTCCTTTAGATAATGAAAATGATTTAAAAAAACCATTTGATTTGGCATGCCTTGATGATCGTTTAAAACCTATTGATTTATTCATTGCATCTGTTGAGCCAAAGGGGGATCATGTTGTGGCCACAGATTTAATTTCCTATAAATCACTCGTAAATAATATTTCTACAGATTCATGTGTATATCTTCTCAAAGTTTCAGAAATTCAAACTCTGTATAACCTAGCTCAGTTAAATGCAGGTGAGTATGAAAAAGAGTATACTCTTAAAGATAAGAAGAAGATTACACTTTATAATAAAGATAATTCAGAGATTGGTATCAAGCTTAAGGATTCAAATAAGGCAGTAATCTATACAAAAAAACATGGGAGTGAGGAACTAGATTATATTTTTTACGAATGTGAAAAATCTTCTTTAAGTGATGACTATGTTATATGTGACAGGAGAGTATTCGTTACTTCCTATGGTGATATCAATAATGATGGTATCGAAGATATTGTTGTTAGAGTATATCCTAGGTATAGGATGTTTAATTTGCAATACCCTACATCTGAATCGTGGACTAAAACTTTTGTCACAGCAATATTTTATTCTGATAAAGATCGTGGACATAACATGATAATGGTACAATAACGGATTTCATAAATGAAAAAAATAACTAATAGTTTAATGTTAAAAATTTTGGTTTGTTTCATTTTTGCTACTCAGGCCAATGCGATAGGTTTATTACTCTATGGGATCATTGAGAAAATGAGATCAACTCCACCAATACATGTACTATTAAAGCAGGATCTAAGTGATACGCTTAGAGGAGTTGATAAAAATGGTGATGGAATTAGAGACGATGTGTTTGATTATGTAATGGCAAATTTAAAGAATGATACTGAAGAGGAGAGGAAGATAGCTTCTTTGTATTTGAGGACCTTTGAAAGAATATTTGAATTAGAGAATATGTACCATACTCAGATTGAGCGTGAGATTCAGCTCTATAATAATTTAGAGTTTTGTATTGATAATAATCTTAAGTTTGATGATTATTATTTTAAACGAAAATTGTTATCGCTCTACTTTAATACTCCACAAAGAAAAAATTATTATAATAATTTCTTTTCTAGTCTTAGAAATAGGTTTAAAAGTCCTGAGTATGATCGTTTTAAATTTACTGCATATTTTAAATATTGCTCTGGTTTTAAAGGAGTTGATTTATTTCCATATCAATTCGAGTTGTATCGTGAATACTTCGATAATGATCTAACCAAGGCAAAGCGCTTTACGCAATTAACTTACACAGAGCTTATGGATGCTCGTATAAAAGTAGAAGATTTTCAATATATGAAAATCTTCTATAAAGAATTAGATCGTCGTTATAGGGCCGGCCAATTTCAAGATTTTAAAGGTTGGTAATTAATTAAAAACCGATGATAGTTTTAACATAACCTCGTCCACACTTGGAAGATCGTCAATGGCCCCCGAGGCCTGGCCAACTTCTAATTCACCTTCATCAATATCGCCATCAAGCATTCCAAGCTTGGCGCGGCCTTTTCCTAAATGTTCAACGAGCTTTTCAACTGGTGCACATTCGAGTTCTAGTTTAAGTGACTCCATGGCAAATTTATTTTTTAAAAGTCTTACGGGAACGTATGGTTTCATCTGAAGGCGAGTGTCTCCAGGGCCTGCTTTTAAAATAAGATCTTTATAATTTTGGTGGGCGCTACTTTCTTTGGTCATAAGAAAGCGAGTTCCAAGTTGGACACCGCTTGCTCCAAGACAAAAGCCTGCGGCAATTGTGCGCTCATCAAAGATGCCACCGGCCGCAATAACAGGAATATTAACTGTGTCACAAACTTGTGGGATAAGACACATTGTTGTAATTTCGTCTCGTCCATTGTGGCCACCGGCCTCAAATCCTTCTGCGACAACTGCATCAACGCCCGCATCTTCACACTTTTTTGCAAGGGCAGGACTTGAAGTGACATGGACAACTGTACATCCCTGATCTTTTAAAAACTTTGTATATTTCTTAGGTGAGCCTGCTGATGTAAAAAAGATTTTAATGCCTTCATCAAGACAAGTTTGGATTTGTTCCTCTGCAAGACGATAGAGAAGAGGGACATTGACTCCAATATGCTTACCATCATCTAAAAGTGAATTAGCTTTTCTTAAATGCTCCCTTAAAAGATCCGGCTTCATTGAACCTGCACCAATAAGGCCTAAGCCTCCGGCATTGCTTACTGCTGCCGCTAATTTTGAGCCAGAGACCCAAACCATCCCACCTTGAATGATAGGGTATTCAATGTTGAAGAGCTTACAAATCACATTATCTTTTAAGTTAAACATATCAAATTTCATTTAAATCCTTATCTGAAAAAGGGGGAGTCTTTGATCGACTGAGCTCTCCCTCTAATTTCTCGTCTTTGAATAGGCCGTCAGTAAAAGCACGAGTGGCCGTTCGTTTATTGCCAAAACCTTTCATATTGGTAACGTGAAAATCTGCTTCGAGCATGGCCTTTCTAATTTTGACTGATGCGCTATACGTTGTCATTACGGAATTATTACCACATAAACTACGCAGATTCCTGAACCATTCTTTTGTCCATAAAGAGGGATTTTTTGTAGGCGAAAAAGCATCTTGAAAAATACAATCCACTTTAATTTCTTCTAGAATAAGTTTCTTTATAGTTTCTCTGGCATCACCAATTAGAATTTCAACTTCAAATTTATCGTCTATATTAAACTTGATTTTATCATTTGAAATTTCGCCATTTGAAAAACCATGTTGTCGACAAACCCATTGAGCTAGTTCAGGGTCAATTTCTGTTGAGATAAATTTGATCTTATTTTGACAGTTTTTTGCTTCATTGAATGTTGCAAGAACTCCTAGGCCTACCCCAAGGCCAATCTCTAAAATTATTATAGGTGAGTTGTTTGCTCGGTCAATGATGCTGCAGCCATAGACGTAGTTATGAAGGGTCTCTTCATAGGCACCAGCAGTTGAATGACAATTCTCATCGTAGAGGCCACTGTGTAGTGTTAGATGTCCATCAGCGGTTTCTACTGCTTGGTATTCGCCTAATTTTGTTTTGAATTTCATAGGTAAAATTTAACACTTGAGCTATTTCACGGCCATGAAAATTTAAGTTTAGTTAACCGAATCCGAATAGTTAGTTGATGAATACGGTTTTAAAATCTAAATTCTTTCATATTTTATTGGCCATCACCGGCACATTTGTGATGTCGTCATGTGGTGAGTACGGTGGTGGTCCTGCACCTATTTCTAGTTCTCAAGTTGGTAGTATAGTTGAAGTTCAGCCGTCTTTAGATGAACTTTCTTTATCTAATGCTCGCTCTGCTTGTTCTCGTTTAAGAGCAATGCGTATGAATTTAGCAAGTACTGATGATATCGAGACTGTTAAGTTTGAAGTTAGAAAAGGTTCTTGTAGTGCTAACCCGAGTGTTAGAAATGTAAGGGCAAGTATTGATGCTGTTTATAATAATAAAATAAGCCTACAAGTTGTATCTGGTGCCTTCGATGTACCTGGTGAGCTCTTAGAGACTCAAGTGCAAACAGATGAAGATGGATTTATGCAATTATTTTGTCAGGCCTTCTTCAATAATGGAAATCCTAATCAGGTTTACGCAAATTTTGCAGGAATTGGAATTGTTTATTCATTTCCAAATTCAAATATCTTTGTAAGAAGTATCGTTACTGATCGATCTGCAAACGAAAAGGTCTTGTCGCAAAAGTATACTTATACAATTGAAGCCAATTCAGCTGCTTCTCGAAATGCAATGATCGAAAAAATTGAATATGAAACACAATGCTCAAATAACAATGTTAAGTATGATTATCAAAATATTGAAGAATATACTTTAAAATAAGAAGCCTCTCACTTTTAATAAGAGGCTTCATTCATTATCTTAAATCCCAATCATTATAAATTGCTGTTAGTCTTGGTGTAACAAGTCTTAAGTAGCGAGAGAATAAATCATATCTCTGTTTATCGATTGAAGCGTGATTTGCAAGAACTCTTAATGTTTCAAGATATGAAAGTCCTTGGCAGATCGTTTCAGCGTGGATCATTAGTTTGTCGACATTTTCTTCATTCATCCATGCCTTTGGGTTTGCAAGATCTGAAAGGCTATCTGGCTTGAGACATTTGATGATTAATTTCACAAGACTTTTCTTAAAAGTATATTGTGTTGAAGTAAGCTCTTTTTGTTCTTTGCTTTCCGCACTAACCCAACTAAATGCAGGGTGCTTAATAAAGAGATTCTTAAAGTATTTGTCAGGGTTCTTTGCAATATATTTAATCATGTCTTTAAGGGCCATGAGCGCTTGAATTTGACTTGTTCCTTCGTATAGAAGTGGACCAAACGAATCACGGTGATAGCGACTCATAGGATACTCTTCCATAAATCCATAACCACCAAGAACTTGAATGGCCTTAGTTGAGAGGTATGTATAAGCTTCACATGAATAGTACTTAACAAGAGGAGTGCGTTTTCTTGTCCAAATTGAAGCATTCTTAAATTGAGCTTCTTCTTCGCTTGTAAGCTCTCCTGTTATTTTCTTTTTTAGATCTAACTTTTGAAAAATATCATATGAAGAAATCGTATCAACAAGTAGTGCTCTAATTGCATCTCTTTCAGTTTCAAAGTCTTCAAGATTTCTTTTCATAAGTGGTAATTCTGAAATTGGCTTATCAAATTGCATACGTTCATCAGCATATTTTCTAGCATAGCCAATACAGCCTTCAATTCCACCAAGTGCCTGCATACCTACAGCGATACGAGCTTCATTCATGAGGTGAAGCATATACTTGAATCCTTGACCTTCTTCACCAATTAGGCGAGCAATAGAATTTTCATAAACGATTTCACAAGTAAATGATCCATGCATTCCCATCTTATGTTCGTTTTTGGCAACGATAAAATTAGGGCCTTCAACACCTGGCTCATCTTGCTCACATAGAAAGAGTGATAAACCTGAAAGTCCTTCTGGTGCACCTTTTACTCTGGCCAATACAAAGCCAATACCGCCACCACCATTAGTGATAAATATCTTCGAACCATTTAGCTTATATGTGCCATCTCCAACTGGAGTTGCGGAAGTTTTAATCATACCAAGATCTGAACCACAGCCAGGCTCTGTTAAATTCATTGATCCTGAAAGTTCTCCTGAGATAATTTTAGGAACAATTCTTTGTGCTGTTTCGTGGTCACAAAAACGGTGAACCATATCTGCGATTGAAGTAAAGAAAGCAAGCTGTGTACATTGAGAGTTACACGCTCGTGATAGTTGTTCTAGTAAAACCATTAGTGCAACAGCAGGAAGTCCCATTCCCCCAAAATCAGTAGGAAGACTTACTCCAAATGCTCCCAGCTCAGTTGCCTCTTGATAGAATGCATTTAATTCTGGGCCAGGAATCGTTCTACCATCTTTAACTTCTCCAGCACCATTTTGATCAATGGCCTCTGCTCTGGCATAGACTGCATCAGCTGCCCAGCTACCTGTTTGAGTAAGAAGCTCTTCCATAAAGCTTAGGATTTCTTCTTCATTATTAAAGCCGTCTTCAGTAGGGAAGTTAGGATAGTACATTGGAATAATAGTTTTCCAATCAATTGCGTTTCTAAGCATCCACTTCCATTCACTTTCATCACTAAAATAATTCATTTTTTACCTTTCCTTTATTTTAAAATCGAATAAATGCACTAATTATGATAAATCAAACCTATGTCAAAGTCACGCCGAGATACAAGAGATTCCCGCTGTCCAAATTGTCGCATCAATACTCATTGGTGCTTTTGTGACGTGCTTAAACCGTTTGCTAACCAAACTAAAGTCATCATCCCTATGCATTATACTGAGAGATGGCTGACGAGTAATACGGCCTATTTCGCGACCAAGGTACTTAAGAAATGTGAAATTTTCGAAAGAGGAAATGTTCATGAGCCTTTTGGGCCCCAGCTTTTCGACTTTGATACATTTGATTATATCTATCTTTTTCCAACACAAGACTCACTTCCTTTGCAGGATTATAAGGCCGAAGAAGGTAAGCAGACTTGTCTTGTTGTGCCTGACGGTTCTTGGTCAAAGGCCAAGAAATTTCACAAGCGTGAAGAAGTGCTTGGGCGTATGCCTAAATATCACTTAATCGATGTGGGACACAGTATCTACGAATTAAGAAAGTCTCCTGGTGAGAATTTTCTGTGTACATATGAGGCCATTGCACACGCTCTAGAGGTTCTAGAGGGATCTGCGGTTAAGGATCATATGATTGAAGCTTTTAAGGTGATAGTGGAAAGAATAAAAAAAAGCCGAAAGGGTGACTTTCGGCTTTAAATGATATTTTAGACTATTCTAGCATTGCTCTTAATTGCCAATTTTCTTTTTCTAGCCAAGCAACTTTTTCGTCTGCGTAAGCGACTGTTGTAGCATCGTTTTCATCACCAGCTGTTGCCGATAACTCTTTGAAGGCTTCTAGGAAGTATTGATTGTCTTTTAGTATTAGCTCTAGTGCTTGCGTACTTGTAAAAGATGACTCATTCGTCTCTTTTATGCGGCTTATTTCTAGTGCGCCTGACATCGTTAAAACAGGTTTCTGATGAAGTTGTAATTGTCTTTCTGCAAGGTCATCAAAAACGATCGCAAATTCGTTGTATAGAGCTTCAGTTAGCGCGTGAATTGGTTGAAACATCATTCCTGTTACATTCCAGTGAATGTTGTGAAGTTTCATAAAGTATACTTGTGCATCAGCTTGAATTAGTTTTAATTGGTTAATCGTGTTCATACGTTCTCCTTTATTTTCTAAAGTATAACAATAATAATTATACGAATCCAATAAAGAATCTATGTCAGCTCATAGTAAAAATCTATTGAAGTTTATGAAAGATTAGACGTATGCATACACTGCGTAAAAGTGAGAAGTAGTGCCTAAAAGGACACAAATATGCCAAATTGCATGACCCAAGTATAGACTTTCACGCAGGTAGAAGAGAACTCCTGTCATATAGCAGGCGCCACCAATGACAATCCATTTGAGGCAATCAAAGCTTAGATTTGCGATCATTTCTGTGCGAATAGCAAGAACCATCCACCCCATAATCAGACACAGAATTATCGTAAGAACTTCAGAACGATTAAAGGCAAAAAGCTTAATCAGAATCCCAATAAAGGCCAAGGCCCAAATATTGATCATCATCCACATTCCTGTTTCACCTTTAATGGCCAGCATAAGAAATGGCGTATATGAGCCGGCAATCAAAAGATAGATGCCAATATGATCCATTTTACGAAAAATATTCTTAAGCTTCTTATGGGCCGTCCCATGATAGAGAGTGGACATTGTATAAAGGAAAGTGATTGAAAGTCCAAATACAGTATAGGCGAAAGTGTGAATGCCAGACTTGGCCTTCAAAACCATCATAATTGTTCCAACTATTCCTAGGATAATACCCAAGCTATGTGTTGTTGAGTTGATGATTTCTTCAAACTTAGAATAGAGTTCGCCGTTACGTTCGTGCATATTGAAATTATATCAGAAGTTAAGAAATTATATAGATACGGCAAACTTTCTCTTAACTCGTTAGAGCTATTTTATGTCAATGGATATGGGAAGTAGCTGAATTTGCAAACCAGCATGGCAAGCGTGATTCGAGGTTTTTTATTGATATTTCGTCCCCGCTAAATTCAAGAAGTGCCCCGTTTTTGATGATGTCCATACGGCACTGTAATGTTGGATAGCTATCAAGGGTCTTGGTAACAGTCGTAGGATCTGAGTTCGTTATTTTAGCGTGCTTATTTGGGTCAGAACTCATATGAGCAATGGCCTTAGGGAAGTCTTGAGCAACCTGCATTGTCTCAAAACAAAGCTCTTGGTTAAAATTATCAGAAGAAAACTTCTCTAGACACAGTGAGGCCGCATATGGGTCAAGCTCTATTGGAGAGTCAAAGTAGTTTGGATTATTAATGACAAATTTCTTATAACAACTTGCTGCTGCAAAGAAGTCCGATTGCCCTTCTGTACTCATTTGTGAAAAATGCTTATTTTCCATACGCGGTGCTTTTCCAAGAACATGTCCTATCTCATGACAGGCAGTAAAGGCGTATGCTCTTTTTGTCATATTAGGCATGCGAGCAAAGCCTCCCCAGAAATTAATATTAAAGTGATCTGCCTTGTCATCGTATAAGGCCCAAGCACTAAAATACGGAGTTTGCCAGTCGAGGGTTTTCACTGAAATACCACGCTTTTGTTTTATCGCTTCGTCTTGATACAGCCTCAAGGCTTCAACAACGACAAAGTAAAAATCTTGTTCTTTTACTTCTGAACCAAGGTCTTCATGAGCAAGAATCTGATACTCATGAGGATTTCTCTCACTAGTTGTAGCAAGGGCCGAAAAAGTTAATAGTGCACATAGCAAGGTAAGCAAGATTTTCATATGCCCAATTTATAGTACAAAAGGGGATTTTGAGGTATATTGTTGAAAATAATACAACCATTTCTTAAAGGTAATCTAGCGAAATTATTTATTATGAATAAAGAATCTATCATCTCTACACTTATTGAAAATTTAGAAACAGAACTGACAAAGGCCAAAGCTGCATTTGAGACGACTCGAGTGATGTCTCAAGAGCCTGATATGGCCCAAGAAGGTAAGTACGATACTCGCGCTATTGAGGCAGGCTATCTTGCAGGGGCCCAAAAGAAGCGTGTTGATGAGCTAGAAATCGATATCAACATGATTAAAGAGCTTTCTGAAGATCTTCCCAAGGGAGATAAAATCGCACTAGGCTCACTTGTTGAACTTAAATTCAATGATCAGACAAGGCATTACTTCATCACACCAACTGCAGGTGGAACAATGCTAAATCTTGATGGAACACCACTTCTTGTTATTTCAGTTTTCTCTCCCATTGGAAATGAAGCCTTAGGGATGGAAGTTGGAGATTTCTTTGATGTTGAAACGGGTGATATTACTCGTGAATACGAAGTTATTTCAATTTCTTAAAATAAAATCATTAGGCCCATTCGTAATCATAATGCTCTTGGTACGGATGGGTAAGAATCTCATATGTATCATTTTTGCTTAAGCCTTTTGGGTTAAGCCAGTCGTTTAAATACTCTTCTTTTAAAAAGATAGGGCAGCGATCATGTCCCATCTCTTCAATTTCCTTTGGTGGATCAGTTGTTATGATAGCAAATGATTTAAAGCTTATTTGCTTATCATTTGATGTCCACTCATCCCACAAACAAGGTGCAAGAATGAGCTTTCCATCTTGTGGAAGAAATTTAATAAGAGTTTTCTTGCCGTTTCTTTCAACCCATTCGTAAAATGCTTCAAAGGCAATGACTCCATGGTTTTTCATAAAAAGTGGTGCCCATGTTTGTCTCTTTTCGAGTGAATCAAGTCTGGCATTAAAGACATTGAATTTGGTCGGAATTTCTTCTTGCGATCCTCTTGGGCGAACACGGTAGCGCATTGGTGAAATGCTTCTCTCTTCGTATTCTTGCGTCATAACATTTGCAAAATAATTTGGAAAAATTCGCCCTTCTTTATCAGCTGACTTAAAGATATCACTACTTGGTTTTCTCTTTAGGCCCAGTATTTTCTTTAATTCTTGCGGATCAAGAGAAGCTTCTAATTCTTGCAACAGACGAAATGACTCATAAGCCTTCGTGTTTAAAGGAGTATTAAGCTTTTGTGAAAGCACTTTCAAGTTTGTTTGCGCTTGTATCGAAAAACACATGGTAATATCTTAACATATAAATTAAGAAAAATTACATCTTCAAGATGTATGAACATGCTAGGATGGATTTATGATTAACAGAAGATACCGCGTTGAAGGCGTCGTTCAGGGTGTTTGGTTTCGAAGAAGTACATACGAGTATGTTCTTAAACATACACCTACAATTACTGGTTATGTAAAAAATCTCAAAGATGGAAGCGTTGAGGTTATGGCCAGTGGCGAATTAGACGATATAACCAATCTCGAAGAATTTTTAAAGGTCGGCCCAGAGACGGCCAAGGTTACGAATGTGACAATTATTGAAGAGCTGCCAGTCTCAAATTTTACAGAATTTCAGATTGGTTAGTCCTTTCTGATAATTGTACAAAGTTGATCAATCTTTTCATCAATCAGTTTCGTATCTTGTGATTGGATCGCTTTTGCAACACAACCTCTTAAGTGATTTTCCATGACTGAACTTTCAAAACCTCGAAGGGCGCCGCGAATTGTTTTTGAGCGGTGAACGATATTGATACAATACTTTCCATCTTCAACCAGATTTATGAGGGATTCAAGTTGTCCCTGAATTCTTTTAAGACGATTAAGGTGCGAGCGGTGATCTGCCCCTGGTGTATTGATAAATTTCTCTAACTCTATTTCGTTCATGAGCGCCATACTAGCGAAGAGGCCAGAATCCGTCCATATAAAGTGATCAGAAATATAGGTGATGGGGTATTAAAAAGACATTTAACTCATTGAAACTATATGGTCTTAAAAATTTTTCATGTAATCTATTCAAGCATTGTTTGCGGTGCGTCTATGTGTGGTAAAAACCGTGGCATGAAATATATCACAACAGCAACAACTCTTATTTTATCTCAACTTTCACTTATGGCCGCTCCTTGTCCAACGAATAAAATCGTAATCGATGGAAATTGGAAAACGACCTACCAATGTGAAAATAATAAACTGACGTCTTCTTTTGAAACATATTTAAAGACGGGCTCAAAAACGGGAGCTAGCACATACGATGAACAAGGGCGTATGCTAACAAATGACTCCTGGAGTTCTGATGGTATCTATACATATCATGCTGAGTTTGAATATTTTGACAATGGAGAGCGCTTAAAAAGTGTTTACGTTATTGATGAAAATGGCATTGTCTCAGACAAAATAAAAGAAAAGATTCTTATGAAAGGTGATGCCGAAGATCCTACAATTTTAAAACAATGGGTAATCTCACAAAGCTCATATAAGCAAATTGGAATTAAACATTACCGTTACGATGAAACTAATGATGATGACTTCTTTGTTGTAAAGCCTTATCGAATTGATGTTCTTGGTAAAGATGGCGAGGTCTCAAAATACTACGAAGTTGTTTATAATATGAAAGCGCCTCTTGCTAATCTCGTTTCAGAGTTTAAGGCATTCACACCATCTGGGGAATTGATCGGCCAGTATAATGAAGTTGCACCTTTTAATGTTAGTGATCAGCTTAAAAAATTTAATCTTTCAAATGAAGAATACGAGCGTAGATTAAGTATCTTTGAAGACAAGACTCGTGAGCCTGTTGTTATTATTGATACAGGCTTTGATATTATGCACCCTTCATTAACTCATAAATTATATAACTCGCCATTTGATTTAGTAGGTGATGGTATTGATAATGATGGAAATGGGAGAGTCGATGATTCTTGGGGTTGGCAAAGACAAGATGATGCTGGCCTAAGCCTCCTGTTAGACAATAACAATATTCGTGAAACGCATTCCCTTATTCATACTCCATATCCTGTTTCTCATGGAACCCACGTAGCGGCTCTTGCTTTAAAAGATTTAGATATGTACGGCCTTGTTGGTTTTGCTGGAGATGTGGCCATCTCTGATCACTTAGAGAAAGCTGCAGAATATATTAAAGAGAAGAATGTTAAATTTGTTAATATGAGCTTTGCTATTGGTTATCCTGGTGCACCAATGTCGGCACCACGTGAATCATTCTATTATCTAGAAAATACATTCGTTGAAAATCCAGAGACTATCTTTGTTGTGGCAGCAGGGAACGCTCGTGGAAATCTTGATCTCGATTTAAAAGGAAACGACAATTACCCAGCAAGCTATGATTACAATAATATGATTAAAGTTGGAGCACTAAATACGGCAACACTTGAAAAGGAGAAGATGGACACATATAAACCTGCTAGCTTTTCAAAGTTTGGAAACAAGAAAGTACAAATCTTCGCCCCGGGGCAAGGTGTTGTCTCTGCTCAGTCAGGTGGTGGAACAATTCCATTAAATGGAACTTCTATGGCCGCTCCTTTTGTGACAAACGTACTGTTAAAAGGACACAAAATTAATCCAGAGCTTTCTCCTTTAAAATTAAAAGAGCTGCTTCTATCAACTGCCTATATTCCAAAAAGCGGAAGGCTTCCATGTGAAAGTGGTGGGATCGTTGATCCTGAAGCCTTTTACAAGGCCGTGTTAAAAACAAAGTCTAATTAACACGACCTTTTGTAGCTTGCGAGAGCTGGCGTGACAGCTCTCTAATTTCTTCTAAGCTTTTGTTAGAGTAATCAGTATTTTTAACTGCTTCTTTTAATGCCTTTGCTCTTGGCTCAATTGAACGAATGAGATTTCTTCTTTCATTGTTTTTAGCAACCACATCTCTTAGAACAGTTTTTAACTCACTCGCAATAGTATTCATATCATTTGTTTGAGCTGCATCATCTGCATTTCTGATGAAGTTTCTAAGCACATTTTTTGAGTTTTCTGATGTCATTGGTACCGTGTGTTCGACATCATCATCTTTTAAAACAATCGAGAAATAGTTATTATTATCTTTTATTATTTTAACATAACTATCACTCCCAACATTTATCTTATACGTGCCCTGATCTCTAATAGGCCTACTAAGTTGCGAGGGAAGAATTCTCGACATTAAGTTCAAGTTAAGAGAGTCGTTTTGTACTTTGAATCCTTTCGCAATATTGATTATCGTATCTGCCTTTGCAGCGACCTTTTCTAGTGTGAAACCTATTTGAGGGTCTTTCTGAATCTTTCTTGTCACACTTTGAATATCTTGTGCGTGGTTATAAAGCTCTTCCATTGAAAAATAATTTGTATAAGTTCTTCCATCATGAAGCTTGCCGTCTGGTTTTAAGTGTTGAACACGTAGATCGTAAGCAGATTCTTTTCCGATTGAGCGATTATATTCAAACTTAGCATGTCTAAACTCATGAGGCAGAGTATTGGCATGGCCTCCATTAATTAGCTCTCTTAAGTTTGAAAAATTAAATGAGACAGTTCTAGTACCTCTATTTGAAGAGCCTTGCGCTTTCTTTAGGTCATCTGGATAAAAGACTATCTTTTGTCTGAAATCTTCATTTCTGAATCTATTTAGTCTAATTACTGCTGGGTTGTCTTGATCTGCAGCAAATTTATTAAATTGTAGGGCCTTTTTAGTTACATTCTGATTCGTCTCTTTATTAACGGCCTTTCTTTCTATAACACGAACTGAGAAGCCTTGATCATTTAACTCTTTTGCAAGTCTAATTATGTTTTCATCTGATGAATCAATCATCGTTGCCTCAATTGCTGCAGAGGCCCTGTTCTGATTCAGACTATTCTTCTCATTAAGGCGTAGGATATTTGCAAGACCTGTACCTGAGACGAATGTTGTTTTATCTGATGCAAGAAGAGCACTACTTCTTTGATACATCTCTTGAGGTGAGATAACGATCTGACTTCTTCCCGTTTGTTTCATGTATGCAAGTAGTTCTTTGGCCGCATCTGATTTTGCTGCTACAAGATCACCTTCATAAAGAACAATTCGTTTTGTTTTCTTTCCTTGAATTTCAATAATATCTATTCGATGTGGAAGCTCAATTTTATTGATTACCTTTAATATTCCTTCTGTCTGCGCATTTGAAATCTCTGTGATCTGCTCAGGTTTTTCAAACGCTCTTTTGGCCAGTGATAAATCGAGTCTTGCTAAAAAGCTTGATTCTTCTGAATAAGGCCCTTTTGTTTCAACGACATCTTCATCATCAATATCTTTTTTCTCGTGAATATTATTTTCGAGTTCTTCTTTTGCAAAGTCTTCGCGAGTATAGCGATTTATACCAGTTTTTGACTTTAATAGAAATTTCGCAACCTTTGCTATCACAATTGTTGGTGGAATAACATAAGAACCCGCAAATTGACATATTGCTTTTGTTCTTGCCTCTGGTGAAAGACAAGCGTAGTTTGCTTGCGTCGAATAATAAGCATCTTGGAGCATATTAAAAATAATTGTTCCCATTGTTTTTGAGAAGTGCTTTGCTGCATTGATATAATGCAAAGGCCCTATACCATCAGTTTCACTTAGTGAGCGCGACCATTCCATAGCGAGCATGTGTTTGGCGCTTTGAAGGGTATTAAGGAGCTCTTCATTCTTTTCTCCACGATACTCATCATCAATAATATAATCGACGACTGAACCAATGAACTTCATAAACTCAACCGCAGAACCCCAAAGACCCTGTAGGCAAGAGATAAAATCAACAGCAACATTGCTCTCGACTATAAGGCCCGGATCACATTTTCTTTTATCTATTGCTTCAACATCTTCGCAGGCAGGTGAGTTTACAACAATTTCACATAATTGTTGTGAATTTGCCTCATCAAGAATATTAAGGTTTCCAATTTCTAAGCATTGAGTCTGTGCAACACTAAGATCCAATTCATAATTACTCATTGGGACAAATGCGTGAATTGACATATTTATAATTAGAGTAAGTACGGTACAAAGTTTTCTCATTATCTTTGCTCCGTAACAAATTTGAATTTTTCATTTAAGTCTTTTATATCTGATTTTGATATCTTTTTTTCAGAGCTTAGCATTGTGATAATCGTGCGATTTTTATAAAGACGATGTATCTCAGCTAAGTAGATTGTTTTGGATCTTGAGTTTTTATAGCTACCAAGCTTATAGACTTGAATATAGTTTTTCTTTTTCGTGAAGTCTAAGGACTCTGTTTTAAATTGTGAGAAATCGCTATACTTGAGTATTTTGTTTCTTTGATCTAAGTATTTTCTTATTTTTTCTTTATTATAATTCTCAATTTTATTCGATGAATTCTTATCCTCGACTGTTAGTCTCTTATGAGAATTCTTCCAGACCTGAATGTTGTCAAAACTGAAGTCATGTTCCCATTCTAAATCTTGATTTTTATTAGCTTGGCCCGTGAAATTAAATAGTAGTAAAAGTGTAATTATAATAGCTCTTCTCATACCTTATATTATCGGTTGGTTAATGAAGTGCTTTACGTCTTTTAGCGCTTTTTTAGCACGTAGACAGATATTTTGACCCAAGTTATTCTATTGTCATGAGACAAGTCTTATCAAAACTAAATCATTCTTTTAGTAGTGTTTATAGTGCTATCACTTTAGTCATCATTTTTGTCCTTTATTTGGTCATAGGTGCGCTTGTCGATTATTTATATGGCCCGAAGATTTCAAATTCCCTAATTTTTAATGGTCCATTTTTTATCTTCTTACTTTCACTTGTAACATTATCATTAGTCGTAAGTTTTCTTAAAAAGTTACCAATAAGAACTAGGTTACTAGGTATTCATTTAACACATATTGGTTTAATTACTATTTGTGTCTCGACGATAGTCTCAACTTTCACATCAATTAAGGGTCATATAGAACTCTTAGAGAAGTCGGAAGTTAAAACTGCTATGCTCGATCAGTACCAAGCTCAATTAAGAGAGCGATCTAGCGGAAAAACTTTATATATTGATCTAAATTTTTCAGTAAGACCTCAAGGCCTTAATCTCGATTTTGGTCCGGTTTATCTAATTTCATACCTACCTTATAGCGAAAAATTTCACGCAAACTTTAAAAGTACAGGAGATAATAGTGCTGTCGTTTTGAAGGAGTCTCGCTATCTTTCGGGAGTCAATAGTGAGTTGATTTATCTTTCTTCAAGTCGACTTGATCATCCAACTAGTATAAAGGATGGTAATTTGGAGATCGTTCTTTTTAATCAATCAATGCTCAATTGCTTGGAAAATTTATCAAATGTGAACCCTGCTTGTTCAGTGTTCACAAGAAGAAAGTCAATATCATTGCTCAAAAAAGAATACTGTTTAACTAATAAATATGCTCTTAAAGAAGATGGTTTTTATTCTTTAGGTAACGAATGTAAAATGCAAAAAGTTAAGTTAGAAGTTGTTGGTGATAGTTATAAGTACCGATTAAATAACTTTCTAGAGGATACTGGCCTAAAACTAGAATATCGCTATAGCAGTAATTTTAAAAAGCATGATAGTGACATTCTTAAGTTTTATGAGAAGGGAAATACTCAAAAAATTTATCAAATGAAATTAGGTGAAACGAGAGAGATTATTGATAGTGAAGGAAGATTCTATGATCTTAAATTTCATAATAAGGAATTTAAACTTCCTTTTGATATTCGTTTAGACAAAATCTCAAAACAAAATAATGAAAGTAGTTATGAACTTTCAATTTCAGATCAAAAATACATTTTAAACTCGAAGAATTCAAAAGCTAATATAAGTGGCTGGTTAATTTCTCTAGATCCACTAAGCCCACATACACCGAAGAAGGTTAAGTTAAATATCTCTTTTGATCCAACTCGTATTTATAAAGTTATGGGGCTTGTCATCTTCGGTTTTTCCCTTGTTGTACTAGGTTTTCAACGACGAATTAGCTAAATATCCGAAATTACCAACAAAATTCCAGAGATAATGTAAAGTTAAGAGAGTTTATACATTTTCACTTTTAACTTTACCTTTCTTAAACTGACCTGAGTAGTCTCATTGGCTATAAGTTTCTCAAGAAAAAACATTATTTTTTAACAATTGAAAAACAGAGGGGAAACTTATGAAACACCTACTTTTAATTTTATGTGCAGTATTTTCTTTATCATCTTTTGCAAAGCTTCAATCATCAAGCATCGAAATAGATCGTTATGACACAGAGGAGCAGGCCAAGAAAGCATGTCTTGACGCAGAAGTTGAGTATGATGAAATCAAAGATATCAAAGTTGAAGGTATTGAATTTGAATTTATCACTAGAAAAAGTGGTAGCCATCACATTTGTGAAATCAGAACAACTCTTGATAGTTACGAGCAAGTACTATCTAAGAAGCAAATTAAACAGAAAATCACTAATAACTACGATAAGTCATATACTGAGTGTATGAAAATGAGAAACAGAATCATCAATACAACTATCGGATATGTTTTTGGAGATGTTGATTTCTACAAAAAAGGTATGTTCGGTGGCGGAAAATACGTATGTGAATTCAACTTTATTGTTGTCGAATAATCAAGAATTCTTAGGGGTTTGCTGATTGTTCTAGCATAATTGGGGGCTTTGTGAGGAGGCCCCCCTTTACTTATTTCACGCTCATTTAAATTCGATAGATTTTGTTCTATAAAGCAAAAATGAAAATAATCTTAGCTATTTATATAATCTTAGTTTCAAATGTATTCGCTCTTAACCTGAGTGAGAAAATTACTGTATCAGGGATCTCCTCAGGAGGCTTCTTTGCTCATCAGTTTCACATTGCCAATAGCAACCTAGTAGAAGGTGCAGCTATATTTGCAGCAGGCCCTTATTACTGTGCAAAGGGCTCTGTGGCCTTGGCGACAAATACATGTATGAAGGGAAATGGTGCCTGGGGCAGTGCTTATCAGTCGTATGTATTTGCCAGTGGATTGGCCATGATGGGCCTTATTGATCCTACGACAAATTTAAAAGATGATAAGGTTTATATTTTCTCTGGGCAAAACGATAAAACAGTCGTTTCTAGCGTAAGTGAAGAACTTAGAGACTTGTATGCTTTCTTTGGTGTTAAAAATCTCGAGTACGAGGGTACATTAGCAGCTGGCCATACTTATCCTACTGAAAATAAAGGAGTTGAGTGTGAGCTTTCAGAAGTTCCATATATTGGAAATTGTAATTACAATGGTGCTTTGAAGTCGCTTAGTGCGCTCTATCCTGAAAAGAAGCAAAGACGTTTTACTTTCAAAGGAAAAACAGTTGAAGTTGATCAGGCCAAGCATTTTACAGCTTTTGATGTTGGAGCATTCACGCCACTATTACAAGACAAGGCATATCTCTATATTCCTTCGCGTTGTAAAGGTGACAGAAAGTGTGACCTGCATGTAGCTTTTCATGGCTGTAAGCAAACTGTAGATCATATTGGCATGAGTTATATTAATGATACTGGAATAAAAGAAGCTGCTGATAAGCTTGATGTTGTTGTTCTTTTTCCTCAAGCAAAGAAATCAGTAATTCCTGGAAGAAATCCACACGGTTGTTGGGACTGGTGGGGACATTCAGGAGCTAATTATCACCTGAAAGATGGCCAACAAATGCGTATAATCAAGGCCGTGGTCTTAGATATTTTACAAAAACCTTAAGTGTTTATTGAAACACTATATTTTTATGGTAAATAAACTGTATTGTGAGATGTTTTGCTAAGTTAATATTTATTTTGATAACTATTTCGATTCCTGTAATAGCAGGCGAAGTCGTTGTCGATTTCTATGAATATTCAACTTATTCCAACGATCACATTGTTGACCAGGTCTATGAAGTAAGGTCTCAACTTGCTGCTACAACCAGAGGTAGCTTCTTTAACAAAGAATGCTTCAAAGAATATTATTCTAACTATCCAGATACCCCGACTACAGTTTCTTATTTACTTAAAGAGAATATCGCTTTTCCTATGATTGGTAAGAAGCGCTTAAACTTGGGTGACTTGCGCAAAACCTATTACAACGCAAAAAGCGAGCTTCTATATCGTCTTGATAAGAAATGTAAAACAAGTGATTATCTCCTCGTACTCCTAAAGGGAAAGACATTAAAGGGACATTTGTTCCAATCTGATTTTTATATTGAATTCGATAAAGATAAAATGTTTCTCATCTCTGGCCTTGAGAAAATCGAGCTCAAAGAAGATACACCTAATCAAGCAAGACTTACGCCGTCAACTCTACTTAAGGATGACTGGAAAAGTGTATGGCGTGAATTAGAGTTTAAAGAAAGCGGTTACGAAACAAATTTCTAAATTGGCCCATCCCTTGCAACTTATTACCTTGAATACTTAATTTGTTAAAGAATTTAGCACTTTAGAGGACTATGCCTGTTTCATTTTTGGACAGCTGGCCTATAGGTGTACAATTTTTAAAGGTAATGACTTATGAAAAAAACACTATCACTACTTGCATACTTCTTGCTAAATTCTATGGCCCATGGAGCGATCTCAATTGCTGATCAGGCAATGGATAGTGTTGAGTACCAAGAGATTCGCCTGCATGAATATGGTGATCGTGCAGATCTAAGTCTTCGCTCACAAGGTGAATCAAAAGTTGAAGGAAAGTTTTTTGCTGAAACTAAGGCAAAACTGGCGGCAACGAAACAAGCAAAGGCCAATGCTACTTTTAGTATAAAAAGAATTTGTGACAATAATGAAAAAATAGATTTTAGTAATTCAGACTGTTATATCGCAGGTGATATGGCCTATTGTTCTGTTGATGCAGATGTTGAGTGTATAGGCGTCAACAAAAAGGAACTTATTATTCAAAAAGTAAAGGCCGGACTACTTGATGCTTCGCCTGCTTGTGTGGATTACTTAAAAGAAGACTTTAATATTGATGATAAAGTCGTTGAATATTGTAATCAAATTTCTTCAAAGCAACAGTTTACTTGTGTTAGCTACTCAACAAGTTATTCGTCTTTTAAGGTTGCTAGTATTGCTGCCTGTTCTGCTTATGAGTCAAATGATGAAGAGGGGGCCAATTACGGATTATCTGTTCTTAGAAACTATGTTGGAAAAGGTGAGCTTGATATGAAATATCCTGCACCAACAGTTTCAGCTGTTCTTCTTACTGCTGCAATTAATACGAAAGAAGAGAAAAATTGTGTTGAGAATTACTTAAAAACAGGCACACTTAAAATAGATGAAGTTGAAAAATCTTGTATTAAAGACTCTCTAGTTGAACTAGATGCAAGAGAATATGAGGCACTTGGATTTGTTACTTCGCCAAGAACAGTTGAATACGGCCTAAAGAAGCCTGTTGCTGATACAGCAAGAGGAATCTTTGATCGAATTGGCGATATTTTAGGACTATAAAAGAAGGTTAATATGAGTACAATTCCAAGCTTAAAAACATTACCTGTAATCGGCAGTATTGGAGAGTTAGACTTCAAAAAGTGTCTATTTGATCAGCTTAATGAGAAAAGCAAGGTGCTTGGAGATTCATATCGTTTTAAAATTTTTCATAAAGATATTGTGGTAATCGGAAATTATGATCTCTATAAAGAAGTAATTGTTAAAAAAAGAAATACTTTTTTAAAAGGAAGTACCCTTAATGAGATTAAACACATCAATAAAGGGAGGCCCTCAATTCTAGATGCCGATGGTAAAACGTGGCAGGATTTAAGAGGGGAGTTAGTCCATTTCTTTACACCTAAAGTATTAGAAAACCTATATGATATTACAAGCAAGCGACTTGAAAAGTCACTTCCACTATTTGATGATCATTCAATTGTTGATGATGTTGAAGTATTGATGGGAAAAATTGCTTTGGCCATCACAAGTGAGTTCTTTATTGAACATAATTTTCAAATTAATAAAGAGGAAATTACAAATTCAAATGCAGATAGCGATAGTTTCTATTACTTTCAAAAATTTCTTATTGCCGAACTTACTAAGCGAATGAACTATGGCCCAATGTGGAAATACTTACCAACGCTTAGCAACCTACGATTTTCTAAATTTATTAAGGAAGGAAAACAATTTGTTCGTGAAAAAGTTGAGAAAGGGACAACTAGTTATACATTAATTACTCACTTAAAAAATCAAGGCCTAGATACTGAAGCAATTATTGGTCAAATATATGGCCTAGTAGGAGCTTCTTTTGAATCAACAGCTGTCTCTCTAACATGGGCCCTTTACTTTCTAGCTCAAAATCAAGAATTACAAAATGAATTATATCAAGAGTTAGCTACACTAGATCTTAACGATTCAAATTCAATAATTAAAAATGAAATATTGGAAAATTATGTTGCAGAAACCCTTCGCTTAAGGCCGGCCTTCCCTATCTTGTTTAGAGAAGCAGCAGAAGATGAAGAGTTAACAAGCGAAGATATTACATTCAAAGTTAAGAAGGGGACAATCGTCTTTTCACTTCTGGGTAAAATCCTCAATAATCAAGAAATTTGGGGTGAAGATCACGATAAATTTAATCCAAAGCGTTTTAATCATTTAACAAGTGAGCAGAAGAAAGCATATATTCCTTACTCAACAGGAACACGTACTTGTCTAGGGCGTGAAATGGCAAGTATTGAAGTAAAGCTCATTCTTGCCCATATATTAAGAAGTTATCATATCAGGCCAGCATGTGATTTAGCGCAAGTAAAACCAAAGCAAAAATTTGTTTTCAGTAGTGATCGTGAAATTTCTTTAGAATTTATACGTCGATAAATCCAATTTATGTTAAAATTTAGGAATGAGATTTATTATAGTCCTTTCCTTATTTTTTAATACTTATGCAGCTCAAAAATTACGCCATAAGAAAATTGATATCAATAAAGATGGTAAGATCGATCGCATCGAAATAAGTCTTGGAAAGAAAATTGTTGAAATTCAAGAAGATCGAAATGGCGATGGAAAATTTGAGTTTATCACGAAGTTCAACCTAAAAGAGATATACAAACAAACATTACAAGATACCAACGGTGATGGGAAAATTGATCGTAGGGTTAGTTATCGAAAACTAAATGATTCTCAATTTCAGGCAACAATTGAAGTTGATAAGGATTTTGATGGCGTCTTCGAAATAAAATACAAAAACACTCAAAGCTTAATTCAGAAACAAGAATGTCATTTACCACAATCGAAGTCTGTAATTGGCGAGCTATCTGCTCTTGTTAATAAAGTCAGTGCAAGCTTTGATGATGGATTCCTACCTACTGATTTTGGTTATCGCATTGAAAATGCTTGTCTTTCTAAATGGGGACAGGATTTTCCAAACTTCTTAAAGAGCTCTATTCACGACGGTATTGCATGCTTAAAGGAGCTAGGAAAAGATATTAAAAATCCCGTGGGTTCAACTCGCATTGCATATGATTTAGAACAACTTCTAAGTAAAAATGAAGTTACTGTAATGTGTACAGATCGTGCCGATGACATGAAGTACTGGGAAGGAACTCTGGCCTATGCTTCTGTTTCAGAAAAAACACAGGACGCATATGGTGGGAAAGTTAAACACCCTTATATGGCCATCAATCCTGGTCAACCCACATCTCTAGAGTTTACTCCTGAAGGTGATGCAGAAAGAAATGAACTTAGAAAAACTCTCTTCCATGAGCAACTTCATAACCTAGGCTATTCTCATGGCGAGGGATTTGAGTTTTCTTACGCTTGTGAGGACTGTTGCTTGTCTTATAATAGTGACGATGAAAAGGCACGAGTTGAAGCTGCTTGTCGAGTATGTCGGGGAGATTATAATAATGAAGGTGACGTTCGTTATGTAAGAGATTTCTTAGATTATTCAAAACATGCTTATCTATCAAGTAATGGAATGCGTGCCACAATAAACTATATAAAGGAAAATCCAGGAAGCATTGAAGCACAAGCGCTTCTTGCTCGTGCTCAAGGTGAATATTTTAATCCGATAGGATTGCACTTATCGACTTTAATTGTCTCTGATTGGGGACCAAAAATGTATGATAATGAAATGGCCAATGAACTGATTGATAAAATTGAAGAAGAGAGTTCTGCTGATTATGCGGCCTACCCTTCAGCTCGAATTGTTGCTTCAGTATTTCATGAAGCCTATATTAAGCAAGATCCTGTAAAAACCTTAGAGCTACTTAAAAATAATATATCTGCGATAAAGGATAATTTAAATAAGAGAATGAAAGATACTGATATGTATAACGACTATTATGCATCTAGTGTTAAAGATTCGTTAAGTATTGTGATTGATGATCTCTACTTAAATGATCACCTCGGTCTCGGGACAGGACACACTCTTGAGCTACAGGAAATACGAAATAGCTTAAAAGAGGATGATTTTTACTAATGTCACAAAAGAAAGTTCTGGTAATTTTAATACTAATATTTGTCACGACAATTATCGCGGCCATTGGCTTTGGAAAGTATAAAGAATATGTTGATTCTCAATTACTTGATAAGAGTCTCTTTGATGGATATGCACAAAGGCCAATTGCTGATCTTAATAAGGGCATATCAACATTACAAATTTCTGCTGAAGCTAAGAAAACGATGACCGATTCACTTCATAAGGTTGTTGCCGCAATTGAGAACCTATACACTAGCGATGATAAGCAAAGTAATATCATGTCAGTCAAGATTTTACGCTGTTTCTATAGAGAGTTAATGTACACGCAAAAAGAATTTCAGTTAGATATTTACAAACTTATGCCGTTAAAGAAATCTTGGGATGAAATTCAATATCCAAAAAATACCTCAAAGACTTTCTTACAAAAGAAAATTGGAAAAATTGGTGTTGCGGCAAAGATCAATAATCAGTTTTGTTTTGAACAAGGCCTAGCTTCTAAGCAACGAGCGGAACCTAGTAGGAATACCGATAGCTTTAAGGGCCTATTTCATAAGTTAAATATTCTTAAAAAAGTACTTTGATGGTTGTTTAAATACACTTATGCCCGATGAGCTTCTTATGATTAAGTATCTCACTCTCCTTATATTTATAATTTGCTTTATCTTAGTCTCGGCTTTCTCTTGTTCTAGTAATAAGAAAGATGATGAGCGAAAGCCTAGTTCAGAGGAACTAAGTGATTATGAACGCCTCGATCAGAATTGGCGTGACAGGGGAATTGAGGCCCGAGATAACCTTGGTATGATTGAAAATCGTTTTGGCCAACAAGATATGTGTATCAAGGATTTTGAGCGAGCTTTTTATTACTTTGCAATACCTGAGCATGCCTATGTGCTAAAGGCCAAGCAATCTTCTGGTATGGTTTATACATTTAATATCTTACACGGTAGTGAGCTTAGAGATGACCCATCTTTTTTAAAAATGACTATGGTTAATTTCTACTATGACACTAAAGGTGCGCTGATAAAGGTGGATGTACCAATTCTTGCTAGAGGTTGGCGTATGCAAATGTCTTCTAAAACACCTAATGGTTTTATGATAGATAATTCAAAATGCTATTACTTTATTAATATAAATGATCCTTTTGAGTCAGGAGTACTTTCAGTTACGACAGAGGGCAAGGACATTTAATAATATACGCAGTTAGAAAATTAAGATTTTTTAAATATTTTGATTGTTACCAGTGGGCTAGCATCGTTTCATGAAATTTCTTATTGTAATTATTTGTTTCAATTTTAGTTCGTATGCCTTGGAAGTTGATAGCTTCACACATCGTGATAAGGCCATTGTTAAGGATGATGCTTTAGATGAAGTTAATAAGTACGTTAATGGAAAAATTAGATCGGCCGTTGCTGAAGCAAATCATTCGGATGAGATATTTGGACAATCATGTAGCGAATATACAATACGTCGAAAAGTTAAAAAGAAATTAGTTGCAAGTTTTAAAGGTTTCTTTGTCAGCGCTCCTCTTCAACGCTATATCGACAAGGGAAGAATTGGAAAAGAATATCTGGTAAAGACAAAAAAGAGTGAGTCCATCTTTCGCTATATTCCACTTATCTATAAACCAATTTTGAATCTAACTCCTTACTCTCCATTACTAAAAGTAAATGATGCTCTCGTTGGAAGTGACAAATTTAGCCATCTATTTAATGTCGGCTACCTCTATTATCGAAAGTTAGAACATGGCCTATCAATTAAAGAGATAATTCACTATGGTAAGAATGCAGAAAATATCATGTGGGGAGGATTCTTTAATGGCATTGTTTCAAATGGTGATCTTGTCGCTAACTTTCAAGGGATGCGCTTTTATCAGAAACTCTTTGGTAAAGGAATTGATCCTCTTACTAATGAAGACCTCACTGGAACCGGTGTGATAAAATGTATAGACGGGAAGTTTAAAGCAACTCGTGATATCGATATGGCCGATTTTGTTGATGAAGGAATGGATGAAGGGATAAATTGTAATTCCTATACATCGAAATTTATGCGTAAAAATATCAAGAAGGCCATGGATCAAATATCCATGTCTTGTCCAGTTGCAGTTGATCGCTGCCTAGCTATGGGAGAAAAGTATGCGGCCTTTAGCAAGTATCTTATTTATGGTGAGTGTCGCTAAAATCATGAACTTATCTAGTTATTCTATTGTTTCCCTAAATATAAAATATTTTTAATAATTATTGTTGTTTCACCGATAAGTAGTAGTAATTACAGAGAGGTGACGGTTTGAAACTCAGAGTTTACATAGTTATTATTGTATTTATATCATGTTTTGGGTTTAGCTCATTTGCTAGATATGCCATAAAAAAAGATTTAAGTTATCAGATCCTTGATAGTCACTCAGATTACAATATTAAAAGTTCAGGTCATCAAAAAGAGAAACATACTCTTGTTTATGAGATCTTAAATACTCATGGGATCGAAAATTTTAAAATATTTAAACTTCCATATAATAAACTAAGTGTAAATCTTGATGTTCATTCTATAACTGTTACGAACAAGGGCAAAGAGGTTTCAGTAGACCTCTCTAAGGCACAAAGAACACCTGCATCACAATCAAATGATGGCCTAAATTCTAATTTCTACTATGCTATTCCTATTCCTAATCTTCAGGTGAATTCAAAGCTAAAGGTTGTTTATACAAAACAAACAAAAATTCCTCGTAACTTTTTCGATAATGTATTTACCTATGGAATGAATATATTAGAACAAAACTCAGTTGTTGAAATAAGCTCACAGGTTCCCATTCACATTAAAGAAAATGATCCTTCAGACTCTGTATTAGTTGAAACGACTGAATTAGACGGGATCTACAAAGTAAAGATTGTTCAGTTGAAACCATTACTTACAGTTCCAGTTAACGAGTATGGTGCAATAATGGAATATAAGGATGTTCATTGGGTGGTCTTAAGCTCTATTGATAATTGGTCTAAGTATTCTCAAATTTATTATAAAAAGTATGAGGATCGTTTAAAAGATGAGTTACCAAAAAATCTAAAATTAATAAAGGATAACGCAAGTAAGATTAATGGACTGGAAAAACAAGTTGATTATATTCTTGCCGAAATTGCTAAGAAATTCAATTACATTGGTGATTGGCGTGCTATTGGGAGTGGATATGTACCACGATCACTCAAAGATATCGCTTCTTCTGGCTACGGTGACTGTAAAGACTTCTCAATTAGTGTCATTAAAATATTACGAGAATTAGGTTACGAAGCACATACAGCTTTTGTAAAGCGTGGTGCCAGCGGTCACAGTGAATATATAGACATGACTCTTCCAAGAAGTAGTGCATTTAACCATGCAATAGTTCACATAAAAGATAAAGGTCAATCTTATTGGGTTGATCCAACTAACCCTAGCTCTTTCGGCCTATCTATTCGTGATGATATAGCAGATAGAAAAGCACTAGTTCTTTGGGACAAAAAAGATGTTATTCACAGTATTCCTGAGATTAATGGCAAGGATAATCTTATTAGTATTGATAAGAACTACGACCTTTTTGATGACCTAAACTTTGCTGTAAATGGAAAAGTTAAGTTTACTGGTTCAAATAAACTTCTACTTAGTGAGATAAAAAAACAAGGTGGAGACACTTTGGTGAATAAATTTCTTGTCGGTATTATGCGTGATATCGATACAGTAAATGAGATTGATTTTAAAGGCCTAGATGTCGATAAGTATAGTTTCAATAAAGATGTAGAAGCAAGTTTTTCATATAAAGATGTGTTAACTGATAGTGATAAGGATGGTGTCCCTGTTAGCACTAAGGAAGCGAAGCCACTGACGACATTATCTAAGGCATTTTGGAGTAAGCATAGTTTTGCACGGTATCTTGGTCCAAAAATTTCATTTGAAAGAAATATTACAATAAATAATGCAAAACTCGGAGAATTCAACAAGTCTAACTGTTTAATTAGATCGAAATGGATCGATTACGAAAGCAAGATTAATTATAAAAACAATACTCTTAGTCTTTTTGAAAGTTATACAGTTAAAAAAAATGTGATCAGCAGAGCTGATATTAAAAGTGAAGAACACAATAAGCTTAATACTGAAATAGATAATTGCTTCTTTGGAGATATTGCCAAGTTTACATCAATGAATAGAGAAATTAAAAAAAGTGATCTCGTTGAAGTTGCAAAAATGAATGTCGATGAACGTTTAAAATACGTTAAAAGTAAAATAGCTGAAAAAGATGGTGGTGGGTTTAAGGAATTAGAATTGTTAATGGGTATCATAAATGATGATCCAAATAATAAGGAGGCCTTTTATCATGCAGCTAAAATAAATGAATCATTTTCTGTTGTTCGAGGGCCAGCTGATGTGGCAAAAATTAGATATGCCGACGCCCTTATTAGCAAGGCCATTAAGATTGATCCTGATTATACTGATGCAATTGTTGAGAAGATTTGGTTAACACATCGTTTAACACCAAAAGCAGATATGATACCTGTTGCTAAACAGATGATTGAAAAGTATCCGAAAGATAGGAATAAGTTCTATGCACTCATCGGAAAGATTTATAAGGATAAGAAGGATTATCAGAAGTCGATTGACTACTTCGAAAAGAGCATTGTCGATGAAGTTCGATATGAAAAGCTTTATAAAGCCTATAGTGATATTGGTATTAATTACGTTTACTTGAAAAAGTTTGAACTTGCTAGAGAGAAGCTTAAACAATGTTTAAGCCTAAGACCCAACTACCAGAGATGCGCTATAAGTATGAAGTATAGCTATGCTGATGAAAAGGACTTTGAAAATGCTATAAAGTGGGGAAAGAAGGCCTATGAGATAAAACAGAACGGATATGGAGTTGATGCGTATACTTATGCTCACATTGACTATGGAGCGCATCTAAGAAGAGAGAAGAAGTATGAATTGGCAATTACTCAGTACAAGAAGAGTTTGAAAATAAGGCAAACTGGTAAAGCATACCTCGGCCTGATCAAGTCATTAAATAAACTTAAAAGATATAATGAGGCATATGAGAACTTAAACCTCGCTTTCAAGAATCCTGAATATACTTACTATGTAAATGCTTTTAATAAACAGATGGTAGATACTTTAATAGCTCTAAAGAAGGATAAGGAGTTATTAGAGTTTTCACAAGAGATGAATCCAGAAGAGAATGATCCTGTTTATCAAACATATTTGATGGCCACTGCTGCTCATTACTTCGCTAAAAATAATCAAAAAGAAGAAATCTCGGTTTTCTACAAAAAAATGAAAATGCTCTTTAAAGTTAAGGAAGTTAAGGAGGATTACGAGTCAGTAAACTTTATTCTAAGTGTTGTTTATAACTATGCCTTCATGAGCTTTGATAAAGCCGCAATTCAATATGGAAATAATGTACTAGGTACACTATCAAAGCTATCAAAATCTGATGCGCAAAAAAGTCTTACACAACAATATCGTGATCGATTTGCTATGTTTACTCCAGAACGTATAGAGCAAGAAAAGCAAAGACGAAATATCGCATCAGTTCTCGGTGATGGTGATAATCAAAATCTAAATTTGGTAATAAATATTATTTTACATTACAAAAAAGAATTTTCTTTGATTTGCGTTTTACTTTTAATTCTAGTGTTACATAAAAGACACAAAAGAATCATGGCCGAAAAAGAAAGGCGTAGAAAAAGAAGGAAGAAAAAAAGAAAAGCACTAACTAAATCGACTAAAGACAAGATTGCATCGTAACAATATTGTCTATTGCTATAATTTTAATGTCGTTTAAAAATATTTACCGTGACAAATTTTGACCTCAAAAACATGACATGTTTTTAGGTTTAAAGTAACATGTCATGTATCTAGGCATAATTGGAGTTATGCCTAGATATAAAAAAATAGAAATCGACGTGGGGAAAAATTGATATATGACCCATGTGAATGATAAAATTAAAATAAGCAAGGAGCGCTTATGAAACAGCTTAGATCTCTGTCTGGAAGGACGTCTCAAGCATCGACACCTTTAATCGATAATACAAAACCGACATATGATGAATACGATATGATTGTTCTATCTAGTGGAAGCAATCAGAGTGAATTTGCTCAAAAGCATAATAATGATGAAGTTATCCATAAGACTCTCATGATTAAGTCTAAGTATATTTCTTGGGCCTACGATCTTGTGGCCTCAAAGATTACAAGAAAGAAACCAGGACTTGGGACAATTCTAAAGGCATTAGTTGAGCAATATGATAAGGAGCTTATTCGTAAGAAGAGACTCCTAACAAAGCTTAGAAACCTTTTTGATCTAATCATTGATGATACAGAGCTTTTAATCTCTAATAAGAAACATGGTCGTATCTCACAGGCCCAGCACTACCAAGAGCGTGTGCTTAAAGGACGCCATATTTTTAAGAGACTTCACTTCGAATATATGTTTGATGAAGATGACCTTTTAGAGGCCTTTACAAAGAAAGAATTGGCCCAAATTAATACATGGGTTATCTCGCCTAAGGAAAACCTTCTAGAAGCACTCGAGTCATGGTCTAAGAGTTATAAGCATACAGTTGATGAAGGATCGTTTCAGTAATGGTTGGAGTAAGCTATTCTAGGTCAAGGGCCATAAGGCCTGCTAGATCGAATGCAAAAATTAACGATATCTTTGAGGACTTCCTGACCAAGTCTAATTCTGCTCATACCAGAGATGCCTATAGACGAGACCTTAAGAAGTTTCTAACGTTTCTAAAAGGATTTGAGACCTTTTCAAGCCTATCTGATGTTTCCCAGAGGCATATCTCGGCCTACCGAGACCATCTTCTAAAAAACGAAGAACTAAAAGATGCCACGGTGGCAAGACATCTGTCGTCCATAAAGCGCTTCTTTGACTTCTTAGTTGAAAAAGAGCTTTGCTATAAGAATCCAGCAACTGGAGTCTTTCGCCCTAAAGTTGTCATGGAAGTTAAAACCAATGATCTTAGTGCACCTGAAGTTATGGACCTCTTTGAGAGTGTAAATCAAAAGAACCGCGATGGAAGCAATAATCTAAGTGGTGTCCTTCACTATACGATTCTACGTGTGATGTTCTATACCTTACTTAGAAAGTCGGAATTAATTGCGCTAAAAGTAGGGGACTTTGCTAGTGATAATATTGGCAATTACCTTCATGTACGAAGTAAGGGTGGCAAGAAACAAAAGGTCTACATCTCTGATGAAACCTTCAGTGACATTAAACACTATATGGAAGTCTTTAGCGCTCGCCGTGAATTTCTTGAAAATGAGCCTTTATTTACCTCTGGCCGTAAGTCTCAGGAACTTAAACCTCTTAATCGAAATACCATCGATCAGATCTTTCAAAAATACGCAAAGCTTGCTGGGATTAAGCATAAGATATCTCCCCACTCATCACGTGCTACAGGCATTGGTAATCTCTATGAGAACGGAGCAAGCCTTGAGGATCAGGCAACGTATGCGAGGCACTCAGACCCGCGTATGACTTTTTTGTATAATAAGCGTCGAAAAGAAAAGATTAATGAAATTGCAAATATAGTGAATTACTTAGAAAAGGATAGTTGATGAGATTAGTTTTAATTGCACTACTTCTAGTGTGTGCTTCTTGCTCTCTACCGCCAAAGAGAGGGGCCAGTGAAGAAGAGATTAGTTATAATAGAGTTTTAGATTTAAAAAAGTCAGGACGATTAAATATTTCTACGGCCTTTGCTCAAATATACAAAATAGAAAATCCTGATAGCGCTCGCCTAGAAGAAATTGATTATCTTATATGTGAAAATCAGCAAAACACCAGAAAAATATATTATCAAAATAATTACCTGTGCTGGTCGGAACTTTCAAGGAAATATCCTAATTATAGGACCTCAGATGTAAAAAGACACTTAGATGAAAATAGAGGAAAAATAAATCCTAAGAAAAAAATTGGTTTATATGAATTTTCATTTGGACAATCCTTTCTAAGAAGTAGCTCATACAAAGCTATAAGTAACAGCGATAAAACTCAGCATTATTCTTTTTTCTATACTTCACATGAAAATGCTAAGTACTCTCATGCCTTATTGATTGGATTATCTTTTTTAAAAACTAAAAAATTAAAATTTAATCAAGAATACGACTTACATCAGAATGTACTATCATATGGGTATTCATTTAGAGCTCAATTCTTAGAATCTAAACTGAATGCGAATGTTGAAATTTCCCCGACATTTGTATCAAACTTTATATCTAAGGAGGAGTCCGATAAATCTACAACAAAAGTAGGTGGGCTAATCAAAATTTCTATCGACTATTTATTATATAAAGCAGATTACTCTATCTTTAATCCGTATTACTATTTAACCTTTGGGGTTTCACACTATCAAAACCCAGGTTTTGATCTCGATGGTGTTGGTTTTAAAGGCGGAGGTGATACAAATTGGTTTATTGGTATAAAGCTCTAATTAGGTACGTCGATACTTTTTGTATAATTTGTAAAGAGCCTCGAACTAAATTCGAGGCCATTTAATTTATTAATTATTTTTCGTAACCGCGAGCTTCAATTTCTGCTCTTACGATCTTTTTAAAATCATATGCATCAATTACTCCGCCGTAAACAACTGTGAAGTATCTTGGATTTAATTGTAACTCTCTAAATGTTACAGGATCTCTTTTTCCGTTTAGAGCTGCTTGAAGAAATGTCTTATATCCTCTTGACTCTAAGTAAGCGATACCTTCTTCTGTTAAAACTGTATTTCTCTTATACCCTTCACAAAGTGACCTGCTATCATTTAGGTCTTTTAATACATCAAGAAACTCTTCATTCGAAATTTTAAAACGTTTTGCAACTGAGCGTTTAAATTTTTTAAAGTCTTTTTTATGGTCTTCACTATTTTCATTCATTGTTGATACAAATCTCTTATAGAACTTATAAGTTCCTTTGTAATGAATCGACTTGTAAAGAACAATTGGTGATACCAATACTGCAGCAAGTGGCGATACAATAATTGAGTATGCATCTCCACTTGCCAATAGAAATTCGAACATATCTTTATACTCACTGCCCATAACTGCTAAGACATTCTTAGAAGCTTTCTCATTGTGCTGGATTGTTGTATTTTCATAAATTCCTACACAATTAGCTGAAACAGATGCTGAAAGTGTTGATACTAATGCTAGTGCTAATAATAATTTTTTCATGTTTTTCTCCTCGTTTTCATAATCATGTTTTGTTTGTTTGATTGTTTTTCTGTGAGGACAAGATAATCGATAGCTGAATTTCTCTCATTTACATCAGGTGACGTTTTCAAAAAGTGTGTAAGCTTTACACTTTTTTAAGAATATTTAAGTACTTAGATGTTTAAACGATCCCGATAAACCCTTCATGTCATACTTGGATCTATGTAGCGAATATAAGAAATCTCGAGAGCTCTTCTTTAAAACCCATGATGATGCCTCAAATTTTGCAGCAACTTTGTTTAAAGGTTTTAAAAGTCATTTGGGTATTGCAGAGAGTGAGTACGATCTTATTAAGCTCGTTCCAACCATTCAGTTTAGTGAAGAAGATGAAGGAGAATATTTTTCACCTATTGATGAGGACGTCTCCTATACACCTCACGGGGCCGTAAAGCTTGCTGAAAATGGTTATTGGATTTTTTCAATCCTACTTAGACTTCACATGGATGGTAATAAGAGTTTGCAGCCAGCAGAAAATATTAAGTTTGATTTTAGCTACAAGAAAGGCAAAGACGCAATTCTCTTTAAGTATGTGCAAGACAAGCCTGATATGCAGATCAAGTCCCAAGAGTTAGAAAGCTTCTTAGCGGAGAGTGTGTATCCAGAAATGGAGAAAACTGTGGTGGACTTCTATCGTAGCCAAGTTAAGTTTTTTCAACATGACAGAAGCCTAGAGCGAAAGATTGGGCTTATCCCATGAGCGAAACTTAGAAAATTGGCACCTTTTTCCGCTTTAGAAGCAATCAAAGATAACTCTCCTGTATTACAAGATTTAAGGCCAATAAAATATTCCAGTTACTTAGCTTGGTAACTTTAAAAGAAGCTAAAGCAGTCTTATTATCATTATGAATTGATACTCTAGAGCTCTAAACGAGGTTAAGATTAAGTTATTGTTTTCTTAAGGGGGAGTTCTTGAAATATACAAGATTATTTGTATTTGTTGCGATTATTATCTTAGGACTTAGCTCATGCTCAAATCCGTCTCGTAGGCCACTTGAAGTTTTAGATCACGAAAGACTTATCAATGTAACAGCTTATCGATCTTTTTCTATTGAATATTTTAGAATGTTGGCCAATGTGAAATATCAGTATTCTCAAATCCCTGTATCAAAATACCCCGAGCTTAAAAATAATCCGGCCTATTTATATTATAGTACTTTGGATGCCGATAAATTATATGCAAAGTATAAGCAAAATCTCAAGTCAAAAACGAAAAGGGATGAGACTTATAGTTTCGCTTATAAGCTAAGTGATTCCCCCGCTTGGAAGAATTATGATCATAAACGAAACTTCTATAATAGCGTGAATACGAATGAGATTGTTAACAGCTTCAAGAAATTTGACCAAAAAGCAAACAAGAAGAAAATTGCATATGCCAAAAAAATTCTTGAACTAGAGCTTTCTTTTAGTGTTGCCGATGAAGTTTTAAAAAGAATGACCGACAAAATTCCTAAATACGAAACAAAAACATTTCTAAAGATCAACTTCTCTAGCATGATGAAGGTTTCAAGAGAAATTTCGTTACCATATTACTTTCTTGTCATCAAAAATATCAAAGATGAAGACATAGAGAAAATTATCAAAATCTATGAAGGTCCAGAGTTTAAACTCTACAAGAAGGTTTTAATTGATACGATCATAACTGACATGGATGAATATAAGAAAAAGGGACAAAGAAATGAAGTCTAAGCTGCTACTTTTAATCATATTATTTTCATCACTATCTTGTGCAACAAAGAAGCTGAGCGCTGAAAATGAGGCCCGCTATAAACGCGATAAGAGTCGCTATGCAAAGATTTTGGTCATCCCACGCTATTATAATGGCAATGCTGATGGGAAACGTAGTTCGAAGCCTCTTGGTGTTTCGCTAGGACTTAATCCGGTCGAGCTTAAGGACTTTGAAATCTGTAGTTTAAAAAGTTGTAAGAATAGAAAGGAAAGTCGCAGGCTTAAGATCACAATAGAGGTCTATCAAGAAGCCGGTCCTGCTTCATTCTTATCTGCTATGACTTTAACAGTTATACCGGCTAAGGAAACCACATGGCTTAGGGCCACTACAATCGTTGAAGATGCTAAGGGAAATGAAATTGATCGCTTTAGTGTTGCCGACGGACTCGAAACTTATTTTCAGCTGTTCTTCGCTTTCGCTATGCCGTTTCAAATTAACCCGTCTGGTGAGGTTGTGAACAATCTAGTCGAGCGCAGTCTAAAGATTGCGTATGATAAGAAGCTTATTTAGAGACATGTATAAGAAAAAGAAGTTCTTCTTCAGTTTTATTGGGCTATTAATATTTGCTGCTGGCGCAAGTCCAGGCACATTTATGGTAACACAAGCAATAATTAGCGAGAGAAGCTTTGTCGCAAATTTAGCTTATATTTTCTTTGCAGTCGCATTTAATTTGTGGATTAACCTTTCTTCTGTAATATTTGCCTTATTTGTTCTCTTCTTATTTTGCAAGTTATTAGAACGTATTGATACAAGTTTTAAAAATACTGAGATTTTCCACCACTTGGTTTTTGCTCTTTTCCCATGCGTCTCTATGGGGCTAAATATGTACTTCGCAAAAAAATTATATTATGTGATGCTCCTATCATATGGGACTATTTTATTGATCCTTTCATATCACTACTTAACAAAGAAAATTGAATTTAAACCTATTCGTGTTTTTCTTGTTTCAACGATTTGGTTATTAATTGGAACGCTCTTATCTGTTTCAAGTATTCTTCTCGTAGCGGTAAACTCTGTGCCTGCTGTGAAGCTATGGGATTACTTTAAAGGATAAAGAAGTTCTATTAAAAGAATAAAAGGGGCGCCCTAGAGTAAAAACTTACCGATCAAGACTTGTCCGTAAACCTGGCCATTAATTCGAAGTTGTTGAATCTGAAGGCTGATGGTTTCAGTGTTACTGATATACTTTTCTTGATTTTGTTTTTGGGCTTTATTTGTCAGTTGAAATTCCTGCTTTAGCTGAATGACTCTATTATTAATAAGGCGACATTCATCACTAGTAAGTGAAACATCTTCGACATAGTCGAAGCTAAAGTTTTCTACACTTATTTCACATGCGTAAAGAGCTTGCTGAATAAATAGTGAAATAAAAATTAGTAATAGTAATTGTCTCATAAATCTTGTGTAATTGTGTTGTTCTAATTCTCTATAGTTAGTTGAACTATGTAAAGAGTAAGCAAGGGTACAAATCACAAAATAATAAATTCGTATGCTTACCAAGTAATTCTCGAATAATTCTTAAGGTGTTGAAATCGTTCACTAATTGGTGACTTTACACCGATATAAAACAAAAGAATTCAATAGGGAGAGTTATGAAAAAGATCGTTCTATTTTTTCTGCTTACAAGCTGTGCAAATATGTCGACTGAACCAGAGCATGTAAAAGCAAGTTATGTTTCACCACAAAAATACGCAAACTTTGATTGCAAGATGCTTGTAAGTGAGTATGGCGGATTAAAGCAGCATGAGAAGGTTCTTGTTGATGCTCAACGAAGAAGGGTTGATGATAGCTATAGCCAGGCACTCATGTTTGGAGGCATAGGAAAAGGCGATGGCGTTGAAGCCTTTGAACTTGCTAGTGTTAGAGGTCAGATTATAGCCGTTAAAAAGAATTATGAAAGTAAGAACTGTATGAAGGTTTCTTCGAAATAAAAAAGGGCCACGTCAGTGGCCATATTTCATTTATTAGATAACCGGCTTAAACCTTACCTCATCAAGAACTTTGTTTAACTCTCCAGTAATGAAATCTTGGTTTAGTGTACTTTCAAAAAGGATGTAATCCTTAGGTTTAAATTCAACTTTATTGTTAATCTTAACTTCTTTCGTCTCCACAGCGCCGCCTTCGTATGACATCTTCTTCACTTTAAAAGCGAAATCGAGTGAAAGAATATTATCAATACAAGACATTCCAAGATTCATGGTCTGAATACTTGTCCAGTCTTTTATATCTGGTGGAGTGATTTTTGCTTGAATCATTCCGGCCTTATTTTTAAGGGGCTTAAATTTGAATTTAAGAAAATTTTCAAAGATTTCAATGAAGCTCAAAATATTCTTATTTGGAAGGATATCAAGTTGAAGATGCCCACACTCAAATGGTGTATCAATATCTCCACAGATAACATAAAGGGAAGTGGCCTTCTCAGTAATAAGGCAGTTTTCAGCTAGTTTAAAACTAAAGCTTGTCTGCTCACCGCTTGCTTCAACTGTTTCAATAACTTTAAATGCCGCTTCGTCCTTGGCCTTAAACTTCTTTATATTCACTTCACACAGGTGAATGCCTATTTTTGATAGATCGGCTTCACCATGGGCCTTAATCGTAAGATATCCGTTTATCTGCTCGCCCTGGGGCCAGCTCTCGCCAGCAAGCTCTAAATTCAACTCTAATGGTTTTAAGAAGAAAGTCCCTCTCATAATATATGCCTTTTCTTTATGTAGGTTAAAAATACTATTCTACTGTAAATAAAAGGTAGACGCCACCTGAATACAAATTGTTATATCCAATTAAGTTTGTTGTAAATTTTAATGTGAATGGTTATAGTAAGATTGAATTTATCAGGGTGGTGCTTTTATGAATATAAAAAGAATAAATAATGAAAACTTTGAATCTGTTGTATCTAGTGAAAGAGGCGTTTTCGTTATCAAGTTTTATTCTGACACTTGTGGCCCATGTAAAACAATGGCACCTGTCTTTGATGCCTTAAATGAGAATAATCCAGACGTGAATGTATATGAAGTAAATACCATGGAGAGTCCTGAGATTGCGGATCACTTTGGTGTTCGTGGAGTTCCATACACGGCCATTTGTGAAAACCGAGAAGTTCTTTATGACTTCACAGGAATTACACCTCTAGGGGAAATTCAATACGTGATAAACAATATCAACGACTCACACTTTCGTTTAACAGGTGAGTTTAAGGCACCGGAGACAAAGAAGAACTACTTCTTTGAAGCAATCGTCATTAGTTTGCTAGCAGTCTTTGCTCTGGCCATCTTTTTTGTGTAAAACAGTTGTTCTTATGAAAAGAGGATATAAATACCAACGATTATGCAAGCAATAGCGCCAATATTTTTCAAGTAAAAACTACGGTTGACCCTTTTGGCAAAATTCTCTTCTTGATCTTTTGCTACAATAACATAACCGATGTCAAATACTTGATTACCGCCTTTTGCTTTAGTTAGTAATATAGTACTCTCTTTTATTTGTTCCTGTAGGTATTCTTCCGATATGTCATTAATTAGATTTCGATACTCAAAAAGCTTGGGGTTGTCAGATGATGGCCAAACTTTTGTACAAAGTAGTGAATGCTCAGCATATGGTAAGTTGTAACTAGTGGGAGGTTGACATGAACCAATCGCATAAACCTTTTGTCCACTTAGAAAGACAACTTCTTTGAAGTAGAGATTTTTTGTATTAATAAGATTCAAATTATCAAGATGGTCTACAATCCTTTGCCTTTCACATAATTCTAGATTTCCGCTTTTAACAAAAACATGGTCGGTATTGATATGTTTAAGCCCATTACTTCTGTATAGATCAATTAGGGCGAGATCTTCTTCCCCCTCATTCTTTATCTGTAAAAATGCACTAGAGCTTATGTGTGCTCTTTCTTTCCAATGTCCGTATCTTCCATATGAAATATATTCTTCAACTATTATGTAATATGCTACGCACTCGATGCCATTTATGGGTGAAATTAATGAATTTTGTCCATATACTTTACCTTGGATTTCAACGTTTTCACCGATCGCTGCTGATCGAATTTTCGAGGTAGGGATACTTTTAATTTTTAAATATTCATTAAAGCTTTTTAAAGAATCATATATTAGCTTTCCTCCCATCATGAATGCTATCAGAGAGGTCGAATACTTATCTGGTTTTGACATTAAGCATTCCTTTTAAGTGTATCAATCTTTAGTTCTGGATAAGCCTTTTCTTCTTCACTGACTTTAAAAAGAACCTCTTCTTTGTAGCCTAGTATTGGCGTGAAGAATACATAAGGAATTTGCTCAATTCGTGTATTATATATAGTTACAGAACTATTGTAGTATTCACGTCTGTCTGCAAGTGTATCTTCAAGTTTTGAGATTTTGTTTTGAATTTGTATGAAATTATTATTTGCTTTAATTTCAGGATAGCCCTCACTCAAGGCCAGAAGGCCTTTTAATGACTTTGAAACCTCTTCAGATGCCTTCATCTTTTCTTTGCGACTATTTTCTGCTCCCACCAACTTCTCTCGAGATTCCATAATCCTGTCTATCATTGCAACTTCATGCTCTATATACTGATTACAAATTTCGATAAGCTTTGGGATCTCATCGTATCGCTGCTTTAAAATGACATCAATATTTGCCCAGGACTTCTTAACCTCTTTAGAAACTTCAATTAGGTTGTTGTAGACAGAGACAGACATGAATAGGAGCAAAAAAACTGTAACAGCAGTAGTTAAATAAAGTGAAATTGTAAGCGATTCGCTCATTATAATCTCCATTGAAAACAATAAAATTTCTTATATCTTATCTCAAATAATGTATTTTTTAAGAGGTGGTTTAAGAAGATAACTCACAATAAATGCGTTAGAAGTATTGGATTTTAAGCGATAGGTGAAATTACGATTAGTTATGGGCCAAAGTTAATGAATCTCTTAATATCCTATAGACAAGTATTGTTAGATAATTATAAATGCTGCGGAATTATATTCCTGTCTGCCTAGCAATAAAGGAAGGCGCTTGATTAGTATTACCTTTATAAACTTTTCATTAAGTTTACTAAGCAACGAGAAGTTTGCTACTTATTGCTTATGAAATCTATCATTTTCACCTTTTTCTCCATTTTTTTGGCCACGCATTCGTTTGCTGCAAATGATTGTGCTGATCTAAGTGACGACTGTGCGTATTACAGCTGTATAGAAAAAGAGCGAGTATGTGGAAAGCGTGGTTATCCCTTGGCCTTTGGTCAAAAATATTGCAATAAATTCGATTCTAGGGTTGAGAAGTTTTCTGTAGACGGTCGGAAATGGATTCAGGATGTTAAGGCCTGCCTAATCTCTGGCATGAATGACATTTCTTCTGAGTCTAGTTGTCGAGAGTTTAAGAAAACTGCCATCTCTCACCACGTTCCTTGTTATCTGAGTGCAGGCTACTGTGAGCTTAGCAAAGAAGATAAGAAGCAGGTTATAAAAATTGTCAGAGCATCGGCCTGGAGACTTGATATCATTCTTGCTGGCTACCAAGTTATTTCAAGCTGTTTAAATGATTGATAATTGCTCTTTTAAGCACTTAATCCACGCCTGTGCATTTCGTGAAAGAAAGTGATTCTTCTTTGTGACAAGCTTAAGAGGGAAGTGAAACGTCCCCTTTGGATATAATCTTTTAAGCTCTTTTGCCTTGGTTTCTTTTTCGACCATAATTGACGGCAGGATTGAAACCCCAAGGCCTTGTAAGACCATTTCTTTGTGTGACGTTAAGCTATTTGATGAGATTGTAATCTTAACGTTCTTATAATCCTTATTCATCTTAGAAATTGTCGGGTATTTTTTCGTTGTCACATCATCAACCTCGCGTGAGCCAATGAATGATCGTATAACGTCCAAATTCTTGTGCTCAGAGGCCTTAATGACTAAATCATAGGGGATAGATGCAACTTCTTCTAGATCAAGTTTGTGGGCGTATTTGGCCATCTCTGGCGTATGAAAGAAGAGACCAAATTCAAACTCTCCATCTTCGATCCTATTAAATAAGTCAGATGAGAAACTTGTAAAACACGCTGGTTGTACTTGCGGATATTCACTAAGGAATTCTTTTAAGATTCGAGGAACAAAGTATGCAGAAATCGGCTCACTAGCACAAAACTTTAAAGGGCCTGAGCATTCAAATTTTCCGTCACTTACGATATTTTCGATATCTTCAACTGTTTTAAAAATAAGGTCACATTTGGCATAGATCTCTTGGCCAATATCAGTGAGAGTCGTCTTCCTCTTTTCACGATTTAAGAGTTTCACACCAAGCTGATCTTCTAATAGGGCCACTGTTTTACTAATCGATGGTTGCTGGACGTAGAGCTTCTTAGATGCCTTTGTGAAGCCTCCGTACTTGGCGACATAGTAGAAATGTTTTAAGTGACCTAATTCCATAAGATTTCCTATTATTCATATTAAGAATGATAATTATGTTTATTATATAATATATCTATATAGCAAGATTGAATTCAGTAATTATTATAGGTCGTATTTATCTAGTTCAATAAAAATAGTATCACTCTCTAAATGTTTATCATTAGGAGAGTGTTTCATGAAAATTATGCAATTTTCTGTAGTTACAATTTCATTACTATTTTCGATGCGTATCGTGGCACAAGACAGTTGTTCAAGTGTAAACGAGGTAACACAGGAACAATTTGATTGCTCAATTGAAATCCTTAAAAACACAGCAAGTAACACGAAACTTTCCCAAGTAAAGGCGCTTAATCTTTGCCGAGAATATTCACTAGATATTGAAAATATAATGTGTGGGGTAGATCTTTCACCACGAGATATTAAAGCGGGTATTGAGTTATGTATAAGCTACACACGCGATCAACTAGAGTGCGGGAAAGACCTGAATAAAAAAGTTTCAAGTTTAAATATCAAAGAAGCTGTAAGCTACTGTGCAAGCGAGAGCCAAAAAGATATAAACTGCTCATTAGATTTATCTGATAATAACTCAATGTGGATACCTAATTCATTTAAGGACAACTTAACGACTTGTAAGAAGTATTCAGGTGAAACAATTGAGTGCGCCGTTGGTACGAGCTCACTTCTTTCGACTTACGGTTTTAATTACAATCTAATGTTATGCCATGAGTATGATTATGAAACAGTGAAGTGTGTCGGAAATATCTCTAATGAATCATCATTTGGAAAACTTATTACTCAATTTTTTGATACTGCAGCTCTTTGTAAATCACAAGGTGAGAAAGTTACCCGCTGTGCAGTTAAATATGCTGAAGATAATTCTTCAGTAACAGATTTAATTAGTACAACAAGATTGAAAGAGAATCTGAAGAAAGGGTTTGTTCAATGCAATATGGTTACTCAGGTTCTATGATTAAAGATAAGAAGCTTTTTAAATTTTTGTTAATTACTTTTATTAGTGGTTTTCTTTGTCAGGGATTATTTCTTTATTACAAGAATAGTTTATTCCTAATTATTGCGATGTGGACTCCTGCGATTGGCCTACTGGGACTTGGTGAAGAAGCTAAAGACGTTATTAAAAATCTAAGAGTTTTTTCTTTTAAATATATGGCACTCACGCCTATCGTTGCACTGACGCCATACATCCTGTCACAGCTAAGTTTTTATATGCTTGATTTAGGGGCATGGAATAGCGAAAGCTTTGTTTTGAGTCCCGATTTTTCCAGAATAGCTGAAGTTAAAAAGATTGGTTTAATGCTAGGGACAGGTGAGCAGTCATATTCATTCCTTGCTTTGAATCTATTTATAACAATTCTAATTGGAACTATTCCAACAACAATTATGGCCACTCTTGGAGAAGAGATTGGATGGAGAGGGTATTTACAAGATACTTTAACTACTAAGTACGGCTTTTTAAAGGGAACGCTTCTCGTTGGATTGATTTGGGCATATTGGCATATTCCTGCAAACCTAGGAGGTGTAAATGGTGCAGAGAACGTTTTTCTGACTACTTTTATTACTTTCCCTTTAATTATTATTTTTATGAGCTTTGCCCTGGGGTGGTTTAAAATAAAGTCTAATTCAATTTGGGTTTGTGCTGTTTTACACGGAATAAACAATACGGTCTCAGGTATTTATCTAATAAGGCCATCTAATCCAAAAACAGGTGAGTACATTGAAATGATATTTAGCATTTTGGTTGGGCTAACATTTATAGTTATAACAATTTTGCAAAATAAGAAGTCAAGCAAACAACATAGGCAAGGCCAATGAGTTCAGTTATAGAGATTCTGTGGTATGGGTTGTTGTATTCAATCTGCTTATTTAGGGTGCGCCCCTAAAGCAAATTTTCAAGGCGAAATATAAACTAAATTATACTCTTAGTTTTTGAATCTCTTAAAAAGCGTTGGTATTCTTTCATTATTCATACAATCAAGAGAGGTGATATGGATGACTCAAAGGACATCCTATACAAAAAACTAACATGCTTATACGAAGAACATAAACTTATGTTTACAGATGAGAAAGACTTCTGTGCTGAAATTTTCAGTGTAGCCGAATATATTCTTAGATTAAGAAAACAAAAGAAAAATTACTCAGCTGCTACTGAAAATTTAAATAATTTAAAAGAAGAAATTTCCTCTAAATATATTGTAAATAGAGATGGGACTATATTTAGTAAAAGAAGGTCTAAGCTCTTGAGCTCGTGGATAACAAGAGCTGGATATGAGCAGTGTTCCCTAAGTCTAACAAATAATCAAAGTAAGACCATGTATGTACATCGACTAGTTGCTTTATTTCATGTAGAAAACTCTGGTTACTTTGATAGTGTAAATCACATTGATGGTAACAGGGCCAATAATTTCTACGAGAATCTAGAATGGGTATCACATAAGCAAAATCATTTAAAAAGAAGTCAGCGAAATTCTGGCGATACTTTTGGAAGTAATTTTTGTACAAAACAAAAAAAGTGGAAGGCTTGTTTACAAATACATGGAGGCTCTTTTAAGAAACAAAAAGACGCAGATAAAAAATATAATGAATTACATAGAATAATTTATGGATATAAAGCATTTAGAGAGTGACTTTTTCAGACGGGCTTAAGTGTTATAGGGGAAAATATTTTATATCATATAATATCAGTTATATGGGGTAAGGCCATATTGTAACTTATAATAATGATTATAACCCCAATTTTTGCTGTGTTCACCTAGGCAATTTTTAGCACAAAAAACGCGACAACTTGGTCGCGTAATTTATTTGAATCTCTTAGAATCCATTTTAGAACGTCACTTTTTTCGTATTATTTCTAGCGACAGTAATTTGTCAGTTGATATAGCTTCTCACATGCTCTGGCCGCTGAGAAACAATCTGACATATCACGTGAGATAAACATCTGTGATCCACATGAAATTTGACCTAGGTCCTCAACAAAGATTTCGTGTGTTTTTTCTTCAACTAATTTGCCTTTGAAATATGCGCTCATTTTTATGATATTTTTACCCGTGTGTAGCACAGGTTTTTTTCGAAGGTTTTTGGCCCATAGATTGACTGAAGTTTTCGTGCGCTGACTAGTCATATCGTAACGGAGAGTTTTCGATTTATTTCGGCCTTTTTCGTCCGTGTATGACACGACGATTTTATCGGCCTCTAAATTTTGCCCCACAATGAAGTCTTCAAATCTTACGGGATATAGATGTCGCGTTTTACATCCAAACGCCTTTACGGCCTGATTTGAGCCGTTGTCGCATTTGATGCCAACACCACCAATTAAAGTCGCAGCTTCATAGGTATTTTGCTGTGTATTTTGAAAATTTAAGCCGTATGAGTAACAGCTAAAAATAGCTGCTAAAATGACCAGGGAAAGTTTCATGAAAAATCCTTCTTTTATAAAACAATAAGTAAGCAAAAATTATTTCATAAAAGAAGGGGATTTTTCAATCACTATTTTAGACACCAATAACGATATCGTCGTCACCAGGTGCTTGTTTTACTTCAAAACATTCAACACGATAGAGATGGTCGTTTGACTCTCCTATTGCTTTTCCATTTTTGGCACGATCAAAGTGTCTCGGACTGTATAGAACACGGGCCGAAATAGGCCATTTTGCATCTAATATATCAATTGCATGATCATCGGTTTCCACAACAGACCATTTGAAATAGCCATTTCCACCAATAATTACATTAGAAAAAAGTGCGCGCCCATTGCCATAATCCATAAGCATTTTTAGGTCTGGGCCTGTGATATTATTGTACTGTTCGTGAAATACTGAATTAATAAGTCTTCCGGCATATGCACGGTATGAGACTGGATTAACAACCTTCTCAAAGATATCCACTTGGCAACGGAATGCAATGTGATTCGTTGTCCCAAAGTCTACGGTTGCTGCGATTGTTGATACTGCTGAAATTAATGTTAATGCAATAGAGATTTTAGTTAAAATCTTCATTTGTCCCCCAACTGTAAATAATATTTAACAATTATTATGCAAATGGGGGCGATCTTAATAGTTAAGAAAACTTAAGATTTACTTATCCGTTGGATTTAGATTTAGGTATAAATTCCCACGAAATAGGGTCATGGCACCACTAAGTGTATCCCCTACTTGATACTTGCAATTAGTACCTACGTAGCGCACGCCTCTAAGTAATAATTCGCTTTCTGACAGCGGGTTTAAGTAACTTCCCATCCATACATCGGGGTATTTCGTACGAATATGACAGCCGAAATCTGTTGCTGTTACTTCGGTAATCTCTGCGACACCTTGGGCCTCTTCATATTCATAGTCGTACTGATATTCATAGCGCTCAGCTTGATAAGACTTAAACCAACAAGTTGGCCTTGGCTGATTTAAAAGGCCTGCCTTTAGCGTGTCCACACGACACTGACTTTGTGGGTAATCATTAAAGATTGTCACTTTTGAGACATGATCTGACTTCGCGTTGATATTACTTCCAGGATAAATGACTGAAGCATCTCTAATGGCACCAAGGCCTCTTAGGCATGATTTATCTTGCTTGCACTCTAAAAGATTCTCAGCGCTAATACCATTTAGCTCAAAGCTATCAGAGTTATTTAAAGCAAAGTATTTCTTTAAACATTCATTAGTAGCAAAGTAATCAGACTGCGCCTCACTTGAATACTTTTGGGTCGGCATAACCTTCGGATAACCACCAATGATATGGCCAACTTCATGACAAGCAACAAGAGCAAAGGCATCTTTTGTTAATTGGTTTTTTCGAACAAACTCTCCGTGAAAGCTAAAGCGCACAGATTCTGAATTTCTCTTGTAACCAACTGACGCATTTAATGTCTTAGATTCCCAGTTAATATCAACTTGGCGCTGATTGCCTTGTGGTAACTTCTGGTCGTAGATACTTAGGACGCTCTCAATGACTTCACGAAACTCACTTTCCGTCGTGATCGCACTAGAGGCCATGATATTAGTTGATATTAGAGAAATAATAGCTAATGAGATTGTTTTCATTTTATTTATATAACAGATAATCTGAACGTAATGAGTGATGTTGAAATCTATATATAGTGGTGTATAGATTTTGTTGATTAAAGTTTGGCCGTAAGGCCTTGAAAATTCAGCTTGAAATCGCCTTTGAAATCCCCTATTTTTGACCCAAATTTAACAATATTCGCTATTCCTAAGTCATATTCTTTCCCCTATAATGTTTGTAATTACTTAAAAATGCGAGGAAATATGTCAGTTAACGGCGTACCATTTATTACATTAAATCGCTTTGAAGACGGGTTTCGTGATGAATTCCTTTCAGGCGTTGAAACACTTTTTGATAACACACAATTTATTGGTGGACCTCAGGTTAATATGCTTGAGGAGAAGCTAGCAGCTAAGACTGGTGCAAAATACGCAGTTGGTTGTGCCAACGGTACAGATGCAATCCAGATTGCTCTAAGAGCAAGTGGCGTTGAAAAAAACGACGTTGTATTAGTTCCAGATATGACTTTCTGGGCGACTTTTGAGGCAGTTGTTAACGTAGGTGCAAACCCTGCAACTGTTGATGTTAGCCGTGAAACTCTACACTGGGATAAAGATACTTTTAAAGAGGCCGTTGAAAAATTCAATCCTAAGGCAGCTATTCTTGTTCACCTATATGGTTGGGCATGTCCAGATACAATGGAAATCAGAAAGATCGCTGAAGATAATGGCGTAATGCTTATTGAAGACGGTGCTCAGTGTTTTGGAACGACAATCAATGGAGAGTCGATTCTAGGAACAGCTAAGATCTCAACGACAAGCTTTTATCCAGCAAAAGTTCTTGGAGCTTCTGGGGATGCAGGTGCAATCTTCTCAAACGATGAAACGCTAATTAACACTTGTAAGACTCTAATTAACCACGGACGTACAAGTCACTATAGCCACGGCCTAATTGGTTGGAACTCAAGAATTGGTGCTTATGAATCACTATTTCTAAACCTATCTCTTGAGCATATCGATGCAAGACTAGATTCAAGACGTAAAGCTGTTGAATACTATCGCAAGAATCTTCAGGGTCTTCCTCTTAAGATTCAAGATGTTCCAGCTCACGTAGGAGAAAATGGATACTGTAGTGTTGCTTTAATTGAGCCAGAGCTTAGAGATGGGCTTTCAGCTGCTTTAAAAGAAGCAAATGTAGGTTTCGGAACAATTTATCCAGGTGCAATGAGCAAGCAAGAAGGTGCTCCTGCCCATAGTGTTGGATCAATTGATCACGGAAATGCTGATTATATTAGTAAAGCAGTTTTAAACCTGCCATGTTTCGCCTATATCACGGAAGAAGAATGCGAGTACGTTTGCCAAGTCGTAAAAAATTATTTTTCAAAATAATCACATTAGGGGCCGTTATTATTTCGGCCCCTGTTTTTTCTAATGGTAGAACCGAGAGGATCAACGAGTTAGAAAGACAAAGAGATAAGAGACCGCCGCCAACAAATCAAGTTGGTTTAGGAACAAGTTTCTCGTCTTCTCTCTATAAAGTTGGGGATCAATTCGATATCCCAGTTGTTCCCTCAATTAACTACAATTATAAGAGATTTTCATTTCGTGGGATTGCAGCAAGCTTTCGCTTATTTCCTCTCACAAGCCTAACTCTTACTCCAGACTTTAACAAAGTCGAAGCCGAAGCTGGTACATATAATGACGGACTTCGTGAGCGAGATCGCTCCCTTGATTTAGGGCTAACCTTTATTCTGCCATCTAAGTGGTTTATGACGAGATTTAGTTATACGCACGATATTAGTGGCCGCTCTGAAGCTAGCAAATACTATGTTTCAGTCTCTAAGGCATTCCCAATTGAGCCTTGGAAGGGTGAAAAGATCGTTCTTATTCCAGGTATCACATACTCTCAGTATAGCGACAATTGGAGTCGCTACTATTTTGGTGTCTCAAGTGCTGAAGCTCGTGCAGATCGTCCTGAATACACTCCAGGGGCCTCTCATCAGCTAAGTGCTAGGCTTATTGTTAATTACCCTATTGGAAAGAAATACGTTTTAAATAGCTTCTATTCGTATACGAAGTATTCCGGAGCGGTAGAAGATAGCCCCTTAACTAAAAGAGGCTATCGCGAAAGTATTTTTCTCGGTCTAAATTATATTCTTGGAGAGTCAACTCGCTAGATTTTTGTGAAATCTAGTCAAGAAACTCAAAGGCCTTCTGTGCAAAGAGTGCATCAGGAAGGATGTAAAGCGTCCAATCCGTAATCTGTGCATTTATGATCTTAAGATTGTTCTCTTTGTAGCGCTTATTATAAAGTCGATAATAAGGCCCAATAAATCTTTCATCAAGCTCAGCTAAAACTCTATGTGCATTATTAGCATATGTGCTAATACCTTTTGGTTGCTTAAGATCACTTACTCTTGTTAAGGCATCTCTTAAAACCTTTGCCGCTGTGGCAATTTGCATAAGCTCTGCTCCAGTTGTTGAGTAATTATCAGCATGAGTCTCTTCTTCATTTAAAACAGAAAGCGCATTGTAGCTATCAATTACTTTAATCAGTCGATGCTTAAGTGAAAGCTTTGTGATGTCACTATTATAGAAAAGACGATCATAAACTTTTAAGAAGTCTGCAGTCGATTTAATCTTACCATCTTTTACTGATTGGGAAATCTCACTTGCTTCCTTCATAATTAAATAAAGCTCATGCTTATCAACTGTCGATGGATTAAAGACCATCTTAAAGTCAAAGTTAATTGTCTCACTTGGATAATCCACACCAATTCCAATCTTGCGTCCCTTAAAGTCCTGGTCTTGGACAAGTAGTAGATCCCATACTGGGCCTGCAAGACGTGGATTAAGCTGTAATAAGATATCTTTTTTAGTCGTAAATACTTTTAAGTAATTATTGAGTGCAAATCCCGCTAGAGTTGCATTACCATTTCTCTCATCTGTAGGGTTTAGCATTGGCCCTGCAATCTTAAGGACTAGCTTTTTAAGGTTAGAGCCTACGATGCCATTTTTAAGGTTAACATCCCCTATCATGGCGTTTAAAACCGATCCGAATAGTCCGGGATTCTTTGCCGTGCGACCAATTGATTCTAATTCAATCTTTAGAAGAGTATTTCCTAAAAAGATTTCATCCTGATTCTTTGCAATTAGATCACTCTTATAGTCTTTTAAAGGCACAGCATGCAGCTTAATTCTTGCACTTATTGATGAGCGATTATTCTCAATAACATAATTCTTGTCTTCGTTGCCAAAGATATTGTTAACAATTCTTGCTCCAAACCAGCGCTTCTTCTTTTCAACTTGATTTAGGGCAATTGATAAGTATAGCTGGTTATCACCTTGTGACCTTACAGTAAGATCCTCAAGGATATTAACACTGCCTTCTTCAAGCTTGGCAAGCTGTGCCTTTGCATCCTTTACTTGAGGAGCAATAGAGGCCGTAAGAATTGAGTTAACCATTGATTCGAATTCTCTAAGATTTATCTTAAATGAGTAATCAGTAGGTCCTTCATTATTAAAATCACCAGAAGTACCTACAAAATTTAAGCTATCTTTCTTTTCTGGACGATTATAAATATTTGATAAGAAGTCTTTTGTTCTTACACCGTGACCAATTGCTAGATCGATATAGGTCTTATCCATTAATTTATCGAAGATTGGCTCTATATTCCAAACTTGTACATTATTTTGAGCATAGAGAATCTTTTCACTTAAAATAGTCGGATCAAGATTGATCTGAAGTCTACCTGTACGGCGATCAATTCCAAGGATATTATTGAAGAACTCAACTAAGTTTTCTTCTGTCATCTCTTCAGGGATCGAATTAAATGGACTTTGAAGATCAAGCTTTTTAACCGCTATGATTTCTTCTTCTGTCTTAACAGTTTGTGCAAGTTGAAAGTTATTTTTGAAGTTTTCAAGTTTTTCGATAAGCTTTCTTTTTACTTCTGCCTCATCAACTACAACTTCATCTTCTTTTGTCGCAAGAGGATCACTAATTAGGTACGTCTTTAAAATATTTGCTGTTGCAAGCTTTGTGAACTCTTCAAGAAAGTATCCTTTGTCAGTTTTAGGAGTAAGAAGAACGCTATTTTTTCCACTACCAAGTGTCGCATCTTTAATATCTAGCTCTAAAACACCCTTATCTCTCATATATGTATATAAAGAAATTTCAAATGGAACAGAGTTACCATAAGTCTTACTATCAAGGCGAATATCTGGATTGTTAAAATCAATTCCTTCACCTTCAAGGCCCATCTCAAATAGCGAGTTTAGCTCAAGATTTACACGTCCTCTTAAGATGATTCCAGGAAGATGTGGAGCTAGCACAACATTCAATTCTTTAAATAGTGGCTCCTTATCAATTAGTTTGAAGTCACGAAAGAAATTTGTGAATTGTGAAACCGCATTTTGTGAGATGCGAGAGCTTACAAAAGGCATCTCTGAGCCTTTACGGCCTCCATTTCGAGTTTCCCAATCAACTGCATGTCTAAGCTTTAAATCAGCAATAGAGACTCTTAAAAACTCGCCTGCTTGCTCAAAGAATTTGATATTTGCCAGTTGTGGCTCATCAATAAAATATAAGTCTTTTAGGCTTAGGGCCTTTCTTGCTTTTGTAATAGACGTTTTTAGAATTTCGTTAATAATCATTCTTTCGCGATCATTCCAATTATAAATTCCTGTCTCTTCTAGGAGTCTTGAGTGCATTTTGGAGAGTCTTAGCTCAGTATCAGCGCTAAAACCATATGTCTTATATTCCGCTTCACGAAGTTTTTTAAGCTCATCAGCAGCAACCTTTCCTCCTTCTTTCATTCCTTTGATATAACTAAGAGAAGGATTTCCAATTCCACCTTCAATTAGAAATGAAGCTCCTTGCTTTGTTCCTTTTAATTTCTTTGGGCCAATATACCAAACTTGAAGATTTTCGAGATCACGGTAACGTGTTAGGCCGGAGAGTTTCATAAAGTTGAAACGCAGACGAACTCGGTTGTCCTTTAAAACGATATCTTCATTATCAAATAAATCTTTAATTGTTTTAGAAAGGTCTTCATCTGAATAATCTGTAGGGGCCTTATCATCGGCCATGAAGTAATTGAGTAAGCTTCGATTTCTTAAAAGCGCCGCAGTTACATTAGTTACTATATGCATACCATTTGTATAATCAACGTCATCTAAGACAAATTTCTCTATTGTTAACTCAACATATTGTCCACGCACATATGGAGGAAAGCCAAGAACAAGAGAGATTGAGTGTTCATTTAAGAGTTTATCGCCGGCCTTATCTTCCATCGATAAAAGCATCGAGTCTGGAATATTTACGGTGGCATCAAGGTGAAAAGTTCTATTGATTGGATCAAGGTCAATCTTGGAGATCTCTTTAAAGCTACCTTTACCATCTCCAACGAGTAAGTCCTGAAGATCATAGCGAAGAAATTTAAGAGGCCATTTAAGTGAAACTAATGCTTCTTCATTACCCCATTCTTCATCGGCGCGAGAATTAATTGGACCACTGTGCATAGGTTTGGCCTGCACTTGTGTCGAAAAAATAGTCACTGTCAAAAGAATAACTAGTAAAAACTTAGATTTTAACACCATATACCTCTCTCAATGATTTCTTAGAGATATATGATGCAACTAGAGTGCCAACTTTATTAATTTAGATCATTAAGAAAATAAGATGGTATTTCACGAATAGGCATCCCTCCTGCAAGGCCTCCTGTGCCAGTACATGAGGGATCTTGTGGACTTTGCTCGCAGCTATTGTGGCGCATACAACCCTTATGCGTATCTTCAATTAGCGACCAAGCAGATCCAAATGTATGGATACCAATAACAGCTTGTTGCTCAATACTATAAATCGCCGATCCTGAGTTTCCTCCAAATACATCGAGGTTGTATTCCATTGTCTGGCCATTTACGTTATTGTGTGGAAAAATTTTAAATAAGTTTTATTACCCGCATTTTAAAGGACCTTTATGAATATTTCTGCATTTCTTGCGCAAACCGTCGATATTGTCTGGGGACTACCTTTGGTAATCTTACTCGTTGGCGGAGGTCTCTATCTTGTGGCCGTTTCACGTTTCAAAATGCTAGCAGGTTTCTTTCACGCCATAAAGCTTATCGTAGGTAAATTTCACCATGAACACGATGATGAGAGTAAGGGGCAAATTTCCCACTTTAAGGCACTAACAAATGCTTTGGCCTCAACTGTTGGAATGGGAAATGTTGCTGGTGTTGCCGTTGCTATTTCGCAAGGTGGCCCAGGTGCTATTTTTTGGATGTGGGTTGGTGCTCTAATTGGGATGAATACAAAATTCTTTGAATGTACTCTTGCGGTTATGTATCGAAAGAATGACCACCATGGAGAAATTCAAGGGGGCCCAATGTATACAATCTTAGAGGCCCTACCTAAGTATATGCACTTCCTAGCTTATTTCTTTGCTGTAGCAGGCTTAATCGGTTCTCTCGGTGTATTCAATACAAATCAAATGGCAACCTTCATCGAATCAAATTACAGTATACCTACATACATTTCTGGTTTTATCACTGCATCCTTGATGGTTTATATTCTCATGGGTGGAGTTAGAAGAATTGGAGAAGCAACTTCAAAAATTGTTCCAACAATGTGTCTTTTATATGTTGGCTGTGCCATTGCTATTATTTTTATGAATCTATCAAGTGTTCTTGATGTTTTTGTTCTTATTTTTAATGAGGCCATTAATGGACGAGCTGCAGTTGGTGGAGCATCTGGACTGGCCGTTGTTCACATTTTTAAGACTGGGATTAAAAGAGCGACTTACTCTAATGAGGCAGGTGTCGGCTCTGCTCCAATGGCCCACGGAAATGCTAAGACAAGTGAGCCCGTTGCGGAAGGTCTTGTTGCGATGATTGGCCCTTTTATTGATACAATCATTGTATGTACGATGACTTCAATTGTAATTCTAAGCTCTCTGACACCACAAGAGCTTCAAGAGTCCAATGGAGTTCTAATGACTCAAATGGCCTTTGTTAAAAACTTTGGAGTTGCAGGATCACATTTACTAGGACTTTCAATCATTCTCTTTTCACTTTCAACAGTAATAGGTGCATCAAACTATTGTGAGAAATGTTGGGATTTTCTTTTTGGGGGTATCCCCATTCTTGGGGCAAGATTAACTTTTGCACTTTTCTATTCATCAACGGTTCTTATGGGAGCGATCTCGGCACCTGATGATATGGTAAATGCGATGGATATTGGTTTTGCTCTAATGGCCATTCCAAATATGGTTGCGACAATTTGGTTGGCACCAAAAGTTAAGCATAAATTAGATGAGTATTTCGCAAAGTATATTGTTAAGAAAGCATAATTCGATACTATTAATTTCTTAAAGAGTGCTGGGTTCCATAAATCTCAGCACACTCTCCAGTTGCCTCAAGTGAACGTACCGTTCTTTCCCATTTGTTTTCATAAGGAATATCTCGACAGTCATTATGATCAACACCATGTCTCATAATTGCTCTTAAGGTACCTTTACAGTTATTTGCTTCAATGAAGAATCCTTTCGAAAAGAATGTATCAATTTCTTCGATAACTTTAATATCGACTTTTGCTTTAATGCGTTTCTCAAGAAAGTCATTAATTTCTTCTAAGCAGATATTGTCATTCTTTAAAGGAATTGTTTCTTTATCAAAACCTAGCTCGACGATTTCTTGATTTAAAGGATCTTGTGGCATTTTTTTAGAAATCTCGTAGCGATCAGAACTCGATAATTCATGATAGCCTCGAATATGATTCCAACCATAGCCCCAAGCATAACCTGTATGAAAAGTCGGGTTCCCACCAATATAGACTGCAACTTGCATCGCCTTGCCAAAAATACTTGAAAATACATCAGATACACAGCTTTTTAAATCTTCATCGGCCTTAATTTTATCCATTAATGGGCCACCCATCCAATAGCTTATATCGTGTTCAATACAGCAATGTTGCCATAATTTAGGAGCATTAAAAGTACCTTGTGGGGAGATCGATGAGCAGCCATCTGTTTGAAATGGCCTTAAATAATTGTCGACATTTCTTTTTGAATAAATTGATCCTTTCACATCAAGAAGTCCATAGTCCTGAGAATATGAATAATTCACACTGAAAATTGAAAAAAGAATGAGAAGTAATAGGAATCGCATAGCTAAAATATAGCAAAAGCATGGCCCTATTTTCATTGTCTTCAAAAAATCTACATAGGTGTCAAAAACTAAGTCAGCTAATTGCGATAGAGACGATGAGGATTTTGTTTTGAGTCATTATCTTTCATTGAAGCTGGAATACGGCTACGATTTTCATGCTCAATATAAAGATATGAAATCATGGCCACCCATAAAATGACGGCCATGACTGAGAGAATTATATTTCGAAATTTGGAAAAATCATTTTTTGCCACATTTTCACCTATTTCATTGAAATTACCTTCGGCTCAATTTGCTCGATCCCTGGAACCTTCCACTTTAAGTCTAAAATCTCTTGAGACGGAATATATAAACGCATAATAACGTAGAAGTTTCCTTTCGGTGTGGCCAGCCAGTTCGCTTTCTTCTTTTCATCTTTTGGAACTTGGTTAGAAAAGTATAGCTCAAAACTACCATCAGAATTCTTTGTTAAATTACTACTATTGTTTAATGAGTAGCGTTTGAGATCATTTTCGATAAGCATTTTACTTACACTATCGTAAACAGTGACAGACCAAAATGCTCCAACCTTTGGCTCACGATCAAAACGAATACGATACATCTTAGAACCGCTTAGCTTATTTCCTTTAGAGTCTACTTCGGCCAAAGGATATAGAGCTTCCTTGGCCCCTTGCCCGCCTAGGTACGGATGAGAGACCATTGATCTTAAAGCATAGTCATCACCAAAATTATCTAGATCAAAGACATAGCTCCATCCATTAATGAATTTTGTATTTGCTGGATTTCTTATTTGCGCAGCAACCACTTGGGGCCCATCATTTAAAGCTTGTATTAGAACATCTTGTACTTGCTGAGAGAGCATCTCTTTTTTAAATCCTTCTTTAGTTAGACCAATTTTCTTAAATTGCCCAAATAATGCCTTCTCCTTTTCACTAACAGGATTAGTTTTTAAATACTCTCCTAATTCTTCAAAAAAACGTAAAGGGTCACTATCACTTCCAACACGTTTTGACAGAGGATAAATGCGGACACGATTTTTCTTACCAAGATATTCATCTAATTCTGTTAGTTTGTATTGGTCTTGGATTTTGTGTACATCATTTAATTCTTTTTCCATATCATCTGACTTCAGTATCTGGGTTCTTCCCCATAACCAAACCTTAGAAGTTGGAGATTCAATAATTGTTAGACCTTCCACTCCTTTTTGCTTCTGGTACATTTCTTTAGAGTTTGGTGGGACGATTAAATACTTTTGAGCACTCGTACCTGTCTGCCTAGTTCCAACATATTTGATAAGGTTGTGCCACATATCGAAAACATCAATAACATAGTATCGATCTTTTACTTCAGGTGTCGATAGGACTATCGCTGATTGATTAAGGTCCAAAATTGCGCTGGAATAAAGAGTGTCTTGATTGGCCGTTGGCATATCAGTATCAGTAGGGCCAGGTAAGCGTCTTGAGTGACCAAATTCATTTAAGGGTGCGCGATAACTTGTCTCAGATTGTTTTTGGACGACATCAGTATATGTACGAGCAATATTCTCCATTCTTACAAGAGTTGATCCCCAGAGGTAAGCATTTAGTCCTAAGGAATAAGCCTCTTTTAATAACGGATCATCTTTAACTGGAACTGATGCAATCGAGCGCTCTGCTTCTGTTGATTGCCCATAATAAATCTTATCAAGTTCTGATCGCGTTAAATGTGTTTGAGAACTCTCAGGTGTATTAGATTGAATAAGATAGGTAACGGTGAAAATCCATGTAATGGCAAGAGTCACCCCTAAGCTAGGAAGAAGATACTTCTTATAACTTGATTTGCTCATAGCTATTTCCTTGTTTTATTGTGTGCTTAGTCACAATATAGCGCAAGGAAAATAGCAATGGACTTAAGAATCGTGAATTAAAGTTAAATATTTAAAGAGTCAAATGTCTGCCGTATCCAGCACCTGGATACTCTCTCTTATTAGCTCCCGGCTGTGCATATCCGTTGATGAGAACTCTTCTTGGTGAATCTGTTTTATTAAGAGATGACGAGTGAAAAGTATACGGGCCAAAGAAGGCAACATCTCCAGCTTTAAGCTGTAAGTCGATAGACGGAAGCTTATCTAGCAATTCGTCGATAATACTTGGATCTTCTTTGTAATTAAGATGACCTTGTAAGTGTGACTTAGGAATAAACTTAAGTGGTCCATTTAAAGAATTCATATCATCAATGGCCATTACAGTTTGTACATAACTTCCTCGCCCATCAACATCTTCCCAGAGTTCAGTGCCGTAGCGACGGTGTTCACTATCTTGATGCCACTTAAACTCTACAATTTGTCCTGGTAACTTGAAGTGGGCCTGATTAATGAGTTGAACCATTTCATTTGATTCTAGAATCTTACTAACAATATTTAAAATTCTTTTATCAGCACCAATATCAAGTAAGTGCTCATCATATCCACCACACCAGACAATGCGATTAAGAGCGCTCTTATCAAAAACAAATTGAGCAAGCTTTAGCATTTGCGTCTCATTGATCGTTTGTGACGCCTCATAAAGGTTATCAAATGAGCGTTTGATGCGTTTTATTTCTTTATAGTCAAAAAGGCCTTCAACAATGCAAAAACCATTTTCATAAAAATCATTAACTAATTTATCAAAATCTAATTCCATATAATTACTATAGCACGATATTAAGCATTCTTCTTAATGGCTCTGCTGCTCCCCAAAGAAGTTGATCACCACTTGTAAAAATATTCAAGTAATCATCACCCATTTTCATCTTACGTACACGTCCTACTGTTGTTTTAAGAGTTCCTGAAACATAGCGTGGATTTAGTTTTTCACGTGTTGCTTCAGGTGTATTTTCAACAAACTCCGTGTATTCAGAAAAGTTTTTAATCATCTCTTCAATCGTTTTAAGATCAACAGACTTATTTAATTTTACAGTTAATGCTTGAGAGTGTGAGCGAAGAGCTCCAACTCTTACACACGTTCCATCTATTGGTATAGGGTTTTGTGTACGACCTAAAATTTTATTTGTTTCACTAAATGCCTTCCATTCTTCACGTGTTTGGCCACCTTCAACAGCGCTATCAATCCAAGGGATTAGATTTAGCGCTAATGGAACACCAAAGCAGTCACTATCAAGCTCATTACTTTTCAAAAGATTTGAGATATCTTGATCAAGTTGTAGAATCGGCCCATCCATCAATGGCGTTGCCATATTTCCGATAACTCCCATCTGTTTTAAAAGTTCTTTCATATGACGAGCACCACCACCAGAAGCCGCTTGATAAGACATTGTACTCATCCACTCAACAAGACCTTCTTGAAAAAGGCTACCAATTCCCATAAGCATTAGACTTACTGTACAGTTACCACCTACGAAATTTTTAATCCCATCATTCAGGGCCTTATCAATAATGTCGCGATTTACTGGATCAAGAATAATTAAAGAATCATCATCCATTCTCTTTGCTGAAGCAGCATCAATCCAAAACCCTGGCCAATTAACTTTTTCAAGCTCTGGGCGCACTTGCTTTGTGTAGTCTCCACCTTGGCAAGAAATGATGATATCCATATCTGCAAGTTCTGAAATATTATTTGCATCTTTCAAAGTATGAGTCGCATTGTAAATAAGTGGACCACTTTGTCCTGCTTGAGAAGTTGAAAAGAAGTACGGATCGATCTTAGCAAAGTCGCCTTCGCTTTCCATTCTCTCTAAAAGAACAGATCCTACCATTCCACGCCAACCAATAATTCCAACTTTTTTCATTTTGATCTCCACAGGCAAAGGCCTTTTCATATAATTACGCCTAAAATTATAAAAGTATAGACATCAATGTGTCTATCCACTACAATTAATTTCAATTGAAGAGGCGCAGTGTTCAGAGCGTGTTGATAAGGATGCACAACTATATTAGTCCGTTATCAGTCAACACAATGGGTTCATTGCCGAAATAAGATCAGAGTGTGCAACTTATCTTATTGGTTACTAAGGGAGAAGCCTTAGGACTGTCATATAGTAAATTTTAATTAACGAAATTAGGATTTAGTTATGTGGAGAGCTTCAAATGCAAATGTTAGCTTATTCTTTTGGCTAGATGTTTTTTTGCATTTCTTTATTCTCCTACATACAATTAACTTAATTTTAAAACTTTAAACGTTTTTACTTTGGAGACTTATGTCAACTCAAACAAATGAAGTTATTGTAGCGAAATTTGGTGGCTCGTCGATGGCAAATCTCGAGGCCATGACTCGTAGTGCTCAAATTAGTGTTAATAAAGGCGCTAATATGGTCGTTGTCTCAGCTGTCTATGGTGTCACAAACCTACTTGTCGAAATTTCTAAAAAGGCACCTGCTGGTGACGAAGAACGAGTTAATGAGCTTATTCATGAAATCGAAGACAAGCACCGCCAAATCCTTCAAGAAATGCAGGCTTCTGAAAGTTTAAAAGATGATGTAACAGTACTTCTATCTGAAGTAACGATGATTGCCAAAGGAATGCTACTGCTAAGAGAGTGTTCGGATCGCGCCTATGATTCACTTGTAAGCCTTGGTGAGCGACTTTCTTCCCTTGTCTTCAGTGAAGTTCTAGCACGCATCAATGAACAGTTAGCATCAAATAAGAAAGTTGAATTATTCGATATCAGACAAGTTCTTGTAACGGATGATAATTTTACAAAGGCAGCTCCGGATATTGAAGCGACAAAAGCTCGTGCTGACCAGTTTCTTGTGAATGCAAAATATGGCGATATTGTCTATGTATCGCAAGGATTCATTGGTGCAACGAGTGATGGGCTTACGACAACTTTAGGTCGTGGTGGTTCTGATTATTCAGCGGCCCTTGTTGCTGAGGCCATGGGTGCTGACACATTACAGATCTGGACAGATGTTGCTGGTATTGCCACAACAGATCCAAGAATAGTGAAAGAAGCAAAGCTTCTTAATGAAATAACGTTTTCTGAAGCGGCCGAGTTGGCAACTTTTGGTGCAAAAATACTTCATCCAACGACCTTAACTCCGGCATTACGTGCTGGGATTAAGGTCTTTGTTGGATCAAGCTATGAGCCAAATGAGCCTGGAACGTGGATTAAGAATGATACTGAGTCAGCGCCACTAATTCGTGCGATGGCGCTAAGACGTGAACAAAGCCTTGTCACATTATCCACACCTAAAATGCTTCAAGCACACGGATTTCTATTTGAAATTTTTAAGATCTTTAATGAATTTAAAGTCAGTATTGATTCCATTACGACATCAGAGATTTCTGTAGCACTGACTTTAGATGATAGTGCTTTATTAAATAAGAAGATTATTGATCGTTTATCTGAGCTTTGTAGCGTAAAAGTGGAAAAGGACTTAACATTAGTAAGTCTAATTGGAAATGAAATCAATCACACACCAAATTTAGCAGCACGAATTTTTAATGCTGTTGAAGGAATTAATGTTCGTATGATTTGCTTGGGTGCAAGTAAGCATAATTTTTGTTTCTTAGTAGGTAAGAATGATGCTGATCAAACGATTCAAAGATTACATAAGGAATTCATTTAATGAAAATTGCACTTTTAGGAAAAGGAAAAACTGGCTCAAAAGTAATTGAGCTTTGTGAATCACCAGAATATTCACATATTCAATTAGAAGTTTTTGATTCAAAAAATCCTTTAAAGAAAGTTGATCTTAATAGATTTGATATAGTTCTCTCTTTTTTGAATGGTGATGTATTTTTAGAGCACTATTTCGAATTATTAAGCGAGTCAGGAATCTGCGTAGTAACTGGTTCTACTGGTTTCACTTGGACTGCGCAATTAATTAGTCAAATTAAGTCACCATGGATTAAAGCAACTAATTTTAGTCTTGGGATGAATCTAGCAAAAGAAATGATCCGTATTGCGGCCAAGGCCCAAGCACTCTTTCCTGCCAGTGATCTAAAATATGAAATCCATGAAGTTCATCATACAAAAAAAATGGACGCTCCAAGTGGCACTGCCCTTTCATGGCAAGAATGGTTAGAAAAAGACTCAACTATTACAAGTGAGCGCATTGGAGATGTTATTGGAATTCATGAAATAAAGATTGATACTCCGAATGAATATATTACAATTAAACACGAAGCTAAGGATCGAAAAATTTTTGCAGCAGGTGCTCTTTGGGCCTGTGAACGCGTAAGTAATCTTGCGCCTGGTTTACACGACTTTAGCGATATTGCATTACAAGTAATTAGAAATAGCTAAGAAAGAAACTAATTTAAGGAGCTATATAAATGGCAAATCACGACTATATAAATTCAACGCCCCTTTGGACGGCAGTAATCACTCCCCTTAACGCTGATTTAACGATTGATCTGGACTCACTTGAGTCTATTTTAAGAGAACAAGAAAAAGCAGGAAATGGGATTCTAATCTTAGGCTCTACAGGTGAGGCCTTAAATCTAAATCTTGAAGAAAGAAAAAATATTCTAAACTTCGTTATTGATCTTGGTTTAAAAGTTCCATTAATGTGTGGGGTTGGCGGTATCAACTTAACTGAAACATGTGAATGGGTATCATACCTTGATGGCCTAGCAATCGATGCTTATTTGATGGTTACTCCTTTATATGCAAAGCCAGGAGCAGAAGGACAATATGAATGGTTTAAGGCCCTAATGGATGTTTCAAACAAACCTGTAATGCTTTACAATGTTCCTTCTCGTGCTGGAATTGAGCTCTCATTTGAGGCCGTAAAACGCCTTAATAAGCATAAGCAATTTTGGGCAATAAAAGAAGCAAGTGGAAGCCCTGAGAAATTTGCAAAATATGTCGAAGCAGCTGGTGAGTTAGGTCGAGTCTATAGTGGTGATGATGGAATGCTTCCAGAATTTGCACCTCTAGGGGCCAAAGGTCTCGTTTCAGTCGCTTCAAATCCATGGCCGGCCCAAACTCATGCATACACGGTTGCTTGCTTAGGTGGCGAATTAAGTGAAGAAGAAACTAAAATGTGGGTCGAATCGAGCAACTCAATGTTTGTTGCTTCAAATCCAGTTCCTGCAAAATGGCTTATGAAAGAGAATGGGCAAATTAAAGATGCAAGTCTTCGACCGCCACTTTCAATCAAAGATATGAAATTAGAAGCTAATGTTTTAAATGCAAATAAGAAAATTAATGAATGGAGAAAAGCATAATGACAATGACTGTAGATGAAATCCTTTTAGGACTTGAGAGTGGAACTTTAAGATCAGCTTCTAAAGTTGATGGTAAGTGGGTTGCGAACACTGAAGTAAAACAAATGATCCTTGAGGTTTTTAAAGCTGGAAAAAATGTTGAACAATCTGAATTTGGCTGGCCAGGCTTTGTCGACAAACACAATATTCCAGCACAAAAATTTAGTGTAGACCGTGGTGTTCGTATGGTTCCAGGTGGATCAAGTGTACGTCGTGGAGCGTATGTTTCTAGTGGTGTTATTATCATGCCTCCTGCATATATAAATATCGGTGCTTATGTTGATGAAGGAACAATGGTCGATTCTCACGCTCTTGTCGGCTCATGTGCACAGATTGGTAAAAATGTTCACCTAAGTGCAGGAGTACAAATTGGTGGCGTTCTTGAGCCAATTGGCCTTGCTCCTGTAATCATCGAAGATGATGCTTTTATCGGTGCCGGTGCAGTTATCGTTGAAGGAATTCAAGTTTTAAAACGCGCTGTTATTGCTCCAGGGGTTATCTTATCAAAAGGTGTTCCGGTATATGATTGTGTTAATGAAAGAAGACTTGAACCAGGTGAGCCAATTCCAGAAGGCGCAATTGTCGTTCCAGGAACAAGACCTGTTAACGAGAAGCTTTCATGGGCAAGAGATATGGGCCTTTCAATGAACTGTGCCATGATTGTTAAATACCGTGATGAAAAATCAGATGCCTCACTTGAGCTAGAAGCATTTTTAAGATAAGGCAAATTTTTAATGGAAAAAGTTTTAACGAAGTTAACAAAGAGATTAGATTCATCATTTTATTTCTATGATTTAGATGCCCTTGAAGAGCATCTACGCTATATCACAGACAATAAGGATGAAAGTATAAAGCTTTACTATGCTTGTAAGGCCAATCCCCTGTCTTCGATTTTAAAACTTATCAGAAACCTTGGAATCGGCGTCGACGTTGCTTCCAAGGGAGAACTTACCCAAGTTGTGGCCAGTGGTGTGAAGTCTTGTGACATTATCTCTACTGGCCCAAGTAAGTCTCGTGGCTATATTAGAACTCTACTCGAGCATGAAATTAACTGTGTCGTTGTTGAAAGTATCTATCAACTAAAGTGGTTAAATGAACAAGCTAAGGAGCTAGGGATTAAGGCCCGTGCCCTTTTAAGGGTACAACTTGAATGGGACACTCAAGAAAAGTCTGTTCTTGGTGGAGATGAAATTACGGCCTTTGGACTTGATGAGGACACGTGGTCATCAATCGATTTAAATGAATACGAAAATATAGAGGCCATTGGCTTTCATGTTTTTCAATGGGGAAATATTCTTGATCCCAAAAGACTTGAAGAGGTTTGGGATAAAACCTGTGAGCGCATCAATACTCTTGCTAGCAAGATGAATATCACTCCAGAGGTCATTGATCTTGGTGGTGGCCTTGGTATTCCATATCAAAATCAAGACGCGCGAATAGATTTTAAAGATATTAATGCTGCCCTTATGCGCTTGAAAGCGAAGCATAATCTTAAGAAAATTTGGATGGAACTAGGACGCTTTGCCGTTGGTGAATGCGGGTTATATTTAAGCCAAGTCATTGATCGAAAAAATGTACGTGGCCAAGAGATTCTTGTACTTGACGGCGGAATCAATCATATCGCACGACCGGCCCTTACGGATCAGGCCTTTCCTTGCCGTGTTTTAAATGAAGATAAAAAGGCCAAAGAAACTAAGGAATTTCACGTTCACGGTCCTTTGTGCACATCTCTGGACAAGCTTGGGGTCTTTGAATTACCACAAGATTGTGACTACGGAGATTGGCTAGTTTTCACTCAATGTGGCGCTTATGGCTTTACTGAGAGTATGCCATTTTTTCTTTGTCACAATCTACCGGCGGAAGTTGTTTCATACAAAGGAGACGTTATGATTCCCAGAACAATTAAAACAAGTGCCGATTGGGTTGAATAATCTACCAAATTATAAAGTATTTAAAATTGGAATATTTTCCAGTTGAATATTAGGCGGGGCCATTTGTCTAAGCTGCGCAGGAGTAAGTCTTGGAACTCCTCTACCTGGGCCATTAGAGCTTTCAGAAGCACAACTTTCTCCATCACACTCATTTACGACATACTCTGCCTTACCTTCATTTAACCCTGTAATAAATAGTTTTGGATCACTGAAGTTTTCAGTTGTAACTAATTTAAAGTCACCTTCTGTGGCCTTACACTCAACAGAGACAATATAGGCATAGTCATAAGACGATAACTCATATTCTTTACCATTCTCTAGTGAAGAATTAAGTGTGCTAACTTTCTCTTTGCGATTACCATCTTCATCTTCTTCAAAATATGTCTTTTTAAGCTTACAAGCACTAACCTTTGTCGCTTCAAAAGTTACAGAAATAGCAGGTTTCGAACCATTGAAATCAATATTAATATCTGCATCTGTACTTGCCGGTGCTGCTGGAGGTTCAGGTTGAGCTTCATCAGTAGGCTCTGTTGCTGCTGGTGGATCTGGCTCATTAATATCTAGCTCGTGCTGAGTATCCTCACCGCCACCTAAATATTCCTCAACTACTGTAGCAATAGTCGCTTCAATCGCACTTGAGCCTTGAGCAGCGTGAACACCGGCCAGTCTAACACCTGGGTTTGCAAGTAATCCAGGTCTCACTGATCCATTAGAACCAGAAGTTAATCTAGGTGCATTTACCTGATTCGTAATATCTGTAAACTCACCTTCAATTGTAATTCCATCATTAACAGCTGTCTTAGTGTCACTAGCTGTCTTTGCATCACTTGCTTTTTTATTAGCGGCCTTAATTAGCTCTATCTTATCATCTGTTCTGGCAATTGTATGGGCCAATTGTCTGGCCTTATCAACAATACGTTGTCCTGTTTCCTTTATTAGGCTTCCCGGATTTGTTGGAACAGGAAGATTAGCTTGAGTCGGAGCAGGAAGTCCGAGGGCCTTCTCTCCAGCAATTGCTCCTTGCGGAGTCCCATGTGGAGCGCGAGCTGGTCTTGTAATAAGAGCATTTGAGGTAGTTGATGCTATTTGCGGCGTCGTAGGCTTACCTGAGCTTACCGCCTGTCTTAGAACTTCACGACGAGCAGTTGAAGCAGCACTTGGGCCACTAATTAACTTATCAATGATAGATGGATCTCTTGATGTAACAAGGTCAAGAATCCCCTGTGCTCTTTGCTCACCACCTTTAGCAACATCTTTACGATAGGCCAAAGCAAGTAAGTCCATATCACTTAGGCGCTCGCCTCGAGTAATTTTACTTTCAATATTTTGGTAAGTCGTGGCCTTTTGAAGGTCACTTAAACCAGAAAAATCATAGATTCTATCCTTAACATCATCAAGACTACGAACAGCTCCGTTCATTTGCGGAAGTTGAGTTTCTTTAAAAACAAAGTGTCTCTCTGCTCTCATTGCCTGGCCTTGAGCAGTCTTAGCATCAGAAAGAATTTTAATATTATCAATATCAATACCAAACTTAAGGACAACACCCTTATCAGTTACTGTTCCTAGTCCTGAATCAATGATGGCCTGATAATTATCAGAACCTTTATTGATAATTAGACCACTTCCATCCTCAAGTAGCTTTCCTTCTTTTAAAGTTTCCATACGCTTTCCTAAACGCGTATAGAAAACAACATTTGGGTTAGCGGCTTCATCAAATCCATTAATATAGCTTCTCACCTCTGGAATAAGCTTATCAGATAAGAATCTTGCATTAGTTAATTTACCACCAGATTGGTTTTCAAGTCTTCTTAGCATCGCTGGAACTTGTGACTGATCATCAACAACAGCAACGGCCCTACTCGTCGTCGTTGGTGCCGGAAGTCCAAGAACCTTAGGTGGAGGTAGTGCTATAACAGATTGAGACTTTGGTGCGTTCAGCAATGTTTTAGTATTTAAGATTCCAATTGGTGCAGGAGATACATTTGTCGTTGTTGTCGCGACCTGTGTACCTTTAGCTGTTTTAGCGATAGCTGCACCAGTCGTAGAACCTGCACTTCGGCCAGCTCTTGTTGCACTCAGGGCATCAGCACCATATCTTGCTACAGCTACACCATCGGTTGCAACACTAACAAGTGATAAACCAACGGCAATCTGACCACTAAGTTTTTGAGACTCAGCAGCTGCAATGGCCTCAATATTTTCTTCAGTTGAAGAAAGGCCAAGAGAGTGTTTTGTATCAGTTGTATCAAGCTGTTTATTAGCATCATTAATTTCTCTTACACCTACGGCCGCCTCACCAACAATTAGTGCAGAACTCGCTGAAGCAAGTGCAATCCCCACTGGGCTTCCGATTCCTGTCATGACAAGGGCGCCAGATAGCGCCATCCCTGCCCCGGCCATTGTGATATTTGCTAGCTTCCAAGTTTCATCATTGGCATAAATATCGCGCATCTGACTGCATAGGAATGATGCTTGCATATCTTGTAGGCCTGGAATTGCACGATTGTTCTTGAATGCTTGCGCAACAAGATAAGGCCTATACTTTAGTAGATCCTTTAAATCGTCATCCATATCGTTAATATCTTTTGACGAAGATGGAATCTTGTCTTCAAGATCTTCTAAGTCTTCAAGCATATTTTCACTTACAGTCTTATCTAGATCTGCAAAATCACTTGTAGAAATTGCACTTGCTGGCTTACTTGTCCCAAATAAAGAAGTTTTCTCCGCACAGTCTTTTGCAAAGTCATTTGATGGTGCATGAAATTTCGAACGAAATTCATTTGTTGCGTAATACTTTCTAAAATCAGGGTTTTCATTAGAAAAACTCATTAAATTAGAAACATAATTATTCTGTTCCGTCGCGATAAAGTCTTTATAAGCTCGAGAACTTCTTACAGTTGTACAATATGGTGTATCACCCATGTAGTAGTTTCCTACCTGAGATGAAGTTACACATGGAAATTTTGTCTTAATTTTATCACATTGATTATTGATTCCATCAAGTAGATCATTAACTTTTGATCTTAACTCTCCCTTATTAGTCTTTTTGATTTTTCCATCAGCGATGGCCTTTTTAAATTCATCTTTTGCACTATTTAGAATACCTAAAAAAGGCTCCTGTGCGAAACTTGGAGATTCCTTTAAAATTTTATCAATTGCACGATCAAGATTATTCTCACTAGCACCATCAGACTTAAGTTTATGAAGAATATAATTCTTCATTGAAAGTTCACTTCCAATTTTTAAACTATCATCTAGAAGAGATTTAATAGAAGAGTGTCTCTTAATTCGTCCAAAATCCTCAGAAAGAGTATTTAATTCAGAACTACTCACACTTTGTACTACTTGGTCATTACTACAAGCAACTTGAACAAGAGTATCACCAATATTTCTTGAACTCATAAAGAAAGTTCCAAGAGTATTATCTTCAGCTTGTGCACGGTAATCTTTTTCACAACGTGAAAGGATACCGACGCCTTTAGAAAGCCCTAGGCCAACACCCTTTTCAATACCTTCTTGATTCTCTTTTGCCTTAGCAACACTTTCTTTAATCTTAGCAATTCTATCTTTTTGTTCTAAACAAGAAGCATCGGCCATATTATCACGACAAAACTCTTCAACTTGTGAAGCAAGATCATCAAAGGCCTGCATCTTCTTTTCATCGTCTAATAATTCTTTCACAATTTGAGGAGTGGTATATTCGCTTGCAGAATTCTTACATGCGCTTGTACCAAAGTTAGAGCTACTACTTCCCTTTTGACGAGCATTAACACAAGCGCCACGCCCATCTTGACCTGGGCCAAATAGTAGAGGATTACATCTAAGCTTTAAAATTTTATTACCAAAGAAACTGGTCTCACATGAGATACTTTTTGGGATCTGACACTTACCATTTACTAGTGTAGACTTGTGTCCCGCAAGGAAGCACTCACTTGAAGCGGCGTATGCTTCTTCAATTAAGAATTGGAATGTATAACGATTTTTATACTTTCTTGCATTTTCAATTTTTTCATGAAAATCAACAATTGAATTATGATAGTACTGAAGCGTGATAAAGTTCTTATACTCTGGTTTAGTTAAATCAAGCGTATAAATACGTTGACCTACCTTAGCACTTGCAGTTGTTGATAGAACTACTGCTAGAACTAGAAAAGCTGAATATAAAAGTCGACTTATTTTTATCATCGCTACCTTATCGTCTGGCCATCAGAAATTACTTAATTATTATTTAAATTTTGATTAATTCAAACAACTTACAGGTTTTCATGTATAATTAGATGGTTATCTGTCAAATTTCGAAAATTTAGTGACTTATAAATGAGGCACTAGGGAGTTGAGCATGTCTAATTGGAAACTAGAAAAAAGCACAATTGCAATTGATGAAACAAACCACGCCCAGTACCAAATTCATATCTACGATTTAATACCTGATAAAATTGATGAGAGTGTGCCAACAATCTATATCCAAGCAAATGTTCATGGAGCTGAGCTACAAGGGAATATGGCAATATTCAAACTCTTAAACCTTTTAGAAGACGAAGAGATAAATGCAAGAATTAGGATGATTCCTAATGCAAACCCATATGCGACATCAGTAAAGATGGGAACCTATACTTATGGACGCTTTAACCCTATTACAGGAGATAATTGGAATCGAATGTATCTAAACCTCTTTGCTCAAAAAGAGGGACAAGGATTCATAAGTGAAGAAGAAATTAAGGCCTGTGAAAATAAGCAGGCTTATAAGGAACTTCTTAAAAGTAAATTTTCTGAATATAGAAGTTATCACAAGGCCTATGGAATCGATGAAAATAAGCAGCTCTTTATTACTCTTCAAGAATTAGCAAGTGATGCGGATATAGTCCTCGATCTTCACACAGCAGGTGTTGGTTGTCGCTATATCTACGGGCCAGATTATCTTAAAGAGAAAATGGCCGACTTTAATTTCCCTTTCCATCTCGTTATACCTCCTGAGTTTGGAGGAGCAATGGATGAGGCGTGCTTTTTTCCATGGGTAAAGTTTCATGAGGTTCATCAAAGTCAAAATGCTTTTGAATCCTACACACTAGAGTTAGGCAGTGAGGAAGTTATAGATTCTAAGGCCGGCCAAATAGATGCGATCAATATTTACAATTACCTTGTAAAGAGAGGTGTTATTGCTTCTGACCAAATCAACACAAAAGAGAATACACAATACTTCTGCGAATTAAAGAATTACAAGGGCTTCTTTTCACCAAGTGCAGGCTTTATTGAGTATCACAAAGCTCCTGGAGAAAAGTTTAAGAAGGGTGAAAAGATCATGAGTGTCTATCACTTTGATAAACTTGAAAGCTTAGAAGAGGTTATCTCCCCTATCATTGCACCATGTGATGGTATTGTCATTAATCATGCCCCAAGTTCAAATGTGAAAAGGGGCATGAGTATATTAGAAGCTTTTACGAATTTTACGTTAAAGGAATCTTAAAGGCCTGTCTGTAGTGCGCGAATACGCTTATCAAGGCTTGGGTGAGAGCTAAAAAGCTCAGCAAAAGATGGCCCACTCGAAATCTTAAAAGCTGTAAGATTTGGATCTGAGTTATCAACCATTTTTGTACTCTGCTGAAGTTTTTGAAGAGCTGCAACCATTTTCTCACGGCCAGCTAATTTCGCGCTTCCTGCATCTGCTCTATATTCACGAAAGCGTGAAAACCACATTGTAATAGGCATAGCAAGTAGGCCAAAAATAATATCGAGAACAAAGACAAGCGCCATATGGGCAAAAGGCCCAAGTCCTGGTCCCTCTTCGTCATCAGAGCGAAGTGCATTTGAGATAACCATGGCCCCAATTCGCGATAAGATCATGACAAAAGCGTTTACCACACCTTGAACAAGTGCCATTGTCACCATATCACCATTTGCAATGTGAGCGACTTCGTGGCCAATTACACCTTCTGCCTCATCACGGCTCATTGTATGAAGCAGACCTGCAGAAACCGCAACCATTGAATTATTACGGCTTGGCCCTGTAGCAAAAGCATTTACTTCATTTGAGTTATAAATATAAACTTCAGGGTTCTTAATTCCACTAGCGCGCGCATATTGATGAACTGCTTGAGCAACCCATCCATAATTAGGATCATTTGGAGAGATCTCAGTCATGCGATAGGCCATTTTTGCCATGAATTTAGAAAGGGCCAAAGATATAAAAGACCCACCAAGTCCCCAAACAGCACAGATGATGATCAGGGAATTATAATTCATCCCCGCTTCAGTCATATAGCCGCGGATACCAAGTAAATTAAGAACGATACCGATTGTGGCAACGACCAGTATGTTTGTAAGTAAAAATAAACCAATTCTTAGCATTTTAGATTAACTCCTAAAAAATAATATTCTCAATATGATAGAGATTAATCGTAAATTTGGTCAATAAGACGAATTATTGTTTACAAAAAATTAACAATTCAAAGTAATAAACCAGAAAGGCCTAAAGAAATATAATAAATAACCGACTATTTAATAAGGAACTGTTAACGATTTTCATTTAAAAAGAGCAAAATGATCAACAATAAACACATTACAAGAAAAGAAATTTTATGGAATGCGATCATTTTTGCAGCAGTTATCTTTACCGCCATCGAAGCGCCGTTTTCATTTATCTTTCAAACTAAAATTCAACAGTGGCAACTCTTTTGTGACTTTGCAGTATCCTCACTATTTGTTTGTGACTTGATTATTAGAATTCGTAAGAAGAGATCGCAGAATATGAGCTTTACGTCTAAGGCCCATAAGAATAAGTGGTATGCACTAATAGGGATCGATTTAATCGCCTCTATACCCTATGATATTTTAAGTTACGCATTTGGCTTTCATGCCTTTACTTATTTTAGGCTCTTTCGCCTAGTGCGAATTGCACGTCTCTTTGAGATGGTTTCAAATCTGGCCTTTGTTCCTAAGATGATTAAATTCACAGCTGTACTTACACTCTTTATGGTTGCTGTACACTGGATTAGTCTGTGCTGGATTATGATCACTCCTATTGACCAGTCTCTTGTACAAGATCGTGCAACTCACTATATCACTGCCATGTATTGGACAGTAACGACACTGACAACGATTGGGTATGGAGATATTACGCCAACAACTAATGAAGGACGTCTCTTTACCATGGTTATTATGATCTTAGGCGTTGGTGTCTACGGTTTTGTTATTGGTACAGTCAACAAGATGGTCCAAGATGGTGAGCGCTATAAGCAGCAAAACCGTGAAAAAATGCATGATCTAGTTAGTTTTATGAAGCATTACAACGTTCCTGAACGTCTTCAGCAAAATGTTTATAGTTACTACAATCACCTTGTCACAAAAAGATTAACTGAAAATGATAATAAGATTATTAATGAACTGCCTCAAGCACTTCAAGGAGAGCTTACAGTTTATATGAATATAAAACTTATTCGTAATCTACCTATCTTTAAAACACTAAGTTCAAGTTGCTTAAAAGAAGTGGCCGCGGCCCTTGAGCAAAAATACTATGGCCCAGGCCAAACAATAATCAATATTGGTGAAACTGGACACGAAATGTACCTTATTGGTCACGGAAGTGTTGAGGTTATCCTGAGTGATGGAAATGTTGTTGCAACTCTTCACGAAGGCCAGTTCTTTGGAGAGAGTGCTCTTTTACACGACACCAAGCGAAACGCTAATGTTCGCGCTATTGGTTATTGTGAGCTTTATAGACTTGATAAAGATCAATTTGATGAAATCACAACTCGTCATAATGACCTACTCGTTAGTATCACAAGTTTAACAACTCGCCGTTCCACAGATCGTTCAGAGCGTCACAGTCCAAGCGTGAAACGTGTTCAGCAAAAGCTTAAGGATCAGGAAAAAAACGAACCAGAAGCAGCTTAAATTCAACTCAAAAACGCTTGTTGCCTTTTAATCACCCCCATTCTTTGTTAAGATATTCTAATATTTTGGAGGAAACACAATGATGTTAGATAGTACAATTGCAAAGGAAGTTATCGACTACGCACTTCTTCGCGGCGCTGACTTTGCAGAAATTTTTGTCGATCGCCAAACGTTTGAATCAATCAGCATTAAGAGTTCGAATGTTGAAAATATTGAAAACGGAATTAACTTCGGAATTGGTATCCGTTTATTTTATGGAACAAAAGTTCTCTACGGTTATACAAATTCAACAAATAAAGAAGAACTACTCGATATTGTTTCATCTTTAAGTGCAAAAGATCTTCGTGATCCTCTCGTTACTGCAACAAATTTTAATTTTGAGAAACCAATTCAAAATCACTTTGTTCAAACTGGACTTAAAAACAATATTTCTCTTGATCAAAAAATTCCACTTCTACTTGAAATTGATCGCCTGACTCGTGGGACAACAGATAAGATCACACAAGTTCCAATTGGAACAAGTCAACGCTTCCAAGAGGTTGAAATTTTCAACTCCGAAGGACTTCACGTAACAGATGAGAGAAACTATGTACGCCTTAGAGCGTCTTGTATTGCATCAGACGGAACGATTCAAGATAGTGCAGGATACTCTCCAGGAGCGATGCTTGGGTGGGAGTTCATTCAAGGTCAAGACCCTAAGTATATTTCGGAAAAACTGGCAAAAGAAGTTTTAACTAAGCTTAAGGCAAAGCCATGTCCAGCTGGGAAAATGCCAGTAGTTATTGATAATGGTTTTGGTGGCGTTATCTTCCACGAAGCTTGTGGTCACTTACTAGAAACTACTTCAGTTGCTAAAAAAGCTTCTGTTTTCTGGGATAAGATGGATCAAATGATTGCCTCTAGTGTAGTTAGTGCCGTTGATGATGGTACTAATCAAAACTACTGGGGTTCAATCAATATCGATGATGAAGGAATGAAGACACAAAAGACTCAACTTATTAAAGACGGTAAGCTTACAAGCTTTATGGTTGATAAGATGGGTTCAATGAAGACTGGTTTTGAGCGTACTGGTTCTGGACGTCGTGAAAACTATAAATATGCACCAACTTCACGTATGAGAAATACTTATATTGAAGCGGGTAAGGATAAGTTTGAAGATATGATCGCTTCAATTGATCACGGTATCTACTGTGCTCAAATGGGTGGTGGTTCAGTAAGTCCTGGTACAGGTGAATTTAACTTCTCTGTTATCGAAGGTTACGAGATTAAGAATGGAAAGATTGGAGATCCTGTAAAAGGGGCCACTCTAATTGGAACAGGCCCAGATGCTTTAAAGCAAATATCAATGGTTTCAGATAATCTTGATTTTGCGGCCGGTGTTTGTGGTTCAATTTCAGGTGGAGTAAACACAACAGTTGGACAACCTGCCCTGAAAGTTGATGAAATTCTTGTGGGTGGAGGTAAATAATGAGTAAGAATAAAACAGAGCTACAAAAAGACTATATTAACCGCACCCTTAATATGGCAAAGGATATGGGAATCGATAACGTTGACGTTATCATCTCAGGATCTGAGTCATTTTCACTTAAGGCCGAACAAGGTGAACTAAGTGAATATAAGAAGTCAAATACTGGAGCTCTTGGAGTACGTGTTGTAAAGGATCAAAGAATCGGACTAAGTTTTACAGAGGACTTAAGTGACGAAGCGATTCGCACAACCTTATACAATGCTTCTCAAAACTCAAAGTTCTCAAAGATAGATGAGCACCAAATAATCGAAGAAGGAATCTCTCTCGATGACGCTAATCCTAGTGTGAATATCGCTCACACACCAGATGCAAATGATATGATTGAAAAGTCTCTCTATCTAGAATCAGAAGTAAGGCGTCGTGATGAAAATTGCCAAAGTGCTCCTTATAACGGGATTGCAGAAGGTGTTTCAAACTTTGCCATTGGTAACTCAAAAGGTGTTCTTTGTACTCATCAATCAAAGGCATACACAGCATATACTTCGGCCCTTGTTAAAAAGGGAGATAAAAATGCTATGCACTACCTAGCAGATACCAAGAGAGACTTTAGGGATCTTGACTATGATAAGGTCATCAATGGCTCGCTAGAAGTAGCTAATAATTTCATCGATGCTAAACAAATTAAAACTGGTGACTATGACGTAAATTTTGAAATTGATTTATTTGATAATATTCTTTCAAGCTTTATGCTTCTATTTAGTGCACGTGCGGCCATCGATAAGTCAAATCCATGGCGTGACAAGCTAGGAGAATTAGTTGCTGACTCTCGCCTAACATTTAAAGACGACCCTTTCTACGTTGGTGGTTATAGTGTTTGTCCATTTGATGGAGAGGGAAAAAAGAAACAAGTAAATACTCTTTTAGAAAATGGTAAACTTGCCCAGTTTCTACACAATAGTGCCACAGCAAAAGAACTAGGTCTTGCCAATAACTTCTGTGCCACTCGTGGAGCGAAGTCTGCACTAGGAGCAACGACTTCAAACTTCATCATTGAAGCTGGTACAAATACAAAAGACGAATTTAATTCTAGACGTTATGTCGAAATCCTAACAGCTCAGGGCCTTCACAGTGGGATTAGACCAATTAGTGGTGAATTCTCACTAGGTGTAAGTGGGCGTGTATGGAATAACGGTGAAATTGAAGGTTATTTTAAAGATGTAACAGTTAGTGGAAACTTCTTTAAAATGCTAAGTGAAATTGAGCTAATTGGTGACAAGCTTGAAGAATCGAGTGACCACTCATTCTTTACACCAAAAATTCTTTTCAAAGATTTAATGATTGCAGGATCATAATACTGAAAGATTAAAAAAGAAGGCCGCTTATCGCGGCCTTTTTTATTTGAGCATTTTTGGAAATGCAGATTCTTGATAGCGTTGAGAAATCAGTTCAAATAGGGTTACACCTTCACGCTCCCACTCCTTATCATCTCTTTGAAAAAGGTTTTGGCGCTGGCGCTTATCTTTAATATTTGAAATATAATTTTTAAGTTGGCCTGCAGTCATCTTTTGATCACCAAGCATAACCATCGCACCATCATCCATATCAAAAAGTCCGTCAGTCTCATCAAGGTTATCAAATGAAATTGCAGCAATTGATCCATCAGCTCCGATACCATCCGTTCCAGCGCCACCTGAACCATTTAGGCCATCGCCACCACTTCCAGCTCCATATCCTTTTGCTGCGCGTGCGTTCTTAGAGTTTGAAGAGAGTGCATCTGGATTGATTTCCCCTTGAGTATAACCTTCACCAGATAGACTTCCATCACCACGGCCCTGATTGGCCATACGATTTTTAATACGAGATGCCGCTGAACTTCCTAGAGTTGAATTAAGGAAAGAATCTGTAAGTGAAGAAAGGTTTGAGTTATGCTCAGCACTTCTTTTATCTGCAATTCTTTGAAGAGAAGCAAATTCACCACTCTTACCACGTTTTGCAAGGGTGTCTTTCATTAGTTGTGTATCTTTACGTCTCTTAGCATTGCGATCAAGCTGCTTTCTAATACCATTACTTAAACGAGAAATAGCTGAGTTAGTTGAATTTCCACCTGTTTGAAGTTTTCCACTAACTGTCGAATCAAGAGTCTTTTCACCCTTAAGTGCATCAGCAAATTTAACGCCTGCAGTACTAAAACCACCTAACCAATTTGTAAACTGGCCAAATCCATTATTTAATTGAACATCTGGAATACCACGGTGTGTTTGCTTGCGCTCAACATTAGTGGAAGCATTAATACCGTCGTTAACAGTATGATAGTAATTATGCATTTTTAAAGCATATGCTGCCGTTCCAGAAAGATTTGCTAGTGTTTGTCCCATGAAATTATTAAGTTTTGCAATTAACATTTCAAAGTACGGAATAAGACCAGGTGTTATATAGTAGTCAAGACGACTCACCTTTGGCGCATAAAAATGGTAACGATAAGCATATTGGGCAAATTCATCGGCCATTCTTCTACGGTCTTCAGTTTCTTTTTCATCACCATTATCTTCTGAAACAAGAGTCGATAAGAAATAGCCTCTTGCATGGTCACGATAGAAATTTGTGATTCGATCATTAAACACATAGTAATTGTGGATATCATTCTTTCCAGCATTAAATGGAATCTTTGTGCGTGAAGTATAATTTGTCGAATACAGGCTCGACATATCTGGTAAGAACGGATCTAGTAGTTTAAGTGCAACACTTCCCTCTTTTTTAGCATAAGTATTTCTCGTACAAGCACCTGCAGCAAGTTCCTTATTACAGACATCATTATTCTGGGAGTGAAAACTCATACATTTAATCTTGTATTTTCGGCCGACTGGAACGCGTGCAATCTTCCAAGTCGAGCTGGTTCTAGGTCCACAAATATTTTCTGGCCCTCTTTCAGGGTCAAGATCAACATCGTAGTCACTACCAAATAGTATCCCACCTGTTGTGATATTTACGAGATTTCCAATAAGGCTATTTTTATGGAGTCCAAAGAACTTCATTAGCTTCATAATCCAACATACAGGATAGAGACACTTCTTACCAAGAGTGTACCTCTTTCCATTGTATTTGATGTAATTCCAATTGTATTCCTTAAGCCACTGCACAGTGTATTCAAAAAGGGCCGTACCAGCGCTAATATTTTGTAGAGTTGCATCTTCAATGGCCTTAATCTTCATCAGGGCCATATCACGTAAAAAGAGAGTAAAGTCCATACCATGGCCCTTTGCTGTCTCTTTTCTTGCATCTGTAAAAGTAACCTTACCATTTTGAACAAACTCTCCGTAACGAGAAGATTTTGTACACTCACCACTTCCAATACAAGCAGTTACTTGATCTAGGGTTTGCACAAAATAGTCTTGTTCTCTATCTCTAAGAGAATATCCATCATTTTTAACAACAGCATTTCCTAGAGAGTTTTCTTCAACAGCGGACTCACCACCAAGGGCCTCAACACCTTGCTTTTCTTTTTCTGTGATTGTTTGCATATAGTCTTTATCAGAAACCTTCTTACAGTTTCCACCAGTCTCATCACAAACTTCTTTTTCATTATTTAAAACGTAAGTGTCATACTTTCCTAACCCATTACAATTAGCAAGGTAATTGGCCTCAACATCTGGCTGAAGCCAGTCTTCTGGACTCATCGGCCCTACAGTATCAACACAACGACACATCATCTCAAGAGATCTTTTCTTTAAAACAGAATAGAGCTTAAATTGAGAGTGCTTATACTTAATGGCCTCAAAACGAACCACATCGCGAATATTATAGCGTCCAGCACCAGACTTAGGATCATTGCCATCAAAAGTTTCAAGAAACTTTGCATCGTCTTTCATGTAGTAATTTACAATATTATTACGTGCTTCTGGTGTAAGCTTTCCGTTATAGAATAAGTGAAGGAATATTTTCTTTTCATTCTTTGGTAAATCTTCAATATAATTTGTGATCTCTTTTAAGGCCTCTTCACCCACAGTGTAATCAAATTCATCCCACAGCGGTTTACCACGTCCTACGATAGAGGGATCGAAGCGAGAAAAATTAAATCCACGCATTGAATTCGTTTGAATATTCCAATTATACGGTTGGTTGTCTGTTCCAGTATAACTTCCACTAGCAGGACGATATGTATTGTACTGAGACTTAATATGAAAGAAGTCACCTTCGTCCTTACCACCAGTAGTATAGTCCATTGCATACATCATCATCATAACTTCAAAGTAGTCATTTGACTGAGCAGATAAAAAGTCACCAAATAGATTTACACGACAAGACTTCATATCTGAGACGTAAACATCTTCAAATAGAGGTGAAGCATTTTGATGGCCATTATAAAGAGTGTAGTCAGGGTCAGTTGTCTCCTTCCCTGTCATCATTGAAATATAATTTGCCTCTACGACTCCATCATTAATAGTGATCTTAGCGTTATCAATACATTGATTAACAAGTTTCATGCGAGTGCTATGGTCTGAACCGAGAGGAGCACCCTTATTGGCACAAGAAACAATAGCATTTTGATATGGGGCCGCAAATTTATTAAAGGCATCACTTGAGTTTTGAGGATGCTTTGGATTTGCCTGCGTCTCTTCTTTAAAGTGATCTAGTAATTTAGTGGCCTCACTTGTTTTTGCAGCAACTTGTTGTTGATGAGAGTACTCTGTTGAGACACCAACGTATAGCTGCTCAAAACATTCCTTACGAGGGTAACGAGTTGGAGCATCATTATCATATACTCTTTCAGGTTTTGATAAACATGAATTGTACTCACTATCAACAGTTGCCATATATGTACTAGCTCTAGAGCTTGTGACCTGATTATTTGATAGTAAAGCACTCAATTTTGACTTAAGTGTAGAGACCTTAAATTGAATCTCTGATGAATCACCTGCATTGCCAAAGGCATGGGCACTAGGAATTAATAAATTCATCAGCTTTGAGAATGTTGGTAGAATTGGAGCACAAACTCCATTTGAGTTTTTAAATAGAGACTCACAACACTCACCGCCTTTATCAGGTCGTTGACCAACACTGAAACAACTTGAGCACTTATAATTTGCACGACATACTTTTCGAGTCTTATCACATGAATTTGAACAACATTCGCTATCTTTTGAACAAGAGTCTTTTTCAATACTACATGTATTAATATTTGTTAGACGCTTCATCTTCTTGCATGAGCCAGACTCACAAAAGTCTTCTAAAGGAGAACAAGCTTGATTTTCTTTTTTTGAAACCAGACACTTCTCATAAACATGTTTTGAATTTGAATAAAGAGGAAGTCCACATACTGTACCTTTCACACATTGATTAGTTGGTGAATAACATGGGCCACCTTTTGGAATAAATTTTGCTTCTGTATAAATTAGAAGAGATAATTCTCTAGCACGAGTGTTTACGGGCTTTTTCTTTACTTTATCAATGAGAAATTGAATATATTCATCACTAGTGCCATCAAGGTTTTCTTTCATATAAGCTTTTAAAGCTTTCTTATCGATTTCTTTTCCCTTGCCAACAATTGCCTCTAGCTTTTTCGCTTCTTCAGTAGCAAGCTTGGCCATTTCATTTGAAGCATAGGTATGAAAATTGAACAAGGTAGTGAATGTGAATAATATTATGAGACGAAACATATTTCCCTCTTAATTCCCTTAAGATTAAATTTATATATATTTTATCGGAATAATGAGTAATTTACTCAAGCAGAATATAAATGTTTAATTTTAGGTACAAAATTCGGAAAATCAATAACTTGCGTGTGCCAACTTAATGCCACACACAAGTGTAATATTAGATACTTAGCTTTTACTTAACTTTTACTTAACTTTAGCGATTGCTTCGTCAATCATGGCCTTACGAGTGGCCGCATCTTTCCATCGATCCCTAGCATCTGGTGCTAATTTATGAATCGGATCAAAATAAGTGAATAACTTATCTGGCTTAACATAAGGTGCTCGCCAAACAGAGATTCCATTTTCTTGATCATAGTACTCATAAGAAGCAACATGGCGTTTTCCACCACCTCCAGGAAGGTCACATACAAAAGTAGGAGTATTGAAACCAGCAGTCGTACCACGAACGGCCTTTTCTAGCTCTTCACCTTCAGCAAGAGTTGTTCTGAAGTGCTCACAACCAGGTACCATATCGTGCATATAAACATAATACGGCTGAATATTCATATAACCAAGCTTACGAGTTAATAGAACCATCGTATCAACATGATTATTTACGCCCTCTTGAAGTACGGCCTGGTTACGAACAAGGATGCCTTCGCTAAAAAGACGTTCCATGGCCATTTGAGACCATTTCGTAATTTCAAGTGGAGAAGAAAAGTGAGTATGAATCATCATTTGTTTTCCAAAACCCTTGGCAAGGTTATTAACCTTAATAAGCGCTTCCATCCACGCATCATCTGTTAAGATCTTTTGTGGAAAAATTGCAATCCCTTTCGTAGCATAACGAATACGACGAATATGAGGGATCTTTAATAAGTTTTCACCAATGTATTGAATCTGCTTAGGGTTAAGCATGAATGCATCCCCTCCAGAGATAACAACATCCTCAACTTTTGGGTGAGCTGCAAGGTATGCAAATACATTATCCCAATGCTTTTGATTTGCACCATATGATTCTTTTTCAACAGTCTCAGTAGAGCCACCAATAACACGAGAGCGTGTACAATAAGCACAGTAAACTGGACAAATTGTTAGAGGTAGAAAAAGTACCTTATCTGGATAGCGGTGAGTAAGCATTGGAACTGGTGAGTCGACATCTTCACTTAAAGAGTCGGCCATATGCATAGGGTGATCTTCTAGGAATTGAGATCCAATAGGAAGGAATTGCTTTCTTAAAGGACAGTTAACAGGGTCATCCCAATCAATTAATGCAAATACATATGGAGTGATACGAATATTCATTGGAGTTATATGTTGACCTTGCTTTAGGTCTTCAAAAAACTCATCTGAAATTTTATCACCAAGAACTTTTTTAACTTGGTCAATTTTTCGAATCGAATTCTTAAGTTGCCACATATGATCTGAGAACTCACCTCTAGTAACATTTTCCCAAGCAGGAATTTGTTTCCAAAAGTCATCATTTCTAAAATTTCTGTGTTCTAAATCTGGAATCTTCGAGTGATCTACGCCTTGATCAATTGTCGTCATAAAATAATCCTTGAATGTAATTTTACATATTATATCCTAAAAAATTCCTTTTTAGGAAACGCTAAACGTGTCATTATTAATATATGGAAAAACCTAATTTAGATTATACCTCAGATGTTTTAGATAATGTCACTAGACAGATTTCATGCGAGAGCGTCAACTCTTTTCTCTTCGCTCAAGGTTACTATCACGGCAAAGATCGTTTAATGCAAATGGAGATGTTGCGTCTAATCGCACAAGGTCGTTTGTGTGAGTGCATTAAAGATAGTGAGGAAACTTTTGCAATTGATAAGTATATGCGTGAGTTGGGTATTAATCACTATGCTAAAGAAGAAGTACAAAATATTGATGAAGAAACAAATAGCTTATTAACACACTATGTAGATGGGATAAATAAGGCCATTCACGAAGCTTATCCCTTTGAATTCAAAATTCTTGGCCATAAACCAAGTGCGTGGACAATAAGTGATACAATCCTAACAATTAAAGCAATGAGCTTTCTAGGACTGGCCCAAGGGCAACAGGATCTAGAGAAATTAATTATTCAATTACTACAGAACGCGCAAAAATTAGATGACAAAAATGATCAACAAACACAGGTCGAAAGAATTAAGTCACTGGCCAAAGGTGCTCTTGATACAATTACAGATAGTGAAGTTAATCTTGTTAATAAAGTTAGAATCTACAATCCACTTATTCCTGAAAGTTATAAATTTTTAAAAAACATTCCAAAGATTCAAGCTTCAAATAACTGGGTTTCAAATATGCAGGGACATGCAATACATGCCTGTGACCCGCATTTAGAATGTAATCGACTTCCTGCAATTTGGTATGAAATGAAGGCCAATATAAAAAATGTTGGTAACTTTTTTGGAATTTCTATGCCTGGTGTACCAGGATTTGTTATGGGAAGAAGTGATGATACGGCCTTTTCATTCACATACGGCTTCATGGATATGGTAGATCACTTCATAGAAGAGGTCCGTGATAATAAGTATCGATTTGAATCAAACCTATTTGATTTCAAAATAAGAAGAGATCTCATTAAAAGAAAGAAGAAAGAAGATGTCGAAATATATATGCGTGAAACTCATGCTGGCTTTCTTGAAGTCAATAGTGAGCTAGAGAGCATAACTGATGGACACTACTTATCGATGGCGTGGTCATGTCGAAAAAGAGGTGGCGCAAAAACACTAAAGGCCATCATAGATCTTCTCTACGCAAAAAATGTCGATGATTTATTCGCATGTGTTTCTAATGTGGCCATTAGCTGTAATTGGCTATTATCAGATTCAAGCGGAAATATTGGTTACCATCAATCTGGAGTACTTCCAAAGAGGGCCCATTCTGGCCTATACCCTGTTGAAGGTTATTTTAAGCAAAATATCTGGCAAGGTTATCATGAAGGCAATCAACTATATCATTACAAAAACCCTGATATTAAAATAATTGCAACTGCTAATAATCGAATTCAGCATGAGCAATTCCCAACGGCCATCAATGCGCCGATGGCATCTTATCGAAAAGATAGAATTGAAGAGCTATTGATTGGCAACAAGGATCATAACGTTGAAATGTTTAAAAAGATGCAATCTGACACATTCTCAAGACAAGCAGATCTTTATATTAACGTTTTTCATTCAGTCTTTGAAAAGAATGAGATAGGCCAACGCCTAATAAATTGGAAGCGCAACTATGATGTCGACAATTGTGAAGCAACTTTATTTGAAGATTTCTATCGCACCCTACTTAAAGACTTCTTTAGTGATCACCTTCTAGGAGAACAAGTCACAACTTATTGTATGGATGAAACGTCAATTATCGCTGACTTCTACGGTTTATTTGATCGTATTTTCCTAACAAATGATATTGACCATATTTGGTTTAAAGATAAAAAAGAAAAAGAACACTATATTCAAAAAGCACTAGAAAAAAGTCAGCACCAAGCTCCAAAGAATATGCGCTGGGGTGATAAGAATCGTTATAAGATGAAGCATATTTTATTTGATGGAAAACTCCCTGCTTTCCTAGGCTTTGATATTGATAATGTTGAAATACCAGGCAACCGATCGACCATTACCCAAGGGGCAGTCTATGAGGCCCATGGTAGGACGACTTCTTTTGTACCTTCATGGAAAATGGTTACTGACCACAATCAAGCAGACGTCTACACAGTCTTACCAGGAGGCCTAAGTGATCGCAGGTTCTCAAATAACTACAAAAGTGATGTAAGTAACTGGATTAATGGGCTTTACCGCCACAATGTCATCACGAATGGTAAGTGACTAACCTATTAATACTTGGTCTGTAAGCTTTACAGGCCAAAGCTGCTATTCAAATAAATTTGCTATAAAGAGAGAATGAAAACTCTATTTATATCGCTACTAATTGCCTCGTCACTGCCTTTAACAATTAAGGCAAAAGAATATAATAGTTTAGACTTTCAAAAGTCTGCGGCCTCATATGATAAGCAGCTTCAAGCTGCTTTGATGGACTTCGTTTATGAGACAAAAGACATTGCCTATCAAACAACTTTTACTCCACGTTATATTGTTCGCTACCACGAGAGACTGGAATTAATAGCGGCCTACGAACAACTCGACTACTTACTACATGTACATGATGAAGCAGTAGAAAAAATCACTCATCATATAAGAAAGAAGAATAACGCCAAGGCACTAGAGCTTATAAGAATTCGTACTTCCAAGTACAAAGCAATGCTGTCTCTTATGAACTACATGATGATGTCAGGAGAAAACTTTATCTCAGTCTTTTCAGATGACTTTGAAGATATAAATTACGAGTCGAAACATTTTGAAGCAGATTTCAAAGAAACAAAACGTCAATTAAGCGACTCCAATCGTGTAAATAATCAGACAGGCAGAAATCATATTTCAGCTCCTTATAATCGCTATCAACTGAGATACATTAAAGCTGCGACAATCACAGATTTTCACAATCTCGACGATGAAGTGTTAAAGCTTGCAGGTAACGATAAGGGCCTAAAGCTTCTTGTTGAAGATATTGAAAATGATATTGAAGAATCTCGCCAAGAGCTAACTTCATTTAAAAGCTTACTTAGAGAAACAAGTTGGAATGCTGGCCGCTATACAATCTTCTACAATATTAAAGAATTTATTTTAAAAAGTTTTAGCTATATTGCCCTGCCTATTAAGCATGCAATAAAAGTCGATGAGCTCAAGAAAATTTCTGAGGCAGAATTTGAACCAGGAGACGTTGGTGCAATCCAACGATATGGAAAGTTATCTAATCTCGTATTTAAAGGTAACTGGACCCATGGCCTAATGTTTATTGGAAAGTATTCTAAATTTAATAATTACTTTAAAGACGATATAGAAACAAATGAAGTTTTTGCAAAAAGGTGCGTTAGCGAATTCATGAAATGCCAGGACTATATGTCGTATTTAAAAGAGAAATATCCTGAGTCTATGAAAGAATATGAAGATAGTGAAAAACAGGGTAGGCCATATGTAACACTTGAAGGACTAAAGCCAGGTGTTGTTTTTATGGAACTAGGTCCATCAATGGCCTGGGATAATTTGGTTATTCTTCGACCTAACCTAACAAAGAAAGATAAGGCGCTTGCACTAGAGCGTACATTTAAAAGTATTGGAAAGAAGTATGATTATTCATTCAATGGAAATTCGTATTCTCGTTTCGTTTGTACGGAACTTATTCAATACTCTTATGAAACAAATCCTAATGAAGACAAGCAAGGAATTGAATGGGATGTAAACCTTGTGATGGGCAAGCCTGCAATGTATGGCTTTGATTTAGTACAAACATTCATCAATCAAATAGAAGACCCTACTCGTAAAAATCAATTAAGTCTTGTCGTCTACATGAAAGGACTTAAGAAAAAAGAGCTTGAGCAAAAGGGAAAGACACCGGATTTTGGAACGGCCAAAAGAGGAACAATACAAGAATTAAAAGAAACATTATAAGAAAAAGAAAGGCCGCTTAAAGCGGCCTTTTTTATTAATTATTTTGACATAACAAAGTTAGATGGAAGTGGAAGAATTGAGCCTTCAATATAAATAGGCTTCTTTACACCTTTTTCAAGACGAGGTGACTCCATATCTAAAACTTCATTTTTCGCTGATGCAATTGCATTATCAACTGAAACTGTTAGAGATAAAACAGCAGCACGATGTGCACGCTCAGAGTTCACAACACCAGATGTTTTTACTTTTCCAGCAAGGAAGCCTTTTACATCAACTGTTTCAAGAATAATTCTCTTTACTTGTAGCGGCGTCAGTTCAGGATTGATATCAAATACCTTACCTGCAACACCAGCAACATATGGAGCTGCTTGTGATGTTCCTGATACTTTAATGTATTTATTTCCTGGAGCACTAGAAAGAATTCCTACACCAGGAGCAGCAACATCAACCATCTTCGCACCGTAGTTAGAAAATGGAGCTAGTTGATCGTAGTCAATTGTTGCAGCGACAGAGATTTCATTATCACCTTGAATATTTGTTGGTGAAGTTGGGAAAACATCATTATCAAGGCCATCATTACCTGCTGCAAAAACGAATAATGTATTTGGAGCAGCCTGAAGCATTGATTGAGAGTTTTTAACAAGAGCACTTAGAAAGTACTTCGCATACATATCAACCGTTTCTGGATTTGGTTCTTTCTTTGAAAAAGTCTTCATTACAGTTTCAACAATCATTTTTGCTTGTGGGTAACCTGTACCAAAAGAGCCATTTGCAACACGTGCTCCATGGTCTGCGATATAGTAAGCAATTTCGTTAAATGTTGAAGTCTGTGCTTTTGCAAGTTGATCAATTCCTGCCTTAATTAGTTTTTCAACAAATCCACCTAAGAATGAATAAACAGCAATTTTTTGACCAGGAAGCTTAACCTCTGTTGGAATAAGCTTAACTGCAAGAATTTTAGCATCATCAGATTTTTCAGCAGAGATACCAGCGACGTGTGTTCCGTGCATAAAGTTTCCATACACAGTCATTCTCTTAATGAAGTCTTCGTCTTTTACAATCGTTCTTATCCAAGTAACCTCTTCTTCAGTAATTGTTCCTCTCATTGACTTCTCTTGAAGCTCAAAGAACTTAACCATGTCATCATTTAAAGTACCAAGGTACTTATAGTCGATAACTTGATTATTACTTTCTGCAAAGTTCCAACCGTAGACATCATCTTGATAACCATTACGGTCCTCATCTCGATCGTTACCAGGAATTTCTAGTTCATTAATCCATGCTTTTGGAGCAATCTGCTCATGCATCATATCTGTACCAGAATCAATAATTGCGATTGTTGCAGCACTTGTCGCACTTGATAAAAGTGCTACTGCTAATATATTTGCTAATATTTTCAAAATTTCCTCCAATGAAATATATTTTGATTAAATTTAAGCTCTATTATCTATTTTAAAATGTAGATTGCATATGTAAAATGAAGATAGCTTACAACGTCTTACATAGAACAAATACTATATAGTATAAAGAACTCAAATACAGCAGAGGAAGTCATGCGTCATTTAACGATATTTGCGACAGATGTCATCAAAGGTCCCCTATTCCAAGATTTAAAAGAACAAGGCCATACAGTTAAAATTTGGGATCGTTTAAAACATGGAACAATCACTCAAGATGACATAGTCGAAAATGCAAAGGATTGTGATGTTATTATCTCAATGCTGAGCAATAAATTTGATGCACAAACTTTAGAAAAACTTCCAAAACTTAAACTCATCTCTCAATATGCAGTTGGTTTTAATAATATAGATATTGATTACTGTAGAAAAAATAATATTGCTGTCACAAACACGCCCAATGTTCTCACAAAGGCCACGGCAGAGCTTGCGATGGCACTGATGCTTTGTAGTGCACGAAAAATTGAAGCAGCAAGACAAAATGTAATTAATAAAGAATGGCAAACATGGGAGCCAGCAGGCTTTATTGGAAAATCTTTATTTGATTTAAAACATGGAATTATTGGTGCAGGAAGAATCGGGACTCAATTTGCAAAAATGTGTAAGGGCGCATTTAACCAAGAGATTCTCTACACTGGCCCAAGCAAGAAAGATCAAATTGAAAATGAGTGCAATGCAACTTATGTTGATCTTCAAACACTTTTAAAAGAAAGTGATATCATCTCTATTCATTGTCCATATAGTCAGTCAACACATGAGCTTTTAGGTCACGATGCCTTTAAATTAATGAAGAAAGATTTAATTCTAATTAATACGGCAAGAGGTGAAATTATAAATGAAAATGCAATGTATGACTTCTTTAAAAATAATGAAGAAGCACAGGCAGGTCTTGACGTTGTTTGTAACGAGCCACTAAGTAGTAACTCTCCTTTAAGAGAACTATCCAATATCTTCATTCTTCCACATATTGGTTCAGCAAATGATGTTGCACGTTCTGATATGGCCAAGCTCATTTTTGATAATATTCAAAGCTTTGCAAATAACGAAGATTTAAAAACAAGTGTTTAAGAATTTTATATAAGGTTTACCTAAATTAAGCTGAAGATTTTTTGATATATTTATACATTATATTCATGAATATAAAGGAGTTATTCATGAAAAAAATATTAATAATCGATGACGATCAAGAAATTAGAGACCTGCTTAGGGCGCTACTAGAAAGTAATTATAATATCGTTGAAGCAAGTAATCAGGATGAGGCCATTGCGACGGCCTGGCAAGAAAAGCCAGACCTAATCCTCTTAGATATACTATTACAAAATGAATCTGGATTTGAAATTTGCTCGCAATTAAAAATGAATGATGAACTTAAAGATACACCAATTGTTTTCATTTCTTCAAAGAATAATGTGAATACAAGAGTAACTGGTTATCAACTTGGTGGCATAAACTTTATCAGTAAACCATTTGAGCCTTCAGAAGTTAAAAGCATTATTAGCACAACTCTTAAGTCTGTTAACAATGAGAATGCACTTGAAGTGATTAATTACCGCGACATTGCTCTTAATATCCCATCTCAAGAAGTTAAAATACGTGGAGAAAGAATTCATTTTACATCTTCAGAGTTCAAAATAATTCATCTACTTCTAAAAAATGAGCAAAATGTTTTGGCGAGAGAGAAAATCCTCAATCATATCGCTCCTGATAATCATAAGGTTAACGATCGCATGATTGATACTTATATAAGTTCAATTAGAAAGAAGATCAAAAATTCTAACTTTATCATCAGAAGTGTTTACGGTGAAGGTTACAAAATTCAAGAGGTATCACTGTAGGTCTTAATAGGCCTACAGACTGTTTAAATAACGTCTTACTTAATCTAAATTAAGCTAAATTTAGACGACTTATCCCTATGGTAGCACTTAAGTCAATTATACTGTTCCTATGAAAAAGCATATCATGGTTATTGACGACTGCTACGAAACTGCCAAGCTCCTTGCCACTAGCCTCGAGAACACATTTAACTCACATGTTCGTTTTCACACTAATCCATTTAAGGCCATTGAAGATATACAAACAATTAAGCTTAATCGCGGAGAGAAGCTTTATATTATTTGCGACTATATGATGCCACAGATGGATGGAATTGAATTGTACGATGAGATTTCATTACTTGATAAAGAAATGAGTTTTATCTTAGTAACAAATGAAAATGACAGCCAAGTAATAGAGGAGGCCGCACGCAAAGGTATCGATCTCTTTGTACTCAAACAACAAGGCTTTGATGTTGTGATTAACCAGATTAATAAAATAATCAATGATGAAAATAGACTCGGTCGAGATATTATAGAGGTATTTGAAATAAGTGATGTTGTTCAAGGTTATCGTGTCGTTGAAAAAGATCATAAACACTTAAAGCTTTTAACAAAGGAAGAGATTCCAAGGAATGCCATTATTAAATTAGATGGTCACTCTTCGAGAGCTCAAATTTATAAAGTTGATAGTTGTAAAATAGTCGACAATAATATTGAAGTCGAATGCAGTCCCGTTAAGGCCTCATAAGTTTAATACGATGAGCTACGACAATTGCCATAATCAAAAGAAGTCCAGCTAGCATATTTCCACCGCTGCCACTATTATTAACATCTTCAATCGTTCCGCAGGCTCCTCCACCACTTTTGCCACTACTATAGCTATCGTTTAAAGCAGCTGTTCCACCTACTAGAACGGGATCGTTATAACGGAAACTTGCATTAGGAGTTGTCGAAAATGCTAGAGATACTGCCTCGTATGCATCGACAGCACCTTTTGCACAAGAGCTGCGATCGCAATAATAATCAACAGCTGTTCTTGTGATGATATCTCTAACCTGATCTGGATATAAAGAAGGATTTGCTTGAAAGATCATTGCGGCAGTTGCTGATATAAAGCCAGCGGCCATTGAAGTTCCATTCATTCTTGAAAAGACAGCTGTTCCTTGTGTTGATTGTCCACTGTTAACAGTCGATAGAATACTATCCCCTGGAGCAGCAATATCGACAATACGGCCATAATTTGAATAGGAAGAGCGAGCACGTGTTGTTGCAACGGCACCAACTCTTAAAACTCCACGGCAATTTGATGGTGTATAAAAAGAAGCGTCTGCATTTGAATTTCCAGTTGCAACCACAACCACAACACCTTTAGAGCGCGCAAAATCAATTGATTCTTGCATGTAACGACTACAACTACCACGTGCACCTAAAGACATATTTACAACACGGGCAGGATAAGGATTGGCCGGGACTCCGGAAACACTACCGCCAGCGGCCCATCTCAGAGCATCAGCAATATCTGAAGTAAGACCACCACATGCTCCTAAAACTCGAAGTGGCACTAAATTAACGTTTTTGGCGGCCCCAACGACACCATAACTATTATTAGAGCTTGCTCCAATAATTCCTGCTACGTGTGTACCGTGCCACGTTGATGCATTTGTTCCAGAATTACATGCAGTAGTAGCAGAGCCATAATCCCCTTCATCATTTGGATTTGCATCACGGCCATCTCCATCTCTTGAATTATCAGAGTCGGATATAAAATCATAACCACCTACCACATTTGTATTTAGATCAAAATGGTCTGTTATCCCCGTATCAATAACTGCTACATTAACTCTCGTATCTGTTTCAGAAGTTGCATACTCTCGTGCATGATAGAAAGTATTGTCGAGGTAATTTGTGAAGTGCCACTGACTAGGATAGTAAGTGTCGTTGTACTCTCCACCATTAGCAAAGAGCCTTAAATCTTCTTCCACGTATTCAACGTCGTCACTTAAAGCGAATGAAGAAAATTGTGAGCTTGGATTAATTTTTGATTTTTCGACACTTCCATCTTTGTATTTAATGATAAAATCGGCCGAAATATTGGCCGCACTGAAGGCGGCCAAAGCAAGTACTAAAAGTCGCATACTCAATCCTTGAGTTCTTTGATCTTATATATCTTATATAAAGAAAGGCCTGTGGCATCCTGCCTGAGGCAACTACTATATACTAAGCACAAACCGTGCCAATTGTTCATCTTACGATATCAGCTACATCCCAGCATTTACCTGTCAAAATGACACACGCTAGGGCCAAATTGCGAAGTAAAAGGTGTCAGAATTGTGACTTAAATAAAATTTAAATTAGCTTAAAAAAATTAGGCTTGATTTAATTGGACTCAATTAAGGTAACTTTCCAGCGACGATTGTCTGGATCAGTTATAAAGAAGAATTGCACACCTTCATGCACAAGTATTTCAGGTATCTTTTCATTAGAGAGAATATTAAGGTTTTCACCAGAGCTTTCTAGTCGATAGTTTACGAACTCAACCTTCTTTTGTAGCTCAATTAACTCATCGTAATTATCAACAACAAAATCAAAAACGATATTATTACCAACTTGGGCAAGTTTAGGACGTTCAACCACGAGAAAACGTAACTCATCGTTAAAGACAACAACCGAGTCAGACGCTCCTTCAACTTCAAGATCAAAAACTTCACTTAAAAAAGTGGAAGTTAAATGAGCATTTGAGCTAAATAAAACGATGTGACCTAATTTCATCTCTTAATTATTACGGGCCTTTTCGATATCGTCAATAATGGCATTGATTTTTAATACATATTCCCCATCACAACCATCTTCTTGGCAGTGAACAACGCGGTTACATTTAGCTTTAGTATCCCACTCAAAATCATCATGGCCACGAATAAGAAGGCCAACCATCTTATTACTTTCTTTTGAAAATACTGGCCCACCGCTATTGCCGCCAAAAGCGTCTAGATTAGTGATATAAAATAAAGGATCAATATCTCTGACAAAACCATTATAAGAATACTTTGATAAGAAACCGTTTGGATGACCAATCATATAGACTTCATCTGAAACTTCAAGTTTAGTTTCTTCTACTTCCACAGGCTTTCTACCACCTTCAACTGTACGATCTAGCTCAATTAGTGCGTAATCAAATGTCTTATCGCGACTTTGGTTATAGGCAAGAATCTTCTTGCAATTATATACCTGAGATTTCACAAAGTATTGAGTTGCATTACTACTTCCAAGATCCTCACGTGCATCAAAGATAAAGCTTTTACGATCACAAGCGATTTGAACATTTTGAATGCAATGTGCGGCCGTTAGAACCTGCTTTGGCCCAACAAGAACAGCGCTACACTTTCCATACGCTTTCTGGTCAAGAAACTTCTCTTCCCCCTCACAAAGACGTGCATTCTTTGTGAAATCAGAACCGGTTATAGAAAATAGCCTACCGCTAATTACTTCGTTTAAACTCCAACGATTAACAACAATAGCACTCGAATGAGCATTTATCTTTGCTGCAGGAGAATGCATTAACGTTCCTGCATTGACATCAACGATATCAAGATCACCATAAATGGCCTTATCAATATTATCAATTAAATCTGAAATACTTGGCGTAAGATATGCAAAAGCATTGAATGAAATAAAAAGTGAAGTAATAGAAAATAATACTTTTAATTTGTTCATTTTGGCCCTTTATAAAATAATGTTCATATATATAGGCCAAAAAGCTGATAAACACGAGTATTTACGTAATTTTTGTAATTTTTCCAACCTCGTGAACACGGAAAATAAGATCATCTACCTCGTTGAAATCACGTGCAAACTGGCCAAGATACATCCAGTGCGGACCTTCACTCGCGGCCAGTAAGGCCTGTTTATCATCTCGAATCTCTGGGCGCTCTAAGCTAATAAGATGACGCAAGAAAGACTTCTTGGAAATGCCAATGAGCCAACGCTTAGATATTGTTTGAATCTCATGTAATTCATCTAATAGATTTAGATTTTGATCTGTGGTTTTTGAAAAGCCAAAACAAGGATCTAAAATGATTCGCTCAGAAGCTATGCCTGAGCTTTGAAGCTTATCCATTGCCTGCTTGAAAAAAGTCTTTATAGAGTCAGCATTGAGCTTAGGATCCAAGTAATTCATATGCTCAAGAGTCTTATCGCGGCCAGGAACGAGAGTGTGACAAAGGACGTACTCAATCGTTGGATAATCCTTTAAAAGTTTTATACATTTATCGTCGATAACACCAGAAACATCATTCCAGATAATACGTTCAAACTCTTTAGCATACTTGTCTAAGAACAGCCTCATTGTTTCAGGCTTATAGGTATCAATTGAAATCGTTTTAAATTCATTTAGATACTTAAGGTGCTGGAACAAATACGAATCAAGCCTGGCCCATTCTTCTTGTAAGGAGACAGGATCATTAAATGGAGCGCTACTTTCAGCACCAATATCGATACCGTAATTGGCGTTTTTAAACTTTTCTAATTGTTTGATTTGATAGTCTTGATCGAGATTTAAGTGGCCATCAGAGAATGAATTAGGGGTAGTGTTAACTACCCCTAAAAAAGATATTTTAGTCATTTTAGATTATGCTAATTTTGGATCGTCAATTGGTTTAGAAATTGTCGACTCACCTGCTGCTTTTTGAGAAGGTGCTTGTTGGTTATTGGCCTCTTCAATTAAAGGAACACCAATATCTTCACCAGCGATTAAAGACTGAATTTGTTTTGAATCAAGAGTTTCCCAAACAATTAGTCCTTCAGCAATTCTATCAAGCGCATCACGGTGATCAGTTAAAATCTTTTTAGCAACTTTATAATTCTCATCTAAGAAACGTGTGATTTCTGTATCAATTTCACGTGCTGTCTCTTCAGAGTACCCTACACCTTCACTTGGTGCAGTTGAACCAAATGGAGAATTACCTGGTTGATGGAAGTTACGAGGTCCCATTTTAGAACTCATCCCCCATGAACAAACCATACTAGAAGCAAGTTGAGTTGCTCTTTCGATATCATTTGAAGCACCATTTGAGATTTCGTTAAAAACGATTTCTTCAGCAACACGTCCACCCATTAGGAAAGCAATGAAGTTTTCAGCTTTCTCAAGTGTTAAGTTGTGCATGTCTTCGTTTGGAAGAGTTTGCGTCACACCTAAAGCTCCTCCACGAGGCATAATAGAAACCTTATGGATAGGATCAGTCTTTGGAAGATTCATACCAACAAGAGTGTGTCCTGCTTCGTGGTATGCAGTTACTTTCTTTTCTAGATCAGAAAGTACCATCGACTTTCTTTCAGGCCCCATTAGAACCTTATCTTTTGCTTGTTCGAAATCGATCATTTGAAGAACCTTCTTACCGTAACGAGCAGCAAATAGAGCAGCTTCGTTAACAAGGTTTGCAAGGTCTGCACCTGTGAATCCAGGAGTTCCCTTTGCAATTACTTCAAGATCAACAGCTGTATCAAGTGGAGTTTTCTTTGTATGAACTTTAAGGATACCTAAACGTCCGCGAACATCTGGTGGTCCAACAGTTACACGTCTATCAAAACGACCAGGTCTAAGAAGGGCCTTATCAAGTACGTCAATTCTGTTTGTTGCCGCAATAAGAATAACACCTTCATTTGATTCAAAACCATCCATTTCAACAAGAAGTTGATTTAGTGTTTGTTCACGCTCATCGTGTCCACCACCCATACCGTGTCCACGGTGGCGTCCAACAGCATCGATCTCATCAATAAAGATAATACAAGGAGCATTCTTCTTACCTTGTTCAAATAGGTCACGTACACGAGATGCACCAACACCGACAAACATTTCAACGAAGTCTGAACCTGAAATTGAAAAGAATGGAACACCTGCTTCACCAGCAACAGCTCTTGCAAGAAGAGTTTTACCTGTACCAGGAGGACCTACGAGGATTACACCTTTAGGGATCTTACCACCAAGACTAGTGTATTTCTTTGGATCCTTAAGAAAGTCTACTACTTCTTCTAGTTCTTCTTTTGCTTCTTCAACACCTGATACATCAGAAAATGTAACTTTCTTATCGTGTGGAGAAAGCATACGTGCTTTAGACTTTCCAAAACTCATTGCCTTGCCACCACCTGATTGAAGTTGGCGAAGGAAGAAAATAACAATGAGGAATAGGAAAATCATCGGTCCCCAGTGCAGCAAGAAAGTTGTGATAACGTTTTGTTTCTCTTCCGCTTCGTACTCTGGATAGATTCCGTGAGTTTCTAAAATTTTAAAAGTTTCGGCACCTGTCGTTCCTGTCGCTTCAAACCAAGCTCCATTCTCATAGCCGTCCTTAAACTTTCCTAAGATCTTGTCCTTACCCTTTAGAACAACTTTATCAACATGTTTGCCTTTAATTGCACTAACAAAGTCCGGGTATGTCACAGGCTTGTATGCCTGGCGGCTTTCAGAAGAAATTTTAGCGATGGCCGCAAACATAAGGATTAAGATAATCCATAGGAGGAGTGTTTTGTTTTGTCCTTTCATTAAAATCCTTTTTAATTAATTTTCAAATTAACTATTAATCAAATATTCACTAACTAATTACAATTCTTAATAAAATATAAAGCTATATTGTAACCTTATAGTTATTAAAATGGTATCATTTTAGTGAGTGTCAAGCCTAGTAATTTAAAGCCAAACTAAAACTTTACCGCTTTTACGCCATGAATAATGAACTGGAAGACTAATTTCAGAAAAGAACTTGTTTAGGTTCCCATCCCTATCAGCTATCGGACAAATCTTAAGCGAATGCTTAGTATTAGTGTTATTTGATAGAAATGGAACACCTTCAGGAATCTGCGAATGATTGATGCTAAAATTAATCTTATGACCTTTCTTGACCACGGCCAAATGATTTTTAAAATTAAATACTCGTAGCCCACCGCTAAAGCTTAATGGCCCAATACTCGAAGACTTTACAAGAGAGCGTAGCTTATCAAACTGTGAATGAGTTCGGCCTTTTGATGAATGAGATTGTGACAGAATCGCCTGCTCAATGCCCTCACTAATTTCACCATTATATGAAATCACGACCCCCCACTGACGCTGAATAACCTTGAAGTCTTGTCCACGACTAAGCTCTTTTTTAATCATTTTAAGCTTATTCATGCGATTACAATAGTGTTTAAGGTGTCCAGGAAAGCGTGGAGCAATCTGATTTGTAACAAGACTTCTTATAAAGTTGCGTTCGTAGCGTAGGTCTTTATTAGAGGCATCTTCAAGCCACTCTAGCTTGGCCAATTTAGCATACATGAGAATCTGTTTCTTAGAGAATGCAAAAAGTGGCCTATAAATATTGCCATTACGATACGGCATACCTAAATCAATCTGCTTTGCCGAAGATTTAAACTGCTGCATAAGTGACCATTCAAAGCAGTCATCAAGATGATGACCAGTAAGAAGTAACTCTCCCGCTGCTAGATTGGACAATAATAGTTGATACCTTTTTTGGCGTGCAATAGATTCGAAATTCCTTGTCTCTAAAGATAAGTGTTCAACCTTAAATGTCTTAAATTCGAGGCCATGTCTGTTAGCAAAACTTGATATCAGCTCAACTTCGTCTTCAATCTCTTTTCTTGTGCCATGATCAATATGTAGAAGTCTAAGTTTCTTGGCGCCTGCTTGAACCAGTAGATGCGCCAAAACCATAGAATCAACGCCTCCACTACAGGCAACGGCCATAGTTCGAGATAGATCAAGGCCCATATCAACGTTGAATTTCTTAAAATGAGAAATCATCTTAGCTTCAAGCGAATGTGATTTTTTTTGTTTAGGTTTTAGATTCATTGCCATTATTTTCACAAAATTTAACTTTTTGATAAATTATAATATTGACATACGAGGCGCAAGTCATTAATATCCTAATCAATCGAAATGTGCGAATGTAGCTCAGTTGGTTAGAGCGACGGATTCATATCCCGTAGGTCGGCAGTTCAAATCTGCCCTTTCGCACCATTTTCCCTTCACTCTATATCAATTAAATTTAAACTTACAACGTGCATCTTTCATAAAGACATCATGTAACTTAACTCGTTTTGATTAAACTGACTTCTTAATATTTCCCCTCTTACATTCAGATTTTTATCGTCATGTAAATATACCTACTTACGCACAAAACACATGTTAACAAATAGATGAACATAGAAATAAGACATAACTATAAGTTGCTATAAACACAGGTCTTTTTGAATATTTTGTTAACAATTTTGAGGTATCATATTGACTCGCTGCAAAAATAGTGGAATAATTTAGTCATCCTAATAAAGGAGGGATATATGAAAAACACACTAAAAAAAGCATTACAATTTTCATCACTAACAACTCTACTTTTATTAAATGTATCTTGTGTTGAAGAAAGCGATCTTATTGCGGCCCAAAAAGCACGAGTAAATATGCAAATGGGATCTTATAGTGTCGCTCAAAGCACATTCTTAGATATGTTTTTCCCAAAAGCTTATGCAGCTATTGGTTCACTGACTCTATGTTTTAAAAGGGTTCGTTTTAAACTCGACGATACTGATGCTGCAACTCTTGGCGAAGATAATGTTGATTTCAATATTGGAGAGATTAGCATTGATGGTGGCGTTGTCGACTTAGGCACACTTGAGCTACCAGTAGGTAAAACATACAAGAGAATTGAGTTTGATCTTGAGTCGGACTGTGCTGGTGGAAAAAGTATCGATCTTGTAAACGACAATGGTTCTTATAGCACAACTGATCGAATTACGATAAAATTTTCAGGGACTTTTACTGCTAATGATGGCGCGGTGATGGTTCTTGGTCCGCAAAACTTAGCTTCGGCCCTTAACTCTTATAATGGAGTTAGTACATTGAAAGATGTAGCAGAAGGTGCCAGTGGGACATTTTAAGATTAATTAAAGAGAGTAAGATATGAGAAAGAAACCCCAAATAGACATTTTTGAATATCATGACTATAGGGAGTTTCTTTCTCATATGTTCAAGTACCAAAAACAAGTGAACAACATCTCCCTGCGCTCTATTGCATCTCAAGCAGAAACGACGGCCGCAAACCTCTCAATGATATTAAAAGCGAAAAGAAAACTAAGTAACGAATTAGCTCAAAATATTGCTTCAGTATTAAACTTTAACAAACAACAAGAAAATTACTTATTGAATTTGATCATATTGAATGACTCAAACAACATCTCAGATAAGTATAAAGCTTATCAAAAGATGAAGAGAAATTATGCTTATCAAGATGGCCATGCAAAGAGTCTTGAAAGCTTTAAATATTTATCAGACTGGTACAATGTCGTTATTAGAGAGCTAGTAGCAACAGAAGGATTTAAGTGGGACGCTCGTTATATACAAAAGAAACTTCCTAAAAAAATACCACTAAAATCGATCAAATTGGCGATGGACTTTCTTGTTAGAAATGATTTCGTTGAAATCAGTAATGGTCTTGCAAAGATAGATAAGGAACTCGATTGCGTAGGCGGTATCTACAAACTATCTCTTTCAAAGTTTCACGACGAAATGATGGGAATTACTGTTGATTCAATTTATGAAGTTGAATCACACAAACGATGTATTCTTGGTCATACTGTTGCTTTATCAAAAGATGACTTTCATAAAGCGACAGAATTACTTAACGATACACTCAACGAAATTAAAAAACTTGGTGACGAGGACCAAAGCAAAGAGCACGTCTACCACTTTATTTTATCAACTATCCCCGTTACAAGATAGAAAGGATTATAATGAAAACAATACTTAAAACCATAACTTTCATTTTACTATTGCTACCTTTATCAAACTGTGGCCAAGGAGGTACGACAACTGGAAACCCAGCAAAAGTTACAATTGAACTCTCTTCTTACAACCCTATCGCTTGGACACCTATGGACATACTAATCCCTAAGGCCATGGCCGGTGTAAACAATTTAAGTTTTTGCTTTAAAAGACTACGCTTTAAATTAGACGACAGTGACTCGGCCGATCCTACTAATGACCTAGATAATATCGATTTTGACCTGGGCGAAAAAATAATAAATACAAGTGGAACTTTCCTGGGAAGTGTCACTGTACCTGCGGGAACATATAAAAGAGTCGAGTTTGATTTAGAAAATCACTGCTCTTCAGGCAACTCTGTTGAATTAAATAATGACAATGGAAACTTCATTACCAGCGATCGAATCACTATAAAGTTTTCGGGTAATTTAACTGTCTCAAACGGTGACGTCGTCAATTTAAATATTCAGATATTTATTGATGCCCTAAATAATTTTAACGGTGACAGCAATGCCTTAAGAGATACCCTTAGAAATATCACTGGTTCTTTATAGAAAACACTTCAATAAGAGCTAAGGCCAAATCTTTAAACAGTCTTAGCTCTATAAACCATCCTAATAAATGATCCCGCTCAATCTCGTACATGTATAAATAATAGGCACTGAGCAAGTTCTTAACACTTAATCAACCAAATAAATTTAGTATCTTACACCACATTTCAGCAGTTTAAACTTTTTACACCCGTGAACTTGTTTCATTACACATGGCATCATTCATGCATCTATTCTAGTATCAAAACAAATAGGAATGACATGATTAAAGCGAAAAACGTAACTAAACATTTAATTTTACTGGCCTTACTAAGCCAGGCACAAGCTTTCGCACAGAACGAATCGGCAAAAATCTTTACAGAAGGGCTTAGCTCTACTCTAAAGACAGCAGGATTCAAAAATGTAGGGCTAGAGCTTGGGGCGGATTATGGTGCTCTTGATTCAAGAACTGATAAAGGAAGTGTTTATCAGACAAAGATGAACCTAGAGCTTGAAGCAGAGGTTGTTGAAAATATCGACTTTAACTTCAGTGGTGGTTTTAGCTATCAATCAGGTAACTCTTCTTCACAAGAAGCAGAAAGAGTTAAAACTTACAAGCCAAAGTTCACTTATGACTATGGTTATTTTGATTTTAGGCCACTTAGTTTTGTAAAGATCAGTGCAGGTGCTCTTGATAACTCAACTAAGCGTCAATATATCTCTCCATTCATTAACGGTGGAACATCGTTTATTGGTGCAAGAGAAGTGATTGCAACTAAGGTTGGAAACTTCTACCTTCGCCTTCAAGCAACACAAGCTAAGCCACAAAATGCAATTTTAAGAGAAACTTTTAATATTGATGATTCAGGTGATCCACAATTCTTCTCTGAGTCAGCAGACATTAGCTACCTTACAAAAGCTTTACGCATTGGTGGTGCTGTAGGTAGTTACCGCTACAAGAAACTTTCAGGTGATCTTGCTAACAAAGACTACTACTGGGGGAACTCTGTAAGCATCGGTACACCAATTGATCAAAGTCTATACCTTTATGACTTTACAGGAATCTTTGCTAATGCAGGAATTGAAATTGCTTTAGGAGATAACTCTCTTAAGCTTTCGGGCTCATATATTAAAAACACTGAATCAGTAGTTCCAGATGATAAGAACACTGGTTACTCATACAGAGCAGATTTCAAAACAAATATGAGTGACAAGAAAATTACTCTTTCTGCCCTAGCATTTGAAAACCAAGCAGATACTGCTCCAGCTTTCTACCGTGGTGGAATCTTTTCAAATGACTACAAAGGATATGCCGTAGGATTTGAATTAGAAACACAAAAAGGATTTAGCACAGAATTTAATTATATTAATCGCACTGTACTTGGAAACCTTGACTCAGCGTACTTAATTGATGGTTACAGTGACGAACAAGTTTATACAATCTCCCTAAGGAAAGAATATGACATTTTGTAAGAACATGAAGAACATCACTCTCCTAAGCATCTCAATGCTTGCACTAACAACGCTTGTTAGTTGTGGAAGTGACACTTCCAACGACGAAAGACAGCAACTTGCAAGACAGCTTAAGGCTTCTGCAAATGAAAGTGCTCTTGTGTCTGTTTCACGCTTCACAGTAGAAGGAGTAACAGAAGATAAGGCATCAATGAAGTCAAGAATCGCTTATGGTAAGACGTTTCATGTAAAAGCATGTCTAAGTTCAAAACTTGGAAAGAGCTTACAGTACCAAACTTTCTACGTATCTGGTGAAAACTTTCAAACTGTAGAAAGAACTGCTGATGACAATAGCTGTATCTTTTGGGATGAGCCAATCACTATGGACTACTCTCTTCCAAACACTTACCTACCAATGGGTGAAAGAGTAGTAACTCTTGCAACAAGTGCTAATATTTCATACGACCTAAAACTGTCGATGAATCAGTATACAAATAGCATTATTCACAGAAATAACTATGTGATGAAAACTTCTCTTAACAAGAACCGTCTAAGTGCAGACGAGATCATCAATGTTAAGAACGTTAAAATCACTCCTAAAGGTTTTGGTCAAGTTGATCCAAGAAATGATAATTTAATTATTGATCAAAAAGTTGTTGTAAATGGATGTTTAAACCTTAAGGCAAATGGTAGCTCACTATCAAACGAATTTGTTAAAGCAAGACTAATCAACCTTGAAAAACAAGAAAACGGTGAAGAGCATGCAGTAACTGAAATGTATGACATTACTGACGGTCAATTAGATGAGTCAGGTTGTGGTGAAATCAAGTTCTACCTTGAGCACGAAAGATACACAAACACTCGTCGTATTCCATTTAACCTAGAAATTGAAGTTCAAAATGAAACACTTCAAAATGCAAAAGTAACACGTGGACTATGTCTTTACCCATGGTCAAATAACGGTTGGATTTTTGCTGAGGTTTCAAGAACTGGAAAGTGTGAAAAAGATAATAACAACCAAAGAGCAAGGCTATTTGTTGATGAAGTTAACTATAGCTTCCTTGGACACGATAATAATAATGGTTTCCACCTTAACAAGAACCTTGATCTAGTAATTGAGAAGTCATTCATTGTTAAGATGTACCCAAAAGTTAACTACGGTAACTACGTACACCACATGAACCCAATTGAGCCTTTCTACCAAGGAAAGCTTAAGCTAGAAGTATACTTCCTAGCGCCACTACAGGGTGATATTGATTTAACAAATGAGAACAAGCACAAGTTTAAACTTATCTCAGTTGCTTCACGTGAAGTAGAAGTAGAAAACAACTTACTAAAGGCAAGAATTGATATGCCAATCAAGTTTGTGGACATGCCATATATCCACACGAGAACTTATGCGGCAATTAAACTTTCACCGATCTTAAGAGAAGGAGATGATCCAAGAAATGCACCTCGTCCAGCTTGGGCAGCAGGTACATTCCACGCATCATCAAAGTCTTTTCACTCAATCCTTCACACTCAACTTCAAGTGACGGATAAGTTTGAAGAGCAAGATTTCACAAATACAAAAATTGATAAGAAAATGAATGAAATGGTACAACTTGAGAACTACCTAGAGAAGCTATCAAACGATGTAAAAGGTGTGACAAAGAAAGATATCATTGCAGCTAAACTAGCTCCTCGTTACAACAAAAGTTCTGAGGCGATCTTCTCTGACGAACTTAAGAAGCACGAGCTTTTTGATGAGACAATTAAAGTTGATCACACTGGACTGAACAAAAAACTTATTGAAGAAAATAAGCTTACGACGACTGAAATCTCTAAGCTATACGAAGACCAATACGACTCAGCAACACTTGCTAAGCTATGTGGGACATTCTTTAGCCAAGAAAAAACAGGTCTAATCTGGAAATCTTACTCAGACTACAATATGAAAAAGTGTATTGAGTCTCCATGGGAATTCATGATGATTACACCAGTAAGTCACGTACAAGAGATTCTTTCAAAACCAAGAGTTAGCCACTCGAATACTATTAGAATCTCAAAATCAACTGGTAGCGGAACTTACTTTACTGAAAACAGAAGAGTTGGATTCTCTCACGGATATAAAACAGGTGTTGGTGCAAAACTTGACTTCAAACTTCCATTTGGAGAAAAGTTACCAGTAAGCGGTGGAGTTGGTGTATCAGCAGGATACGACTGGTCAACGGCATGGTCACTAGATCGTTCAAATGGTGATAACAATAGAAGTGACAGCGGACAATCAATTGATCTATACGCTGAAGCAATTACACTAAACTTTGAAGCAAGAACACACCAGTGTTTTATGATCGAAGGAACATCAAAGTTTAAAGCAGAATGGATCTCTGATAAGTATCCATCAAATCACGGACTTGGTGGTAGATTAGTTTACAACACTGTTAACAATCCGATTCGTTACAAAGTATGTAAACCAAGTGCAGGAAAAGAAAGACTAGAAGAAACATGGTACTTTACAGGTGAAGGTTTCCAATTCAACTCAATCTTAAGAGATAGACTTGGAATGACTGAAAACCAATACACAATGATGTTTAGAGGAAGAAAGACACTTTATAAGTTTACTGACTTCCTAGCAAAAGCTTCAAGCTCGATGTTTAACATCAAAGAAAGAAAGACTCAGTCACCAGATGTTTATATGCTAGATGTGTACAAGAGTTATAAAGAAGCATTTGATAGCAACCATGACTTAATCGATGACCAAGCAATTCCAGGTACGGTTGAGAAGTATGACCCAATTAAAAACGGCGGAGACCACAACTTCTCAGAAGACAAGTGTGAACTTCCACCAGATCAGTACAATCACGCATCAATTGATTTTTGCTAGAAATAAAAAAGGCCTCTTAAGAGGCCTTTTTCTATTTTAATTACTTTGCTTCAAAGCTGTCATATTTGGAAAAGATATAATCAAGAGTATCATCATCCACATCGCGGTAAAGACATACCCCTAATTCCATAAGATAAATTTTTAAGTGCTCACGAGGATCAACGTTAGGATATTTCTTCTTTAGAAGTTCAAATAACTCGGCCTCGGCTTCCACAATAATATCAGACAATTCATTACCAGCACCCTTATTGATCATATAAAGTGCTAACAGATATGGCATTTGAATGATTTGCTTTCTAACTATTTTAATACGCTCACGAATTCCAACAGAGTTTTCCTGAGATAGGTTAAAGATACGAGCAATCATATACTTAACCGCTTCCTTAAGGATTACATCCTTTTCCTTACCTAAATAATAATAGATGAGTGAGCGAGTAACATCGGCCTCTTTGGCCACCTCGGCGATTTTCCAGTTAAGGTGTCCCTTAGCAACTTCTAATTTGGTTACTGCATTTAAAATTCGATAATGTACTTCTTCACTTTTATTGCTTGTCATAAATAAATCTCTCTATACCCGATAATAATACTTAAGTTTTAAAAGGTAAAATCCGATAAAAATTTATTGAGTCATGTTCAATTTTGATTATTTAGCTATTTATATTTTTCAGAATTGTGGGGGAAAACAATGAAAAATCAGAAACTTACAGGGATCGCCGGAGCCATTATCGTCTCTACCTTGCTAGTATCTTGTAATCAGAAGTCTTATCGAATGCCAAGTTCATTAAAGAGCTCAAAGTTTGAATCCCTCATGCACGAGATGCACGAACAGGTATCCAAGGGCGTAAAATCTCCTGCAGAATGTGCGACAAAGACTCAACATTACTACAATCGCCTCTTTTCCATTAAATCAACAGATATCGATTTTTCTGAATTCTCGCAGTATCAAATGCAAGATTTCGTGAATGCATCCTTTAATATTCGCCTTGATCTCAAGGAGAAATTAAAAGATCTCAATAGTACTAAGGAACTTGATCAAGATGAAAAGCAATGTCTTAAGGGTGTAAAAGATATTTTTAGGGCCCTACGCTATCTTGAGGACTACTTTATTGAGTCCTACTATGCCTCAAGGCCTAAGGGAAAAGTACCGCGCAAATTTAGCACATTAAATTTTGATGGCGACTCTCCTATTCACTTTATGGTTAATCCTGAATATAGTTTTTCAGGCCCGAGAGATCTCAAATCAGGAGATATTATTCTATCACGCGGGAATGCCTACTCAAGTGCCGCTATTGCTCGAATCGGCGATGATGACCATCAATTTTCACACTTAACATTAGTATATAAAGACAAGAAGACAGGCGAGCTTTTCACGTCAGAGGCCCATATCGAAGTGGGTAATGTTGTTGCTCCCTTTCAAGTACACCTTGATCAGGCAAATTCTAGAACTGTTGTCTTTCGTCACAAAGACGCTAAATTAGCGCATTTAGCGGCCAAAGAGATGCATGAGCGTTTCTCTAAATTTACTAAGAAACACGATAAAAATATCCCATACGACTTTGCCATGGACTATAACGATGACTCGCAAATCTTTTGCTCTGAAGTTATTTATCATGGTTACAAAGTTGCCAGTGAAAAACTTTCTGGAACAGCTATGGATATCCCAGAGTTTAAAACGAGCTTTAACCCGGCCCTACTTTCATTTCTACAAGACTTTGGTCTCCAAGTGACAAGTGAAAATATCGCAAAGTTTAAAACATTCGGCCCTGGCGAAATTCAATTTGATTCACGCTTTGATCTCGTTGCCGAATGGAGAAATCCAGATAAACTTAAGGATACACGTTACAAAGACGCAATTCTTTCAAAGATTTTTGAATGGATGGAAAAGGAAAGATATGAATTTGATCCTAGCTTTGGAACAAAACTAGGTAATGATTTTGCTTGGCTTGCACGTCGTTCAGTTATCAGTCGCGGTATTATTAAATTTGTAGCAGGTGTAAACTTAGAAGAGAAATTTCCACTCAATCTAGGTTCAAAACAGATTGATCTCTTTGTTGTTCTAGACCAAGTTGGTGAGAAGCTCTACGAAAGGATTGCAAAGGCGGAGAAAGAAGCAGGAGGAATCCTCTCTTTTAATGAAATGTTTCAAGAACTTGAGAGTTACCGAAAAGAAGACCTAGATAAGTACATAAAATATATTGAAGACAAGAAGTATAATCAAAAGCTTCAAATGCAAGGTGGTCGACGCAATGGCCCAAGAAGACGCCGCTCATTAAGTAGGCCTGATTTCCACCACTTATTTCACAACTAAAGCTAAAGGGTTAATTCGCACTTTAAGAGTTAAGTAAATTACGCTATATTGGCCGCATATGAAAACGGTCAATATAGCAATTCAAAACGCCCACAACGAGCTATGCGCTCACCCACTTTATTCAAATATCAACGATATTGATGATGTGAAAATTCTTATGAAGTGGCACGTCTTTGCAGTATGGGATTTCATGTCTCTATTAAAAGGCCTTCAACGTGAAGTGACATGTGTGTCAACGCCATGGATGCCTTCAAAGTATGACAAAGAGTGCGTTCGTTTCATTAACGAGATTGTTTTAGGTGAAGAAAGTGATGAAGATCTAAACGGTGGCCATATTGATCACTTCACAATGTATTTAAATGCGATGAAGGAAGTTGGTGCTGATACAACGCCAATTGAAAACTTCTTCAATGACTTCTCTTTTGAAGAACTACCACAAGAGATCGCTAAATTTACGGCCTTTAATCTAAACTTAGTAACAAATGCACACCCGAGTGCAGTTGCTTCAGCATTTTTCTATGGAAGAGAAAATCTCATTCCTGACCTTTTTCAACCATTTGTAAATGTATTAGAAGAGAAGAATATCGATGCCCCATATTTTAAGCACTACCTTGTTCGTCACATTGAACTTGATGGTGACGAGCATGGTGACCTTGCGGGAAAACTTCTTTCACAGCTTTGTGACACTGCTGAAAAAGAAGAACAAGCAACGCAAGTAGCTCTTGATTCACTTAAACTTAGAGCACAGATGTGGGATTATGTTCTAGAAGAAATTAGAGCAAACCGTTCAGAAAACTTAGAGCCTATCCACTAATTCTTTTGCTAGAGAAACTCCAGCACTCCAACCGTTCTTATATAGGGCGTTTAGAGCGTAGACACCTTCACTAACCTCACCACAAAAAGGTGTGCGTCTCTTTCCTTTATGACGAATTCCTGTGTGAATCATTGGTTTTTCAAGATTTTTAAATTCAGGAAATAAGCCTTGAAAGATTTCTAGTTTCTCATACACTTCTTTAGGAGAATGAAGATGAGAAAGTCCCTCAATTGAATTTGCACCAAATAGTAGAAGATTATCCTGAGCACGATAAATAAGATTAAAGTGACCACGAGAAATCACAAAGGATTCTTCGTTTAAATCGATATCCCAAGTAAAGTAAGTGCCTTTAACAGGCTTGCCCTCTGGTAAACTCTTATCTTTAAAGATTAATGACGTGTAGGCACTTGTTGCTAATATAATTTTTTGAGCATTGAAGCTTCCAATATTAGTCTTAACCTTGCCCTTATTAACGCCACTAACTCTTGCCCTAATTTGTTCGACATCAGTTTTAAAGAAATTAAGGAATTCGTCAGGATTGATAACATATGCATCTTTAGCAACAGTCTGCTGATTCTTAAACTCAATAAAGTCTGCACCATAACGGGCCTCAAATTGCTTAAACTTTAAAGGATCCTCTTTAATATTTGGAGGAAGATAGAATTGTTTGCAGCTATAAACTCCAGATGGCCTATTTACTTCAACGAAGTCTTTTAAGAATTCATGAGCATGAAAGAGAATATTTCCAAGCTTCGAAATCCCTTCTTCAAATAATCCGAATGATACAACGCTTGTCGTGCGTCTCGAACAAGCTGGAAACGCCTCGTCATCATATACTTGAGCGATTCTTGCCGTTGGATATTTTTTTGTTAAGAAATATAAAATGGCGCGGCCAGCAATGCCATCACCAACTACTAAATAATCGAATTCATTTGTCATAATAACTTCTTACATCAATATTTTTAAGTTAACCAGTCGATTTTACTCAAGTTTTCCATTGTCATTCCAAATTCAATAACTATACAATTTTAATTCAAATTTAGTTAATGGAGTATGAATTATGTCAGAGACGACAGAAAAAGCAGCAAAAAACCCAATGGATATCATCGATCAAAATGCCGTCCTATTTTGTGTAGACAACACAGATATCACAGCGAAACAAATCATGGCCGTACTTGCCATGTTACTTGTTGAAGACTGTACTGTCCCATTCATCACACGTTACCGTAAAGATAAAACAGGTGGTTTAGATGAAGAACAAATCCGTCTAATCCAAGAAAAATACGACGAATATATTGAGCGTGAAAAACGCCGTGCTTTTATCCTTGAGGCCATCACAAAACAAGAGATGATGACACCTGAGATTGAAAAGAAGATTAAAGCAGCGACAAATATCAACCAACTTGAAGATATCTACGCGCCATTTAAGTCAAAGAGAAAAACAAAAGCACAAATTGCTAAAGAAGTTGGGCTTGAGCCATTTGCAATCTTAATGAAGACTTCGAAGCTTCCTATGCCGGAGCTTGCAAAAGAGGCCTTAAAGTTCATTAATAAAGATAAGAAAGTTGCAACTTTTGAAGATGTATTAAAAGGAGCATGCGATATCATCATTGAAGAAATCGCACACGATACAGAGCTGAAAGAGACTCTTCGAAATGATTACTGGGCACAGGCAATGATTAAGTCATCACCAAGAAAAGGTTATGAGGAAATCAAAGACTGGCAAAAATACAAAGACTATTTTGAGTATGAACAAAAAGTAGCGGATCTTCGTGATCCAAAAGCGGCCCACAGATTCCTAGCAATCCGTCGTGCACAAACAGAAAAAATTCTAAAAGTAGAAATCGTATTTGATGAAGAATACGCAAATAATATGATTCTTTCAAAACACTTTGCTGACACTGGTGTTACAAGTTACAAAGCACTAGTTGACTGTGCTTCAAAGGCCTACAAAAACTATATTCACTCTTCACTTGATTTAGAAATCAAGGGTGAGCTTAAGAAGCTTTCAGATGAATCTGCAATTGACGTTTTTGGTGTAAACCTTAAAAACCTACTTCTTCAACCATACCTAGGACCTAAGACGGTTCTTGCACTTGACCCAGGTGTTGTAACGGGATGTAAGACAGTTGTTGTCGATAACACAGGTAAGTTTGTTGTTGATACTGTTGTTTACCCTCACCCACCAAGAAATCAGGTTCGTGAGTCAGCAACAATTCTTAATGCAATGATTGAACAGTTCAATGTTGAGTATATCGCTATTGGAAACGGAACTTTTGGACGTGAGACTCTTCAATTTGTTGAAGATAACGTCACAGCAGTTAAAGATGGAAAAGTTAAAGCAACAATGATCTCAGAAGATGGTGCTTCAATTTACTCAGCTTCAGCAATTGCTAAGAAAGAATTCCCTGATAAAGATGCAACTGTAAGAGGTGCAATTTCAATTGGACGTCGTTTCCAAGATCCACTTGCTGAACTTGTAAAGATAGACCCAAAATCAATCGGTGTTGGCCAGTATCAACACGATGTAAACCAAATCAGACTTAAGAAGTCACTAGATGGTGTCGTAGAAAGCTGTGTAAACTTTGTTGGTGTTGATATTAACACTGCTTCAGCTCCTCTACTTTCTTTTATCTCTGGTATTGGACCGACTGTTGCGGGCAATATTGTTAAGCACAGAGATAAGAACGGTCTATTCTCAGATAGAAGTGAAATCTTAAAAGTTTCACGTTTTACAGATAAGGTATTCCAACAGGCCGCAGGATTCCTACGTGTCTACAATGGTGCAAACCCGCTAGATGCAACATTTATCCACCCAGAAAACTACGATATGCTAGAGAACTGGGCGCAGTCGAAAGGCTTCACACTTGAGCAGTTGACAACAGATAATGCTGTTGCAAACCAACTTAAATCAGATAAGGACCTAATTGCAAAGCTTGGCGAGTTCACAGTTAATGATATCTACAAATCACTAACAGCTCCTTCTCAAGATCCACGTACAGAATTCAAGACGACGGAATTTAGAAAAGATGCACGTGAAATTAAAGATATTAAAATTGGTGAGCGATACCCAGGTATCGTAAAAAACATCACTCAATTTGGTGCCTTCGTTGATATCGGTATCAAAGAAAACGGCCTTGTCCACGTTTCACAAATGGCAGACCACTTTGTTGATAATGCTCTTGATGTTCTTAAAGTTGGACAAGAGGTTTCAGCAGTTGTTCTTGATGTTGATATGGATAGAAAGCGTATTGCCCTATCTCTTAAATCAGATGGTGCAGAAGAAGCAAAGACTTATGAGCGCCCTTCAGGTGGACCTCGCCAGAGTAAACCACGCGCTGGTGGAAAGCCTAAGATGCCAAAGCAAAACGATACACCTTTAAAGAATAATGCATTTGCGGCGCTTGCAGGCTTTAAAGTTAAGTAGGTTCCTGGATACATTTCGGGATGCAATGAATAAAAAAGGGCCTTGAAAGGCCCTTTTTATTTTATTCTGATTTTACACCAGTACAACGAATAACTTGTTGTTGCTTAGACAAATTATCTTCATTAACTGCATATTTCCCAACCTCAGTAATTTGATTAAAAAACTTTTCAAGTTGACCTTGAGCTGCGTGATTACAATATTTTGCCGTATCTTCTAATATATCTAATGAAGCAAGGAAGCTCTGAATAGCATCATTTAACGATTGATTTACAATCGGATACATTTCAAAACAAACTTTACTATAATTAGCGCCAAATCCACCTCGATCTTCACTAAATTCATAATTGATTTGTCTATTTTGTGATAACCCCTTCTGCAGGGACGCAACACCTTCTTCAAATGTCTTAGTGGCCTCATCATAGCCTTCCTGACAAAGATTAACTTGTGAATAAGCAAAATTAGAAAGAAGTATTAATACTAGTATTAAATATTTTTTCATTCGTAACCTCCATTACTATATTTTATTGAACTTAGATTTTCGTTACTAAACAAATTTAAAGTACAGCAATTGAAGTAGATGTGTGAAAAGTTGAAATATTTATCATTATGAACAAAGTATAGTCTATGCTAACTACTGGGAATCTCGATACGTACCCGCGCACCTTTTAGTGATGCACCATTAAAGAATAATGCATTTGCGGCGCTTGCAGGCTTTAAAGTAAAGTAGGTGCGCCATTGTCTGCTCATAGGCCAGACTATTGGACGCAACTATAATTGTATCTGAAGCAATAAAAAACTAACTTAATAAAAACAAAAGGGCCCGGTATGGGCCCTTTTATAATCAGATATATAACTTTTAAAAATTATTTACACGAAGAAACTTTTCTCTTAACAGATCTTAAAAGACTCTTTGTCCAAGAACCAAATAGTGGCTTCTTAGTAAGCTTGTAAGAAGACTCTACCTCTTGAACAATCTCTCCATCATTTATAACAAGATCCTTTAGCTTAACACTTGTATAAGCTCCTCTGTAGTGATGTACATCAGAGAAAATTGTCATATAACTCACACTACCTTCTTGTGGTAATTCATTTAAGTTACTGATTTTTGTGAAAGTATAACCTTTATCTTCATAAACTTTCATAACTTTCTGTGTTACATCAGTTCGTCCATCAACATCTGAAAGAACTAAGAAATAATGGCAATCATTCGAACTTGCATTAATGTTAGAAATAACCATTAAAGCAAAAACTAGTTTTAAAATATTCTTCATTTTCTGACCTCTCTGTTATTAATCAATTCTTTCTAAATTTACTCTTAATCCCATTCCTGTTTTCAGGTCAATTGTGATCATATCTTGAATTCCCATTTGCTTCCAAAATACCAGATCAACTTTATGGTTTTCTTCTTCATAGATCATGCAGCTAAAAACGATAGATCCATTTTCAACACGATCTTTTTCACAAGTAGTATCGACTTGAAGCTGACCAGCATAATTCATCTTAAGATTATACTTCTCACCTGCTACGATTTGCGTAACTTCAACATTCTCATTTCCAACGAGGGCCTTATCCATTTCATTTTGACCTGAGTATGTAGCCGAATAAGCTGAAAATGCAGTCAGTGATAGTAGAACGAGTAATAATTTTTTCATAAATAATCTCCATTACTATAATTTCTTGAATTTACTTTCTTAACTAAACAAGTTCACAATACAGTATAAAGAGAAATCGTGTGAAAAATTGAAATAAATATACATATGATCAAAAAATAAACGAATCTAACTATCTGAAATTTTATCGGTGCGGGATAAGGATGAGCTCGCTTGTGTTGTAACCAAGCTCATCTAATTGCTTGATGGCCTTAGCAACTGTTTTAGAAGCATAGTCTTTGCTGTATTTTCTAGACATGATCCATAGGTACTTCTCACTTGGCACACCTATAGCAACCCACTTATAATTTGGATCAAGAGCAACGACAAGGTAATCAAATTTAAGGGGCCAAAAAAGCTGAATCTTCCAATGGGCATTGGTTTTTGTATCCTCGATCCAGGCCTTTTGTGTGAGGACCTTTTGTTCTCCATCTAGAGAGTCTTTATTAAAAACAAAGTTAACGTCGATACGCTTCTCTTTTTCATTCCACGTATAAGTCTCAACAGAGTTGTGCTGGCCTTCTTCTAGAAATGTGCCTCTTGCCGCTAGTACGAACCAATCCCCCATGAAGCGATCAATATCAACATAGTCCACTGTTTTATGATAAGTAGTCGAGCTACAACTTAAGAGAAAGAAAGATACGATTAAGATAAGAAACTTCAAAAGGCCTCCTACTATTTGGATTACCACCACTTCTTTGTAACATATTCTTGTTCATCAAAAGAGACAATTTCTCCTAACTTTGGTGCCATTAGCTTAAGAACACCTTGCTGAGCATATTCATCTAACTTTAAGATCGGATCATCCCATGTATGAAATGAAAGTGAAAATGCACCCCAATGAATTGGGAAATAGTACTTAGCGTTGATATCAGCATAGGCCTTTGGCCATTCTTCTGGAAGCAAGTGAACCGCAAACCAATCTGGGTTATATTGACCTGATTCCATAAACGCTACATCAAATGGCCCTAGACGAGCTCCAATTTCTTTAAAATGAATATCGTAGCCAGTATCACCACTAAAGTAGAGATTATTATTTTGAGTCTTTACAACCCACGATGCCCACAGAGTCGTATTCTCATGGGCCTGGTCACGCCCAGAGAAATGCTGAGCGGGAGTTGCAGTAAATTTGATGCCTTCAAAATCCACATCTTGCCACCAATCAAGTTCAGTAATACGAGAGTCATCTATTCCCCATCTTTTAAGATGTGAACCGACTCCAAGAGGCGTAATAATTTTGACGTCTTTCTTTTTGGCAAAGAATTTCATCGTTGTCATATCAAGATGATCGTAGTGATCATGAGAGATAATAATATAATCAACTTCCGGAAGTTCTTCTAAGCTAAGAACAGGAGGTGCAAAGCGCTTAACGAATAAAGGTACCGGAGAAGAAGAACCTGAAAAGATTGGATCAATTAGAACAATCTTTGAGTCGACATTTAAAAGAATCGTTGAGTGTCCAAACCAAATCGATTTAACGTGATCTGACTTTTCTAAGAACTTCTCCATATCAGGCTTTATAGAAGGCAAAGTTTTTTCAGGATAGCGCCCTCCGCCCTTTCCTAAGAATTCAATAAACTTAGAAAAACCAAAACCATCTTTTTGAATAGGTTGCTCTTTAGTAATATTAGGTCTGCGGTTTATAAAGATTTGCTTAGAGGCATCAAAGTTTTCCGACTTTTCAAAGCTTCTTAACTCATTCTTATTCGGGTGGGCCCCGAGTGAAGACATAAACACAGAGGCAACTTTACTCATACCTGTACATCCAGAAAAACTTAATAAAATAAATAATAGAAGAAAATGTTTAAACATTAAGTTCCTACTTTTTTAACAAAACTAATGAAATTCCCATTATCCTTGAAAAATCTCCAATTGGAAAAAAGAGTGAAGATTACTGTAATAATCACAGGCACTAGAAACGAGAAGACGAACGATGAAGCTGTAAAGCGCACAGGTAATGAACGATCAACAAACATGGCCGGCATGATAACAGGAGAAAACTGCGCTAATAGCTTTAATACAATAAAACTCACAAGATTACCTAAAGCAATTGCACAAACTGTAATAATGGCAATATTAAGTCCCCCATACTTCTTAATCTGATCCATACTCATTCCAAGGATCCAAAAAGAAGCAAAGTCATTTCTAACTCTTGCATAGAAAATTGAAAGCCCTGAGATAATCGAAAATGTAACAAGAACAATCGTTGCTAAAAATAAAAAGAGAACCACATTATTTTCTAGCGCCAGAGCATAAACAAGATTCTGATTTAACTGTTCCCATGTTTTAAAGCTTGCACCTTTTGAAGTTAAATACTGCTTAAGCTCTCCTACTTCAGCGGCACCCAAAACACTATAAACCCTCAGTTTATTATAACGACGTGACTTTGCGATTGAAAATGCACTATAAGCGTGTCCCCAGGCGTGAAGTTCGTCGATATCTGGGTCCATTGAATCAGTGAAATTTTCAATCATGAGAGACTTAAAGCGTGGCAGTTCACCAAAGAACACATCAGTATGGGCCGGAGAAATAAATTGAATCTTATCATCAAGTCCTGCATAAATCTTTCGACCTAAATAAGGTGATAAGAGGATTTCTTCTCTTGCAGGCCAATGATCAATGGCCTTAGGTAAAATCGTAGAAGTTTCACTTGCAACACCATGAAAAATAACAGGTGCTAAGTAGCCTTCAAGACGAATAAGGCCCTCTATTTCATACTCAAATGAATATCTTAATTTATTATCATCTAAGTAAGACTGTGTTTTTTCAAAGTCGAGATCTCTTGGAAGATCAATAATGTATCGGCCAAGAGTTTGCTTTCCACGCTCGATGCGATTGGTTTGAAGTCCTTTAAGAACTGACTGAACACTTAGGAGTGAAAAGCTTGATATGATAAGACTCGCCAAGGCCATAATAAGTAGCCTTTGGCGAGTCTTAGCTTTAAATAAGTAATTTAGAAAAAATCTAAAAAAACTTAGAAACATTTAATCTATAACTCGTAAAAAGTTGAGTTTTCATCAGCAAGCTTATTAATAAGTGCGCATGGAGTGAATCTGGCCTTACTTACACTTTCAGAAAACTTAAGCATTTCATCTCTTAAACGAGCGATCCCTTGAGTGTCTGCATATCTTAGAAGACCTCCTCTAAACGGAGGGAAACCGATACCAAAGATTAGACCTAAATCAACGTCTTTTGCTTTTGCAACGATTTTATCTTCAAGTGTTGTAGCAGCTTCATTAATCATTGGAAGAAAGATTCTCATTTGAATCTCTGTTTCACTCAGCTTCTTAGACGCTTTTGGAAGCATATTCCAAGCTTCCTGGTTAGGACCAGTTGGCTTACCTTTTTCATCGTATAGATAGAATCCCTTAGCATTTTTCTTTCCAAAGAATTCTTTTTCAAGCATTTGCTTTCCAATACCATTTGAAGCTTGACGCTCCCCTAGTCCGTCATAAATAATTTTAGAAACTTTATCACCAACATCAATTCCAACTTCATCAAGAAGTCTAAATGGGCCCATTGGCATACCAAAGTTTAGACAAGCATCATCGATATCTTTGATTGAAACACCTTCTTCTAGTAAGAATCCTGCTTCATTCATATATGGCATAAGAATTCGGTTAACAAGGAATCCTGGGCCATCGTTAACAACAACTGGAGTCTTCTTAACTTTTACTACCCAATCATAAAGAGACTCAATCGTTTCATCAGAGACACCATCGTGTTTAATAATTTCTACAAGAGGCATCATGTGAACAGGGTTAAAGAAGTGTAGACCTGCAAATCTTGAGTTATCTTCAAGCGCACTTGCCATCTCTTGAACTGAAAGAGATGAAGTGTTTGAAGTAAGGATCGTGTCTTTACGAACTTTAGTTTCAGTTTCAGCAAAGACCTTCTTTTTAATATCCATATTTTCAACAACGGCCTCAATCACAAGGTCTGTGTGTTCAAATCCACGGTAATCTGTTTGAGCGCTAATTGATCTCATTTTGCGCTCAAAATCATCGTGAGACATACGCTTTCTTTTTACTGCACCAGCAAAGTTACTTGAAGCTTGTTTAAGACCGAGCTCAAGTCCTACCTGATTCAGGTCTTTCATGATTGGAAACATATCATTCTTTGCCATAAGCCAAGCGATACCACCACCCATTGTTCCAGCACCAAGACAAGCACCACGACGAAGCTTTCTTCCAACGCCCTTGGCATCGTCCATTTTCTTAGACCCTTCCATTAGGAAGAAGATATGGCGAAGGTTCTTTGATTGTTCACCAATACATAACTCTCCAAAAGCCTGAGCTTCAGAAGTTAAGTAAGATGTGCGACCTTTCATTACTCCAGCTTCCATCACATCAAGAATTTTTAGAGGAGCTTGGTAGAAACCTTTAGTTTTCTTTAAAACTGATTCACGTGCCTTTTGAAAAATAATCTTCTTTGTGAATACATTATCAGTTGCAGCGTCTTGCATTTTATCCATGAAACCACGCTTATCAACTTTCTTCTTGAAATGGTTTGGTGCAAGATCAACAAGACGCTCTTTTGCGTATACCTCGTCAACAAGTCCAGACCTCTTTGCTTTTTTAGCATTAAGAGTTTTTCCCGAAAGGATCATATCAAGAGCAGTTGGAAGCCCTACTGCTTTTGGTAGACGAAAAGTTCCACCAAATCCAGGAATTAGGCCAAGCTTAACTTCAGGAAGGCCAAGACCTGTTGCCTTGTCATCACTTACAATTCTTGATTTACAAGAAAGAGCAAATTCAAGTCCGCCACCAAGACACACACCGTGGATACAAGCAACAGTAGGCATCTTTAAGTCTTCAATGCGATTAAAGATTGTCTGACCTGCTTCAGCTCCTGCTTGTCCATCTGCTGCAGTATGCATGGTATCGAATAATTTAATATCTGCGCCTGCCATGAAACATCTGTCTTTGTGTGAAAAGAAGATTGCTCCATCTAGCTCTTTTTCTTTTGTATGAAGATCTTCAACGATATCTTGAAGCTCTTTTAATGTTTCTTCATCGAAAACAGTCATCGAAGCTTTGTCATTATAACCAAAGCCGATATATGCTTTCTTGTCCTTGATTTCAAAACTGATTCTCTTATATGTCATTGCTATATCCTATATTTTCTAAATTAATTACTTTTGTAAGTTCTCGATAATCATGGCACCACCTTGACCACCACCGATACAAAGTGAAGCAACACCAAATCCTGCTTTTCTCTTCTTTAGCTCATGAGCAAGAGTTACAATTAAGCGTGATCCAGTTGATCCTACTGGGTGTCCAAGAGCGATAGCACCACCGTTAACATTTAGTTTCTCAGCAGGAATTTCACCCCATAATTTATCAATACCAAAGAAGTCAGCAACTTTCTTATCAGTAAATGCCTTCTTAACAGCAATAATTTGTGCAGCAAAGGCTTCGTTAATTTCAATTAGATCCATTTGCTCAAGAGTCATATTAGATCTTCTAAAGACACCATCCATTGCATGAAGTGGTCCCATTCCCATACGCTCAGGCTCTAGTCCATGGAAGTGATAATCAACAACTCTTGCAAGTGGCTCTAGGTTATATTTTTTAACGGCCTCTTCAGAACAGAAAAGAATCGCTGATCCACCATCTGTAATTGGACAGCTATTTCCAACTGTAACAGTTCCTGACTTACGATCAAAGTAAGGCTTCATTTTTGCAAGACCTTCAACAGAAGATTCTTTACGTGGCCCATGATCATTCATAAGTAATTTATCTAATTTTGAACCATAGATCAGTGGCACGATCTCATCAGCAAAACGACCTTCTTCAATGGCCTTAATAGCTTTATGGTGAGACTCATTTGCATAGATATCTTGCTCTTCACGAGTGATCCCAAGTTCACGTGCAAGAAGCTCTGCAGTTTGTCCCATATTTAGGCCACAAAAAGGATCCGTTAAACCTTGTTCAATTGCAATAATTGGAGAAAGGTATGCAGGTTTAAAAGTTGAAAGAACTTTTAATTTATCACCAGTTGTTTTTGCTTTCATAAGTGAAGCAAAAAGCTCAGTCATTTGCTTCCCATAAATAAGTGGCATATTTGACATTGACTCTACACCACCAGCAACAACGACATCACAACGTCCACTTGCTACTTTAATGAAAGCTTGAGAAGCGGCCTCAAGTCCTGAAGCACAATTTCTGTGAACAGAGTAACCAGAAGTCTTCTTATGAAGGCCTGCCTCTAGTGCAATAACACGTCCTACGTTTGGATACTTTGCAGGAGTACCTGTGTTTCCAAAAATAACCTCATCAACTTCATCGTCACCGATTGAAGTTCCATCCATAATATGGCGAACAAGGTAAGCACCTAAATAAGGGGCTTGAATATCTTTAATTATAGTTCCGGCTTTTGCATGAGGAGTTCTCACTGCCTCGACAATGTAGACTGGTTTCATTGATGATTCCTTTCTTCAAATTATTTTACTTGCTTAATATTGTAAGGATAATCAGTGGCAATGAAAAGTAAAAAGGCCCCTGAGCGGGGCCTTTTTATGAGAACATGGGTTTTTTAAACAATTGTTTAGAAAAGGTATGAAAGTCCAACACCTAAAGTAAATGTGTCAGCATTTTCAATATTTCTAGCTTGGTCAACTAATGCCTTCTGGTTAGTTGAACCATTGTATTGTGCTTCTTCACCAAGTCTAAAAATATTCTTTTCGTAAGATAGGCCAACTTGTGCGCTAAATTCTTTAGCAAAATTAACTTCTGCTCCAAGAGATGCACTACCTGATACATACTTCATCGATTGCTTAGTCTCGTTAAAAGTATCAACTGGGTTTTGGATTTCAAAAGATCCAAAGTGAATTCCAGTTCCAACACTTAAGTATGGTTTAATCTTAGCTGAACGTGAGAAATAAAATTTACCATATCCACCAAAGTTAAACTCATTATATGAAATCTCATCATTTTGAGAATAAGAGTTATAAGCATTATAGTTATTATAATTGTAGTAACCATAGTTGTTGTAGTTACTAAGCTCATTACCTTGAATAGTAAGGTTCATAAATCCAGCGCTAATTCCGATTGAAACTCTTTCAGAAATAACAGTTTCAACAGAAGCTTGGAAATTGATCCCTGCTGTCCATTCTTTTTGCTCACCAGTAATACTCTTATATCCAGTCTCAATTGTTAGTTTATTACTAAGTTCTGGAAGTACTGGTTCTGCTACAACAGGAGCGACCGCTTGTACTCTAGCAGGTGCTGCTTGTTGATTATTTATTTCATCCATTGCCTTAAGTTGTCCCTCAAGTGCCTTTTGGATCTTGTCAGCGATACGCTTTTCTTCTTGTAGACGCATATCCTCAACATTCTTTCTCATCATCTGCTCGTGTTTCTCCTCTAGCTCACGACGTAGCTTTTGGATTTTGTCAGCTTGTGATGGTTTCTTTTTCTTTTTGTAGAACCCGTCGATATTGATTTCGTCAGTATGAACAACTTGATCTGTTTCACTTAATAATGGATCGTCTTGTTGTCCATATGAGGCTGCACTTGAAATTAGAAGTGCGGCCAATACGGCCGAGTTAATCATTGTTGTTTTCATGATGTTCTCCCTGTCTCTTTTAAATAGAGTTACAGTTTCTTATAACACATTGCGAGATTAATCTGTTCAAAAGCGAACGCTGATGAAATAATTTCATGAAAACGGAAAAAGTTCTTTAAAATTAGATAGTTAGAACTGTCTAACGAAGCCTGAATGTACGAAATTTCTTAGGATCGACCTCATTGGAGCCATCAATTCCGATAGTTTTAAGAAAACAAAGAGGATTTATACTACCTTGTTGGCATGCTTCAGGGTCGGCCTTGAAGCGAGCATCAAGAGTTTGAAAGACCGCAAAGAGAATAGAGACGACGGCCACTAGAAGTAGAAGATACTCAACTGCGGTTTGACCGCTTTGTGATTTTAGAATGGTTGTAGTGTAGCTTCTCTTCATTATACCTATACTTAAATAAAGGTTTTAAAGTCACGTGCCTCTAATAATGTTTGCGTGATACCTAAGTTATTCTTCTTTAGTGGCCCATGGTAGAAGACGCCTTTTACAGACTCGAACTTACCAGCTTGACCCATTCTGAACTTAAGATTAATCCTTGAGCCAGAATTAATCACACTGTGATTACGAAGCATGCAAGTTTCATTTGTCAGTTTACCTTTTAAAAGAGTGTCATTTCTATCAATTATCTGGTTATCTAAAAGAAATTGATGAAGTTCTTTTTCGCAGAAATCATACTTTAAGCAGTCATCAAATTGTTTAAACATTTTAATCTGACAAGTACCATCCAAGCTTATTTCTTTCCTGATAAAGACGATATCACCACCAAATGAACTTTCATTAAAGTAGTAGTAATCAGCACTGATTAGCTTATCGGCCAAGGCATAATCTAGCTTCACACAGCGATAGAGGTCAGTGATATTATGAGCGATATTTAACTTGTCTAAATTAGAGCTAAAAATTGCGATCTTTTGAGGCGCGACGACCCCTGAAAAAGACGACAATTGAGCCGCCCAAGGTCTTCTGCTAGAAAAGCTAAATTCTTCAACGATATCCTCAAAGCTACTTCCTCCTAAACATTCAATAGTCTTTGTGGCCTGCTCTTCTTTTTCAAGTTGCCACTGAAACCTAAAGCGAGGAGATAACATAAGGATAAAGAAGTATATTGTTTCAAGATCTGAAAATGTTAGCTCTAATGTCTTTGTATAAACACAGCGAAAGCAACTAGCAAATCGTTGAAGGTCTTTATTAAGTCTTAAATGTTTTTTAAAAATTTCATAAATATCATGAATATAATTTGGAAGAGCAGATCTTAGAGTATTAACTGTCACCTGATGGAATGTTTTATAACGACACAAAGACTCTCCAAGGCGCTTAACAGAAGACATGAAATCTTGGTCAAACTTCTCTTGATCAATTTCTTCAATTCTTAAACGATTGATAAACTCATTATAAAGCTCAGGAAAATGACGACAAATCTGAGAGAAGTTTAAATAAGGACTAAGTCCTGCACAAAGCGTTTGCTCGCTCTTATATTTTAAATAAAAAGGAGCGTGAACAAATGAATCCTTATCAAAGATTGTCGAATCTAATTCGAGATCACTGGCCCAAGCTTCAATAAATGCTAAATCTAAAGGCCCAAAGAATTTAAAATAAGGATCACTTGCCTTAATTCTTTTATCCCTCAAATAGATTGCACCAAATCCACTTTTAAGAATTTGAGTTGCTGTTAAAAAACTAGCAATATTATTTCCAATGATGAGAGTATCTATTTTTTTATTCATATATTATATTTTTTTAATTCGTTAATAATGCGATAAGTTTGCGTTTGGCCATTTCACTTTCTTTAATCATATCAGAAATCAACTCATTGGCCATCTTATTGGTGCTAGTGCTTTTTATAATTGAATAGGCATCATTCATATTATCAATCACACCAACGCCAACCCCGGACTTTACAATAGTATCGTACTCTGTCGAGCGCTTTACATTTGGCCCACAAAATATATTTGCCCCAGCAACAAAGGGTTCTAGTACAGAATGAATCCCCTTCCCATGTCCTCCGCCTACAAAGACAGTTCGGAAATAAGGATAGATCTCACATAATATGCCTCTAAGAGTGGATATAATGAGTCCAGGTCTTTGCTTATAATTTGAAATAAATGAGTCTATTTGATTATTTTCAATGATTTCTTTTGTCAGCATATGAATTGAAAAATCGGGACAATGCTTTAATATAAGCACTTTTAAATTTTCAATATTATCGTCTTTGAGTACATGCGGGGCCATAAACACAAATAACTCACCTGCTCCTATCAGCTTGCAAAATTCTTGATCAGAAAAAGCATCCATTTCAACAGGCCAAGTCTGGGCCAAGCAAATTCTCTTTTCATATTCGGCCAAAGATAAGAGCTTATTCAAGTCCTCATATAAAGAATGTCTTCTAAAGAAGTGCTGACGAGAATCAATTTGCAACATTCTAAGCTCAATTGGGTGCTCTAGTTTATCAGCACTAATATCTTTACCGATAATCATATAGTCTTCATTAGTTGCACAAATAATCTTACTAAACATTGAATAGATATACTTCTTAAGGCCAGGTAAGCGTAATTCACTTATATCTGTGGTCTTTATACGTGAGCTTTTAACAGTTGCTGAAAAAAGAATAAATTCTTTCATTTTAGAGCCAAGATAAAGTAGCTCTGGAAAAAAGTCATAACGAACCATCATCATTTTCTTTGCGCTCGACCAAGCAATGATATTCTGGCGTGAAAGAAGCGGGAAATAAATCATCAGAGGCAAACGTAAATAACGAATATTTTCTCTATTGGCCTGATAGTAATCAATAACCTTATGCTCAACACTTGGAGATGTGAAAATTAGCTCAACATTCTTGCCCAAAGAGATAAGCTCGTCGGCCAAAGGTCTAATCTGCTCAAACTCTCCTTCACTTGAGAAGTGAAAGACACAGTGTGCTTTTTTTCCAAATCGAGCAAAGGGCCTACAACCTTCATCTCGATAATTCTTTCTTTCAAAAGAGACTCGAGCATAGAAAGGTCCCACTTTTAATAGATAAAGCACAAAAAATAATGGATAGAGCGCAATTCTTACAATTGCCTGAATAAGAAAAATCAATAACATAGGTATATTATAATGAGGTTTTTTCTAATATAGAAGCCAAAATAAGGTCCATTTGACACCAAAGTAATTAAATCAACATATTTTTCTGACATGTTCTTACAAACTGAAATATTAATTCACTAAATTACAATCATTTGTTGCAATTCAATAAAAAAAATTCCAATATCTACAGTCTATAAAAGAAAGAGGGAGAAAAAATGGGAATTTTAAAGGGAGCAATCATTGCATTCGTGGCAGTAAGTTCTATGGCGGCGACATCAACGTCATCAGTATCTGTGCCATCGTCAAGCTCATCAACTTCAACAGCAGCATCTTCAACAGATTCTGCAACAACTTCAGAAGCTTCAACAGGAACTTCATGGTACCAAAAATTAAAAGACTCACCTTTTAATATGCAATACCTAGTTGAAGGTTCTAACAACTTTAAACAATCGATCAATGGTTACAGTTTCTACAACTACTTATACCTTGGTTACAATATCAATAAGACATTCGCAGTTAAGCTTGTTCCATACTGGCAAACAGACTTTACTAAGAGACAAGAGAATGCAGACGGAAGCCGTACAGTTCACCAACAATACGGTGCAACTCAAGCACGTCTTTACGTTAAGAATATCCTAACTGATGAAAAGAACGGTTTTGATCTATACCTACAAAACAGAATTTACTACTACCCAGCAGCAACTAGAAATGGTTCAGGGTACGATGTAAAGAATAGACTTTACCTAATTGGTGGTAAGAAAATCACTGATAACTTCAAGATTGGAACATATGCGTTCTATGAAAATTATATCAGAAATACTGGTTCATCTAAGTTTCTAGAGAACTACTATGCTGCCGTAGCTCCAACTTATTATATCAATGATAAGTGGTATACAGCTCTATCGATTGAGTACTACCGTACAAAGAGAAAAACTGGTGCTACAGAGTCTGAAACTCTATCACTTTCACCAGAAATTGGTTACTCATTCCCAATCTGTTCTCTATCTGCAGCACTTGCTCTTGAGCCAGTTGACTTCAGAGGTGAAGACCCAGATTTCGTTGATGGTACACTAAAGAATGCTTCTTTAATCGTATCAGCATTTTTCCCAGTTTTTTAATTAACTACTCCATTTTAAATACTTACGAAGCCGACTTTAATAGTCGGCTTTGTTTTTTTAAGTCTTTATTAAACTACAGGCAAAAATTTCCGATAAACCTAATAGAAAGTGATTAATCTAATCAGGGTTTGAGGATTTATGGCCACTAGTACAAAGAAAAAAGTTACTGAATACCTACTTACGAAAGAACAAATTTCAGGAGGGCTCTATGAGCCTAATGAAGTCTACTTTATCAAAGATGGTGGCAAGGAACTTGGGCCATTTTGGCAAGAAGATCTAAAGGAATTTATTGAAGAATACTCATTATTTAACCAAAAGGTCTTCGTAAAAAGCATGTTGGAAGAACAATGGTCTGTCATTACGGCCCATCCTCTATTTCAAAGAAGAAGGCCAGAGATCATTAAAGAGTTTCAAGTTGATGAAGACGACCAATTCTTTATATTAAGAAGCAATAAGAAAGACGGGCCATATAAGAGTAGTGAAATTATGGCCATGCTTGATTCTCTAGAACTACTCTACACTGACTTTATTTCTGTCGATAACGGACAAAGTTGGGGAACAATTCATGAATTTGAAGTATTTGATCGTCGCAGCCGCTCAAACGAAAGTTTACCAGAATCGCCTCAAGGTCATATTTTTAAGAACTCAATCTTAGACGCAGACAAAGCAATTGAGCTATCTAAGCAAGACTCTGAAGATCGTGAATTCATTTACGATCTTGCTTATATTGGAAATCAAAAGCTAAACCCAAATAAAGCATCAATTGACGATTTTGAACAAAAAGAAAAATCAGACCCAGCGACAATGTTTCGTTTAGGAGCATTTGCTGCAAGTTTCGTATTTGTATTTGCTATCTTCTTTGTATTTAGCAAGATGTCTGGAACGCCTGATGTTCCTGTTGCAAAAACGAAGAAAACGGCCAGAACACAAACAAAGAGAACTCCTGCAGCACAAGTGCAAAAGAAGCCTTCAGCAAAGACAGTGACTAAAACTTCAAAAAGAAGAGAAGCTCCAAGCGCCTTTAAGAAGAGAGCGCAAAATAGGCGTCAAATTACAAAAGGTAACGATTCAATTGGAAACGCTGACTTTCTATCTGAATCAAGGCAGATGAATGATGCAGTAATGGATCCTGCTGATCTTCCACCAGAGGTTATCTTCGATGATGCCAATGAAGCACTAGAGTTAGATCCTGTACGAGAGAGAATCTCAAAAGAGACATTTGATCCACCAGAGCAAGAGCTAAATAATTATGACGAGCTTGATGCGGCACGAGAAATCGTTGATGAGTATCTTGATCGCTCGCCTGCGGCCGGTGCAAACCCAGATGAATCACCGGGACTTAGTGATGAATTCACACCTGAAGATGCTATAGAAGGTGAACAATTCTAATAGGTTGTCTCCATAAAAATTGAAAGAATAAGTAGTCAATAATTGATTGTTTATGTTACTTTTAAGTTATGGAACACACTAAAGATATCACGCAACTAACTAATGTATTTCGCCAAGCGGCCTTCCCTGGATCATTCTTCTTCAGCTTTGAAGGAATTGAAGGCTCAGGAAAATCGACACAAATTGTAAAAATCAAGGATTACCTTGAAGATAAAGGCTTTAACGTTATCGTTATTCGCGAACCAGGTGGAACTGCTTTCGGTGAAAAATTAAGGCAGGCCATTTTAACTTCTAATACAGATATTCACCCTGCAGCAGAAGCACATTTATTTGCGAGTGCTCGTGCACAAAATCTACATGCACTGATTTTGAAAGAGCTCGATTCACCAAATACAGTAGTAATTTGTGACAGATTCCTAGATAGCTCGATTGCGTATCAAGGAGTGGCAAGAAAACTAGGGCCAGAGTATATCTTAAATATTCACTCAAGCTTTCCATTAAATATTGTCCCTCATAAAACATTCTACCTAAGAATTGATTTAGAAAAATCACTAGAGAGACAACGTTTAAGAAATATGCCAAAGGACTACTTTGAGTCACGTGACAATAGTTTTCATCAAGACCTGATTGAAGGATATGATTATTGTGCACAGATCTTTCCTAATCGTATTGCAACAATCGATGGAAGTGCACAGCTTGAATCAGTCACTCAGAAACTAATTGAAGAGATTGAAACGATTATTAATGGATAATTCTTCAAAAGTTAAAGATATTCCATTTGAAGCGCTTTTTGCTCGTTACAAAGAGCAAAAATTGGCCCACTTCTACACTCTTCATACAGGTGGCCACCGTGAAGTTTCGTCCAAAGACGAAATTCTGCAAGAATGGGCCAATAAATTTCTAATAAATATTCTTTGCTATGAGAATGGTTGGGAGCCAGCTCACGCCAAAGAAGTTCTCGAGCGTGGACATGAGGATATTCTCTTTGTCTCAACAGACCAGAAGTCCTATAAAGTTAGCGATGACAGTATTGAGGAATTCTTCAATTTCATCCGTTTCAAACCTTCGAAACTTAAATATTCATTTACGATTTTTAAACAATCGCAAAAGATCACTCAAATACTAGCAAATAAGCTACTCAAAACACTTGAAGAGCCACCAGAAGGTCATATTTTCGTCTTTATCAAATCAAATGACGAAAAGACTCTTGCTACAATTGATTCAAGAACAATCAAAATCAACATTGTCTCTCACGATCATAGTAGTATTGAGCGTAGAACGAATATGAGCTTTTCTGATTTCATCACAAAAGAATGTGAGGATGAAGCGTTGGCCAAAACTCTATCAACGATCAGGCCAAATAACCTTCAACTAGATGAGTTAAGAGACCTAATTAAAGAAGAACCAAGCAGAGAAGCAAATATACATCACTTAGTGGCCTCACATATGAATCAGAGCAATAACTATAGCTTCGATGATGCTCAAAGCTGTCTAGATGCGACAAAGGCCTCAACTTTTGAAATTCCATTTAATGGTTCATCTAAATCACGACTAGCACGTCTACTTCAACTTGTGATTTAATGCAATTTGGCTAGACATAAGCTACCAATAATACGACAATTGAAGCTACTCAAAAAAAATTGATGGGACAAAATGACGAACCAAGATCAGCAAGATATATCTGAATCACATGACAATGATAAGTCAGGTGGTAAGAAGAAAGTAAATAAATTCAACAAGCATGATGATAAACTTGCTAAAGAGCAAGATGGTAAATTCGAAGAAGGTCAAACACTTACAATGGTAAGAGTTCGCTTCCCAGGAAATGCTAAAAGTCAGCCTTTCTTACTAGGTAAGAGAAAATTCACTTACGGACAAAAAGTAATAGCGATGAGTGACAGAGGAATGACTGTTGGTTATATCAACTCTTTCCCATACGAAGTCACATTCGACAAGTCGATGCTCCCTATTCGTTCAATTTCAAAAGTTGCAACTCAGGAAGATATCGACGAACAAAAGAGTTATTTGAAAAAAGAGAACGAGGCCGAAATCATCTGCCTTCGCCTCATTGAAAAGTACAATCTAAATATGAACTTAACACACGTTGAGTTTATTCAGTTTGGAAAAAAGGCCGTATTCTACTTCACTGCTCCAGAGCGTGTAGACTTTAGAAATCTTGTGAAAGACCTTGTTTCAGAGATTAAGATGAGGATCGAGCTTCGCCAAATCTCAGTAAGAGATCGTGCCGCGGCACTTGGAGCAACAGGAGCTTGTGGACTTCAAACTTGTTGTTCGTACTTCTTAACAAACTACGGAAACGTATCCATAAAAATGGCAAAGAATCAAAACCTTGCCCTAATTCCTTCAAAAATTAATGGTGTTTGTGGACAAGTTAAGTGTTGTATCAAATACGAAGATGATGTTTACACAAATAAGAGAGAATTCCTTCCAGGAGAAGGATCTTATATCCGCACTAAGAATGGTGATATCGGAAAGGTTTTAAAGCTTCATATTCTATTAGAACAATTTGAAATGTTAACTGATAGAGGCTATATCCGTCGCTATTATAAGAATCAATTTGATAAAAAACGTTGTCGTCCACCTAAAGAATGGAGCTTCCCTACTGAATTTAGATCAATCACAAAAGAAACTTCGACAATTATTGGAATTGAGGAGTTAGAAGAAGAGCTACGTCTAAGAAAGCAGGCCTTCCTTAAAAGCCTAAATAACGATAGTGATAGCGATGATATTGAAGAAGATGCGCACGAGTTATTTGATGATGAAGAAGAATCAAATAATAGTGACGACGAGGACATTGAGAAGATTCCATTAGATTCAACTGAAGATGAATCGGACAATATTCCAAAGCAAAAAATTGAAAAAAAGCGCCATAATAACAATCGTCCAAAGCGTCGCCCAACAAATAGAAATGAAAAAGGTGACAAAGATAGTGATGATAGGCCTAGAAACAGAAGGCCTCAGGATAAAAATGCACAATCTGAAGATGGCCAAAATAAGTCACAAAACAAGAATCGCAATCGCAATAGGAACCGCAATAAATCAAAAAGCGGAAACTTCCGTAAGCCTTCTGGTGATAAACCAAAGAATACGGAAACAAAATCTAATCAATAATTCTTTTTAAAGATGTATAACAACGATGGTGAGGGAAATGATTTTCCCTCACTATTTCAAGCCCAGAGATAGCTTTCAAGTATTTTACATTAAGCATCTCATCTCTCTTATCCACTATAACAGAAGCGTTAATCCTCTTTAGTAGAACTCCCTCATTTAAGGCCAAAATCTCTGCGTAAACCCCAAGTTCGACATAGGAACGAACACGAGTCTTAAGTGGCGCAAGTGATGGGATAGGAAGACGAGATAACGCTCCCCTTGCTGATGCCTTAACAAATTTAGTAAGTAAATTGCGTGGGTAAAACGCAGGGGCGACGTAAGTAATTTTACAATTTCTTATATCAAGATTCTCATTTTGAATTAACCACTCAATAAGTAAGGCCGCCAAAGAATGAGCAACGATATTAGATCGCCCATTTTCCTTAAATACTTTTCTAATTCGCTCTAAATCCTTTCCAATATCAGGACGAGAATTCTTGTTGAAAGAAAGTGAGATAAATTTAACATTTGGGTTTGAAAAGATGAAAGATGCCGGGGCCTGATTAAGCCCCGGAAAAAATATAATCGTTTCGCGATTCTTAGAAGTCACAATTTCCTGGAGTTCTTGGAAATGCAATAACGTCACGGATATTGCTCATACCTGTGATGTACATAATTGCACGCTCGAAACCAAGTCCAAATCCAGAGTGAGGAGCCGAGCCAAATTTACGAAGCTCTAGGTACCACCAGTAACCTTCTTTCTCCATTCCCATCTCATCCATACGCTTTGTAAGTTTATCAAGATCTTCCTCACGTTGAGATCCACCAATAAGCTCACCAATACCTGGAACTAAAACGTCCATCGCACGAACTGTTTTCCCATCATCGTTTTGCTTCATATAGAAGGCCTTACAATCTTTTGGGTAATCCGTAACAATAACAGGTGATTTAAAGTGTACATCTGTTAAATATTTCTCGTGCTCAGTTTGAAGCTCTTCTCCCCAATTTGTCGGGAATTCAAATTTTGCACCTGAAGCAGATAGAATTTCAATTGCTTCAGTATAAGTAATTTTCTTAAACTCACTATCGCGAACTGCCGCTAGTGTTTCAAAATGATTCTTATCAACATCAGTAAATGGCATTGAATAAAGGAATTCAAGTTCTTTACGACAATGTGTAAAGGCATATTCAATCATGTACTTAATATAATCAGCAGCAAGTTCGGCCACATCCTCAAGGTCTGCAAATGCAACTTCTGGCTCAATCATCCAGAATTCCGCAAGGTGGCGCTTAGTATTTGAATTTTCAGATCTAAACGTTGGACCAAAAGTATAAACCTTCCCAAGCCCTAATGCGTGACACTCACCTTCTAGTTGTCCAGTTACACATAGTGAAACATCTTTACCAAAGTAATCTTTAGCGAAGTCTACTTCACCCTTATCCGTTTTTGGAGGATTGTGCTTATCAAGCGTTGAAACATTAAACATTTCTCCAGCACCTTCACCGTCAACTGCAGTGATAATTGGTGAGTTTAGGTAGAAGAAACCTTTATTATCAAAGAACTTGTGAGTTGCCATAGCAAGTGCGTGACGAACACGAAAAACTGCTCCAAATAGATTTGTTCTAACTCTTAAGTGAGCAATATCTCTTAAGTGTTCAAGTGAAGTACCTTTCTTTTGTAGAGGATAAGAATCATCAACTGCACCAATTACAGTACCAGTTGTCGCCTGCATCTCAATTGTCTGCCCCTTACCTTGAGACTCAACAACCTTTCCAGTAATTGATACACAAGTACCAGTTAACATAGTCGAAAGGGCCTCATAATTTTCGATACCACCATCAGCTACAATTTGTAGTAGATCCTGAGAAGATCCGTCATTTAAAACAATAAAAGAAAATGCTTTTGATTTTCTTACCGAACGTACCCATCCTTTAACAGTTACAACAGAGCCGATAAAGTCAGATGCCTGATCAAATAATTGCTTAAGTTCGATGCGCTTTAATTGTGTCATTTAAATACCTTCTTATAAAACTTCTTTTAAAATAGAATGAGTTTGTTCTTTTTCTAATCTTGGCCCGTATTGTGTTACAAGCTTTGCAGAACACGCACATGCAAGTGTTCCTGCAGCGCTAAAGTCTAGTCCATTAGTAATCCCGTAAAGGAATGCACCTGCAAATAAGTCTCCTGCACCGTTAGTATCAACAGCAGAAACCTTTGGAGCTGAAACATTAATTTGCTCTGAACCATTATAAAGGAAAGCTCCTTTTGAGCCAGCAGTAATTGCAAAAGAATGTGAAATATTCTTTAGCGCTTCAAATGCTTTCTCAACTGAATCCATTCCAGTAAATGATTTTGCTTCTTCCTCGTTACAGAAAAGAAGATCCAACTTATCATCACCGATCATTTGCTTGAAGCCATCTTTAAAGAAGCCTACAATACCAGGATCAGAAAATGTTAATGCAACTTTAACATCATTCTTTCTTGCAAAATCTCTGGCCGTTTGACAGGCAGCAATTCCCGCCGCACCAGTTACAAGATAACCTTCCATATAAAGCCACTTACTGTCGCCTAGAGCGGCAAGATCAAGTTGTTCATCTGAATATGTTGCAGTCGTTCCAAGAAAAGTATTCATAGTTCTTTCTGCATCTTCAGAGATCATGACAAGACACTTACCTGTTTCACCATCATATAGACCTTGTTCAATATTAGACTTAACACCATTTGCAAGCAGGTCATTCTTATAGAACTCTCCTGTTTCATCTTGTGCAACTTTACATGAGTAGAAAGTTTTAGCACCAAGTTGAGTAGCACCAATAATCGTATTTGCAGCAGATCCCCCACAAGCACGAGAATGACCAACATTACTTCCTCTAAGAGAGTTAAGAAGGTGATCTTGTCTTTCTTTTTCAACAAGAGTCATTAGGCCTTTTTCAATTAGGTGGTCGTTTAGGAATTCATCAGAAACTTTAAATTCCATATCAACAAGGGCATTTCCCATTCCGTACACATCATACTTCTTCATACTTAATCCTTTATATTTAAGACTCTTTTCTTTTAAAAATAAGTTCATTATTTACTTCATCAAAGTCAGCATACTTGTAACCAGCAACATCAAAGTTTTTAAGACCTTCAATATCCTTAATTTTATTTTCAATAATAAAGCGTGCCATCATACCGCGTGCTCTTTTAGCATTGAAAGAAATAACCTTATATTGGCCATTCTTAAAATCTAAGAAGCGCACATTAACAAGTTCAGGAACGAGTTTGTCTTTTTTAACACTCTTGAAGTATTCCTCTGAAGCGAGGTTAACAAGATACTTAGACTTATTCGCTTTTGCATCTTCATTAATTTTCTCAACAATTTTTTCGCCCCAAAAATTATAAAGATTTGTTAGACCTTGGCCATTAATACGAGTTCCCATCTCTAAACGATAAGCACGTAACTCATCAAATGGAGCAAGAACACCATAGAGGCCAGAAAGAATCTTTAAGTGTTTTTGAGCATAGTTTAACTCACTCTTTTTAAGCTCACCCGCATTTAGGCCTTGATATGTATCTCCTGCAAAACTAAAAATTGCAGCGCCAAGATCATTTGTTTTCTTAAAATTATTAAAACGATCAACATTCAAATCGGCCAAGGCCTTTGAAAGCTTCATCATTTTAGATAAATCTTCACTTTCAAAATTTGCCATCTTAGTAGCAAGCTCAGTGGCCTCTTTTATGAACGTAGGTTTCTCTAGATTTACATCTTGAGCAACAGTGATATCTGAGTGATCAAAATTAAGTTTCTTCGCTGGAGAAATAACGATATCCATGAAATTCCTTTAATTTGAGTTTGAGTTACTAAACGCTTGAAATAATAACAATAACTTTATTAAAAGACTATGTTTTCTTAAGAATATTAAGGAAGAAAGTAGCGCTCATAACGTGTCGATTTACCGCTGTAGACGACTCTTTGATGCTTACAATCAGTAGGAATTTGTACCTCATTTGCTTTAATTGGCCTCTTTAAGCAAACTAAAGGAAATTTGGTACACAAAGACCATAGGTATAGATCCTGATCAGTATCTTTACCTACTAAGTCCTTAAAGACTTCCATTTCCTTGCGACTAAGCGCACTCTTGGCCTTGGATTTTGTCATTTCATACATGGGATCGTAAAAGCATCGCTTAAAATCACTTCCCGTATCGGCCAAAGTTGCTTGACCATAGCTGATGCTCATATATTTTTTGAAAATATTAGAAATCTTTTCATTTTCAAAACTTATGGCCTTCTCGTACGCCCAAAGAGCAAGTCCAAAAACATAGGGATTTCTTTCAAAACAATCGAGATGACAGCCAAAGCTTAAAAGTAAGCAAGCGTCTTTACCTGTACCTAGGGTTGCATCAACAACTTTATTATGCTCGATGTCACCACCTTTCAGTTTTAGGGCACGAAAAAGCGGCTCTTTTGTTACAGCATAATTCCTTTTTAAATGAGTTTGTAAGTCTGTTGCCCAATCAAGCTTCAATGAAGAATCTCGGGCCGGATCAAATAAGCACAATTCATTATCTTTCCAAACTAAATAAACCCCTTGTAAGGATTCACCTGTCATGTGCAATTGATAAGTCAATTTATGAGAAGAGAGCTTCTGCAAATAGTTGCGCAGCGCTTGATTCAGAGATTCTGTTTTTAAATCTTCTTCTTGCGCGCAGTCAATTACAATATCAATATTAGTCTTTAGTGAAGTCTCATTCATATTAAAATCAAGTAGATGGCCAGTTTTTTCTATGCTATATATACTTTTCGTAAATACATACTTTAGAATTAATTTATCTAGATATAACACACACGGAGAACAGATGTCACACACACAAGACGTATCAAACTCAACTATTGAGAAACTTGGTTTTGACCCAAGAAATTTAAAAGTAAACTCTGGTGATCTTAATCGTGAACTTGCAAAGAATTATATCAGTGCAAGTGATGAAGAAATTAAACAGATGTTAAACGAACTAGGTCTAACGACACTAGAAGAATTATTCTCTCATATTAAAGACGATGTAAAATTCTCATCAAAAATTCCTTTAAAAGAAGGACTATCTTATGATGATCTCGTTACTAATCTTGATGAACTATCAAAAAAGAATAAAATCCCTACAAACTTCTTAGGTGATGGACTTCCACAGTTTAAAATTCATGAGATCGTTCCATATGTTTGCAATATTAGAGGACTAACAACAGCATACACTCCTTACCAACCAGAAAGATCACAAGGAACACTAAACACTCTTTGGATCTACTCAAGTGCAATTACAGCACTAACTGGTTATGAAGCGGTTAATGCGTCTTTATACGAAAGATCAACTTGTTTATTTGAAGCACTAAAGACAGGAGTACGTCTTGCACGCAAGAGAACAAAAGTATTAGTAAGTGAAGCAATCTATCCTCAAGATAGAAGTGTACTTGAAACAAATGCTGCACATACTGATCTGGAAATCCTATGGGCACCAATTAATAAAGAAAGCGGTCTAACAGACTTCGATAAAGTAAAAGAGTTACTTGAAACAAATAAAGAAATTGCTGCATTTGCATTTGGCCAAGTAAACTCACTTGGTCTACTAGAAGATGTTGATGCCTTAACTGACCTATGTCGTGACAACGAAGTATTCTCAATTGCTATTATCGACCCAATGCTACTTGCTAAGGGTGGTTTAAAGAAGCCAAGTGAATACGGTAGTGACAAAGCCGGTGCAACAATGATCGTTGGTGAAGGTCAACACCTTTGCCTAGACGCAAACTATGGTGGACCAGGTTTAGGTATCTTTGGAATTCGTTTTAACGACGCAAATAAGAATCAAATTCGCCAAACTGCTGGACGCTACGTAGGCAATGCAGTTGATATGAATAATCAAGAATGTCTTGCGATGGTACTATCAACTCGTGAACAACATATCCGTCGTGAGAAGGCCACAAGTAATATCTGCTCAAACCAGTCATTTGTAGCAACAATTGCAGGTGCTGCACTTTTAGCACTTGGTGATGAAGGTTTATCAGATAAGCTTGCAACTTCAAGACAAAACACTCAATACTTCCTTTCAAATATACTACACCTAGATGGTGTGGAGCTTGCCTTTGATGCTCCTTACTTCAATGAAGTTGTTCTAAAGCTAGATAAGAAAGTAAGTGACATGCTTGCCTCAACTGAAGATCTAGTTGCAGGTAAAGATATTAGTGGCCGTCACAATCTAGAAGGAAACCTATTAAAAGTCTCTTTTGGTGACCAGCACACTCAAGAAGATCTCGATAAATTAATTGCTGCTTTTAATGCAAATTTTTCAGCGCAAAGTGAATCAGAATTCTTCATGCCGGAAATCCCTCAAACATATATAAGAGAAGATGCGCCAGGGATTGCAACTTTCACAACAGAAGAAGTAAAAGCATTTTACGACAAGTGTGGAAGCTTAAACGTTTCTCCAGATGATGCCATCTACCCTCTTGGTTCATGTACAATGAAATACAATCCATATGTGAATGACTGGGCAGCAGGACTTGCTGGCTTTACAATGGCACACCCAGACCTAGATGATAAGTATACTCAAGGAACACTTGAGCTTCTTTACAATATCCAAGAAGATTTTAAAGCGATAACAGGACTTCCAGGACTTGTTACTCAAGCAGTGGCCGGAGCACAGGGAGAACTTGTTGGTATCAAGATGTTCCAGGCCTATCATGCAGATAGAGGTAACGCTGAAACTAAGAATGTAATTCTTATCCCACGCTCTGCCCACGGAACTAATCCAGCGACTGCCGCAGTAGCTGGTTTTGTCCCAGCTAAAGTTGACGGGAAACAAGTTGGTATCATTACTTTAGATGCTAATGAAAGAGGTCAAATTGATCTTGAGCAACTAAAAGAGATTATCAAAACAGATGGCGAGCGCATTGCTGGTATCATGGTAACAAATCCTAATACAGCAGGTATCTTTGAAGAGAACTTTAAAGAAGTAGCGGATCTTATTCACTCTGTTGACGGCCTAGTCTATATGGACGGTGCGAATATGAACGCTATTGCAGGGATTGTTTCTCTTGAAAAATTAGGAGTGGATGCTTGCCACAACAACCTTCATAAAACTTGGACAATTCCACACGGTGGAGGTGGACCAGGAGATGCAATCGTTGCTGTAAGTAGCAAACTTGTTGACTATATTCCAGGAACTCAAATTGAGAAGTTATCTGATGGTTCATACAAGAAAGTACGTGCTCCAAAATGTATTGGAGACTTCCACCGCCACGATGGAAACGTTGCTCACAAGGTACGTGCCTACACTTATCTAAAGGCCCTAGGCCAAGACGGTGTTGTGACAATGTCACAAATTGCAGTATTAAGTGCACGCTATCTTTTCCAAAAGCTTAAGGATGTTTATCCAATGCTACCACATGGAGCGGATGAAACACCACGTATGCACGAATTTATTATTACACTAAGTGACGATATGTTTGCTCATATCGAAAAGTCAGGAACTCTTAAGAACCAGATTATTGCAAAAGTTGGAAAGTTATTCCTAGACTTCGGGCTTCACGCACCAACAGTTGCTTTCCCAGAAGTATTTGGTCTTATGATTGAACCAACTGAATCTTTCACAAAGAAAGAGCTAGATGATTTTACTGATGTTCTAGTAGCAATCAAAAATGTTCTTTCTGATTCTCCAGAAGTACTACACACAGCACCTCACTTCACTGCTGTTAGTAAAGTTGATGAGGTATGGGCAAATAAGAACCTTAAGTTCTACCGTACCCTAGATAAACTTTGGGAGCTTCCAAGTGACGAGATTTCACCTAAGATGTTACGCACGAAAGACACGCTAGAAATTATTAAAATGATTCAAGACAAGCACAAAGAATTAAAACAATAAGAAAAAAAAAGGCCTGCAATGCAGGCCTTTATATATATTAGGTGTAGCAGAAATTGAAAAACATACGAATAATTCGAGAATAACAACAACACGAAAATTAACACGAATTTGGGGAACAAAGAACAACAACACAACTTTATCGATATGTTTATTCATCAATCCCTGCTACATTAATGAGTGGTTTATACGACGTGATTTGAGATGTTACAACCTATCATTTTTGCACATGTAAATATTACAACAGTAGTTTGTTGACCTAATGGCCTTCATTAAAAATTCTTAAAAATGTAAGAGAATCACGACTTTTCACAGTAATTTTTGTTTCAAAATCACTGTCTAAAACGATTTATTTTCTTACTATAGAACTTCGTATTCTCAACATCCTGAAGCTCTACACTTAAAGCAAAAAGTAATTGGTTAAAAAGGAATGATGCCTCATAGCGAGATTCGTATTTCTTAGCTTCACCAAGCGCCTGCTCAGCACCAAAAACCTGTTTATAGGTAAGTATATAGAGGTAATTAAAATAAGCATTATCTTTATTCAAGTCACTCGCAGATTTAAAATAATCAAGGGCCTTAGGATAATCTCCTAGTCGCGTGTAATGCATACCTAGTGCAGTTAAAACACTGCCATCCTGTGGGTTTTTATTCAATGCCTGCGTTAAGATTTGTACCGTCTGTGCTTCATTACCAATTGAGCGATGAAGATCGGCCAAATTGATATAGGCCGCAATAAAATATGGATACTTCTTTATGGAAGCCTCAAGAAGTTGTGCAGGTGTTTTAGGAAATAGGCCAAAACGAGACAAAGTTGCCAGTTTAAGAATATTATCAGGAGCATCACTATGAAGCTCTAACATAGTTAGTAGAGAATCAAGCTGAGGCCTAAGATCAATGCCTGGAGCCTTTTCAAAATTAAGGCCATGAGTTGCTAGAACATAAACCGCTGAGAAAGAAAGAAGCTTAGGTCCTTTTTTTGCCATATCGATAATGGCCGTCTGAAGCTGTGAAATATCTGGAAAGTTTAATAATAATTCCAATGTTGCTTTTTTTATCAAAATTGAATCACTACTTAATAACTTCTCGTAATCGGCTTTCTTCATGCTAGGAAACTCTCTTAGAAGAACAATGGCCGCGGCCCTTTTCATCTCTGGCATGTCAACATTATTGATATACGACAGAAGTCGATTTTTATTTTTAAAATTCCCCTTCTTCATTTCACCAATTATCTCAAGGAGCTCATCTCTTGTTTTAAGATCAGGAAACTTAGTTTGGAACATCGAGTTCATCTTCTCTTTTGAAATATCGCTATGACAAGAAGTACAACTATTAGGTACACCATAGGAAAGAGAATAATCAGGCCTAGGAATGACAAATTTATGATCGGCCCTCATATCAATTCCCATAAATGCCTTTTTAGGCATGTGACAGTCGACACAACTTGCACTTGCGATTTCATGTCCATGATGGGCCTTTTTATCATAAGAAAGATCGTGACACTGTAAACAAAGAGCATTTCCTTCTTTTTTAAGTTTACCACTATGAGGATTGTGGCAATTAATACATTTGACACCATTATGGAACATTTTTGATTGGAGAAAAGAGCCACCTACAAAAGCTTCTTCTTTCTGCTGGCCATCAATATGATACTGATTATCATTTACAATCGTCAGAGAGAATTGATTAAAGAAGTCAGCAGCAAAGTCAGCATGATCACTCATGTCTTCTCTTAAACTGTGACAAGTAAGACAAGTCGTGTTTGCATCATGTTCTGTAATATACGTATGCACACCACCATCTTTTGCAGGAATAATCTCTTTATAACCATTTGTTGAATTACGCCAAAAGCCTTTGTTTGTCAGATTAGAGTCTCTATCTTCTAAAGGCATACTGGCCCACTTAAGGTGTGTACTAGCATCACCGTGACAAGAAAAGCATGAGACATTTTCACTTAAAGACTTAGTCTTATATGAATCAGTTTTAAAATCATAAGACTTATCTAGGCCTGAAGAGTGGCAGCTTGCACAGCGATTATTCCAATTATTAACTCTATTATCCCACTTTAGTGAATCACTAAGGTGTGGATGATTTACTTGAACTTCACTTAAAGTATTAAACCACCTCTTAGCTTCGATATCCCAAGCAATTGGAGGTACTTGGAATTTACCATCTTTTCCAGTATCAACAACATATTGCTGAAGTGGATAATGTCCAAATGTATAAAGAACTTTATAATCGAGGCCGTTGATAGAAATATAAAACTGACCTTGTTTCTCGACAAATAGATACTTTGTTCTATTTGCTTCAAAAACTTTATTATTAAAATCACCTTTTACAAATTCCTTAGTCCCCTTATTCATTGAATGAAAATGATCTGAACTGCTCCACTGAGTTGCGACATCCTCGTGACACTGAAAACATGTTGATGGATCATTATTACTCTTTAATTGTTCATAAGAATTTTTTGTGGGATCAAATTTTGTAACTTCTAGTTTTTTATTAAAACACGAAGGAGCAGCAATAAGAACAAGAACAAAGAAGATGATATTAAGTATAATTTGCACTAGTTAAGCTCACTTATGTGATTACCATACTTAAGTGATGCCATTTTGAGATCTCTCTTAAGCGATAATCTTTCGAAGTGTGGCCAATAATCCTCAGACTGCTTAGATTCTAAAAAAAGATCGGCAAATAATTTTTCAATACCGACAATGGCCTCTTCATTAGAAATATTAGATATAGCAGAATCATCAATACCATAATTTTCAAAAAATGACATCAGAGTAAGCTCATTGGCATCATGCGCAAATCGATATAAGTAGTTGATTAGTCCAACTGCATCTCGCTTTTTTATAATCTGTTTGAAAACACGTCGATTATTATACTCTTCTTTTAAATTATTATAAAAATATGCGAGTGATTCTCGATTTAGTCGATAGAGATAAAAAACAAACACAAGAACTAAAGCGATGACACAGATTAAGAGTTTAGTCTTAGTAGAGAAGTAAAATCCTCCCAAGTGTATTATTATATTTTGTAGTTCACTATTTTGAATTTCATCATTATCTATATCAAAATAACGAATCCTTGTGGGCTCAAGCTTAACGCTACCAGCACGATTAAAGACGACAGTTATCTTTTCTCTTATAATAGATTTCGCTTCTCCACGATCAAAACGATCATCCTTTTCAAGTACTTCATAATAAAACGAGACATCATCTTGTCTCTTAAAACGCATTTGAGGTAATAGGGCCACACTTGTCTGACTCGCTTCAATTTTGTATTCAAAAACAAGAGCATCTGAGTCTTCATTTTGTTCACTAATTTGAGTGAGGCTTTCCTCAACTCCCGAGGCAACAAAATCATAATTAGCTCCCACATCTTCAACCTCAAAAGATGGGCCAGGCAAAAAGATTTCTTCACGGCCTTTTACACCTGTCGATTTATTACGAACAGTAACGGCAAGTCTAACGCCTTCAACAAGAAGGTTACCACTATAACTTGGAAAGACTTGAATACTCTGAGATTTCAATAAAAAATTGCCAGAAGACTGAAGGAAGTACTCGCGAGTGCTTTGCTGAGTTGCTAGTCCTTTGGAAAAGTTGATATCGAGAACTCTAACATCAACCTCTAAGCCTTTTTGATATTTTGTAAAAAGATCGAAAACAACTAATTGTTTTGGAACAATCTTCCCTTCACCTGCTCTTACAAACGAGAACTCAATCTCGCCTGAGTTCAAATAACTTTTTATTCCATTTAATGCATAAGAATGACGATGAAAAACCAGTATAAAAAATGAGAGGAAATAAAATAATGATCTATTCATTATCAACCTCATCATTATCAGCTTTTTTAGTTTCTATTTGCTGATCTATGATTTGAATTTTACGGGCCAAAAACTCTCGCAGAGGTGAATGAACTTTATTCATCCATAAATCGACATTTAGAGCATCTTTTGATTCGCTTGAATCTTTTGTATTTGTCTCTAATACCTTGGCCCCGCGAGATATCTTAAATTTCTCACGGTAGAGTTTTGTCTTCTCGTCCCCTTCGGCCCTTTGGGCCAAACTAGTTGCATCAATCTCAGCAACAAGTTTTTTCATAATCTCAACATTTTGCATTGCCTTCTTTGCATAGGGGCCACCACTCTTAATAATCTTTTCGTATTCTAATTGTGCTGATAAGTAATAACCCATATGTGCAATGCAATTTGCATTTGCAAATCTCGCAGCAGGAGAATCAAGGCTTGAAAAATATAGCTGAGCATTCTTAAAGTCCTCAGCCAAATAATAAGAGAGGGCCTTACTATACTGATCATCATATTCTTTAGCGGCCTTCTTAAAATAACCGAGCTTATAAAATAAATGGCCTTGTTGATTTGAAGTTAAGAATGGATCCAATATTATATTTGCTTTTACAGTCTTTGGAGAGAAGCAAACAAAAATAATAAAACAATGAATAACGGCCACCCAACCACGCCTAAAGTACATAACAAAAGGGGCAATGCATAGAAAGAGTAGATAATAACCAAGATCGTGCCAAGGAAGATCACTATCGCTATCTAGGGGGTAATACTTTGTTAAATAAGCACTCACTTGAGCAATATCACTATTATCATTAGAGAACTCTATATAATTACCATTTCCTACTGAAGCAAACTTCTGCAGTAAAGTAGGATTGAAAGTATTGCTATCTAATTCAACTTCTGGGCGGCCTACACCATAGACAATTAAGTTAACATCATTGGATTCAAGCCCACGGGCCATAATTGGAATCGATTCATCATCAACTTGATCAGAGATAAAAATTAAGTTTTGCCCCTGGCCATCTTTTGTAAAGGAAGATGCCACTACTTTCTCAAGACTTGATAAGCGCAAGAGTTCACCTGTTACAAGAGAGGTATCAAGTGCTGTAATGAAATTATTTAAGATATTAAAATCTCTTGTAAAGGGAAGAATTTGATATGAGTTACCAGATGTAACAACAAGAGAGTAATAAGAGCCTTGAGTAATTTTTAATAGATCGATAATTTTTAATTTTGCTCTTTCAATACGCGAAGGTGATATATCAATTGATTCCATTGATTCAGAAAGATTAAAGACAAGCATTGTTTTAGATTCATTCTCATCAAAGGATGTCCTTACCTTTTCAAAACTAGGTCCACTAGCGGCAAGAATAAGCATAAAAGCTAATGCTAGCGCCCATAACTGTGGATCTTTAAGGTATTCTCCTCGTTGTTTTACAACAAGAGCATTTAAAATATCACGACCAAAATATTGTCCAAGCTCCCCCATCTTCTTACTTCGTAAATAGAGTACAGCAAATAGAACTACGATAATAAGCAAAAGCAGCCACCATGGCCTAATGAAGTGGAAAGCAGCAATATTAGTATAAAAGCGTATAATAAATGCTTTAGCTAGCGCCAAGATTTCACTCATTGCACACTCCTATGTCTAAAGTGTCGACTAGATATCACGATTACAATGGCAAAGAGATATAATAATAAAATTATAATAATTGGGTAATAAAAGAGGTCGTACTTTGGCCGATATGTTAATCTTGTCATTTGCTGAACTTCAATAGAGTTGATTTCTTTAAATGCCTCTTCAAGCTCTTTCTCATTTTTGGGTAAGTAAAATCGGCCATTAGTTAACGTGGCGATCTGTTTGAGTGTATTTGTATCAAGGCTATTCTCACCTACAGTAGTAGGATCTCCATACCCCAAAACATAAATTCTAATATTCTCATTCTTAGCTATTTGAGCAGCATCAATAGGACGAACTTCACTACCCGTATCATTCCCATCAGTTAATAAGATGAAAACACGTTCTTTAACCTTAGTATCTCGAAATCGCTTAATTCCAAGTCCAATGGCGTCTCCTAATCTGGTACTAAGACCGGCCATCCCGACACTAGATTGCTCAACAAGTGACACAAGTGATTTTTTATCATTTGATAATGGGGCCTGAAGGTAAGCAGAGTCTCCAAAGACAATAAGTCCAAGAAAGTCATCACTTCTTTCATTAATAAATTTTGTGATATTCTTCTTAGCAACATCAAGTCTTGTCTCACCAGTTTGGGTATCTTGATAGCTCATCGAGCCAGACAAATCCAATGCGATATAGAAGCTCTTTGAAGAAATATTTTTAATTATTTCTTTACCACTCATGACAGGCTTAGAAAGAGCGACACAAAAAAGAACCCATGAAATTATTAATAAGGAGTTTTGAATATGTTTACGTTTTCTAATATTTTCAGCACCTGCTGCTGTTTGCATACTTTCAGCAACAATATTGTAAAATGATGCTCTAATAGAAGTTTGTCGCATCCTAAAAGGCTTAAAAAGGAAATGAACAAATATTGGCAATAGCACAATCAGAAAGAAAATAGGATGCTCGAAACTAATCACGATACCTCCCTAAAATAACTCCAATATCTAAAAGCATTTTCTTTTTTAAAATGATCTCATCTTCAACATCTATATTTTTAGCTGAATAGATATATTCATTAAGCTCATCTTGCTCAAGTTGAGAATACTCTCCAAGTCCATTATCAACTAAGAATCGATCATTAATTTGCTTTTTAAACCTTAATTTGAAAACTTTTTTATATAAGAGATAAATATCTTCAACTTTATCCTTATTAGTTAGGCCCTTATAGATTCTGAGATAGGGGCCATACTTTTTCAGATAAAGAATACGTTGATAAATATAGTAGAGAACAAAACTAATTATTATAATGAGCAGTAGGGCCCATCCCCAAGTTTGTGGCAACAATGAGACACTACTAACTTCAACAGAAACTTCTTGAATTCCTTTAATCGATAGATTCCCAAAATACTCATGCTTAATTGTTTCGAGGGCCTTACTCATGAAAACGCCTCTGTTTTAACTGAGTAAAAATATTCTCATGAGTATTTATTTCAAATATAGGAAACGATAATTTCCGACATAGGCCATAAAGTCTATCAATATGCTTATCCCAATTTTCTTTATAAGCATTTTGTAACTTCTCCCCTTTCGAGTTAATAGTTAGTTCATCAATACTATTTGAAATGACAAAATTACTAACCTCTGGAAGCCTTGTTTCATTTTGATCAACAATATGAGCTAAAACTAACTCATTCTTATTGGCCAACAACTTCAATTGTGTAAAAGCACCTTCATTAAAATCCAAAAAATCGGAAATAAATATAATGAGAGAATTCTGTCTAACTTCATGTCTAAGACGCTTTAAGGCCTCTTCAACCACATCCATCTTATTAGTCAAACTACTTACATCGAGTTTACGATTTGCGCTCTCTAACTCACTTAATATAGCAACAGATCTTGCTTGTGACTTTGATGCTTTTATAAAGCTATGACCATCATTAGAAATAACAAAGGCCCCGACTGGGTCTTGGTTATTTACAACGCTCCAATATGAGATACTTGCTAACTCACAGGCCACTACAGACTTCATTTTACTTGTTGAACCAAAGAACATGGTTGAGCTTTGATCAACAACTAAGTAGACCGGTCTTTCTTTATCTTCGGTATATCTCTTAACAACAGGCCTAGAAAGTTTCTGTGTAAGTTTCCAGTTCATATTTCTAATATCGTCTCCTAGACGATAATTATCCATCTCTTCAAAAATTAGGCCTTGGCCTTTTACTTTAGATGCGAACCTTCCTACATACTTATTCCTAATCGGACGATCAATGAATGTACGAAAATGAACCATCTTAGCTTTAAGCTCCATTAGATAGTTCTTAGATATGTAAATCGTATTCTCTTGAATCATTGTTTTTACAATACAGCTACTGAGTCTATTATTTGATCAATTATATTATCGGCCGAGACTCCATCAGCGATGGCCTCATAACTAATATATAATCGATGCCTTAGAACTGGCTTCATTATTGAACGCACGTGATCGGGAGTAACAAATTCGCTGCCACAAAGCCATGCCTTGGCCTTAGCTGCAATATCTAGCGAGAGGGTCGTACGAGTACTCAGTCCCATCGTTATATACTTACGAGTCTCATCAGGGAGTTTATCGCTACTTCTTGTTGCATCGACAATATCAACAATATACTGATCAATTGCGGCCGAAGAAGTAATCTTTTGAATTTCATTTCTCGCCTCAAAAATGATCTCTTCACTTGAGACACTCTTGATCTGTGGAGCATTATAATTATCTCTAATTAATTGCATAATTTTCATTTCATTATCCTTATTAGGATAATTGAGAATTAGCTTAAAAATAAAGCGATCTAATTGTGCTTCAGGAAGCGGATATGTACCATCTTGTTCAATTGGGTTTTGAGTTGCTAAAACCATAAAAAGTTTAGGTAATTTATGAGTAACACCATTTACTGTAACTTGCCTTTCTTCCATGGCCTCAAGAAGAGCTGATTGTACTTTTGAGGGGGCACGGTTAATTTCATCTGCCAAAAGAAGATTGTTAAAAACAGGTCCTTTACTAAATTCAATACGGCCCTTACCACTTTCATCAGTCAAATATAACTCAGAACCAACAACATCTGATGGGAGTAAATCTGGAGTAAATTGAATACGACCTAAATCGGCACCAATCAGTCCGGCCAGGTATTTTACCGTTGTCGTTTTACCTGTTCCAGGATTACCTTCAAGAAGAACATTTCCATTACATAGAACTGCAAGAATGATCTTTTCAATGATCTCTTCTTGACCAATGATTCGATTATTTAATTGTTCTTGAATATTTTGAATTTCATTTAAAACAGACATAATCATTCCAAATATAAATATGGCGAACACTAGGTCCGCCATATCAAAGTAAGTTATTTCTTTTTATTTTGCTGGAGAATATTTCTTGTAATATCCTTCATACTCCATGAGTCAGCAGCTTGACTTGGTGGGTACTGCTTGAATGTTTCAAGAAACTTCGATGTAACATCCATGGCCATGTAAACGTAAGCCGCTTTGTACTGCATCCAGTCCCAGTATGTATTCGAGTTTTGGTCTGCTCTTTCATAAGGGTCACGACGAAGATTGAATACCTTTGAAACACGAAGATCAACAAATGGTTCGGCCCATAGTGCCATTGTCTTTGCTCTTTGTTCAGAGAAAACAACTTTCCAATCTCCCATACGAACGGCAACAGGAACACCCTGATCATCTAAGTAAATGAACTCATTTCGAGGAGACTTCTTTTCCTTACCTTCAAGATATTTTGTAAGATCAAACCCATCTAAGTGAAGTTTAACCTTCTTTTTACCAATACGAGTTCCCTTAAGAAATTTCTTATTGATATCAGAGTATCCTGCCCACTTTGTGATCGTCGGCATCCAATCAAGTGTAGAAACAATTTCATTTGAGATTTGACCAGCTTTAATCTTCCCAGGAAACATAACGAGAGCAGGAACACGGTAAGCACCTTCCCAGTTCGTATTCTTTTCAGATCTAAATTTTGTAATACCAGCATCTGGCCATGTATTGAAGTGAACACCATTGTCAGTTGAGTACATAACAAAAGTATTATCTTTGATCTTATTCTTCTCTAAAGAATCAAGAAGACGACCTACATACATATCGTGTTGTACGAATACATCGTTGTAGTCACCTTGACCTGAAAGTCCTTTGGCCTCTGGACGAGGGTGTGTACGGTAGTGCATTCCAGTTGTATTTACCCATACAAAGAAAGGCTTCTTTTTCTTAACAGCATCAGTCATGAATTTAATTGAACGATTAACAATATCTTCATCAACTGTTTCCATTCTCTTCTTCGTCAGTGGACCAGTATCTTTTACTTTTCCATCGGCAAATGAGTGAAGAACTCCACGAGGACCAAATTTCTTATGAAACGCCTTGTCTTTTGGATAGTCTGGATCTTCTGGCTCTTCCTCAGCATTTAAGTGATATAGGTTTCCATAGAATTCATCAAAACCGTGTTTTGTCGGTAGATGCTCATCTCTATCACCTAGGTGGTTCTTTCCGAACTGACCCGTAACATATCCTTGAGTCTTTAATACCTCTGCAATTGTGATATCGCGATCTTGAAGTCCAGCCTTAGCACCAGGAAGCCCAACTTTTGAAAGACCTGTTCTAAGAGTTGCTTGTCCTGTGATGAACGCTGAACGACCAGCTGTACAAGATTGTTCAGCATAGTAATCTGTAAACATCATCCCTTCTTTAGCAATTCGATCGATATTTGGAGTTTTATAACCCATAATACCGTGACTGTAGGCAGAGATATTTTCAACACCAATATCATCTCCCCAGATAATTAAAAAATTTGGCTTTTTTGCGGCCTGGGCACTAAATGAAATAGCACCAACACAAATAAGACCAATTAAAGATTTAAAACCTTTCATCAGTTCTCCTTAAATTGTTAATTTTGTTAACTTTTCTACAAAGAAATTATTGACTAAGAGTATGCCCAAGACACTCAATTAAGTAAATTTAAAAAATAAATAAGATTTGAAGTAAGCTATTCAATTTATTCACACTGTGTTACAGTGTCGCATCATAAAATTATAAAATTAGGATACGAATTAAATGGAAGATTTAAAAAGAGCGACCTTTGCAATTATTTCTCACCCAGATGCGGGGAAAACAACAATGACAGAAAAACTTTTATGGTTTGGTCAAGTTGTACGCAGCGTAGGTATGGTAAAGAGTAAGCAAGGTAACTACGCAAAATCAGACTGGATGGAGATGGAAAAAGAACGTGGTATCTCAATCACTTCATCAGTTATGTCATTTCCATATAATGAACGTGCCATGCACCTTCTCGACACTCCTGGTCACAAGGATTTCTCCGAGGATACTTATCGTACGCTAACTGCTGTAGAGAGTGTTCTAATGATGATTGACTCGGCCAAAGGTGTTGAGACTCAAACAAAGAAGCTAATGGAAGTATGTCGAATGCGAGATACTCCAATTGTGTCTTTCTGTAATAAATTTGACCGCGATTCTCTTGACCCATTTGAACTAATTGATGATGTTGAAAAGACTTGTTCTATTCAGTGTGTGCCAATGACTTGGCCAATTGGCTCAGGTGTTGACTTCAAAGGTGTATACGATCTTAAGAAGAAAACAATTATGAGTTTTAAAGATGCTCAAGATCCATTTAGTCCAAATATCATTGATGCAAGCGACTTAAGAGCTCAGCATATTGTCGACTTTGTTGGCGAAGAATTATTAGAGAAGTTAGAAAACGATCTTGAAATGATTAGTGAACTAATGCCAGAATTCGACGAAGAAGAGTTTTTAGCAGGTATCATGACTCCAATGTACTTTGGATCTGCTCTTAATAACTTTGGTGTAAAAGAAGTTTTAGATACATTCTCAAAATTTGCGCCAGGTCCAGGAAAGCGTGAAGTAATCACTGCACCACTAGAAAAAGGTGAAACACGTATTGTTGAGCCAAATGAATCTAAATTTAGTGGTTTTGTATTTAAGATTCAGGCAAACATGGATAAGAAGCACCGTGATCGCGTCGCTTTCATCCGCGTTTGTTCAGGAAAGTTTACTCGTGGCCAAAAAGTTACATTAGCAAGAACAGGAAAAGAATTAAAAATAGCAACTCCACTAATCTTTCAAGCGCAAGATCGAGAAATTACTGAATATGCAATTCCAGGAGATATCATTGGTATCCACGATTCTGGAAAGCTGCAAATTGGAGACACTTTTACAGAAGGTGAAATCATGCAGTTTACAGGGATTCCAAGCTTTGCCCCGGAACTATTTAAGAGAGTTCTCTTAAAAGACCCAATGAAAGGAAAGCAGCTTGATAAAGGTCTACAGCAACTATCAGAAGAAGGTTCTGTTCAGTTGTTTAGACGCCATAACTCAACAGAGAAAATTCTTGGTGCAGTTGGTGCCCTGCAATTTGAAGTTGTCCAACGTCGCCTAGAAGACGAATATAATGTTAAGGGAGAATACGAAGGCTTCCCTTACAACGGTATTAGATGGATAAAATTTCCAAGCGAGAAAATTAAAGACGAATTTATTTCCCGCTATAGTGCAAATATCGCTTTTGATATTAAGGACCGCCCTTGCTTTATTTACCGCACGGAATGGGACCTTAAGCTTGCAACGGAAAAGTATGCTGATGTAGAGTTTTTCAAGACAAATGATTTCAAATAGTTAAGCCAATCAAACTAAATTGCTTGATAAACAAATAAAAATTAACTATGATGAAGTGTCTTTTAGACAACACAGCACGGCACAACAGGATTTTTAATTTGAAGTTTTTATTTGTGGAAGATGAAGTTGAATTAGTAGAGCTCTATCAATACATGTTTGATCGCATCGGATTAGATTATGAAGTTGCGTACAATGGTGAAGAGGCGCTTGAGAAAGTTAAGAATGGAAAATTCGATTATATTTTCTCTGATATTCGCATGCCAAAAATGAATGGAATCGACTTCTTAAAAAACCTTATTTTAGAAGGACTAGATTTCAAGAAATTTATTTTTGTAACGGCCCACCAAGAAGTGTCTCTTGATGAAGTAAAAGAACTAGGCGCACATGACATTCTTTATAAGCCAATTCGCCATCAAGTCTTTATGGATTATATTCAGGATTTACAAGCTTAAAAATTAATATAAAAAAAAGGGCCTCTGATGAGGCCCTTTTCTTTTCTATAAAATTTCATTTAATAATTCTTCACAACTATTTGTTCTCACAAACTCTCCTGGTAGCTCACGAGCTGGAACAATATCTTGTCTCATCTCTTGGGCAGCAAGAGCTGCACGGATACGGTGCTCATTATCCATTGTATTTAACTCATCAGCTGGCCCTGGAGTCCACTGACGTCCAGTAGAGTTAAGAGCTTCATCGCTACTTCTTGCATCAACAGCTTTTCCCCAACCAGGTTGATGAGGATGGATTGCCATTTTCTCATCAATACTTCTAAAGAAGATTTTATCTGACTCTAGTTGAGAAATAGATAAACCTTCCATTGCAGCTGTACGGAATTGGTTAACATCAAGTCCTAAATCATCACATAACTTTTTAAGATCATCTTCAACCATATCTGGTTTCTTAACATAATCAACGTGAGTCGTATTATCAATTTCACCAGATAAGGCAGTCGTACTATTGATGGCCTTATCAAGCATTGCTCTTACAAGCTGAATCTGCATTGCTGATTCGGCCGCATCACGAGGAGCATTGAACATTCTAAACTCACCTTTTCTAATTTTTGGATCGACTCTAAAAGTTCTTCTCCAATCTGTTGTAGGATTAGAGATATCAAAGTCATCTGTTACAAACTCTTCTGGGATAACATCCTGAAAGTAAGCTGAAACATCAAGTTGGATATAACGAGTCTTACGTCCGAAGCGAGTATTAAAGTACCTTTCATTATAAAGAAGCTTTTTAAGTTCTTCTTCAGATCCATTAAAGTCCTTAAGTGCATTCTTAAGTGTATCACTTACAACGACAGGCTCTGAAGTGTGTGTACGATTAATATGCTGGAACATTAATGAAATGATCCCTCTATGCTCGTGGAAGATTGTTAAGAATCTTGCAAGGGCCTTAGGGTTACCATCAAATGCAGCAAGGTCAATATTGACGTGACCACCACCGGCCATTAATGATGGAAGAACATTATTCTTCTCAAAAGCTTTATATACCGACGATACCTCTTCAATAGTAGGAGTAAACTTTGGCGTAATTAGCTCAATCGTTCCCCCACGTGGAGAATCTGCAATGATCTCACCAGAAGGAGTATATGAGCGGCCAATACCATCCCATTCAACTTGCCATTTTCGGCCTTTAGAATCGCGAATTGCATAGGCAACATCAAGTCCGTGCCCGTGTCCATCAACTTCTAATTTAACAGGTGCCTCACCTTCTTCACCACCAATTTCTTCATAAAGATCTTGAGCAACTCTTTTAATAATTGCTTCACGCTCTTGTGATGACAGATCAATAACAGTTTGTACCCAAGCGCGCTTACCATCTTCAAGACGATCTTTAGAAGTAATCGACTTAAGTCTTAATGGGAACTTACCAGAGTACTCGATACCAAGATCAATCTTATTAACATCGACTGGATTTGCAACTCTATTAGGAGCATCGACGTTGGCCTTAAAGTCCATTGTTAATGCATTATAGTCCATTTTCTTAGGACGCATATAGGCTTCAAGATCATCAATTAACTTAGAAGCTGAAACCCATGTACGATTCATTTCACGAATTTCTTGCTTTAATTTGTCTTGAGACATATTCGGATCAAGTAGAGCGACCTTCTGTGTATAATCTTTAACAAGATTTTTAATGATCTCGCGCTTTGTATCACCAATGAATGCAACCTCTGGTTCTGTCCAGCCCCAGAACATCACACGGTAGTCGGCCTTAATTCCTGCCTTTTGCATATTAGCGATTGCCTGTTCGACAACACTCAGTTCAATACCAAATCGAGCTGCAATACTTTCAGGCTCTCTAAATGCAGGGCTATTCAAGTTATAGTCTGAAATACTTGCAATGCCACTAAAGTCATTGGCCCCAATACGAGCGGCCAGTGTCGTTTGATAAAATCTTGCAGGCGCAAGGTTCTTTGTTCCGGCCCTAAACTCTATACCTAAACCACCAGTCTTTTCAATCCATGGCTTCCACTGATCGTCTGGCCTAATTACACCACGTCCACCATGATAAAGATTAGTAAGGTTTGATTCTGTTTGAACATTCTTATAATTGGCAAATTCAATTCCAGAGTTACCTTTAATACCATTTAATACAATATAAGACTGAATCGTACGGTAGAACTCTGAAAGCTTTGCTTCATCGAGATCAGGGTGCTTTCTAAAAACAAGTCTCTGGTGACCAGGAGCTTGAAAGAGTTGAACTTTATTCTTACCAGTTAAAGGATCGCGCACAACTTGAGAAAGAGATTCCCTAAACCATGCAACCATTTCTTCGAATTCACCATAAGTATTTTGGGCCTTAAAGTTAATCTCCCAACCACCATTACCACCACCGTGGCCATGGGCATCTGTAAGAAATCTTTCGGCCTTACCAAAGTTAGGCTTCCACTCGCGGTAGTCTTGCTTGTTACCAAGAAATTTATGTGGTTTGCTATACCAACCACCACCTTCTGGTTGAACAATCTTTGGAAGACCAGGAAGGTTTCCAGTAAAAAACTTACGCCTAACAGTCGGCTTAATGAAAGTCATTGATCGATCTTCCATCTGCTCAAATAGATTGTAGAAAACTTTTTCTAAAGTTGCTAAGTCAGCTGTTTTGATATCAGTTGCCTTAAGCTCAGTTAAGTCAATAACCTTAGGGTTTCCTTCGGCGTCTACAACGTCTCTTGCGAGATCAATCTTTCGACCTGTCGTAACGTCTTTATAAGTACGATATCCATTAGAATCCTTTGCATAATTTTCTAAGAAATCGCGAAAGAAAAGCTCTTTATTTGCATCTGAAAGAGTATCAATATTCTTTTTAATAATTGCCGTCGAAGGAGACATGACTCTTGTTAATAGAGAAGAAGACGCTTCTTTTTCGGCACCGTAAGTTACCCCTCCAAGCATGCCTGGAAGAGTTTTATCATCTACTAAAAGCGCCTTGGCACTATATGATGCTCCAGAATACTGAAGATCGGCCCATGCTTCATAAGCAGTTTTGAAACTTCCATCAGAAGATGGATTTCGATAATCACCATGCTTAAGTTGGGATACCCCAAAAAAAGCAGCTGTCCCAATTGCAACAGTTCCAACAACTGGCAAATAAAGATCTTTAAATTTTCTATTAGTATCACTCATACGCTATACCTTCATTTTTTATTATTTATTTAATTATTTGAAAAAACACTTTTTAGCTTTTAGCTCTTCAATACTATTTGCTGTTTCAGGAGTCTTATCGCTAACTTTATAAAGTTGCTTATAAAACTCATCTTCTCTTTTAGAAACTGGCTTCTTAGCTGCTTCATTAATGGCCTTAGCTAATTTCGCTGCTCTTTGTGGCGAAAACTTACCATCAATAATTTTCCAGAAAGATGCCTTTGCAGTAGGTCCAGCAAGAGTTACATTTCCGGCCTTGTCAGCATTGTATTTTGAAACAGCATCATAGAACTGCTTGTATTCTTTCTTTGCTCCACGATCATTAAAACTTAAGAATAACGCTAGAGTCTTACGCTCACCTGCATCGAGGTAACGAGTGACATCTTTAGCATTGCCCTTTCGAGACATCTTGCTAATGTAGCGAGAAATAGATGTAGAACTTTTTGGAAGTCGTGAAACTTGTTTTTTTAAAACTGGATCAGCAACAACAGTAATATTTGACTTGAATCCAAGACTAGCTAATTGATCCGATTTACAATATGAACAATTTAAAATCTTACTAGAGTCTTCACCATAAACAGATGCAATATAAGCAAGATCATTTACAATATCCTTAAACTCTTGCCCTGTTACGGTATCGTGATTCATTTTTAATGCAGCTAGAATACGACCTATTTTTGCAGCATCTTCTTTTGTCGTATTTGGCCTTAGCTCAACAAGGGCATCACTCAAACTTGCATGTCCATGCGAAAGCGAAGCGACACTATTATTAATCGAATCTTTGAGGCTTGTAACAGAAGCGCCAGAGACCCCTTCTTTCACAATTTTAGATTTGATTGAGACCGGCTTCAATAAAAGCTCGCCAAAAGTAAAGATACTTGCATAAGTACTTCCAGAAATTGCTACAAACGCATACAGCGCAAGCATACTTCTACCCATAAATTTCATTAAACTCTCCTCACGAAATAGAATGTGAATCAATTGTATATATGTTAAAATTGATAAGCTTTCGTAATATCGTCTTACTTAACGGAAACCTTAGTTGCATACTTTAGTCAGGTACTTGCAAAATATTAAAATTTAAGCATAATCTTTGTGATATCAGCTGCTTGAATTTACAGAAGGAAAAATCATGAGTGCAATCAATGGGCGCATCAAAAAACTTTATCGACATAAAAAGAAATGGGCCAAGAGAAATAATATTGATTCATTTCGCCTCTATGACAGAGACATTCCTGACTTTCCTTTCATTGTTGATATTCACGCCAATTACTGTGTTATTTATAAAAGAAGCATTGATAAGATTGACGCTGATAAGAACCATCTTCCCCTATTGGTTGAGGCCATTAAGGAACACACTGAACTTAACGATGATGCCATTTTCATAAAAGAAAGAAAGGTACAAGGACAGGATTTTCAATATGAAAAATCTAAAGGTGAAACTCCCCTTATTTCTCAAGAAGGTAATTTAAAATTTAAACTAGTTTTAAATAAGTATATTGATACAGGCCTCTTTCTCGATCATAGGCCACTAAGGCAATTATTAGCAAAAGAAGATTTTCAAAATAAAAAAGTATTAAATCTTTTTTGCTATACAGGAAGCTTATCTGTTGCAAGTGCATATGCTGGAGCAACTGTAACAAGTGTTGATATGTCTAATACGTATCTTGATTGGGCAAAAGAAAACTTTAAACTTAATGAATTAGATATCAATAAACATACTTTTATTAGAGAAGATGTTTTAAAATACCTAAAAGATGAAGCTTTAAAGCAGGACAAGAAATACGATGTCATCATCCTTGATCCACCATCAATGTCAAAATCTAAAAAAATGGATGTTGTATTTGATGTGCAAAAAGACCACGAGCTTTTAATTGAGCACTGTTCAAAACTTCTTGAAGATAGTGGCGTCCTCTATTTTTCAAATAACTTACGTAGCTTTAAACTTAGTGAGCAAGTACAACAGAGCTTTGAAGTCAAGGATATGACAAGATGGAGCATCCCTGAGGACTTTCATGATCAAAAGATTCATAAGCTTTATAAAATCCATTTGCACTGCTAGAGGGATATCCATATAATAACTATACATGATTAAAAACTTACTTCTTATTTGTTCCATCTTATTCGTATCACAGACGTTTGCAGCGACTGTACTGATTGACCCTGGTCATGGCGGTGAAGACTGTGGGGCCAAGGCAAAAGTGTGGAGAAAAAAGAAGCTAAACGTTGTTTGTGAAAAAGATGTCACACTAAAAATTGCTGTTAAATTGAAAAAGTATATCAATGAAACAAAGAGGCACCGCGCTTATTTAACAAGAACAATTGATAAAACAGTCTCTCTACAAAAAAGAGCAGATATGGCCGACATTATTAAGGCCGATATTTTTATTTCAATCCACTTAAATGCGGCCGAAGACAATAGCTCAAGTGGCTTTGAAACATACTACTTAAACAATCACCAAGATGCTGCGATCGCAAAAATTGAAGCGGTAGAAAACCGAGATCTTGAAGGAAAACAGGTCATCATCAACAATATTCTAACTGATCTTGTCGTTGAGCGTGTTGCACCAGAATCTAAAAAGCTTGGGACTAAAGTTCACGATGAATTAGGAAAGCTTCTAACAAAGAATTATAAGATGAAAGACCGAGGCCTAAAACCGGGCCTTTTCTATGTACTAGCATTATCAAAAAGACCTTCTATTCTCTTAGAGGCCGGCTTTCTTACGAACACTACTGAAGCCTCTCTTGTTTTAGATGATTGGTTTCATCACCTCTATGCAAAATACTCAGCAAAAGGGATTATCAGCTACTTAGACTCAATCTCTGGCCCAAGTCTTTTTTAATACCTCAACATTTCCCTCAAGTATTAATCTAAACATTCCGAAAAGATCAATGAAATGTATCGTTTTATTGTTATTTTATTCATATTTATATCTACGACCTTTCAAGTCTATGCTTCAGACGATCTGTCGGCCTGTGTTTTAAAACGTGGCAATATTAAATCAGATGCACAAAGTGCAACTCCGATATGTAGTGCAACTATCCTCGATCGAAATACGATAGTATATGAACAAAGTTGTACACGTACATCTAACCCAAGGGCCCTACAATTAACTCGCTATTATGTATCTTGTCATAACGATAGCATTAGCTATCGAATTCCCGCTGTCAGATACAATCAAAGAGATGCTGCTCATAAAACCCTAAAGCTAGACACACCCATCGCCTACTTTCCAACAAAGCATCATAGCGACGAAAATCTTTCTAATTGTAAAATTAAAGCAGCATCAAAAGAAGTTGATGTAAGATCAACACATCTTATAAGTGATATTAAAAAGCTTAAACTTTCGAAGTCATATAGCGCTTCACCTATTATTTGCCAAAATCTAACGAATCAAGAAGAGATCCTTGCTGGGATAATCTCTAGTGATGGACAGTTTATCCCTATGAATAAACTGAAAGAACAGTATGAGCTTGAGTCTGATTTTTTAGCTACTCTCGAGGACACAACTTATAGTGAAGAATCGGCAGTTATCGTTTGTAATAATGCAGCAGAGTGTATTGCAAACCTTATTACTCCTGCCATTGAATTAAATGATCAATTAAACGAAATCATCTCTAAGCTAAATGGATACGAAAAAACTTCTATTGCAAAAGAAAGGCAAGAGCTTACAAATGAATTTCGTGATCTTGAAAAAGAGTGTCATCGTAAGTCACTTACAGCAAGACTTAGCTACTCAAATATGGAATCCCCTGACTTTGGAGACAAAACAATGGGAGTCATTGAAAGAGGTGCTATTGGCGTCTTTAACTTCTTTGGAAGCATTAACCCATTTGATAAAGAAGAATTTCTGTATACAACATTTAAGAATATTGGTGCAATTTCTGAAAACTTAACAGAGGCAAGAATTAAAGAAATATTTGATGATGTTAACAAGAAGGATATTGGTAATTTCGATAAAATAAGGGAGCTAGCAAGTGCTTACTCAAAAGAAGTTGTCAATTTACTACTTGATGACATGAAGACTTTTTCTAGTGAACAAGAAAAGATGGCCTTTGTTACACCTTACCTTAAAGACTTAGATAAGTGTCTTAATAAGGCCGTCAGAAAAGATCAAGTCATCGAATGTTCAAATATATTCACAAATAATATTGCACTAGCTATAGGTGAGAAAGAATTAGAAAAACAAATTGGCCTTAATTTCACACCAGAAGATGGTATACTGACACTTAAATCAAAGTCAACAAACGCATATATGAAGTGTGTGAGTGAAAACTTTAATAAGTTTGAAAAGATCATCGACACAACATCAGTCGTTAAAGGTTGTGTCTATACAGGAATCCTAGAAAGTTATCATCGTACTCGTGCTGGACGTGTTAATGATGCAATTAAAGGCTACACAGGGAAATCACAAAACAACGCTATTGTTGGAGATATACTAAGAAAGTCAAATAACTGTCGTTATGCACCTATTGTTAATGAAAAGAGTCAAACACCACAAGAATATCTTGTGCTTGCTAAAATGAGTACCGAACAATTCACAAAAACAATTGGTGAATGTATTGATAGTCTTAAGATGAGTGCAACTTACGATGTAGTAGAAATTGCAATCTTAACTAATCCAAAGATATCTGAAAGCCTATCTCAAAATGAAAAAAATCTTTTAATTGAAGAAATTAAAACGAAGCATCTACCGGCCTGTATGAATGCAAAGAATACAACTGACGGAAATGAGTGTTCAGCATTTATTACGGCCATGGCAACAGCACAAGCTGCAAAGTCAATTTTAGCACTTGAGTTTGATAAACAATTTGATGCTCTTAATATCGACGAGGCCCAAAGAGTTCGTCTTTCTCAAAGAATTATTGGAGATTATGAAATTTGTATTGAACGAGCAAAAAGAGAAATATATCGAGACCTGACAAAAAACATTGATGAAAATCTTATTAACCAGTGCTTAACAGGGGCCATCACTTCCCTTTCAGGATCAATTCTAAAAGATAGTATTTATAAAGCAACAAGTGACAAAGGTATTGCTGACACAGTAGTTGAAGCGGCAATATCAGAGCAAGAGCTATCAAGAGTAAAGAATACAATGAAAGGTTGCCTAGAAAGCGATCTTTCAAAACACACATCATTAGGCTCATATCAAGATGAAATGAACAATATTATTTCGGCCTGTACATTTAAAACCCAAAGGAGTGTCATTGGTTTAATTGCAAAAGAAATGGCACATGCTCAAGTAAAAGAGTTTAACTTACCAACAAACGAGGTTAATTCCCTCAATAGATTTATCGAGAATCACATAAGTAATAGTACTCCTGATAATCTTGATAGCAACGTCGACACCCTAACTCCTCTACTTATTAAAAGAGTTGCTCCTGGAGCAATTGAAAAGACTCTAGAGGATTTTAAGTCGAAATTTACAAAAGCAGAATTTGAAGCAGCAAAAGAGAAAATCAGCACCCAACTTAACAATTGTCTTGATAAGACACTTGCAGATAAAGAAAGAAACAGTGAAATAAACGCAACAACGGCAGCGAGTGTTTGTATGTCAGTGACTGTTAAGGATGCTTACCGTTCACTTGCTCCAAAGATTATAAAAGAAACGATTGCACCACTTTTTAGCAACGAACCAAACAAAGTAGCATCTCTAACTCAAACATCTTCAAGAAATTTAATGAAGTGTCTTGACTCGGTAAGTGATGATATAAAAGCACAGGATAACGCAAAAGATTGCCTTAGCAGTGAAATTGGAAATATCGCCAAATCAATTGCTAAGACTCTCCTTTCTGATCTTAATAAGTTTGCAAATCCAAATGCAACATTACAGGACTTCACAAAATCACAAGCATACCGCGAATTTGAACGTTGTATTGATGGGCCAAGAAACCCTGATCTAGAAGAGGCCACTCAAAATATGAACTCTTGTGTTACTAAACTTGAAGCACAAGCAAAAGATGAAGTTAAGAATCGTTTTATTCAAGTCTACGGAAGACAAAACCCAGAGCAACTAGGAAAGGTCATGGATATCCTCCTCACCATTCCTGCAAAAGCTCAAGAAACTGGTCACAAACAAGATTCTTCATCTTCTGAGGGAATGCCGAATGCACAACTTATTTCAACTCTTGAACTAGTAGGATCTACACTTAAGTATTCATGCGAAAATAATACTGCTATCTGCGATCAGGCAATTCACAACACAACAATTGCAATGCAAAGGCATGGCCTTGATAATCCTTCGTCTTCAACAGCACAAAATACCCAGGCCCTCATGGAAAGTGAACTGCTTGAAAACCTCATCACTTCACAATTGGGAATGAATTTAAATGAAGTCTTTAAAAAAGAGCTAGCTTCTTATAATGGGCCAGATAATCTTGTTATCGAAAAGATTGAAGATATTACAAATAATCGTCTGCTAACAGATATTATGAGAACACCACAAGGGCGCAAGCTTAAAGAATATATTCTTAAAAAAGTTGAAGAAGGTGCAATTGATAATATTGCAGAGGATACTAATCTTAGAAAATTACTTGCTCAAGCACTTACAAGTGATACGAAAGATGGATCATTTGGCGATCAACTCTCGTATGCTCTTGTTCAAACTGAGCTTAATCGCATGAGAAATCGCTCACGTGGCCTAAGAGGTTTCTTTAGAGAGTTTACGATAAACGCAGGAGACCTCCTAAATATTATCGATAAGAAAGATTTCAAATGGTATAAAATTACTAAAACAAGAACTGGTGCTCGTGCTCGAGAATATATAATTAAAGAAATTATTGCACCAGCGATTGAAGGGCGTGATTTAAGCGCGGAAAGGGCATCTTCTAAGAAGTATAAGAACCAGCAAGAAGAAAGGCTGGATCGTTTCAAATCAATGCTAACAGATGCTTTAAAAGAGGCAAACAAACTATAAAAAAAGGCTTCCATCGGAAGCCTTTTCTATTTTAATTCTTAATTCATTCTTTGTAGTAGGCCATCTCCATTTACGTAGAAGATATCTGTTTCATCAATCGATTTCAAAACTGATGATGCCTTGTAGTTAATATTAACTACTGCTGAAGCAACTGGTGAATCCATGCTTCCCTGATTTGCAATTGACATAATCTCACTTGAAGCTGAGAAGTTAAATCCCCAAGAAACACTTACGTTACTTGCACTTACAAAAAGGCCAGTAATATAAGATCCCTTGCCTTCAAACTTTCCACCGTATTGAAATACAACTGTATAAACGAATGAGATAACCTCAGAGCCAAATCCATTGCGGTAAGCAACTTTGAATGAGCGAACAATTGGAGCTCTCCAGTGAGACATTGAAGAGAATGTTCCATTAACATCTTCCATATTTGGGATGATACTGATTGGTTTTGTAAACTTTGTGCTACTAACAGGTTTTCCTGCATCGACAATCTTCCAAATCTTTTGCCCAAGGGCCAAAATCTTATCAACTGTCATAAAGACTTCACCAAGTCCTGCGCCACTCTTCTCATTTGTTAACTTGTTATAAACAAGTCCATAACGAGGATAAACTTCAGTTACTTCACGATCAACAATCTCAAGATACTGTTCTTGATCTCTTGCATCGAGCTTTTCAAACTTCGCTTTATTCAGCGCTCTAGCATCTAGAGAGAATGCATTCGTACTAAATAGTAATGTAGCGATAACTGCCAAACGACTTAAACTTGTAAACGATTTCATGGACCCTCCCTTTAATTTGATGACCTATAAGTAGCTATTTCAAGGCCCTACGTCAATTCAAGAAAGAGATGATTTTTGATTGTAAGTTTTTTTCACAAAAACCGTGAAAAATATTCACAAAGTATGTGAACAAAACTTATGTTGACTTACGCATATCTTACGCATAACATATTGTTATGGCATTAACAAAGAAACAAAACCAAGTTTATCTCTATATAAAGAATTACTACCTGGCCGAGGGCTATGCTCCTACGCAAAAAGAAATTAAAGAGCATTTTGGCCTTAAGTCATTCGGTTCCGTAAATAAATATATGCACTATTTGCAAGAGGCCGGAAAAATCGAAGTTGACTGGAATGCTCGTCGTGGAATTAAGTTACTGGATGTGGAGCAAACAACATCTAATGTTGATCAACAACTAGCGTCCTTAACAAATATGAGTCCACAATTTAGCGAGATTCCCCTTCTTGGTGATGTTGCAGCAGGAAATCCAATTGAGGCCATCGAAAACCCAAGTGAGCACACTCTCGTACCAAGTCATATGGTCTCAAGGCCAGGAAGATACTTTGCACTAAATGTACAAGGTGACTCCATGATTAACGACGGTATTCACGAGGGAGATATTCTCGTTTGTCGTGCGCAAGAAAATGCTAACCAAGGCCAAACAGTCATCGCTCTTGTTGATAATGAGGCCACAGTTAAAAACTTCTTTAAGAAGAAAAACTCAGTTGAGTTGCATCCTGCAAATGATCGCCTCTCACCTTTTGTCATCACAGCAGAAAATGACTTTCGAATCGCAGGTGTTGTTGTTGGTCTAATGCGAAGTTATGAATAAAATTGGTTTTATATCAAAACTCATTGCTAATGCCTCGGGGCCATTTATCTATCAAGATGGTAAGTGTGTTCTTAGCTATGAAGAATTAAAATCTCAAATACAAGAACTAGACGAAGCATCAAAGGCCGATGGTAAAAACTTAAGCTACAAAGTTTTATCCTGGCGTCCAGACAATAATATTTGCTTCCTCATTGAATACTTTCGCTTAATCGAGCATGGAATAACTCCAATCCTAGTTGATGCAAGAAGATTAGAAGCTTCACCCAAAGACTATGATCTCGATAGTTTAATAAATGCAAAGCTTGAGGGAATTCTTAACGAGAAATCATGCGCAAGTGTCATTTACACCTCTGGCTCCACGGGCCGTCCAAAAGGTGTAAGACTAAGTCTTGAGTCACTTTTAAATAGTGCACAAGCAACCGTAGAACATTATCATATAGCCCCTAATGACAACTGGGCCTTATCACTTCCACTTTTTCACATCGGTGGAATCATGATTGCTTGGCGCAGCCTTATTGCGGCCAGTTCACTTACTATTGTTAACGCCGCACAATTAGAAAATGATTTAATACTCAATACACAAATTACAATCTGCTCTCTGGTTCAACTTCAACTAGCAAGATTAATCGATGATCCTCAAATGATTTCGAGAATGAGTCAAATGAAGGGTGTCGTTCTTGGTGGATCAAAAGTGGCAACAGCATTGATAAATAAAGCAACACAAGAAGGGATTTATTTATCAAACTCATTTGGGGCAAGTGAGTCTTGTGCGCAGTTTCTGGCAACCCCCTTTACAAGAGACAAAAAACTTCTAAGCACATGTGGCAAACCCATGGATGGCAAAATTAGCATTATCGATGCTAAATGTGTTCTAGAGGGAAAGAGCATCGCTCTTGGCTACCTACACGGCCAAGACTTCAATCAGAAGTATTATACTAATGACCTGATCGAAGTTGATCAAGACGGTAATTACACAATCAAAGGGCGAAGTGATTTCGTTTTCCAAAAAGCTGCAGAGAATATAAATCCTGAAATCATTGAAGAGAAACTTTCTAAATTCTTCAAGAATATTTATGTGTCACCCTTAAAAAACGAAAGGTATGAAAATCTTATTGCCATTACTTATTGCGATGACATTTCATTAAAAGATGCGCAAGAGACTATTGAGCGAGAGCTTATCTCTTTTGAGAGACCACACCTACTATTTAAGGCCATGGACCTCAAAGACGTGCAAGTGGCGGTGAAAATAAATCGAGAAAAAATAAAAGAGCTCACTAATAAACTCTTTTTAAAATTTGATGAAGAAATTGCAATCAGCGTTCAAGGAAACCCTAATGGTGATCTTATTTTCATTTCTCACGGTTTTATGGGAAATGCACTAGAGCTAGAAGAGGCCACAAATGGCCTGGCAAAGGACTACCTACTTATCTATCTCGACCTACCGGGACACGGAAAGAATTACAAATTAAATTCTCTTAAAACATTTAAGCAACAATTAATTTCTTCTCTTAAGAAAATTGATAGAGATAAGAATGTACATTTCATTACATATTCGATGTCCGGGCGAATCTTTAACGAGATTCTTCGAGACAATGAATTAGCAGATCTTACTAATATTAAGAATTTTATAAATGAAAGCGGCGCTCCAGGATTTCTAGGAAATGAAGAAGAAAGACAAAAACGTCTCGCACATGACTCTGGCCTTTTTGATGGAAAGAATGAAAAAACATTCTTCCGAAATTGGTATGATCAAGGCGTCTTTAAAGGAATGAACGATTGTCTTGGCATAGATGAAATGCTTACTCGCAAAGAGAAAGAATATGTAAAGTACGCTCAAGCCTGGTCTAAGGTATCACCACAACTTTCTGTTGCTATGCAAAGGGACTTAAGAGATCTTAACGAATTACCACAAGGCATCACATATCATTACCTCTGCGGCGCTCTAGACACAAAGTACAAGGCATACTCTAACGCCTACACACAATCTGATCACGTGAAATTTCATAGCTATATAATAGATGATACTTCTCATAATATACACTTTATGAATAAAGAGACTTATTCAAATCTTCTTAAAAAAATATTCAAATCTTAACTTTCTAACAACTTCTTACTATCTCAAATACATATTTGTCGTTTACTTTTTGACGACCTAATATATTTCTTCACGAACTAAGGAGAGAAGAGTGAAAAAAATATTTCTACTAGCGATTTTACCATTTTCAATTTTTGCCACGGATAAGACAATTTGCGGAATGGATGATCGAGTACCTTCAAGTGATCCAAAAGTTGGTCGCTCACTTGAAAGAGCAAGAGATAAAGCAGGTTGTACAGTAACACTTGTATCAAACTCATGTGCTATCTCAGTAGGTCACTGTGCTGCTACATTCAATGTTATTGAATTCAACACTCCTGCTTCAACAAGAAGAGGAATTGCACACCCAGACCCTAAAGATATTTACGAAGCTGATAAAGCGACTATTAAATATAAGAGCAATGGCCAAGGAGATGACTGGGCCGTTTTCAAAATCAAGCCTCATAGAACGACAGGTCTACTACCGGGTCAAGCACAAGGCTTCTACCCTATCGCTAAAGATATTCCTGCAGTTGGGACAATTCTTTCAATCACAGGTTATGGAAACGATAACGAATTTGAAAGAAAGTTTGCTCAACAAAATAATATTGGCCCATTAACTGAAATCGGTGGTGACTATTATGGACAGCATCGTGCTGCAATTTTAAACCACAGAGTTGATACAATGGGTGGAAACTCTGGCTCAAGCGTACTTAACCTTGAAACAGGTGAAATCGTTGGAGTACACTCTCACGGTGGATGCTACGGAAGTGATGAATCAAATGCGAATGCTGGAACTGTTCTTCAACTACATGCAGAGTTTAAAGCGGCCGTTGAAAACTGCCTAGCAAGTGAATGAAGAAAACTAATTCTATTGACTACAATATTAGGCCTCTGCTAAGTCAGAGGCCTTTTTATCTCTATAAACTCTACACTAAGCATTGATAACAATTCAGAAATCCTTTAAATTAACGCATCACACAGCAACAAGGATTTCCATGAATAGATTATTACCTATTTTTATATTACTTATCACGCCTTCAATATTTGCCTTAGAAAAATCAATATGTGGTAATGATGATCGAATTCCTTCAAATGAACCCAAGGTAGGTAGAGCTCTTCGTAATGAAACTGCAACTGATGCCTGTACAGTTACGATGATTTCAAAAAGTTGCGCCCTATCAGTAGGTCACTGCAAGAAGTACTTTAATATCATCGAATTCAATACGCCTGAGTCTGACAAAAATGGCATAAACTACTCATCTAAAGAAGACACATATAAAGTAGATCAAAGCTCAATTACTCTTAGTGATGCTGGACCAGGAAATGACTGGGCCGTTATGAAAATACTACCAAATGAGACGACACAAAAGTACGCTGGAGATGTTCAAGGCTTTTATGAATTAGATTACTCTGTTGCAGCAAGTAAATCACTTATAAGTATTACTGGCTACGGAGTCGATACTGAAGCAGAAAGATCTTTTGCTCAACAAAACGGCATCGGTTATATAGAGAGTATTGGAAGAACTGGCCTAATTCGCCATAAGGTTGATACGACTGGTGGTAATTCTGGCTCAAGTATTATTAATCTAAAATCGGGAAAAATTGTTGGTGTTCACTCACATGGTGGCTGCTCAATCAATCACTATAGTAATACAACAAATCTTGGAACAAGTGTTTCGACAAATATATCATTCAATAAAGCGATTCAAGCTTGTCTTGATTCAGAATAAAAAAAGCCTCTCATAAGAGAGGCTTTATTTTTTTAATTTATTTCTTTTTCTTCTTACCTTTCTTTTTCTTAGTACCTTTCTTCTTGCGGTTCTTAGCGATAAAGATTCCAGCACCAACAACAAGCGCAAGGATCAGATAAAGAGTCATATCATCACCACCGGCACCTTTACCTTTTTGTCTTTGGCCACCAACGCCAATATCATTAAGACCTGCTTCGTTATCTAAGAAGTCACCTGAAGCACCCGGAACTGCTTCACCTTTATTACCAGCGAGCTTAAGCCCATCAGCATCATTCTTAATGCGAGAAAATACCTGCATCGTCTCAATGATCTTATCAAAAATTGGCTTATAAGTTTGGTAGTGTTCCTTTGCAACTGAGAACGTTACAGCTACACCTAACTCTCCTTTTACAGTCGCAAGATAACGAGTATAAAAGCCAGGAACCTCACTTGATAAGTGAAGTGAATCAACCCAAGTATGACCTTGACCTTGAATCTTCTTCATTCTCGTGTATGAAGGTTCTGAAATTTGTGTTTTTCCACCAGGTAGCTTAAATGTTTTGGCCTGCTCTAAATAGGCCTTGTATTGAATTAAGTCATCTTGTTTACCACGGTGCTTGGCCGCGAAAATAATGATGGCCTCTTTCTTTCTTCTATCATTTGTCGACTGACAAACATACTCACTTCCCTCAATAGAACACTCCCAACCATTTGGTAGTTCGAACTCAAGAAAGTTAGAAGTATAAGGTTTTGCAATTACAGCTGATGTGGCCAGTAGGTAGAAAGCAATTAGAATTTGCTTCATCATCGATAATATCCTTTTTATGTTTATATTCAATATTTTAGCTTAACTTACAATTATATCAATTACTAAATATTTCCTCATTTCAACTACTTAATCCTGGCAGCAAAGCCTTTTTCTATTGGCACCTTACGGTAACGTGCCACAACTTTTATAATTGATGAAGCACTTGAAACTTCATAAACCTTGCCTTGAGCAACTAATATATTTCCGCCGAAGTAGTCTGTTTTATAAATATCAACAATATTTCCAACTTGAATATCGTCAAGAGAGCCATGATCAATCTTAATGAAAACTCCCCTAGGTGAAACCTTAATAACATTGGCCTCGACAGAGTACTCTTTAAAACTCTCTTCAAATTTCTGCTGAGCAGTTACACCACCAGTAGTCCAAGTAAGACCTAGAGTTGTATAAAAGTCTTTATCAGTTGAAGTTCCAACAACCTTTGCACCAACTGTTGCATAAGCAAGATACTTCTTTCCAAATAGAGTTTGAGCACTAACGTCTAAGTTTAGGAATTGGCGATTAATCGAATTCCACCTTGAAGTGTAACCACTAGCAACAACAGGCTTTGCGTTCGGATTATCAGTGTATTCATCACCACCCAATGAGTAGACACCATTTGCAGAAAGCCAAAAGGCCCAATCAACATAATGCTTTACAAGTCTTGCATCAAAAATGATCTCTGAAGAAATAGGGGCCCCAGGAATACGGTAACCAACCTTGAAGTCGTATGATGTCCACTTTGTTGATTCAAATTTAGCTAGGAAATTGAGCTCAAGATCATTTCCACCGTCACCTAAGATTAATTCATCACTTGGCGCTGAACCAGAATACGTATCAACAGTATAAGGCCTGAAGCGATAAAATGCGTTTACAGCAAAATCTTTTCCATGCATTTTATCAAAAGCATAGAATGCTCCGACATAAAAAGACTCAAGCCCAGCTGTCGTTTGCGTCTCAAGAGTATCACCACTACTTACATATCGTCCTTTAAGGCCAGCAAGAAGTTGAAACTTAGGCATGATGGCATATTGATAATCAATATTTGCATCAAGTAAATTGTAGCTTACATCATCATTGTAAACCACTTCATTACCCTCACTATCAACTTGAGAAAGTGTCGAAGAAAAGCTGCCTTCAATCTTAACTTTGGATGCACCTTTATTTAGTGCAGTAGCGTCTGATTGATAGATTCGAGGGTTTGCTAAGGCCTGTAGGCCAGAGGCAAACAAAATCGTTAACGAAATAAAGATCTTTATAAATTCCATATGTTATATAGAATAACCTTCTTTATTACTTTTTAATATAGATAGAATTCTTTTACCTAGCAGGCGATATTTTGTTTAATATGTCCGATTTTATTAATCAGGATTATCGTTATCCATTTCTCATTCTCTAAGTAACTTTGAAATGTAATGCCATTTTCACTAGCAAGACGCTTCATTGAGAGTAGGCCAATGCCATTTGATTGTTGTTCTAAGTCTGTGTGCTCATTAATTTCATTTGAGAAAGTTAGTTGAATCTTCTCATCAACTTCACTGATGTGACACTCAATCATACTTTTGGGACTCGACCAAAGATATAAATTTTTTGAGATATTTTTTATTAGGCGTTCAAAAATTTGTCCATCACAAGAAAATTCAATAGGGGCCAGATCACTTTGAAAAATGGAAACTTTTAAGTCGACCTTTAATTGATAAATTTCAAATTGTCTCTTACAAGTATCAATAAGACTTTCGACACTATATGAATCTGTATCCTTTAAACGCTTAAATTGGGATGATATTTGATTTTCTAAGGCCTGAACTTCATTATAAATAAGATTAAGACTTGCTTGCTCCATCTGACCATGACGAGACTCTAAATAGAGCTTCAGGCCATGTGTGTGATTGAGAAGATCATGGAGAAAATGTAGTGCTTCGTTATCTGACTTAGGTATATTTTTAGACATAAAAAAAGGCCTCTTAAAACGAGGCCTTTATATTTTGACTTAGATTAATCCGTCGTACTTTGCTTCACTACCAAGGGCCTCTTCAATTCTTAGTAGTTGATTGTATTTTGCAAGACGATCACTTCTTGAAGCAGAACCTGTTTTAATAAGTCCACTCGAAGTTGCTACAGCAAGATCAGCAATGAAGGCATCACTTGTTTCTCCTGAGCGGTGAGAGATAATTGCTCTAAAGTTATTTTCAAAAGCTAGCTTTAACGTATCAAATGTTTCACTTAGAGAACCAATTTGATTAATCTTAACTAAGATTGAGTTTGCCTGCTTTTTCTCAATACCTTCAGCTAGGATCTTCTTATTTGTTACAAATAAGTCATCTCCAACTAGTAAGCATTTATCCCCTAACTTTTCAGTCAGTTTTACCCAACCAGAATAGTCAGCTTCATCAAGCCCGTCTTCAATTGAATATATCGGATATTTTGAAACTAAATTTGAGTAATATTCAACCATATCCTCACTTGAATAGCTCTTACCTTGCATTTTGTAGCTTCCATCTTTATAGAACTCTGAAGCAGCTGCATCAAGGCTGATCGAGATATCTTGACCTGGTTTATAACCGGCCTTCTCAATAGCGCTGAGAATTAGATCAAGGGCCTCTTCGTGTGACTTAAGAGATGGTGCAAACCCACCTTCATCACCAACATTTGTTGAATATCCTTTTTCTGTTAAAACACTTTTTAGAGCGTGAAAAGTTTCAACACCAGCTCTTAGGTTTTCACTAAATGACTTTTCCATATGAGGAATAATCATAAATTCTTGAATATCAAGATTATTTGAAGCGTGCTCCCCACCATTGATAATATTCATCATAGGAGTTGGTAAGCGATACTTATCACTTGCCACTGGAACACCTAGATCTTCTCTTAAATAAGCATAAAGAGACTTTCCTTTTTCAAGAGCACCTGCACGAGCAACACACATTGAAACAGCAAGAATAGCATTAGCTCCTAACTTTTCTTTATTTTCTGTTCCATCAACATCAAGCATTGCTTGATCAACAGCTCTTAAGTCAAAAACATCCATTCCGATAATTTTTGGCGCGATATATTCATTGATATTTGAAATTGCCTTTCTAACAGATTTTCCAAGGTAGTAAGACTTGTCACCGTCTCTTAACTCAAGCGCTTCTTTAGAGCCAGTTGATGCCCCAGAAGGAACTGCTGCACGGGCCATAAAACCATTTTCAGTTACTAAATCAACTTCAACAGTTGGGTTTCCTCGTGAGTCTAAGATTTGACGTGGAGTAATAGATTTAATTTTAGACATATACCAATCCTTCGTTAGTTTAAAATTTGCCATATTTTAACTTACGCTTTTAAGGATCGTCACTTAGAAAAAGGGAAAACCTTCTAAATTTTGCTTTTTAACTTTGCGCCATAAATCTGGGCTTCGACTATCACGATAATAGAAGAAATCGACGATTTGAGCATCTTCGTTTATGACACATTGATCTGCCATATGCTTGGCCACATGATAACAAGGAGAAATACTTTGGGCCCCAACATTGGCCTTAAATAGCTCTTTGACGAAAGGATAGTGAGTACAACCTAAAATTATATAATCATAACTCTCTTTCTGGCCTGAAGGAAAAATTGAATCAACTATCTCTTTAGAAATCTCATCTTCATTGAGCCTTCCACTATCAAAACTGTCTTCAATAATTTTAGCTAAATTCTTTGATACGCGGTAAACCAAGTGTTCTTTTGGATCATAGCGCTCTTTCAAGCTCTGAAAACGCATAGAATCTGCAGTAATCTTAGTTGTTAAAACCACTCCCTTTTGCTTTTTAAGCTCTGGGCGCAGGTTAATGACATTAATAAATGGTTCAATCCCAAAAAAGCGAATATTTGGGTAATTAGTGCGTAATTCATTAATGGCCATGGCCGTAGCAGAGTTACATGCAATTAAAATGGTATCAATTCCATGAGAGATAAAGTCTTCGACAATACTCTGACAAAAAGTAAATACTTCTTCTTTTGTCTTATTGCCATATGGTGCATTCAGGCGATCTGCAAAGTAATAAATTTCGCAACGATCCATAAGTTTTGCGACTTCACGCAACACGCTAAGTCCACCAATGCCAGAATCAAAAATACCTATCTTCAATATTTCACCTTAAATGCTAGACATCCCTAAAAAAGTCGTTATTTTATCCCTTATGGGTATTAAAAATAAATTCGTAAACTTTTTCACTAGAATTAATAAAAACCGTCTATCTAATGATGATAGCAGAGACAAGCTCTTAAAGTCTATGCAAGAGTCGCTACAAAGTCCGGTGAGAATTTGCTTGGCCCATAATGTTTTTGAAAAGACACCTTTGCGTGATGATCGAAAAAATCTTCATGATACCTACCTTCACGTTGAGAGCAATGACCATAATTTACTTTTGCACTTTGATCAAATGAACATTCTCAATTTAGTGGATAAAGAATTTATCGAATATCAAAACGAAGTCGAAAATTTTGATGCAAAGAAATTTGAACAATACGCCGTTAAGGCCATGATCGATGGTTCAATTGAGAACTTAAAATCAATCCCACCAAAGACAGGACTAAACGAAGACAAATCACTTGAGTGGCTAAAAGTAACTCTACTAACGCTAAAAAAGTCACTGGCCCGTATTGATCATAGAAATACAATTTTAAGTTACAAGGTGTTTTTTGGACAATGGGAGCAATCCCCTATTCTTAGAGTCATGATTTACAATCTTGATATTAAGCTAATTTTCAATAAGGATCAGTTAAAGCTAGAAGTTAAAAATAAAGAGAATCGAGCTGAATTTGATTCTCAAGCAAAAAAATATGAAGCTAGTTTTGGCCAGCTTCATAATGATGTATTAAATGAAATAATTAATTTATTTGTGAGTTTAAAACAAAGCGTCAGCTAGTTTTAGTTAAGCTTTGAATTAAGCTTTGTTAGGAAGTCCCTTGCACTTGATGTTGCAATCGCAGTGTACTGGTACGAATCAAGAATTTCTGATTGAACATCTTTTTTAAGAGCGTAAAGCTTCTTTAGATCAACACCCTTAGGCTTACCTTCCGATAATTTATTAAGCTGCTTATTGATTGAACGAAGTTCTCCAATATATGCATTAATATCAATTTCAGAACCAAAATTATTCAAATTCTTAGTAGAGTTAATAAGGATCTCTGAAAGATTTGAAGTCTTCTTCTTTTCATTCTTTAGTGTAGCAATAACATCATATTTACCACGACAATTTGTGATACGCCCTTTTAGTGAAGGACAGTTAAATGCAAGGTTTTTAATCTCATAACTAACTTTTGTATTATCGCGAAATCCAATTTTTGCAATAACACGATTAAGATTTGCAATAATATCTTTCTTTAGTATTTTTGCCGCCTGATTTTTATCAAGGCCAAGTCCGTTATTTTTAAGCTTTGTTAAAACCGCCGCCTTATCATTGGCAGATTCAATATTTACTAAGTTATTTTTTTCTAACTTTATGTGAACAAGAGAATTCTTTTCAACTAAAAGAGATTCATCAATTGCAACTTCTAGTGTTTCTGTTGCAGATTTCTTATTTAGGCCAACTTTAAGATTTGGTTTTTCAATTCGAGTAAAAGCAAGTTCTTTATATTGTCCCTGCCCATAATTTTTAAGAGTGTAGATCTGCTCAGACTTAAGCTGAAAGCGAATAGAATCAATATCATCTTGAATTGTTTCTAGTGCAAAAACATTTGCAGATAGAGCAATCGCTGTCATCACAAGAGTTGATTTGATGAATGAAGTAGTTCTATTTCTCATTTAATTTTTCCCTCAAAAATAAAATTAAGCTATTTGACGCCTTCAATAATATCAGCAGAAATGACTTTATTGGGCCTAGTTGAAAAATAGTAATGCCATGTTCATTTTCTATGCACCAAATTTTAGACAACACAACAGGAATCTACGTAGTTTAAATTTTATTGCTTTTTACTCTAATGTAATTACAATTAATTATATGAAAATAGACGTGGATATTGACAAGTTTTCAGGGGGTTACAAGGTAACATTCCCCCTATCTGAATTCAATGACTTAAGTGATTTTAAGATGAGCATCGCTATCATCAAGGTTTTTAGCGCTGATATGGAGCTTGAGCCAGAACTTGAAGTGGATGATATCAAGGAAATCGTCGACAAGACTAAAGAGCTAGATCAGAACCGATTTATCGTTGAAATCTATGAGGATGGTATCGAAGTTGATATCTAATAATTAAGCGACCTTTTTCTTAACCATATCCTTCACCCAATCTGGGGCAAGGAAATTAGATTTTGGAAATGGTAGCTTATGGACAACGATATCTTCAAAGAAAGTTGGTACATAATTACACGGCACCATCTCTCCTATATACTTACCAGTTTGCGGATCCTTGCCAGTTTGAACCCAGCGAAAGATATCGCGAACAATATAATTCCCATTATTATCGACACCTAATACTTCTGAAATATGCGACGTACGACGTCCCCCATCATGATAACGACTACACTGAACAACAATTTGCAGAGCACTCCCAACCATTTTCCTAACAGCATCTGGTGGAATTTTTGTATCACCCATAAGGCAAAGTGTCTCAAGACGAGTACAGGCATCAATTGGGTTATTGGCGTGAACAGTTCCCATTGAACCATCGTGACCAGTATTCATAACTTGAACAAGATCCAGGGCCTCATCTCCACGAACCTCCCCAACAATAATTCTATCAGGGCGAAGCCTCATGGCAGAAATAACGAGATCACGAATTGAAACTTCCTCAATCCCCTTTAACTCATCCGCCTTTCTCGTTTCAAAATTTACGACGTGTTCGGCATCAACTTGTAGTTCTGCCGCATCTTCGATAATGATGAGACGTTGTGTTTTAGGAATTCTTCCCCCTAAAACGTTTAGCATCGTCGTCTTTCCAGAACCCGTACCACCAGATACAAGAACATTCTTTCCAAGATAAACGCATATATCCAGAAACCTTGCGGCCACATCAGACATAGAACCAAATGAGATAAGGTCCTTAAGAGTTAGACTTTCCTTAGAAAATTTACGAATGGCCACTGTCGTTCCATTCTTTGCCATTGGAGGTAGTACCACGTGAATACGTGAACCATCTGGCAGACGCGCATCTAGGCGCGGGTTATCTTCATCAATTGTTCGATTTACCGATTGAGCAATGGCACGCATTGCAGAGATAAGTGATGATTCGTCTTCGAATTGATTTGGAACTTTAAAAACGAGACCTTTCTTTTCAACAAAAATTTCATGGGGCCCATTAATCATAACTTCGGAAACACCTTCATCTTCCAAAAGGTCGCCTATTGGATAAAGTAAATTCTTAATCGCATCGTTAAATACCGAAGACATAATCCCTCACAATCAATCTCTAAATATAAATCAGTCGTCTTTTGGACGCCAAACACGCACTCGCTCACTTTCACGAGATGCGATTTCTCTTTTTTGCTCGTCTTTTTTTGCCTTCTCTCGTGGATGTTCAATAACAGTTAAAATTCCACTGATTTGTCCTGACGGGCAGTAAAATTTGAAGCGTCCAGGCGTATCAAGAAAAACTGAAGCTTCCCTAACTTCACCAGTCTTGGCCTCAACATATACTTCGTGCTCTTTTAATATTAGACAACTAGGCTGCTTTGTCGCTGATGTAACATAAAGGTTTAACTTCTCACCAACGAAGGCCGTAACCTTTGAAGGAAAAAAACCTTTATCTGTAGCGATAATCGACAGATCTCTCTTAGGAATCTCAAATTCCTCTTTCTTATGAAAGTAAGTCTCCTGGATGCCAAAGGCAAAGGATGTAATAATCAATGTCAATAACGTCACAACGAAGCTTTTCATAAATTATTTATCGGTATCTTATAGTGGATACTTTAGTCGTCTACTCAAATTTAGCCGACTACTTTGCTCGTTATTTCAGTAGTTTAGTAACATTAACAAATATTATAGATTAATTTAGTTATAAAAAATAATGTGACGAATTAAAATAAGCTCATATTGTTTATAATTTTGAATCAACGCTGCATTTGTAACTGATAAGGAAATCACCTATGAAAGCTCTCATCATTGACGACAAAAGAACAATATCAGAATCCCTTAAGTCACTAATTGCAAGCAGTGGCTATTTTGCAAATGTATCAATGGCCTCAAATGGAGTCGATGCCTGTCAGATGATTAAAAATGATAATTATGATCTCATTGTGATCGACTTAAATCTCCCAGAAATGGGTGGCCAAGAAGTATTACAATATATTGAACGACTCTATCACCTCGAAGAAAAGCAACGTGAGAAATATCCACATATCATGCTCATTTCGGGAGATATCGATGTCGACAAGATTCATGATGCTTCAAAGATAAATGTAGAAGAAGTTCTGACAAAGCCATTTAACGCCCAGGACTTCAATCATAAGCTCTACGCAATTCTCGAAAACTTAAATGGAGAAATTATAGCTGCTTAGATTTCTTTAAAGGCCTAAAGTCCATGACGATATTACCATCCTTCATACTCATCTTAACTGAAGTCGAGTCAAGATTAGCTCTTAATGGGATACTCTGTGAAAAAGATGATTTTGAAATACCATTTGGCGATTTAATGACCTTTTGACCACTAATAACTATAATGTTTTCTTTCACTTCGACATTGACTTCATCATCTTTAGAAATTTTGATAACGAGAGTGTCAGCATCCTGCCAAAAGTATTCCACCATATTCACATGACGATTGAAGCGATCAGGAAGTCCTTTGATCTGGCCTAACTTCTGCAATCGCTCAAACATCTTTTGAATCTCGGCATCAAAGCTATCCCCTGCTTGCATCTGCTTAAACATCTCATCACGCATTTGTGTGATTTGATCAACCAGTGGATCATTAGTTTGGCCATAACTTACAACTGAAAGTAGAAAAAAAGTGATACAAATTATCTTCTTCATAATGCTAAAACTTTATCATAATTTTAATGACTTAACCAAAGAGTGGTGAAAAACTTTAACACATTCACAATGCAGCACAGCATCTAGAAACCAACAAAATCTTACATTAAGGCCCAAATCAAAAAAAGACTTTTACATAGTGTAAAAAATTCAGAAAAATCATATCTACGCTAAACCAGAAAAAGAATTGGCAAATCAATAATATACTTTTCAGGGAGGACTGATTTGAAAAAAGGAATTTTAGCTCTACTACTTGCATGTGTATCGACTTTTTCTTTCGCATGTGACGAGCACGGAACAACAGGAATCGTAGAAGACAACAACCTATGGATTCCTTCAAATGTTAAAAGTATCAACACAATTTCAGAAGGTGAGTTCAACTCAATCATTGATAAGATTGAAGCGATCTATGCACCGATTATCGCTGCTAAAGGTAAAACTTTAGAAATCGAAAGAAAATGGGAAGATGGAACTGTTAACGCATACGCTCAGCAAATTGGTAACACTTGGCGTGTTAGTATGTTTGGTGGTCTTGCAAGACACGAAACAATCACAAGAGACGGATTTGCAACTGTTGTATGTCACGAGCTTGGTCACCACCTAGGTGGAGCACCTAAGAAAGCTAGCTGGTGGGGATCTTCATGGGCTTCAAACGAAGGTCAAGCTGATTACTTCGCTACTTCTAAGTGTCTAAGAAAGTTCATGGAAAACGATGATAACGCTTCAATCATGAGCGAAGTTGAAGTTCCAGCTGTAGCAGTTAAGAACTGTGAGAAAAACTTTGTTAACGAAAACGAATATGCAATGTGTCTAAGAGGTTCAATGGCAGGTATGTCACTAGCTAACCTTTTCAGAGCACTAAGAAGCATGACTTCTGAGCTTAAGTTTGACACTCCAGATCCAGCTGTAGTTTCTAAAACTAATGACAACCACCCAGCACCACAGTGTCGTCTAGATACTTACTACCAAGGTGCTCTATGTACTGTTGACGCTTACACAGATGTAGATCAAAACGATGCAAACATCGGTACTTGTAACAGAACTGAAAACTTCACAACTGGACTAAGACCACTATGTTGGTTCAAACCAGGTCAAGCTGTAGTTGAAGCACAATAATTAAAAATTAAATTATTGAAAATAAAGAGGCCCGCAAGATGCGGGCCTTTCTTATTTAATGGACTATGAATTAGTCTTTCTTACGATCTTTCTTTGAACGAGTCTCAAGATCACCGTTGAATACTTTTAATTGATTGATGTAATCTTTGTATCCAAAAGTCGAGTCATATAAAGCTTCTAGTTCTTGAGCTAGTACTTTATATGTTTCTTTTGCTTCTTCATTAAGCTTACCAGCAGCTGAAGATGCCTTGTATTCTTTCTGTAGAGCACCGATCATTGTATTAGCAACTTTTGCGTTGTTATCCCAATCAGTTTTAATTTCTCTTTCAGTAGCAGTTAAGATGATAGAGATTAAAGTTTCAACTCTATCTTCTTTATACCCATCATCACCGTAGTTAGTTGTTGAGTTTGTAAGGATTGAGTTGAAGTAATCCGCAACGGACTTATCAAAGTTCACATTATCAAAAGAAGCACTACGTGTATTCATGATTCTTCCACCAACTTTTGATGTTACCTTACCAGAAAGCCCATTATTGATAATGAATAATGGATCAACTCCTGTAACACGAACAGGAACTCTCTTTGACTCACCTGCTTTTAGAGCTGTTGTTGTAGCTGTATAAGTCTTACCATCATTCATTGCTACAGAGATATCAACAGAAGCTGAAGTTTCTGAGTTTGAAGGGTTTTTAACAGTTACGTATACTGTTGCGTCCCCAGCTACTACAGAGTTAATCTGAGTTTGTGCATGGTAAACTGGTGCTACATCTAAGATTTCGATAGTTTTGCTATCTGTACTCTTAAGTTCGTAAACCTTCTTGATATCGCTTCCATCAATACTTACTGTAAGTCTTGCTGAATCAAATACATTTAGGTTATTTGAAAGCTTACCTTGAGCTTTTGCTGAAGTGTGAGTAAAGTTCAATGAAGCTGGAGCAGTTACGTACTCTGAGCGACTTGAACCTGATTCAAATGAAGCTGAATCAAGAGAAACTTTAATATTTCCAGACTTAAGACCTAAGTTTCTTAAACCTAATACAGACTTAAGTGACTCACCTCTTGTAAAGATTCCATTTCCGTCACCAGAAAGATCGAAACCAGTGATCTCTACCATTGGGTTATTTACAAAGTAATCGAAATTCTTATTCCAAGAAGCTACAAATAGGTTTTCGTATTCTTTAGCAAATGAAGTTGCCGACTGTGCCTTATAAACTTCATCATAAGCTTGTTGTTTCGCAAGGTCACGTGCAACGATTAGACCTACGGCCTTCCCAGAATCTTCTCCAAGGTTGCGTGCCATTGTATGTGTTGATACGAAGGCCTTACCAAAGTGCTCTTTTGCAAGATTTCTATAAGACTCAGCAAATGCGTCAGCATATACGGCCTTTAGGTCTTTAGCAGACTTTCCAGAAACAGTACGGTAGCGAGTTTCAAAGATTGGACGATTTAAGTCATCAACTTGCTTATAAACGATATTTCCGTTTGCATCTCTTTTTACTACTTTGCGTCCTGTTGGCTGTCCATCAGCACCGATCTCATCGATTTCAACAGCTACACTTTTTTGGTGATATCCAATTCTTTGCTGATATGCTTCTTTAACATCTTGGATATTACGGTAAGCAATTGCTTCTTGTTCATCAGATGCTTGAAACTTATTCCATGCGCGAGTTGTTGACTTCCAACCATAGTCTTTGAAGTTATACTCTCCGTATGCAGAGAATAGATCCCACATTGAAACAGTGTGTAGACCTTTATCGAATAGAATAGGTGTTGAAGAACACTTATCTGCTAAACTTGATCTAAGACCAAATTGTCTAGCAACAGCACGAGCGTGAATTCTCTTAGAGATTGCAGATGAAGAAGAAACCCACCCAGCGTTAATTACATCACTAAATGATCCACCTTTCCCATCTCTTGCATAACCATCATCAAAACCTTCAAAACGTGGAACTTTAAGAACATTAGAATAATCTTTTGATGGAGCTGTTACAGTTTGAGAAGCATCATCTCTTACATTATCTCTAAAACGTGAGATGATTTCAGATTCTGTTGAATAACGTGAATCCTTTGCGGCCTTATCTTTACCAAGTGCTACAGCGTTTTCAATTGTCACACCTTTAAGAGCACGTTGCTCGTCTCTTAAGATATCAACCGACGGGTTTGAAGTCACATTAAACCCACGATATAGACCTTGTTGATAACCATCAACACAACCTAAATGTGTCCCTTCTCCAGCGGCATACACAGCGGCCATGCGTTGAGCAGACTGAACTCCACGCTCACACATTTGAGTGTGTTCTTTATCCATATTTGGATCATCATAAACTTTCTTACAAACAGTTTTAGAAATATTACTTAGGTTCTCCGGTGTATAAATACCATCTAAAGAAATCCCTTCGATTGAAGAATTGTAATAACCCGCGATAACAGCAGGTGCTTGCGTCATCAAGAACGCGGCAACTAGAAGTTTTTGTTTTTTGTTGTTCATTCTCTTCTCTCCTTTTTCGTTTTTATTCTTACTTTGTTTCAAAATTAATAACGTCATAGTTCAAATTTAATTCGTTATCCATTATATTTTTCTTAATTAATTCATTTAACGTATTCTTCGCATGAGTGCTTATCGCAGGGTTTTGCGAATTTAAGTCTCTCAATACCTGATCCTTTAAATGGTGGGCATTGATATAATGTGGATACTTAAGTTTTCTTCTTTCCACTTCACAAATAACATCAGTCTTGTAAGAGTCATAAAGATTATCTGGTGTCTGCAATCCTTCTGGAGGATAAATAATCTGAATAAGATTTCTAACTATTGGAATCTGGTTCCAATTTGAAGTTATGACATTTCCAAATGCCCAATTCACAAAGTCAGAACAAACACCTAGCTTTGAATAATCCTCTTTATTTTCAACTTTCTTTAATGCCTTCTCTTTGGTACGAGTCATCTTCTTTGCACTCTTTTCATTAACTCGAAGCCATGCAAAATTTGTGCGATAATCATCATAAGTATCGCAGCCATCAGAATGACACTTGCGATATCCCTTCTTTATCTCGAGAAAAGGAGGCATTTTATCTTCCTCTTCCTTTCCCCAATTAAAGCTAAGAGGGTAAAATCCCATCGTATTTATACGCGTATCACGCTCTATTTCTGTAATGATCTCAGCGTGTCTAAACTCTAGACTTCGATCATTAAACTTTAAAAACTCGACAAGCTTGATGGCCCCTGAAGTTCGAGGACTAAAGTCTTCAAAAAGATCGATATCACTTTCTAGTGATCTTCTAAGGAGAATATTTCCTGGCCCGCCAAGTAGTGAGCATACTTGGGTAGCACGATAATACTTAAACTCCATCTCTTTAAGACCAAGCGTTGGATCAAGCTCAATCACTACTAATCTCTTATTTAAGCTTTTAGCTTCTAAAGAAAATAAGTTGAACGTCTTATATACACGAGATAAAAGTACGCGCGCATTTTTTGTATTTGTCTTTGTAAGATTTACTAGCTGTCTAGTCTGTGACACTAACTGTGTAAGCTTTGCAAACTGTGCTCCATCATTGATATCAAATTCTTCGAGAAGCTCTTCTACTTCCTTTAAGATCTTCTTATATTTGATATAGTCATAGGATTCGGCAGTATATGGACGACGATATTCTTTTCTTGGCCCATGATTCCTTTTAATAAACAGTGAAAGATGATCAATCATTCTAGTTAGTGAAATCTCTAATTCATCTTGTGCATTATAGAAGTCACCTAGTAATTCTTCTTTTTGCTTAAGGAACTCTTCCTGCTTTTGATATACCCTTGCAACCTCTCTAAGTGGTTTTGAAATTTGAATATAAATATCTTCTTCTTTTAACATTTCTGCTAAATTAAGCGCTGATGCTGAAATTTGAGAGATAAGAATCTTACGAGAAGATGGGAGCTTCTCGTATCCCTTTGTCTTAGAAAATGTTGGGATAAGCTTATCTAAGTATTGAATGAACTCGAGTGTTTCTTTATAGGCAAGCTCATCTGTGTACTCACCTTCTTTATCTGTGCCTAGTTGGCCCTTCTTTAAAACTCTCTTGTGAAACTTTCTAATAGCAGAATGAATATTCTCATATTGGTAATAGGCTTCTGTATATCCATTTCGCTGATATTCTGAATTATGGATTTTGGCCATATTTCTTAAGCGAACAAGAATCTTAGAAGATGCCCTCTTCATTGATAAAATTTCACGATTAAATTGCGTTGAAGCAGATGCTAGGATCGTGAAATTGAATACAAGAATAGTGACGAACTTGATTAAAGTCGATTTCTTTAGGTTTTGCATGGCAATTAATATGCAAAAAAAGTGCCACCCATTTTGATTAAATTATAAGCATTTAGAGTTTAGAAAGTGTTCAGAATTTAGACAAATAGACATTTAATCAACAAATAAAAAAGGCCCCACTATTGCGAGGCCTTTACATTCTTATTATTCGTAGTGTTGTTGTTCTGGTTCCCCAGTATTTATTAAAATTACTTAATTAGACCAATTTCTCTTAGTCTTTGATTTAGGAAATCTCCAGCTGTGATATCTTCCCACTTCTTGCCTTCTCCTACACAGCTTTCTAAACAAGCTAGAGATGCTTTTGAGTGCGGGTGCACAAAGTATGGCATAGAGTATCTTTCTTCACCAGAATTGTCTGGGTTGATTACTCTGTGAGTAGTTGCAGGAAGTACATTATTCGTAAGCCTTGCCATCATATCTCCAGAATCAACAACAAGTTGTCCTGGTTTAGAATCTACATCTAGCCAAGTTCCATCACGATCTAAAAGCTGTAAACCTGATGAAGTTGCACCAACAAGCATTGTGATAAGGTTGATATCCTCGTGTGCACCGGCCCTAATTGAGTTAGTTGTATCGTGACCAGTTGTTGGCGGGTAGTGAATCGTTCTTAGAATTGAATTTCCATCATTAACCATATCTGCAAAGAAGCCTTGTGGTACGTCTAGCCCTTTTCCAATTGCTTCTAAAAGAACATTTGCAGTAGCATCCATAGATTCATAGAGAGAAAGAAATTTTTCTTTAAAGCCAGGAACTTCTGCAGGCCAAATATTTTCAGGATAAACCCCTTTGTATTGTGATGTCGCTGCAAGCTCACGCCCAACGTGCCAAAACTCTTTTAGGTCTGGGTGCTTGCTATCTTTTGCGTGCTCCATTCCAAATGGAGTGTAGCCACGTTGACCACCGTTTTGTCCTTGGTAGTTAAGCTTAGTTTCCACAGGTAGAGAGAAGAATTTCTTTACCATATCATATGCTTCATCAACTTTATTTTGATCAACAGTGTGATTATCTAGAATGATAAAACCGTATTCTTTTAGGCCGTACATTAAGTCGTCGACAAATTTAATCTGATCAGCAGTCGAGCCTTCAGTGTAAGAAGTAAGGCTTAATTCTGGAACTCTTCTTTCATTATTATTTGCAGTACTCATAATGACTCTCCATTTTTGATGTCGATTTATTTTAGTAGATAAAAATTTATTACAGTGCGCATAAATTAAAGTCAATAATGACAATTATAAGTCACGACTAATACACAGTGCAATTACATATAGTTAGAAAGGTATTTTGAGAAATTAGATAGTAAGGATACAATAATTATGCCTTAAAAATAGCACTTCCTACACGAATACAATCACTGCCTAATGCAAGAGCACAGGCCATATCACCGCTCATTCCCATTGAAAGCTTTAGCTCTTTATCGACAGCATCACGAATTTCTACTAACTTTTTAAAGCTATCACGAGGAGCAGCTCCATTAGCAGCGGCCATGGTCATAAGGCCCACGATATGAATATTGCTAAGTTCTTTGGCCTCGTCGATAAAATTTCTAACAGAGTCACGATCCCAAAGGCCGCCTTTTTGTTCTTCACCACTAGTGTTAACTTGAATATAAAACTCGCAAGGAGACTGAAGCTTTTCATTGAAAAGGCGCATATGCTTTAAGCTATCAAGAGATTGAATACATTTTAAATTTGGAACCTGACAAATTTTTGAAATTTTATTTGATTGGATATGACCAATGAAGTGCCATCTAATATCATGAAAACCTAATTCATGTGCCTTTTGGGCCTTAGGTATAAGTGACTCAATACGATTCTCACCAAAGTCTCTATGTCCTAATTCGTAAACAGTTATGATATCTTCAAACTCACTATACTTGGTTACCGCCAAGAGTTTATTCTTGTCACCAACTTGAGTAAGAATTTTTTGATAATTTTCAGAAATCATTTTTCAGATTTTTTCTCTTTCTTCTTAAAACTTACAGTAACTTCATAATCCTCAAGTATTGATTCTACAATTGTTTTAGGATCAACATTCTTTAGGTAACTACGAAGTTCTTCTCGAACAGAAATGACAAAATCCTCTTTTGTCTTTTTAGCGTTTGTCATAAGTCCAGATACAATATCTTTTGGCAAAGGCAGATCATCTAGAACCTTCTTTACAGATTCTTCTGTCATAAAAGCTGCCCCAATGCCAATTGAGACAACTTTCTTTATCGTATCACCTAAAATTCCATCTGACTTATCTGTTTTCTTAGACTCGCTCATAATCGACTCACTAGTTCTTTGCGCGCTCGTAGAAGCTTTTCATCATAGAAGGCAGTGATGTTTCAGTAAGCTTATTTACGATCATCTTAGCGCCTGGGATAAATCCTTTGACTTCGATCTCTAAACTATATGTTACTTCAGTTTTACCTTCACCAAGATCTTTTAAATCCCATCCACCGTCGTTAACTTTAAATAAATCACCTTTCTTGAATGTCCAAGCAACCTTATTAGGACGGCTCATTTCCATATCAAGTTGGTAATTTAATTTTTTAATCATATCGATTGAGTATTCAACAACACCACTTGCTTCAGTCATATCATGAACTTTAATTTCATTCACACCAAGAACAAATTCTGGGTAAGATTCAAAGTCAACAATAACGTCATATAGTTTATTAATATCAATATCAAAAACTTCAGTGCGGCTTGCCTTTGCCATAATCAACTTCCTTGTAATTATTATTTAAAAAATTAGTAGCGTGGTTTTGTATCAAATCTATGTTCAGCAACGATTCTTCTAATCGTTCCCGACTGACTTCTCATAACGATTGATTCAGTAATCGCACCCCATGACTTGAATTTTACACCATTTAAAAAACTTCCATCTGTAACACCTGTTGCACAGAACATTACATTTCCAGAAGCCAGCTCATCGATTGTGTAGATCTTATTGATATCATCAATTCCCATTGTTTTAGCACGAGCGATTTCTTCATCATTTCTTGGCTTAAGTCTTCCTTGAAAATCTCCACCAATACAACGAAGGGCCGCTGCAGCGATTACACCTTCAGGTGCACCACCTGTCCCAAAAAGGATATCGATACCACTATCTGGCTCACTACAAGCAATTGCAGCAGAAACATCACCGTCACCAATTAATTGGATACGAGCACCAGCGTCTCTTACCTGTCTAATTAATTCTTCGTGGCGAGGGCGATCTAAAATAACAGCAGTAAGATCTTGAATACGACACTTCTTTGCCTCAGCAAGTCTTTTTAAGTTCTCGGCAGGAGTATCATCAATATTGATAAGACCTTTTCCTTCAGGACCTACAGCGATTTTTTCCATATAAGTATCAGGAGCATTTAGGAAATTACCTTTTTCAGCAATGGCCATTACTGCGATTGAGTTCCAACCACCATTTGCACATACTGTCGTTCCCTCTAAAGGATCTAGAGCAATATCAAGCTCTGGGCCATTGCCCGAACCAACCTTTTCGCCAATGTAGAGCATCGGTGCCTCATCGCGCTCACCTTCACCAATAACAACAGTTGCATTACACTCAACAGAGTCTAGCATTGTTCTCATGGCATCAACTGCTGCTTGGTCTGCGGCCTTTTCATCACCACGTCCCATTAGCCTAGCTGAGCTAATAGCGGCCATTTCAGTAACTCTTACAAATTCTAAAGCGAGGTTTCTATTCATTATCAATCCTTTTAATTCAAAACATTTAGCATTATTTTAAGGAGATAAACCTCAATTGAAAAGCTTCGTTTTGAAATAAATGAATTAAACTAACGATTAAGCGCTTAAGGTTATATTAACCAATAACTTTTCGCGTTAGAAACTCAAGATCACCTTCGGAAATAAGACTCTTTGGAACGTGGGCAACAAGTTCACGTGCAAAGTCTAAACGATCCTGATCGACTGGAGTATCAATAAGGAATTCAAATTCTTCTTCGTGCGTTAATGGCTTGTCAGAGCTTCTAACATTAAGAACTTTTCCTGTCTGAATCCCTTCGCCATCAGTCCACTCTAGAATAGAGTCCATCATAAGGATTTGAATTTTTGAAATTTCACCATCTCTGTGGTGCCATATGAAAATCTCAAATGGCCCATCACAACGAAGCCAAGTCTTAAGTCCCACAGGAAGCTCAAGCTGCTCATCATATTCGTGAATTGGTCTAAGATTTTTTGAAACATTAGCAACTGATAGAAAGTTTAAAAGCGTCTTGTCAAAGATATCATCTTTAATGAACTCAATTCCAAGATTGTCTTTTTCAACTCTTCTTACAATACATTTTACTTTTACTTTTTGGTCATACCAGTGAATCTCTCCAGAGAATTTATCTTCCATCTGCGCGCCTAAATCACCATCACTAAGTGTTAGACTCATTCCACCATATGAAATATCTCGAACTTGATAATTTTTCGAATTATCTTCTCTTTTAAAAACTAAGTAACTAAAAGGAAAACGTGGAAACACACGCTTTTCAATAGATTGGTGACCTGTTTTAATAAGATTGAGATGCTTTTTCATAGCTCGAGTTATCCTTTTATTCGATTTAAGTAATTTATGTTAATTATTATAGACGTTTATGGGCCGAAGGTTTAAAGTTTAATAAATAGGAAAAATCTTCATTGAGTAAATATGTCGGAAAATAAAATGCAAAACTCACATAATACTGTCTCACAAAAGGAAATTCTCAGTGAATGGGAAATCGATAATCTCCCCAATCGCCTTACAATTTTCCGAGTTGCACTCATCCCCGTTATTTGCCTGACCCTTTACCTCTGTTTATTCGAAGAAAATATTTTTAAGGCCACAGTTAAAACACTTGGCTATATTGCGGCATGGACATTTGTCCTCGCATCATTCACAGACTTTCTAGATGGCTATATAGCTCGCAAAAGAAATATCGTTACTGTATTTGGCTCATTTCTTGATCCAATTGCAGATAAGTTCCTTGTTGTCTCATCTCTTATTCTTTTACAGGCCCTCGATCGCGTCAACGTGATTGTTGTCATTGTTTTAGTTCTGCGTGAAATGTATATGACAGCGCTTCGTCTACTTGCGATGGAAAAAGGCCTAAAAGTAAGTGTTAACCAACTTGGAAAATGGAAGACAACACTTCAGATGATGGCCATTCCAATGCTTATGGCCTGGGATAAACCATTTGGTTTCTCATTCCCATTAGTAGGGACAATACTTATTTACCTTTCGTTCGTATTTTCTGTTTTTTCGGCCCTAGTTTATACCTTCGGCTTATTTAAGAAGATTTCAGAAGTAAGAAAAGAGCGAAAGCAAAAATAAATAGAAGGATCAGCCATGCCAAATAGCTTAGAAAACGGAATAAAAGAAATCATTATCACCGTATCAGGACAAGACCGTCCAGGTATTACAGCTGGCCTCATGAAAGTTATCAGTGAGAACAATACTGATATAACTGATATCAACCAAGCAATTACACATAACTTATTGTCGCTATCTTTTGTTATTAAGATGAGTGAGAAGAAAGGTGAAAATCAAAATGTTCTTAAAGAACTACTTTTCACGGCCCATGAAATGGGACTCAAACTTGAGTATTCGATTGTAAGTGCAGAGACAACTTATAAAACTCCTTATAATAGCTTTATCTTAAATTGTGTTGCGCCAAAGAAGATCTCTGCAAATTTTATCGCTGATGTTGCCCAATGCTTAGCACATAACGATATTAACATTTACCGAATTGATAATGTATCAAAAGAAGGCTTTAACTCTCTTGAGGTTCTAACTGACGTACCTGAGAAAGTTGGCTTAAATAAGGTAAAGTCCGATCTACTTAATATAAGCAATCGTCATCATACAGATATTGCTTTCATCCGTGATGACGTCTTTAGACGCTCGAAAAGACTTATCGTCTTTGATATGGACTCAACACTAATTCAGGCCGAGGTCATTGATGAGCTTGCAAAGGTGCACGGAATAGGGGCCAAGGTTTCAGAAATCACAGAAAGAGCAATGAATGGTGAGATTGATTTTAATCAATCTCTCATTGAACGCGTCTCACATTTAAAAGGCTTAAGCGAGAAGACACTACAAGATATTTCTTTAAATCTGCCTCTTACAGATGGTGTTGAAGACTTTATTCGCACAGTAAAGAAATATGGATACAAAGTTGCTGTCATCTCTGGTGGTTTCACTTACTTTGCTAATTACCTAAAAGAGAAATTAGACCTCGATTATGCGTTTGCTAATGAACTTGAAATTGAGGGTGGCGAGCTCACTGGGCGTGTAAAAGGAACAATTATTAACGCTGACCAGAAGGCCGTTCTTGTTAACCTTATTGCTCAACAAGAAAATATTTCACTTGAACAAGTTGTTGCTATTGGGGACGGTGCAAATGATCTTCCAATGCTAGCGCAGGCCGGCCTAGGGATCGCCTTCCATGCAAAAGACATCGTGCGTAAAAATGCTCAAAATCACATGAGTCACGGACCAATGACATCTATCTTGTACTTCCTAGGTATTCCAGGGCCAGATTCAAAACAATAAGTATTGTGATTGTTAGAAATTTTATAGGTGAACTAGTTAACAAAACCTTAATTTTTCATTGGCGGGCCAAGACTAATTTGATAAAAAGCTCTTATGCGTGAAATGTTACAATCAAAAATTCACAAGGCCGTGGTTACACAGGCCGACTTAAATTACATCGGTTCAATTACGATTGATGAAGAGTTACTTGAGCTTGTCGATTTATGGCCAGGACAAAAAGTTCTTATCGTCTCTAATACGAATGGAGCGCGCTTAGAAACTTATGTTATCAAAGGCGAACGCGGTTCAGGAGAGATTTGTCTAAATGGTGCTGCCGCTCATCTTATAAATGTGGGCCACGAAGTTATCATTATTGGTTTTCAAATGACTGACCAAAAAGATATTAGACCAAAACAGATCTTAGTCGATAAGAATAATAAATTTATTCAATACCTCTAATTTTTTTAGCTATGCTACAATAGTAGTTATGTTACTAAAGCTAAGTAAGAAGCATGACCTCTTTGAGGCCAGCAAAAATATTGATAATTACTTATCCGTAGAAAATCTCGAATTCTCACTTAAGCACTCGTGTCACATCATAATCGACTGTGCAAAACTATCGTCTTTAAGAAAGCTATATATCTACGCCCAAGCTCAGTGCAAACTTACACTGAGTAATGCTCAACATCTTGAAATCTTAAAGCTCAAGGGAGTATGCAACTTACAAGAGCTAGCAGGAAGTCATCTTAAAAACTTAAAAATACTCCAATTAGCAAATTGCAATCTTACAATACTTCCTAATTGGTGCGTGGAACAAAGCAAGCTTGAAAGCCTTGAACTACAAAACAATCAACTAACAACTCTTCCTAATGAATTTGAGTGGCTCAAAGAACTTAGACGCTTAAATATCGATAACAACAAATTTGAGCAAGTGCCACGAGTCCTTGCAACAATAGAGAAGCTACACCACCTTTCATGTGACAATAATGAAATCACTGATGAAAATCTTTATGATTTTAGAAGACTCAAAAATAGCTAAACTTCTGGCCTAATACGACTTGATGCTTTTCGGATTCGATCAATTAAAGTTTCTAATAAATTTCTAAACCACTTAGGTTGCTTACTTAAATAAGCTTCAAATTTAACTGAAGGGATGACTATTAGCCTTGAGTTTGTCAGTGCCTTGATCGTGGCACAACGTGGGCCTCGATCAAAGAAACTCATCTCACCAACTAACTCTCCAGGAAAGATCGTTCCAATCTTAACCTCTTGGTCATTTCTAACTTTATAGACCCCAAGAGTTCCCTCTTCGAGGATATAGATTTCTGTACTCTCATCACCTTCACGAATAAGATATTGATTAGCATTAATGAATAAATTAGTTGGGCTACTCATATCACTATCCTTTTAAACTTTTATCTTTTCATTAGTTGAACGAAGGCGATCGGCCAAGGTCTTCATCATACTCTGTAACCATTTAGGCCTCGACTCGATAAACTCATTGAATTTTTGTGCATCAAAAATCTCAAGCTCACAATCAGTAATGGCCTTAACAGTGGCACAACGAGTTCTCTTATCAAGAAAACTTACTTCACCGACAAATTCACCACTATAAATCGTTCCTATCTGTTTCTGTTCACCTTCAACATCTTTATAGACGGCCAGCGTGCCTTCTTTTAAGAGGTACATACAACTACTTTCCTCGCCTTCATTGATGATGGCCTCACCTGGAATAATATGAATAGTCTCTCTCATTTCTTCTCCGATAAGCTAAACAAAGAGAATACGGTGACATTCCTTAATAAATTCGCTTTGCTGCTGAGTAAGTTTAAAATCTTGTCTTGATAAATAATAATCCTTGTCGACAATTAGATCAATTAAAGAAGGATTTTCTGGATTACAAGCAATAACTTTAGCATACTTAGCTGTTACCAAGTAGTCTGCGACCTTGAATGAAAACTTAGGAGTTGCGCCGTAAACCCAGTCCCAACTCATATTTGACTGAATCTTTTCCATCAGGGAATCGATCATACAAATATCTTGTTCAGCTAATTCAAAGGCCTCGCTCTGGGTATTATAATTGAGTTCAAAAGACTTCTTAATGGCAGAAACAATAACTGACTCATTAATATCAGCATTTACTTGCTTCAGATTTATCACCTGTGAAGGAACAGACTTAACTCCCATGGCCGCTTCGGCCGTAAGTTTCGAGCGCAGAAGATCATTTAACTGATTAAGGTTAGCATCAATTAAAAGCGTTCCATGATGAAGGGCACTATGTTTTGTTTCTTTAAAGGCACAACCTGATATTTTATAATCCACTTCATTATGTATAAGCCTAAGATCATGACGATGATTTTCAAAAGCATCAATGCCCAAAGACTTAAGTCCTGATACAATAATGGAAGCGTTCTTAGATTTATCGTAAGCAGACTTAGGGCAAATGAAGGAGTAGTTTAAATTACCTAGGTCATGATAAACACAGCCACCACCACTTTGTCTTCTAACAAGATTAATCCCAAGCTCTCTTATTTTTTTTACCTGACACTCAATCCATGGATTTTGAAATTTCCCCATCACAATACTTGGAGCACTCTTCCAAAGAATGAGAATTTGCTCATGACTATTATCAAGCTGATGTTTACGAAACAAATAATCTTCAAATGCTAAATTGACATAGGGATTAGTTGAATGGATATAGTAGAATTTAATTGGAGTAGAGGCCATGTGATGAGCTTATTATTCCTCACTTAAGCGTTCAATGACACTTGCATCCAGGCCACTTACATCAAATTCCTTAAGCGCACGAGTTGACTTACGACATAAGTTTAGCTTTTCAAGTAATCCTTCACTCTGATCAGGAAAAGACTCATCCTGTAATTGAATCTCTTCGATTGTTTGCTCAAAAGGTGCACAACCATTTTTTAAGATAACGAAAGAAAGATACTTAGATATAGGAAGCTCTTCAAGATTAGTGCGAGAACTAATAACAGAGATATACTCTTTACTTTTTTCTTTAAGAGAGTCTAACTGACGTGATAACTCGAGCTCAGTATTCATTAGAGGTCGAGCAAAAGTTGCAGAAGTTATGAATGTTAAAAATAGGGCAAAGAGAGTACTTAAATTATTAAATCTAGCTAGGCCCATAGAGTCTATTATTTTCATATGTAATTCCTTTTACATAGCTGCTATTTTGACTCAATTTGTCTTATTTGGCAACGTCTTGGCAAATTTTAATACTTCCGCAAAATTATTTGCCAAATATTTCACACCTTCTAAAGGATAGCGATTCTTTAGATGAATCGTTTCGAGAAGAGGAAAGTTGAGTTGATCACTTTGTTTATCCCCTACCATATATGATTTTTTCAAATCAACAGCAAAGTCAAAACAAGCTTCTAGCAGCATCCCAGGGTGAGGTTTTCTTAAAAGAGAATGGTACTTATACTGACCAACACCCTTTAGAAACTCAAATGGAGCAATATAGAAAGCATCAATTAAATGATGAAGTGATTCATTTAATGCACTATTAAATTTTTCAACATCAGTATACTCAAACATACCTTTTGATACACCTGACTGATTTGTCAGAACAATCTTAAGCCTAGTCTTATTGTAATCATCTAATAGAAACTCGTAGGCCCCTGAGACTAATTCGAGTTCTTCAATTTTATGAACATAAGAATGGTCGATATTTAATACTCCATCACGATCTAGAAAGAGCGCCTCTTTATAATCGCTATCTTTAAAGTAGCGCTTTAGAACAGGCATAATTTCTTTTGAAAAATTTGGCATTCCCACAGGATCAATTTGATCGATATAAAAAACACCACTAGCACTATAATAATCAGCACAAACAGAGATATCTCTCACATCTGGAAAGAACTTCTCACAGGCCTCAAGCTCATCTCTATCGAGATTTAACTTAGAAAGGTAGTAGTATTCGCAATTGCCTTTTTTTGGCATTTCAAAAAGATTAAAAAGATCAGGTTTCACACTACTCTTTGTCGTAATTAAGAGTACTGTTTTATTATCATTCAAGTATGCTCGTAATTGGGAGTCGCCAGAGAATTCATGAATTTCAAATTTTCCAGAGTCACCAAAGCATTCTTTAATTTCTTGAAAGTCTCTCTGACATAATACAATATCAAACATATTAATCCTTTTTGTAATCAAATTTCATCGAGCAATTAATCTTGTACGATGGCGCTGTAAACTTATTCATAGGTTTTACGCGAATCTGTAGTTTATCGTTTTCAATCTCAATATTGAATGAAGAGATCTCCGGATTAAGTTCACAGATAGAGATTTTAGCGGCCTGAGCATAATTGACAACGTGGCAAAAATCTAATTTATAACTATTGTGTTTATAAAAACATATCCCTTGGACAACATCTTTATTCCCTAGGCCCATAAGTGGCAATAGCGACGAAATAAATTTATCTTTATCCTTTTCCAGTAATCCTGAAAATATATCGTGATAATGTTTGATTAAGCTTCGATACAGTTCAAATAGATCCTCGCGGTCCTCTCCCTCAAGCTCCCCAGGAAGTTGGGTCATCTCCCATTGCGAGTCAAAACGTCCACTGTACTCAAGATCATAGCGTTCATAGAGCTTTCTATTAAAGCGAGAAAATTCCTGATCGATATATTCATTCAATGTATGTTGAGTAAAATCAATATCTGAGTAAGACTTGAAATACTTTTGGAAAATACTTTTAGCTCCGGCCGATTTAGTTGTGATATTGGCCCCACTCTTAACTAACTTTAAGCTAATAGGAATAATTCGCACTTCATCATCAATTTTCACTTGAGCAACAATATCTGCTTCATGGAGTTGTGACTTTATCAGATGATCACTTAACTTTCCAACAACTGTAATATTGGTAATATCACCTTTTATATTTACATTTATTGCCCTGGTCATCTCTCTAGCAAGTTTTGGAAGTTCATCCAAAAGAGTACGCGCATGAAGCCTTAACCAACTTTCATATTCGCGCATCATTCTCATTAGCTCTTGATCAATATTTTTTAGAAAATTTGCTTCTATTTTATTTAAAACGGAAATTTCCTTGGCAACGAGAAACTCAAAAAGATTACCTTTGATCTCGTTTTTCAAAGCTTCAAGTTGTGTACGGTTATGAATTTCTTTGAAATTATTAATGAATTGGTTATTGCCAGAGCTCGTAGACACTTAATTTCCTTAACTCGTTAAGCTGCAAAAAAATATGTTTTTTTTTGTGGCCAAGTGAGTATCTCTTTATTATTCTTTCTTCAATAAATGTATCTCAACACTACTGGAATGTCATGATTGGATTTCCATCTATTCTGGAAGGAATAGAAGATTTAAACCGCGAGCAAGTTGAGCAACTCCTCCACCGCGCCCAGGAACTTAAATTAGGTTCCCCGGCAAGACTTCCCCTTAAAAGAAAAATTTCAGTCGCAACATCTTTTCTTGAGAATTCAACACGAACAAAATTATCATTTGAAATGGCCATCAAGAAACTTGAAGGTATTCATATTAATTTCGATGCTGAGAAATCTTCTCTCAAAAAAGGCGAATCTCTCGAACAAACTCTATTAACTCTCTTCTATCAAGGTATTGATATTTGTATTGTTCGTACAACAGAGACAAAGCTACTGGAGCAATTTAAGGATTACCCGCCAATTAAGATAATTAATGGTGGAGATGGAACAAATCAGCACCCAACCCAGGCCCTTCTCGACTTATTCACGCTAAAAGAATATTTCAAAGGCGAGCTTGCTGGTAAGAAAATTTGTATTGTTGGCGACTGCACTCATTCAAGAGTAACTCATTCACTTATGGATTTACTTCCACTATTTGGCATCGAGATCACACTGTGTGGACCAAAAGAGTTTATGCCTGCCCAACTGCCAGATAATAAACTAATTAAAATAAGTGATGATCTTAATGAAACGCTAAAGAATAGTGATGCGATTTATCTTCTTAGAATTCAAAATGAGCGACATGAGAAGAGCTTTGATATGTCGACATATAACCTTCAATGGGGAATCAATGTGGAGCGTCTTTTAAGTATTGGAAAGACCGCACCAATTTTTCACCCAGGCCCTGCAAATATTGGAATTGAAGTTGACAGTGAAATCGTTAACTCAGACCTCTGGATGGCCCATAAGCAAGTTGAAAACTCTATCTATATTCGAATGGCAATTATTGAGGCCATGATAACTAATGGCGACACTAAAATTGGTGCTCGTTATAATCATATCTCAGCACTAAAAGGACTAACGGAAAATGACGAAAGCAAAGTTTGATAGGCACGCACTCCTATCTCAATCCCAAGAATTACTCTTTCAAAAATCTCTTAAAACGACTCCTATTTTCCTTCATTTTCCTGACCAAACAATTTTTAAAGCCTATATTAATCTCGACAAAAATGACACTCGTCTAAAAGATGGCATCTTTGGAGAGGCCGCATTTACAACAGGAATGAGTGGGTATCAAGAAACAGCAACTGATCCATCTTTTCTAGGTCAACATATTATTTATACAACTGCTCACGTAGGAAATTATGAATTCAATGAAGAAGTCTCTCAAGGCCTAAACTCCACAAAACCTTATGCCACAAGCCTAATTGCAAGAAACTTCTCTTATAATAAATTTTTAGAAAATTGTGACTTACCACTTATAAGTGATGTCGATACAAGGGCGCTAACAAAATATCTTTCATGTAAATCAAAAGATCATCGCTGCCTAATAACGACAACAGAGCAAGCGCCAAATTTTTCAGATTACAACCTAGAGTGCAATGAGCTTTCAAAAGTTTCATCTAAAGTGAAGAAAGTTATTACAGATGGAGATAATCCAATTGTCGTTATCGACTACGGAATTAAAAAGGCCATCGTAAATTATATAAAAGATTTAGGTTACCCTCTTGTGGTTGTACCACATAATACGCCAGCACATGAAGTTGAGGAATATAGACCAAGGATGGTCTTTTTATCCAATGGCCCAGGAGACCCTAAGCTTTATAAAGAAGAAATCAATACTGTAAGAGATTTACTTAAAACAGATATTCCAATTCGTGGAATTTGCCTAGGCCACCAACTAATAGGTCTGGCATGTGAAATGGAAACAATCAAGCTTCCTTTCGGACAAAGAGGCGCTAATCACCCTGTCTATTCTCATTATAACCAAGAACTTCTTATCACAAGTCAAAATCATGGTTATGCAATTGAAAAAGAATCTTTTGAGAGCAAGAGATTGGAAAATCAATTTGGGCTTAAGTTATTTTGTGAGTACACTTCACTATTTGATCGCTCTCTTGAAGGACTCAGAAGTTATGACTCAAGAGTTAGAAGTGTACAATTTCACCCAGAATCAAACCCTGGCCCAAAAGATGCATCCATATTCTTTAGTGAGATCAAGGATTATCTCCAAAATGGAGCACAGGAAATTACTCCTGAAGAAATCAAGGATATTCCTGAGTATCACGAAGGAGAACTCAACTCTCCATATAAGAAGATCCTATTAATTGGTTCAGGCCCTATTAAAATTGGACAAGCTTCAGAGTTTGACTACAGTGGGACACAGGCCCTTAAGTCATTAAGAGAGCTAGGTTTTGAAGTAGTACTTCTTAATTCAAATCCTGCAACAATCATGACAGATAAGGATATGAGTCATCGTACTTATATCGAGCCAATTACCAAAGAGACGATTAAAAAAATCATTCTAAAAGAAAAGGTTGACGCTGTTCTTTCCACAATGGGAGGCCAAACAGCACTAAATATGTGTATTGATCTAGAGAAGGAAAACTTCCTAAAAGATCACGCAGTTGCGCTCCTAGGGGCCAATATTGATACTATTGAGAAAACTGAAGATCGTGAGCTCTTTGCAAAAGAGCTGGATAAGCTTGGCTACAAATCTGGAAAGAGATTTAGTGCAAAAAGTTTTGATCACGCACTAGAGTTAGCTGATGACCAAGTGAAGTTTCCACTGATTATAAGAAGAGACTTTGCCCTTGGAGGTAAAGGAGCGGCACTTGTTCACAATTTAGAAGAACTGGCACAAACTCTTTCTTCAAGTGATATTAAATTCCCAATCACTATGGAGAAGTCATTACTGGGCTGGAAAGAGCTTGAGCTCGAAGTTATGGTTGATAAGAACCGCTGTGGTGTTGTCATTTGCTCAATTGAGAATATCGACCCTTGTGGAATTCACACAGGAGACTCAATTACTGTTGCACCCGCACAAACGATTTCAGATCACTGCTATCAGCAATTAAGAACAATGTCGCTAAACATTGCCAAGCATATGAATGTTGTTGCAGGTGGCGCCAACGTACAATTTGCAGTTAATCCAAAAGATGAAAATGATATCGTTGTTATTGAAATGAATCCTCGCGTTTCACGCTCATCGGCACTTGCCTCAAAGGCAACAGGATATCCAATTGCAAAAATTTCGGCCGGACTTGCTGTAGGTTTAACACTATTTGAAATTCTTAACGATATTACACGTATCTCACCTGTTGCATTCGAGCCTACGCTAGACTATGTGGCGATTAAGATTCCAATCTTCCCATTTAATAAGTTCCCTTCAAGCTCTCAAATCCTCGGTCCCCAAATGAGATCAGTTGGAGAAGTTTTAGCTCTTGGAGGAAGTTTCAATGAAGCTTTTATGAAAGCTTTAAGAGCAACAGAGCAAGGACTTGAGATTCCAAGTCTTGAGCAGCTTAAGACGACACCATATCCGATAACACAAGACTACTTACTAGAGCGATTAAAGAATCAAAGAGAATTATCACTACTTACTGTTTTAGAAGCACTAAGATTTGGGATATCGCCACAAAAGATTCATGAAGTAAGTGCGATTACTCCTTGGTTTATCGATCAAATGGTATGCTTCTTAGATAAGGAATTGCAGCTAAAAGAAGATTCACAAATAATCAACAACCAAGACGAACTCTATGAATTAAAGAAATTCGGTTTCTCAGATAAGTACCTGGCCCTTCTTTCTGGAAAAAGCCAGGAGCAAATTCTCGACAAAAGAATTGAAGCTGGAATAAGGCCAGTCTTTAAGGCCGTTGATACATGTTCGGGGGAATTTAATGCCCTAACACCATACTTCTACTCGACTTATACACAATTTAATGATGTTCAAAGAATTAGCGAAGAGAGTTGTGCAATTTTTGGCTCAGGGCCAAACCGAATCGGACAAGGTATTGAGTTTGATTACTCATGTGTAAAAAGTGCTAAAGAGCTTAAAGAGCAAGGTATTAAATCAATTCTTCTTAACTCTAATCCTGAAACAGTTTCAACAGATTATGATAGCTCAGACAGACTCTACCTGAGCCCACTATTTTCAGAAGATCTTTATGAGATTCTAGCTTTTGAAAACCCTACTCATGTTATTACATCATTTAGTGGGCAGACAGGAATAAACATACGTGCTCATCTTGAGGCACCTTTTAGAACAAAACACCAAGAATTTAATTTTCTAGGCCCAAGCCTTGAACTTCTCGATACAGTTGAGGACCGTAAGCGCTTTGATCTTCTAACCAAAGAGATCGATCTTGCACATACAACATCAAGAGAAGTTAGAGGTTATAAAAACCTTATCAGTACAATTACAGAAATCGGTTATCCAGTTATTATAAGGCCTAGTTATGTAATTGGTGGTGAAAGTATGTTTATCTTTGAAGGGCCACAGGACATTGAAAACCTTCCAGAAGAAATTCTAAAATCCCTTCACGAAAACACTATCACTTTCCAAGTTGAAAATTATATTTCGAATGCTCTTGAGTATGATGTCGATCTTATTCGAGACAAAAATGGAAATACTGTTTTTACTATTTGTGAGCATATTGAATATGCAGGAGTTCACTCAGGGGATTCAGGAATGATCTCTCCTCCTGTAAAGGCCAGAGATGAAATAGTGGATAAAATGAGAAAACTTGCCACTGATATGGCCAATACAATGGAGATAACGGGACCAATTAATTTCCAATTTGCTCTTAAAAATGACGAGATTTACTGTATCGAGGCCAACCCAAGAGGTTCAAGAACAATCCCATTTCTATCAAAGGCCTATGATGTAAACCTTGCGGCCATCGCAACGAGAGCACTTCTAGGCAAAGAGATTAAAAACCATCACAATTTCAAAAGTGATTATAAGATTATTAAACAATCGACTTTTCCATTTGACCGTTTCGTACAAGACTCAATTATTCTTGGTCCAAAAATGAGATCAACTGGTGAAACTTTAGGGATTGATAAGAATGGAGATATCGCCATGATTAAGTCTTATCTTGGAAATTACCCAGATCTTCTAACTAAGAAGTCTGTTCTCCTATCTCTTGCGAGAAAAGATGATGAGCAATTGATTCAAAATATAAAAGAGCTAAATTCTCTAGGTTTTAAATTCTTTGCCACAAAGGGAACTTACTCATTCTTAAGTGATGAATGTGGAATCAAGGCAACACTAGTAGATAAACTTTCAGATGATGGGAGTAATATTGGAATGCTAGAGGCCATTAAGAATGAAGATCTTGCGATGGTTTTAAATACGCCTCTAAATCAAGGACGCTCAAAATCAGATGGTGAATTCATTAGAAACACGGCCATTCAATATGCAATCCCTTGTTTTACGAGAATTGAAAATATCAATGCTGTCTGTAAGGCCATTATTTCGGCCAACAAAGCTCAGGCAACACCGGTTAGCCTTCAGGAGATGACGAATGAATAAAACCTTTGTTGCCCTTGATGGAATGAGTAGACAAGAGGTCTTAGATCTCTTGTCTAAGTATCCACAAATAAAAAATGTCAAAATTGGCCTTGAGTTATTTCTCCGCTACGGACGAGAGCTAGTTAAGGAAATAAAGGAAAAATTTAAAGTACAAATATTTCTTGATCTAAAGCTACATGACATTCCAACAACTGTTGCTAAAGCATGCAATGCTCTTGAGGGATTAGATATTCGCTTTCTCACTGTTCATGCAACGGGAGGCGCCGCTATGCTAAGTCTTGCTCAAGAAAGTATTTCAAAAGTAATTCCAGGTTGTGAGATTTTGGCGGTAACAATCCTAACCTCTCACGATCAAGATGATATTCAAAATATCTGGGGAAGATGTCACAAAGATGCGCTTATAAACTTACTCCAGGAAGTTAAGGCCTCAAGTGTTAGAGGGATTGTATGCTCAGGTCTTGATCTTGAGATTGTTAATTACTTTGAAAATGAAAGTAATCTCAACTTTTCTAAAGTATGTCCGGGAATTAGACTTGATGGAGACCATGACGATCAGGTTAGAGTCATGACACCAGAGGCGGCCATAAAGGCGGGTGCTAACTATCTTGTGGTTGGCAGACCGATTACAAAGAATCCAGAGGTTTTACGAGAAAACCTCTTTCCTTGAAAATTTTCTTACATATCCCAGTAGCTCTCTTCTAGACTTTGTTCCTTAACAGGTAGGTTATGAGAAAGTCTAGGAGATTTCTGTTTCAAAACTTCATAACTTGTTCGGTTAGCATACTTACAAAGTTGGTGAATCGAAGAATAAGTAAGGTATTTCCCGTCATGCTTAATTGAATGAGGAAGCAGCTTTTGGTGATAAACATTGGCCGCAATATCGTGAAGGATGGCCGATAAAGCAGCATCCCCTGCACCATTAGTATTTTCAATATTCTCAGGCCCTCCCATAAAAGGATTAATATGAGAGTAAATTTTCATAGGCTCTTGGCAATCAACTTTTAACTGAGAACGTGAATATTCGAATTGGTTATAATTTTCAATCGACTTAGAATGTAGCTTATCTTTTGTTTCACGGGCCCTTGTCTGACAGGCCCAAGAGGCAATATAAAGCCCTCTTTCCCCATCTGTGATTAGAGCAAGATCAGTATAATCTAAAATAGATTCTCCTATTAGAAGTGGATCATCAATATCAAGAAGGGCCTGGGCCTCATCACGGTTCATCGCTAGAACATTTACATTCTCTCTAATGAATTCTTTGAAAAAGTGTGTATCACTTTCAATAAGAGAGCTTGTTCCAAGAGCAAAAACGACAGGTACATTATTTTCCTTAGCAATATTTACGGCCTTAAGAGTGGCCTTGAATAGAGGCGCATTGCGATCTCTTAATAAGAAGGCCGTCACAAGTAATGCACTAGAATTTTTAATAAGATCATCAGGAATAAACTCTTCAGTAAGTTGATTCATAATCCCCTTACCAATTGCAAAAGTTCGCTCCTTATCTGGAGTAATAAGACACATTGCCCTCGCCATCTTACCTGCACATGGCTGAAGATAGCTAAAGTCTACTTTTGAAGAAGTGCTACAAATATATTTAAAGGCGTAGTCACCTACTTTAATCGTTTCACAAATTGTTCCAAGAGCAAAAGATTGGTCGTCCGATAATACCGAGTAATTATGTAATGTATTACCAACGGCTCCACCAGCATACTGGCCAAGTATTCTTCCCTCTTCGTAAGAGCGCTGATACAAGTCTTCCACGTCCTTATCTGATAGAACATAAGACTCTCCGGCCTTAAGCTTAAATTCTTCGAGAAGCTCAAATGAAGCGTCGACTTCGATATCAACAAGCAGTTGATCGATACCAACAATATAAACATTTTCTTTGCGGTTAAAATCTGTTTCAAAAGAAAGTCGACCTTTAGCACTTACTGGGAAATAATGCTTTGATCTTCTCTTACCTGGAAATCTCATAAATAATCCTAAACTAATGTAGTCAAAAATTCTATTTTGATTATAATAGATATATGAAAAAACTTTTAGTGTTAATTTTTTCTCTTACTCAATTAAGTTCTCTCGCCTATCGTTTTGCTGTGACAAAATCACGCCAAACAATTGTTTATGCTGATGTAAATTTATCGGCACCAATTGGCTACATTCGAAGTGGCCGTAAAATCAAAGTTGGTGACAATGACTTAAAACAAGGCACGATTGTACCACTAGTTGTATCAGGAAAGATTGCATATGTGAGAACTAATGATATTAGTTACTCAATAGATGGCACTAAACTCGAGCACGTTCCAGAATTAACAGACCACGATGTAAAAACGATTTTCACTAATGATGCTCAAAGATTAAGAGAAAATAGCTTCTTCTCGCTAGACTATTCTAGACTTGAAGTTGGAACTGACTGGGATAGCTTTCAAGCACAATATGCCAACGAGACTTCACCTGCTTTTAATCGTATAAATCTTGCGATTGAATACAGAGACCCAAAACATCGCCATGGCTTTAAAATTTCTCTTGGCTATCTTTTCGCCTCCGCAACTTATAGCTCAATCAACAGCATTCTCGGTGAACTACAGTACCAATATCGCTTCATTAATCGAAATAGCTTTGTAGCAGAAGGCTACTTTGGTGCAATCTTAACGGGTGATTTTGAACAAGAGAACTTCGGTGAAAAAGCAACAGGTATGGCCTATGGTTATAATATTGGTGGCCGTATAAGGATTGCTCCGTACTCAAGAATTGGCTTCTACGGACAGGCCGGGATATCGACTTTATATACTAGTTCAATGGATACTCTTGTCACAGAGACTGTTTCATCTGTAGGTGGTGTGACAATCGGTGCTGGAATAAGCTTTCGCCTCTAGCTCAAAGAGCTAGAAGCATTTAATTGAATTATTTTCGCCGTTTTCATTTCTATAACTAATAAAAATCTGATCAAGATTCTCATCGTAATCTACTTTAACAAGATAATTGTCAAATACACCTGAGAACATATAACGACTTTTCATTGAAACAAAAACAGAAAGATAAATTGTACTATCACTAGGACTTTCTTGATCGAAGTTATTAAGAGAGTAAATATTAAATTTCAGCTCATCTTCGGCAATCGATAAAGCTGACTTCTGTCCATCTAAACATACTTTCTTGTAATCTCTTTTGATTACATCGATTACAATATCTTCAATTTCATCAGCACCCCAACCAGTCTTAGCACCCCATCCAGTTTTAAAATCAATATCAATTTGATTTCCTTTGTACGTGAAAGGGTTCTCACTTGAAATAAGTGCGAAAGTATTAAATGAAATAAGAATAGATAGTAAAATTGATTTTAGCATTTCAGTCCCTTATGTATGATGGGGATATTTATCCTATATTCAAGCATTTTCATCAAGTATGTGTGTAATATATTTAGGTACTTACTAAATGTTTTCTAAGAGATGTCGATACGTAAACCATGGAAATTAGGGGTATAGACCTATTTAGCTATATTGATTATCGTCAATACTTAGAAGATATCTATCTAAGTCGTAAAGCAGTCGATAAAAAGTATACATTTGGCCGTTGGGCCAAGGAGCTTGGAATATCAAGTGTCTCAGGCCTAACCATGATTATAAAAGGTCAAAGGCATCCAGGCCCACAAATTACGGCCATGCTCATTAAGAATCTTGAACTCAATAAGAAAGAGGCCGAATTCTTTCAAACCTTAGTTGATGCTAAAAAGAATTCTAAAGGAGATGAAGAAACCTTTAAGGCCATAGTAGAAAAACGTACTTCTGATGTAACAAGATCTGATCGACAGGTTGAATTTAAATGGGAAATGGCCCTTTTAAGAGAAATGCTTAAATGGAGTGATTTTAATACGATTAAGGATCTTAATTCTAAAAAATTAATCTATAAAGGTCATGAAGATTACGCACAAATCATCAAACAAATGAAGAGTGCAAAAATCATCAATATAGAAAATTCTAAAATCTATCTGAACAAAGATTATACCCCACAATACAAACTTGATATGTCACAGTTCTTACCTCTTCATAAAGAGATTTGTGAACTATCAAGTGACAGCTATTACCTTCCAAAAGAACAAAGGGTCTTAGAACACTTTCTAATCAATGTGAAAAAGTCTGAGCTTTCAAATGCTAAGAAAAAGATCATGCAGTTTATCGATGAATTTACAGAAGAGTTTGACTGCGAAAATGGCAACAGTGAAGAGCATCAAATCTTTACATTATCGACACTCTTCTTTCCTTTCACTAATTAATTGCACCATTTGAAATGAGTACAGATGACAAATTATCAGGGCCAAGGCAATGAAGCCTTATTTGCATATACTTTTCAACTTGTGTGTGCCCTATCAGTGCACATTGAGAAGGTACTGCATAATTATATTTTAGCATCTTACTTAAACTCTGATCTTCACTTGTAATCAAACGAATATTATCACCGAAAAGTCTTTGCATATCAGTATAGATAGCACCTTGAGACGGACTGATTTGGCCCATTTGAAAGAGCTGAGAAAAATTCCCACCCGGAAAACTTGATTCACGGTTAATGGCCGTTTTCGAAGTTCTAATAATTTTTTTACCATCAGTAACAACTAAATGAATATGATAACGACCTTCAATGTAAACAGAGTAGGCTTCATCTTCTTTATAGACGGCCAGAATTGAAGCTAAAGGATCATTCCAGTCACTTTGGAAACGAAGAGTTCTTCCTCCATCAGAGAGCTTAAATGAGAGTTTATTCAACTCCTGCTGGCGTGTAATAAGATACTCATCAATAAAATCACCATTGGCCGTCGATCTTATTGTTGCAATATTAGATTGATGAATCTGGAGAGATCTTCCCTTTTTATCAATTGTAAAAGAGTCGATATCATCAAATACGATTTCATAATATTCATTAAATGTAACTTCTCCAACGGCGTAAACAAGCCTAACTCGCCCACTATTTTGAGAGGATTTATCTTGTTCAAGATAAGATACGAATTGTAGTTTTTTGAAGAATGGAAGATCGAGCATCTTTCTTAATTTAGAATCAAATTTATATGATTCTAGAGTTCGAATCTGCAGCTTCAATTTTTCCTCTTCAAGAGAAGGTAGAAGATAATATGGCCTTTTCTTTTGGATATTATTCATAAAATCAATTGGATCTGCATTATTATCAATTTGCGGTAATTCAAATACCTTACTAACAAGCGGAACCAAGACTGTTCCCAACTCTTTAGTTTGGGCCTTGATAAAATTGAAATATGGCCTACCACGATTAAAATCAAGACCACCAAATTGAGTCGCGTTTAAGCTCCAGCTTGAATATTTGCCAAATAACGGCCTACCTCTTGAGTCAAATGACTCAAGAATATACTCTCTATTATTAGCAGAAGTTCCATAAACTAGAATATCTAATTTACCATCAACATTCATATCGACTTTCATGACACTAATAACTTTTATGTCTTGCGAGAAATTGATTTGAAAAGGCTCAAATGATTTTTTCTCTTCAGATAGGTAGAATATGCTTTTTAATGAGCGACTATTTAAAACAAAATAGTCCTGTTCACTCTTGCTAGCATTGAACTCGATAACTTTTTGAAGTTGGGAACTCTTAATATTTGGAGCGATTCTTAAAAGGGCACCTGCTGCAATTTTAGAAATCTTTTTACTTTCAACAATAGGTAGTGGAATGAAGAATTGAGCTTCAAAAGATTTTGAAGAAAGAGATACTCCATCATGAATGAGCTCCAAATGAAGATTTTGCCAGCTCTCAATATCTAGGCCACTTAAATAAGAACTTAACTCAATTCGATTAAGGCCCTTATTTAAGTTATTCTTTTTACAACTTCTTGTGGGATCAAAAACAATTGAGGACAAACAAATATCCACATTTTCTAAAATCTGATTTGAATGAATATCAAAACTCATTTTAGCGAACGGCCTTTTATTCTTATCAAATGAAACTGAAATACTATCGATATTCTTTGTTAGAAATAAAGGAGAAAGAAGAGTATTAGAAATCTCATTAAATGAATTATGAAAACGTTGATAATCAGGAGAATTTAATTCTGATGCCTCTAGAGTTCTTGAAGTGGCATTAAGCCTTGCAAGAAATTCATAACTATTTGTCTTAACTTCTTTAAGCTTTGCTGCTGCAGCCAGGGCCGTGACATGAGCAATAGAAAATGATGTACCAGTTTTAATATCATAATTTCCGACACGTAGTACAGTCGACTCCATACTAGATGGAATCGTCCCAACAAGCTTCTCTCCAGGAGCAAATATATCTACAGTTTGTCCATAATTTGACGAGGATACTTTTTGTCCCTGAATATCATAACCTCCAACACAAACTACACCATTATAATTACATGGAAATATATTTCTTCTCTTATTATTATTTCCTGCTGAAGCTACAATAATAACGTTTTTCTTAAGTGCATATTCAATGGCACTTACGATCTGTGGAGTTTCAATGACTTTAGGAATACCAAGTGATAGATTGAGAACTTGTGCACCATTATTAACGGCAAAAGCAATGGCCTTTGCAATATAGCTAGAAACAACACTTCCCTCATGCGTAAAGCCTCTAAAATTAGTAATCGCTTTAATTGGCATAATTTCAATATTTTCAGGAAGGAGTCCGTCAACGCCGAGCCCATCTTTTTTAGCGGCCAATAGCCCGGCCACAAAAGTACCGTGTCCAATATCATCTGAAACATTTCCATTTCCATCAAGAACATTATAGCCACGACATGGTAGTGCCTTTTTCTCTTCCTCACTCTTACCGATACAGCCTGGATAATTCCAAATATTGTCTTTTAGCTCAGGATGATCAACGTCTACACCAGTATCTATAACCGCTACGATAATTTTCTTAGAACCAAATGAAGCTAATTGCTTCTCTGTAAAGTAATTTACATCAACACCTTTTATACCCTCTATATTTTCAAATCCAAGCTCAGAAATTTTCCTAATATAAGACTGACCAGTATTTTTGATATTCCACTGTCTTCCAGAAAGATCTACTGCAAAGGCCTTCTGACTTGATAGAGCATATAACATGATAAAAAGGAGCATTATATTTCTCATTATCATTTTAGTGTCTCCCTATACCAAAGACCTAAAACTTCGGCCTTAATCATTCCAAGGACAGTAACTAATTTATTAATTGGCCCACCAAAATTTCGAGAATTAATCTTCCCATACGAATTTCCAACAATAGGCTTAGTCATTAGCTCACTTCCAACACGGTAGCCAGAAAGTTGAGATTCAATATACATATTATCTTCACCGAAAAATTCGAGTAAAGTTCTTGCATCAACGTATTTAGCAAAGTAGTGACCAACATGAGCTAGACACTTAAGGCCTTTTTCAGTCTTTGCCTTATTTAAATACTTATTACACCAATAGAGCTTACTCTTAATAGGATCAAGGTCGCCACAACGTAGCTGTTCAGATATCGTTCGCCCGGAGTTATCATTGTCTCGATTTCCACCTCTAAAACAATTTCTTACTTTCATTTTTTGAGAAATCTTATCTAAATCTCTTGAAGTAATTGAGAGAATTTTTTTAACTGACTTATCAAAGAAGTGAATTTTACTCTCAAGACGAACAAAGTGCATATCACCAGCATCATTCGCATCTGAAGGCGTATAGAAATCAAGATTGAAAGCTTCATTCTCTTTTTTAAGATACTTCTTAATTGTCTTCTCCTTCATGATCGCCTTCTCATGAGTTTTACGATAGTGAAGATATAGCTCATTCATGTTATCAAAGCTTGCCTTGGCATTTATATCACTTAGTTTAGATTCAAACTTAGTTTCATAAGTCGTTGCGGCCCCAAAAAGCTCTTTACCTGGGTTCTGATAGTAGTGCTTGGCCTCTTCAATCATAGGGATATAGCTCTTATCAAAGCTTACTTCTAAATTATTAATAAATTTCTTTAGATGATAAGAGGCAATATTCTTTAAGAATTTTCCAGCAGCGATCCCATCCATTTCACCATAAGTCGATGATATTAACTTAATATTGACTTGATCCTTAATTTTCACAAAAAGCTCTGTAATAGACTTTAAAGTACGTGAAACAAAGAAAAGTAGATTTAGGTTAAAAGTAGAATCCTTTGAATGATTATACACTTGAATATCTTCTGGCCCCATTGCTTCATTAGAACGATCTCTTAGAATAGAAAGGAACTTAACCGCATTTTTAGAAAATTCTAAATCTTCTTGTTCAGGGTCCATATTGATTTCATAAAACTTTAAATCAAGCTTTGACTTTATTGCGGCCGCTTCACTCATAATAATTGGAATTAAATATGAAAGGCCACCACGTGCCCTAACCTCACTAACATTGGCCTCATCATAGTAGACTTGAAACATGTACTTTGACTTTCTTGTAATATGAATTCTCGAAAGTTCCTTATATTTTGTACTGATTGAACCGTAACCGTTTGCAACGCCAAATAAAGGTGCATTTAAAGAAAGAGTTACATCAGGTACAACTGAAGTCGAAATAATAATGGACTCACCAACACCAAATTGCTGAGAAATTTCATTATAAATTGCGTGAAGATCCTCTCTTCTCGTTTCATTATCAAGGTCTGAGATATTGATTGACTGCTTAAGCTTTTCTTCAATATTACGAAGTGTCTTACCAACTAGCATATTCTTATATGGAGTCTTTACGGCCACTCTAAGGTCTTGAACTGGCCTTACATGCGTGTAACTTGTATTAATCCCAATATTTGGAAAAACTGACCCACCTGTTGTTTGAGAAATAAATCTTTCTAGGCCAATAAATAGGCCAAGGTTTGTTGTGAAGCCAATTGTGTCAGCAAGCTGAACAAAGTTGTCCGTACCAAGGCTTTGACCAACAACGATATCTCGGCCAAATATAATATTTCCTCTAACAACTGGCGACTTCCAAGATGAGAAAGGTAGAGGTGGAAACTCTCCATGTTCAGCAAAATAATTAATAGCGTAGTCTTTATTTGCAAGGAAATCTTCTTGTAACCACTTAACCTTGGCCTTTGATAGATCAAATGCGCTAAGTCCTTCACTAATTTTGCCCGTAATCCATTTGAATGTACTACTTTGCGCTTCAGAAAAGAGAAAGGCCGGAATATCATCCATTGGCGACTTACTAGCACCGAAGCTAAACTGGCCAGCGTAACCTTCAAATTCATGTGGAATTAGAAATCCATCTTTAACAAGAGGGTCTTTAATATCCTTACTATATTCAATAAGTGGTGCATTTAATTTAAGTGTTGATATAAGGTTATTACGACGGCCAATAATCTTTTCAACTAATAGTTTTTCAACGACGGCCGGATAGTGTGACTGCTTTACGACTTGGGTAATCTCGTGGCGATTAAGATCACCGATTAATCGCGAAATCCATTTTACATCATCATAAGTAGCACTGAAATCAGTTGAACTAGGATACTCAAAAAGTAAGTGATCATTTTTTATTTTTAGAAAATTAAAAGAATACTTATTAATCGATTCTTCAAGATTTAGAAGTGAATAAACCACGATAAGACTTCTTAGTGTTCTTAAGTCTTTTGTATCATTAATTGATGTAAGAGCAACATCATAGAAATCGTCTTCTTTAGGCTGCCTTACAAAGATATCTTTTAAAACAAGAAAATCACTTCCCTCTTCAACTAGCCAGTTTTTATAAGAAGCACCCAACTTAATTACTAGCTCAACATCCTTGAAGTAATCTTTTTGCTTTTCATCTTTGAAGTTAATTCTTATATTTTTAAGATACTTCGAAGCTGGAACAACATAACCTAATCTTCTAAGCATATTCTTTCTAAGAAGAATCGTATGAAGTGTTTTAGATAAGTGTACCTGAAAATTTCCTTCTCCATTTTGTGCATTAAACCTCAAAACTCCCGCAGGAGAGCTAATCACACCAGAAAAATTCAAAGTTTCAAAGTCGTTAATTGGTAAGTTCAGATCATCTTTGTAATCGGAGAAATTATTGGCTCCATTCCAAAGATTAGATAAAACGGGAGACAGTGTTGAAAGATCAACTCCTTCGGCCTGAAGCTCATATGCTTGTTCTGAATCAATTGGCCCATATTCAATACTATAAAGATCACCTGCTGGAAGTGATTCACCATTAATGGCAACAAGTCCATCGGCGGCGTAAACTTTGGCCGTTAAGATCGAGATCAGTAAAATCAATATACTTAAATTTAATATTTTCATTACGTTATAAAATAACAATATTTGGTGCCTGAGACCGATCTTTTGAAAGATCTACAAGTGCTGTTTAAGCGATGTACAAGTTCAAAATAAAAGGGCCTATTCAGGCCCTCTTAAATGTGTGGTATTTGGATATAATTTCAATGACTTATAATTCTATTGAAAGTAGCTCTGGAAGAATGACGTCTTCGATATTTTGAGTCGTAGTTCCTAAGTGTCCAGCTACATCATCAATGATTTGTTCACGTGCATTTAGATCATTTTTAGCTGCCATGAACTCTTCGATTGATTTACCAGTAAAGTGCTTGATATTGTTTGCAATTGCTTGCTGATCTTGCTCTAGAAGCTCACCGTCTTTAGCGTTATCTAGCATCTTTTTAACTTCTTTTTCCATTGTTACTAGAGAGAGTGCTTTATCAGCAGGAAGTTTGAAGGCCTGTGAGTATAGAGATGCTTTATTAAACATCTGTAGTTCTTCATCATTTGCGGCCATAAGACCTGTATCCATTGTCTCTTCTTCATCTTCATAGTAGTAACCAGTATCGAAACCTTGGAATACTGGATCACCAAATACATCAGAGCCTACATAATCAACGATTTCGTAGTTATCACCCCAACCGTCTCCGATAATTCCATAGTCCCAAGCATCATCTGATTGGATGTCACGAAACTCATCAGCTAAACCTTGGTTATTTGAGTAATAATCCCAATAAGCAAGTGTTCTTAAATATGTAATATCGACTGCTACGAACTCATTATACTTAGCATCGAAATAAACAAAGAAATCTTCTCTAAGAGAATCATACTGATCCTTCTCAAGAGTGTTTAGGTCATAGTAATAAGGATCAACACTATTAAGTGCCGATACAAAACCTTGTGCTGTCACATATGGAGAAGTGTATCTTCCATAAGTAGACGATGAACTTGAGCCTCCGCTCCCACCGCAAGAAACAAGTAACGTACCAAGTGCTGCAACCGCTAATAATTTTTTCATTTATACTCTCCCTCAAAAAAATTGAAACCTTTGCTATTCAGCAAGGCCAGTCATTAATAAAATCTTCGTGATTTTAAAATTAGAATAATGAAACTAGTTCAAGATTCATGCCAACTTTTGTCTCATAAAGTTGATGTTTTTAGTACCACATTGGCCCTAAACTGGATTATTTACTGGTGCTTTAAGAAACTGTTAGAAATATCAGGTCCAAGATGCACCTTGCATCGCAAAATAAAGACACTGTGCACACCAATAAAGATTTAGGATCCTTTTAAGATTGACCACTTAGACAATATTACTTATATTTTATTTTTAAAATATAAAGGTTATTTCAAGATGAAAGAAGCTGTTGATATGGACATTGAGATTGTTGAAAAGAAGCTACTTGAGTACTTACCTCATTATGAAGCATTTTTTTCAAAAGTTGGCTTTAAAAGAATTGAAGGTGCCATCTTTGGTGTACTTGTCTATTCATCTAGGCCACTAGCTTCTGATGAAATTGAAAAAATCTTAGGCTTATCTCAGCCTGCAGTCTCTAGTGCTCTAAAGACTCTTGCGACTTATAAAATGATCATCACTCATGATCACCCAGAAATTAAACGTATGAAGATACATGAGGCCAATGATGATGCCATCAATATTGTCTCAAATATCGTAAAGAAGCGTGAGCTCGAAATAATCGAAGAATTTGAAAATATCACACAAGAATCTCTTAAATTTGTTCACGATGAAAAAAGAAAGAAGCGCTTAACTAACATCCTAACAACGACTCGATTTGCTAGGTCTCTAAGTGAATTTATCATCTCTATTAGCAAGGAGCTTGATAATCCTTATATGGCCATTGAAAAGTTTCCAATGGTCACTAAAGTGCTAAAGAACTCACTGACAGATATTAATCAAATAAAGTCAGGGATCACATCTGGTTTAAGGAACTCTTTCCTTAATATTGTTTCAAAAATAGAAAATGAAAAACATAGTAATAATGGAGTTAATGAATGAACTTATCTCGTGTTGTCATCACGGGTGTAGGCCTTACTGCACCAAATGGAAATAGCTTAAATGAATTCCGCTGCGCTCTTTTAGAGCAAAAGTCGGGAATCACTTATGAAGAAGTACGTTTTATGGGCCAGATCCCTGTAGGAAAATGTGACTTTGACGAAAGAAAGCACCAAAAAGGAAAAATGAGAAAACGTGGAACTCGCGTCGGTGGAATCTCTGTCTACTGCTCTAAAGAAGCGCTCGATGATGCAGGACTTGATCTTGCAACACTAGATAAATCAAGAATTGGTATTTACTTAGGTATTACAGAGCACGGACCTGTTGAAACTGAAGAAGAGCTTTTCCAATTTTATAAAAACAATGAAGAAAAGCCTGAGCTTTGGACTCATCACCATAACCCAAGAACAGTTGCAAATAACCCTGCAGGGGAAGTTTCACTAAACCTTGGGATTACTGGACCTCACTATACAATTGGAGCTGCGTGTGCGGCAGGAAATATGGGACTAATTCAAGCAGTTCAAATGCTTCAACTTGGAGAAGTTGATCTTGCACTTGCTGGTGGAGTTTCAGAGTCATCGAACTCATTTGGTAACCATGTATCTTTCAAAGCACAAGGTGCACTAGCAGATTTTCCAGAAGATCAAACGCGTGCCTCGCGCCCACTTGATAATAATAGAAATGGAATCGTTATCTCAGAAGGTGGATGTGTCTACACTTTAGAAAGATTAGAAGATGCTCTAGCTCGTGGAGCTAAGATTTACGGAGAAGTTGCAGGTTATCATACAAATAGTGATGCAACAGACTTTGTTCTTCCTAATCCTGAGCGCCAGATGGAATGTGTCCACAAAGCAATAGCAAAAGCAGGTATCACAATTAATGATATCGATATTGTGAACCTTCATGCAACTGGTACAAAGATGGGTGATATCCAAGAAGTAGCAGGAATAAAAGAAGCTTTTAAAGATGCACCAGAAGTTGCAGTAAATTGCACCAAAGGTTTAATTGGTCATGCAATGGGTGCGGCCGGAGCACTTGAGCTTGCAGGGAACCTACCTAGTTTTGAAGATGGCCTAGTACACCCATGTCACAAGATTGATGAAATCGATCCTGAGTGTGCAATGGATCAGCTTGTACTTGAAGCACCACTAAAGAAAGACGTTAAATATATCCTTAACAACTCATTTGGGATGTTAGGAATTAATTCAACTTTAATTATAAAAAAATACGAAGCTAAGGCTTAACTTTAAATTATCACAGGAGAAAAATATGACACCAGAACAAGTAAGACAAATCGTAGTTGATATTATCGCAGACATCGCAGTTGATGACGATGTAACTTCAATCGATGATGCAACTCCACTAAGAGATCAACTAGACCTAGATTCAATGGACTTCCTTGATATCGTAATGGAACTTAAGAAACAACACTCAATTGAAGTACCTCAAGAAGATTACCCTGAGCTAGCTTCAATGAACTCTTGTGTTGCTTACCTAACACCAAAATTTCAATAAATTTAATAAGGGCCACAACCGTGGCCCTTTTATAAAGTAAAAACTATGACACAAAAATATGATGTAATTGTAATTGGCGCTGGAATGAGTGGACTTGCAGCAAGCATTCGCCTTGCTATGTTTGGCAAGAAAGTTGTGTGCTTAGAAAAACACTCAATCTCAGGAGGGCTTAACTCGTACTACCGTCGCGGTAAAAGAAATTTCGATGTTGGCCTTCATGCCCTAACAAATTTTGCGACCAGAGGAGAAAGAGGAAAACCTCTAACAAAACTTCTTAAACAACTAAGAATACCTTGGTCAGAACTTGATCTTATTGAACAGAAACAATCAAAGATTATATTCCCTGAGACAACACTGACATTTACAAATGACTTTGCAGTTCTTACGCAAGAAATTGCAGACAAATTCCCAGCATCAATTGATGAGTTTAATCAATTTGTTGCCTATATTAGAGACTTCAACGAAGTCGCCCTAAATAATGAAACTTATATGGCAAAAGATGTTGCCAGAAAATATATTAAGAATGAAAAACTAATTTCCATGATTTTTGCTCCGCTGTTGATTTACGGATCAGCATGGGAAGATGATATGGATTTCTCTCAATTTGTTATCATGTTTAAGAGTATCTACCTTGAAGGTTTTGCAAGACCTGATGGTGGGGTTAGAAAAATCATTAACCTCTTACTTGATAAGTATGAAGGACTTGGCGGAGAACTTCGTTTTCGTGCAGGTGTTGCTTCTATTAACACTAACTCAGATAAAGTAACGAGTGTAACTCTTGAAAATGGTGAAATCCTTGAATGTGACAAGGTTATCTCAAGCATGGGACATCCAGAAACGATGGCCATTACAGAAGGTCAAAGCGCACAAAAGGTTGCAGTAGGACCGATGACTTTTTGTGAAACAATTCTTTGTCTTGATGAGCGACCAAAAGACTTTGATATGAATGACACCATTCTTTTCTATAATGAGAGAGAAGATTATCAGTATCGCGGGCCAAGCGACTTTATTGACAATAAGAGCGCCGTAATCTGCTTTCCAAATAATTTTGCAAGTGATGATAGTGATGAGGGAGTTATTCGCCTTACCTATATGGCAAATTATGAAAAATGGAAAGATTTAGTAAACTCAGATCGCAAGGCCTACCTTGCGATGAAAAATGAAGTTTATGAGCAATCACTTCAAACTTTAAAAAATATATATCCAAATGCCTCACTTGATGTGAAATTCAAAGATGTTTTCACTCCACATACAATTGAGCGCTACACTGGACACCTTCGTGGATGTGTATATGGATCAACAGATAAGCTAAGAGATGGAAGAACTCCAGTTGAAGGACTTTATCTATGCGGAACGGATCAAGGCTTCCTTGGGATTATCGGATCCATGCTAAGTGGAATTTCCATGGCAAACCTACATGGACTAATGGAATAAAAGGCACCATATGAAATATAATAATGTTGTAATAGAAGACTATGCATACATCGAACCGCCAGAGGTTCTAACAAGTGATAAACTTGAAGAGCTGCTCTCACCTCTTTACACGAGACTAAAGCTTCCACAAGGAAGGCTTGAGCTTATGACGGGAATCAAATCACGTGGTTTTTGGCCTAACTCAACTAGGCCAAGTTCAATTGCAACAGAAGCTGCAAATAAACTCTTAGATAAATTATCTAAGAAAGGAATTAAAAAAGCAGATGTAAATCTTCTTATCAACTCAAGTGTATGTCGTGACTTTCTTGAGCCATCAACAGCATCAGTAATACACTCAAATTTAGAGATGCCTAGCGAGTGCATGCTCTTTGATATTTCAAATGCTTGTCTTGGAATGGTGAGTGCTTGGGAAGTGGTTGCCAATATGATTGAAACAGGTGCGATTAAAAGGGCCATTATTGTTTCAGGTGAAAACAGCGCCCCTTTATTAGAAAATACTATCAAAACTTTAAATGAAGACGAGTCAATTACAAGAAAGTCTGTGAAGAAATTCTTTGCAAATTTAACAATTGGTTCAGCAGGTGTCGCCTACTGCCTTGCTCACAAAAGCGAAGCACCAAGTGCGCCGCAAATTACTTCTATTACAAATCGTAGTGATTCAGCGGCAAATAAATTATGTCAAGGTGATGGGAATCCAGAATCTTTAGTAATGGAGACGGATTCAGAGGAATTACTAAAGTATGGAAAGGCCCTTGCAAAAAAGACATTTACTGACTCAGGACTTAATCAAGACGAGATTGATATTGTGATTGGCCATCAAGTAGGAAAGGCCCACAAAGAAATAGTCTTGGGAGAACTTGGTCTACTTAATCATAAAACTTTTGATACCTTTGATACATTGGGAAATACCGGCTCTGCCGCACTACCAATCACTCTTGCAAAGATGAATGACATTGAAGGAATTGAAAAAGGTAAGAAAATTGCCCTTGTAGGCATTGGGTCTGGGCTATCATGCTCAGTACTAGGAGTAAGTTGGTAATGAACTGGAAAACAGAATATCCATATAAGAGTAACTTCATCGAAATTGAGAATAAGAATTATCACTATCTAGACGAAGGAAATAAAGATGCTGAAGTCATTGTTATGCTTCACGGAAACCCAACATGGTCGTTCTATTACAGAAATATTGTAAATGAATTAAAAGATACATACCGCTGTATTGTGCCAGATCATTTTGGTTGCGGCCTATCTGATAAGCCACAAGATTATGACTATACATTAGAAAATCATATTAACAATGTATTGACTCTCCTAGATAAATTGGGAGTGAAAAAATTTAAACTACTTGTTCATGATTGGGGTGGTGCGATTGGAATGGGTGTTGCAACATCACGCCCGCAAGATGTAACTGGTGTAATCTTACTAAATACAGCAGCATTCAGATCTCTTGATATTCCAAAAAGAATTGCCCTTTGTAAGCTGCCTGTAATTGGAGAGCCAATGGTGCGTGCATTTAATGCATTCGCTTGGCCTGCAACTTTTATGACGACGACAAAGCCTTTAGCAAAGCATATTAAAGAAGGATACCTTCATCCTTACAATAACTATGCAAATCGTATTGCGACAGCTCGCTTTGTAAAGGATATCCCTTTATCAAGTAAACATCCAACATATGCGAAGCTTTCTCAAATTGAAGACAATTTGAAAAATGTAACATGCCCTAAGATGTTTCTTTGGGGAGCTCAAGACTTCTGTTTTAATATGGATTTCCTAAAGCGTTGGAAAGATTTTTACCCTGACAGCAAGTATGTAGTATACCAAGATGCTGGCCACTACGTGATTGAAGATGAGAAAGAAAATTGTCTTAAGGAAATAAAAGGTTTCTTAAATGAATATCGCGCATAGGATCGAAAATTGGGCCCAAAAGACGCCTGATAAAATCTGTTTAAAATTCCCTAAAAAAACTGGTAGTGGTTATCACTATGATGAGCTGACATTTAAAGAATTTAATCAATTAAGCTCTCACTATGCAGCTGCATTAAACCAGGAAGGAATTCAAAAAGGAGACAAGGTTCTTTTATTTGTAAGGCCATCTTTTGACTTTCCTGCCCTAACATTTGCACTTTTTAAAATTGGAGCAATACCAATTTTAATTGACCCTGGAATGGGACTTAAAAACCTTTTTAAAGCGATTAAAGATGCAAAACCTGACTACCTAATTGCAGTAAATATTGTTCATATCCTAAGAATGTTTAAAAAGGATAGCTTCAAAAGTATAAAAAAATATTTTACGACTGAAGGTAAACTATTTTCACATTTAACAACAATCAAGTCACTAAAAGAAAAAGATCAGCTAACATATGATACTGAGAAAGTTGAAAATTCTGATCTTGCAGCAATTCTTTTTACATCAGGCGGAACAGGAAGACCTAAGGGTGTAGAATACACTCATGAGATCTTTAATCGTCAAACTGATGTCTTACAAGAACTCTTTGGCCTTACACCGGAAGATGTCGATGTTCCAGGTTTTCCCCTCTTTTCATTTTTTACAATGTCGATGGGGATGACGAGTGTCATTCCAGATATGAACCCAAGCAAGCCTGCAAAATGTAATCCTGAAGCACTTGTTAAGAATATTAATGATAATGGTGCCACTTTCATTGCTGGCTCACCAGCAATTTGGGAGCGCGTTGGGGACTACCTAGAGAAAACCAACCAAACACTAAAGACGGTGAAATATGTCGTCATGTTTGGTGCGCCAGTTAGAAATGAAGTCCATGAAAAACTAATCGCTCGCCTTGAACGAGAGGATGCTGACACTTATACACCTTATGGAGCAACTGAGTGTTTGCCTGTGAGCTGCTTTAATGGAAGAGAAGTCTTAACGAACACACAATTTGAGACGGCACAAGGTGGTGGAACTTGTATAGGCCTACCTTGTCCTGGTGTCGAAATTAGAATCATTAAAGATGTTGATGGTGTTATCAAAGACATTCAAGATACTAAGCAATTAGCAAAAGGTGTTGTTGGGGAAATTATTGTTCGTACAAAAACTGCGACAGCGGCCTATCATGAGCTTCCAAACAAAACGAGAGAAGCTAAAATTTATGATGGTGATACATTCTGGCACCGAATGGGAGACCTTGGAAAGATAGATGCACAAGGGCGTGTATGGTTTTATGGAAGAAAGGCCCATCAGGTAAAGGCCCACGCTACGACATACTACCCTATTTCAACGGAAGCGATTTTCAATAAGCACCCTCAAGTAAATAAATCGGCACTGATTTGGATTTTAAGAAATAACCGTGTTCGTCCTGCCCTGAGTATTGAACCGAAAGGACGAGTTCTTAATAAATCACGCCTTAAGCAAGAGCTTAAGATTATGGCAAATAAATATAGTCATACTAAAGATATAGATGAGATCTACATCTGTTCTAAATTTCCAGTAGATATTAGACATAATATAAAAATTGATCGCAAAGCACTGGCCCAAATGGCACAACAGGGAAAACTTAGGTAATTAAATGAAAATACTCGTCACAGGTGTAACAGGCTTTTTAGGCTATCATATTGCAAAGGATCTTTTGGCCGCAGGTCATGATGTATTTAACTTCTCTAGACGTGAAACTGATGAAGTTAAAGAGCTGGGTATAAAAACACACCAAGGAGATCTTACCAATTATCAAGATATCAGAAACGCATTGTCTGAAATCGATGCTGTTTTCCACGTTGCCGGAAAAGTTGGGATGTGGGGAAGAAAAGAAGATTTTGAAAGAATTAATATTGAAGGAACAAAAAATCTTTTAAATGCAATGAAAGAAGCAGGTGTTAAATATCTTGTCTACACGAGTACCCCAAGTGTTGTCTTTGGAAAAGATGAAATAAAAAATGGTGATGAAGCCTTAGAATATCCAGAAAATTATTTGAATGAATATGCCAGGACAAAATCTATTGCGGAAAAGCTTGTCCTTGCAGCAAACACTCAAGATCTTCTAACAACAGCAATTCGCCCTCATTTAATCTACGGAGAAAGAGACAAGAATATCATCCCTACTCTAGTTGAAAGGGCCAAGAGTGGGCGATTAAAAATAATTGGTCATGGAGATAATCTCGTCGATATTAACTATGTCGAGAATGCCTCTTATGCGCATGTAATGGCCCTTAATGAGCTAGTTGGAGAGGCCAAGAATAAAGGTAAGGCCTATTTTATTGGTCAAGAGCGACCAGTAAATCTATGGCACTTTATTAATGAACTACTTATGGCAAAAGGAGTTGCTCCTTTAACAAAGAAAGTACCATTAAGGATAGTCTACATTATTGGTGCAATTTGTGAGTTCATCTATAAGTTAATCGGTAAATACGATGGCCAACCGGCAATGACAAGATTTGTGGCCCTTCAAATGGGAACATCTCATTATTTTAAACACAATAACGCATTAAATGATTTTGGCTATTCTCCAAGAATTTCAATCGACGAATCAATTGAGAAGATAAAAAACTAAAGCACTTAAGATTAAGCGATAGATCAGAAAGTAGCTGAATTGAATTCGCTTAATCAATTTCATAAAGAAATGTATTGTCGCAAGGCCTACAAGAAAAGAAACAAGAACGCCAATAGCACAATTTAAAACCTCAAATTGAGCGTCTTGTGGATTGCCAATCAAGTTGTAAGACTTTAATAAGAATGCGGCAAAGATTAAGGGAAGAGATAAAAGGAATGAAAAAGAAGAAGCATCCTCTTTTGAAAGCCCTAGAAATCGAGCTGCCGTTATAGTTATTCCAGAACGAGAAACACCAGGAAAGATTGATAGAACTTGCGAAAGGCCTATTACAATTGAAGAAGATGCCCTAAAGCCTTCCATATTTTTATTCGTCTTACCGATTCGATCTGAAATAAAAAGTAAAATACCAAAGAACGCCAAATTAAATGCAATAAAGACTTCGTTTCGGCCATAAGTTTCGGCCGTAGATTTTAAAATTAGGCCAAAAAAGCCCGTGAAGAAAGTTGCTATAATAAAGTTCTTAGTAAAGTTATCGCAGCTTCTTCCGGGAATAAAAAATAAGAAAGAGTTCTTAGCAATTCTTCTCACATCGTGATGAAAATAGATACCAACCGCAAGAGCAGTCCCTACGTGCATGGCCAAATCAAAGAAAATACCTGGGTCTTTAAACTCATAGATAAAAGGTAGTAGAGCGAGATGTCCAGAGCTAGAAACTGGTAAAAATTCTGTTAGCCCCTGAATAATTCCATAGACGACTGCCATCCATAATGTCATCTCTCAACTTCCTTTGTTACTTCTTAACGCTTGCGTTTGCGCTTACTTTTATTCTTTTTAGTATTTTTTGACGTATCTTTTTTCTTGTCTTCAGAATTACTCTTTAATTCTGAAAGCATTTTTGCATCCTTTAATTTTAGAGCAAGTAAGATATCATTAAAACCTTTTATTGTTGCCTTTGAATAAGAATTTACATTTTTTTCCATTGCTAGTTGAAAAACTAATGCAAATCGCTGTAAGGCCGAACGTACACTAGAAATATAATTATCATTTCCAGACTCTATCGCTCTAATTGCATCTTTCTTGTAATATTCAACTAGGTAGTTCTCTAGTCCACGGGAGTAGTTTTTCGAGATCTCGACTTGTGAATTATTAGAGATAAGATCAAAACCTGCCAATGGATTAAAAATCTGATCTTTTACCCAAATTGCTAAGCGTTCACTTACTTGCTCTCCCCATCTTGCTTTAAAAAAAAGAGCATTTGCAAAAGCAGTTTGCGCTTTATCATTATCAAGGTTTCTGTCCCAAATGCTTTTATAAACGACAGGCCTTAGAAGTGAAAGGCTGAAAAAAGTCTCACGGTAAATTATATTTTCACCTGAATAATCTTTTTTTCTAATCAGGATATTTTCACCACTTTTAATAAAGTCGATATAATTATCATTAGTTATTTCAAGTAACTTCTCTAATTCTAACTTAAGTTGAAGATAAGGAAGGAATTGAAAATGACCCCTTAATAGTAAACTCGGAATACTTTTATAGTTAACGAGAAATGCATTTGAAATCAATTCAAATAACTCCAAACTAGCTCTACTACTTAAATAGTAAAGTTCATCATCTCCCCTTTTTGATAACTCCAATACTTTACTCAACTCGGGATAATACAGATCAAATAGAAACAGATTATCACGAGCAATCTTAACCAACGAATAAAGATCAAAGCGAGAAGAAATTTTAAAGATTCCCTTATTATTAAGCTTCGTATCCCAAATAGAAATTAGTGGACGATAAATCGTTTTCGAATCAACTTTTCTAATTTCAAAACTAGGCCTAATTGTAAATCTCGAATTATCTAAATTTGTAAAACTTGAAAATCCCAAAGATGTTGAGCCAATTTCAGCAAAAGATTCAAAATCAGTAATTTCACCCTCAACAAAAGTTTTTAGGCCGAAATCAACAAACTGCGAGCTAAACAATTGTTGCTTATACATTAAGGCACTAAATGGAGTTACTCCAATTGCAACAACGCAGATGATTGTGGCCATGAGATAAGAGACTACTTTTGACTTATATGTAATTCGGGATGCTGTAAGCCTCACACTAAATGGAGACTCAATCCCCTTTGCAAAAACATCAAGTAATAAGCGTACTGGTAAGAGAATCAAGCGCATGATTGCACCCAATCTCTTTTGCATGGCCGTATTAGCAATGATCCTTACACCACAAAAGTATTGTCCAATTGTTATGCTGAAAAATAATGAGCAATAGAAAACGTAGAGAAAATACGTCATCAGATAAACATAGAGATGCTGTAGTGAAGCGCTTAGATTTTTTATCGAAAAAATAGCATTTGTAATGGATAAGATAAATTCACTACCAAGTAGAGCATAACTTATAAATAAGCACAGGCATAAATCGATGATGGTAGCAGTAATTCTTAGGTAGCGATTTGAATAAAACGTCATAGATAAATCAACCAACGGCCACTATTTTTGGCACTGAAATTTTAAATATTCTCAATTATAGAAGTATTTTAACACTATGAAATCTCATGTTCCATCACATAAAATCAGCGACTTATTTGCACCCCTGGCCATTTTATTAACCAATTTATTAGGTCAGGCATCGATTCATTAATAAAATAAAGAAAATTACTAAAATGTCGATAAGTATAAAGCATTGAATTGACAGGGGAAGTAAAGTGAAAAGATTAACGAAGGCCAAAGAGCAAAATAACTTAGGAAAGAAAGGAACGAGTTCCTCTTTCAAAAAAGTTAAAGTTAGCGTAATGGCACTGACTCTTATTCATTCATCTATTCCAATGAGCGCATTCGCTTTTAAGAAAAATGGTGAGTCTTGGTCAGAGTTCACGTCTGGTTCAGGTATGAAGACGGTTATTGGTGGTCTAAACATGATTGGGGATATCTCTCAACAAATGTACAACCAAGGACGTCTTTCAAATACAGAGATCCAAGCACTTCAAGCTTTCAACAAGTCAAAGGCCGATGCTCAACAAAAGCTTCAGTCGAGAAGAATGCACCCTGCATTTAATTGTCCTCTTGCACCTGAGCCAATCCTTGCACCAAACGGAGCTTGTAATATTGGTGGGAATCTAAAAATTCCAGAGCAGGCACTAGAGTTTGGACAAAATATTTTAAACGAATACACAAGTTTTCTAAAACCAAGAAACACACCTCCTTACATTGGATCTCAATGTATCGAAGATGGTATGAAGAGTATTCAAGATAACTTTGCTTCAATGACATCTCAGTATGATCGCATGATTGAACAATTCGAAGCAGAGCTTAAGCAAGTAGCAGAAATTCAAAAGAAGAATAGAATCAAAATTAAAGAAATCCATGCCCTACTAAATGGTGGTGGAAATAACGTAAGTCAGGACTTTATTAATACTGACTTTAACAAATTAATGCCTGCTTCATGTGTAGAAGCATATGATGTAAATAAAATCATCAAGAAGCAAGGTGGCCTAGTAGGATTAAAAGATAGAATGAGCAGTGATGACCGTAAAGCAAAGCGCTTTAGAGGAAGCTCTCTTATCACAATGAGAAATCAAATTGAGTCTGATAAGAAGAAAGTTGCTCAAAGACTTGCTACAGGTGGATATGATGAAGCATTAAGAGAAGACCTTTTCAAAGGTACTCAATTTGCTAACCTATTCTCATCTGCAAGAACTTTTGCTGCTCAAAATACAACAGCAAAACTTAAGAAAGTTCAAACAATGCTTTCTAGTCTTGGTGTAAGCGATGCAGACCTTCCAAAATTTGATGATCCAAGTTTTTTAATTAAAGTTGATCGCTTAGCTTCAAAATCAGAAGACTCATACAAAGAAAAATTCATTATCGAATGTATGACAGGTAAAAATGCCGCAGCCTACTCGACTCCAATTAACCAAGCAGTTAACTCATTTGATAACGTTAGACTTGGGAACCAAGGTGATACACTATCATCTTTTAAAAGAGCTGCTTCAAATGCCTTCTCTGATCCGACTTCATTATCTTCTTTAGATAGCGTAGCAAATTCATTTAATAATAATGATATTAGAATCACTGTTTCTAATAGCAGTGGAAAAAGTGTGACAAAAACAGCTAGAGAATACTATAGCGATATTAAAAATGAATGTGTGGCAATCTACAATGGTGACCTTAAGCCAGCTGGTGATGTAGCAAACCTTGAAACATACCGTGCTGAAGCGAAAGCGCTTAAGGCAGAAGCTAAAGAACTTCAGTCTCTTACAAAGAGAACACTTGCCTCTGAAGGAAGTGGAAGTATCATGGCCGAAATCGATGAGCTTATTTACAACTGTAATGGAAATGCAGTTGAGCTTAGCAAGTGTGGCCCAGATGTTTACGAAACTTCTAGTAAATCATTTTGTGTAACACAGGCCGCAGCTTGTTCAGACAATGTTAATACATGTGCTACTTTTACAGAAACATTAGTAAACGCAAAAACAGCAGAACTTAAGCAAAAAGCAGACGTCTACAACGCACAAATGCAGCAATACGAAAATAAAGCAAAAGCACTTATGGCGCAAATGCAAGCACATATGCAAAAAGTTTCGGATCATGCATACAAAAATATGTTCCCTAACCTAACACCAGAAATGGCAAGAGCATATGGTATTCCAGCTTCTTCAGGTTTAACTTTTGGAAAACTTCAAGACCTTGATCAAGCAATGGATGAAGCTGAAACGAAAGGTATTCTATTAGAAAAAGATCCTGAAGTCTTTATGCGTGACCTTCTTGCTGGAATGAATGGCAACAGTGCAAGCATGAGAGCAGACCTTAACAAATGGTTTGAGAATCAAAATACTCACCTAGCTTCTCAAGTTGAAAAAATTAACCAGAGCCTTCAAGAAGAAAGAGGAAAATGGCAAGAGTTCGTATCGAACTGTGCCACTGCAATTAACGACAGAAATCAAGCAGCTCAAAAAGCAGCGAAAGAAGGTGCAGAGAAAGCTGCCGAGGCATCACAACAACAGGTTGAGTTCTGTTACAAGTTAAAAGGTCTACAGGACTCTAGTCCAGGACCAGGTTGTACTGGAGACAATAATGCAAGTGATCTTTATTCAGATGCAACTGAGATCGCTTCAATCCTACAGGCCCAAGCAGGTGGACAGTCACCTCTTCAAATGGCAATGAATGGTGGATCATCAAGTACACTAATTTTTGAACAAATCTCTGAGTATAAGAAGTTATGTGCAAGTGCATCAGCGGAAGGAAGTATTCCATCAGATGGAGATTCTAAAGAGTCAACAAATAGTGGTAAATCTCTAGCTCAGCTACAAAGCGCTTGTTCTAATAGTGGACAAAATGATGAGCAACTTATTACATCTCTAACAGACAAGTTAACAGACAACCTATCTGAAGATGAGAGTAAGTATAAAGAAGAGATTCAAAACTTTATCAAAGAAGATACTCAAATGAGTGATGATGCTCTTAAGGAGATTTCTGATAAGAACCTAATTATCGCTCAACAGATTCAGTCTCTTAAGAATAGAGCATCAGAAATTAGTGGTGATTATGATGGAAAAGGTCTTTGTAAAATGCTCTCTTCTGGGCGTGACCAATACGTTGGTAAACTATGTGACAGCAAGGCCGATACAGCAAAAGAAGAATGTATTACGAGAGAAAGAAAAGACTTTGAAAAAGATAAGTTAGTCGCTTTAGGAGTTGCTTACGAGGCCAAGATTATTACTCAAATTAGCTCTCCAGGACTACAAAGTGAATGGAACCGTATTGGTGAGAAATATAGTGGAACTGCTTGTGCGGCCATCAATGGTTCTCAATACGGTCAAAAAGGATTTATTCCAGGACTTATTGAAAAGATCGATCGTGACCTAGCGTCAGATGGAATGATTCAATAAGACGAAAAGAATAAAAGATTATATTGATTCAAGGGCATGGGAGGCCTAATTGAAATTTGCGGTACGTATAGTTAAAAAAAGAAAAGAACTACTTCATACACTAGGGACTTTAGGGTGTATCAGTATCCTTGCAACTTCATGTGTAGTCGATCAAGCATCTTCATCAAGAGAAGGATCTGGTGGATCAGCATTAAATAATACACAAGACACTGTATCAGCAAATTATGGCCGTATCTTAACGGCCAACCCACTAGTTCTAAGCGATTATGCTGCTGATGAGAATACTGATCTATCAACGCTAATAACTCGCTCACCTGTTTACATTACAAGCAATGAATACTTAACAAAGTCGTGCTCACTTATTGGAGATTGCCTCGAAGTAACTGAAGATGCTGGTGTATCAGCTTTTCAAAATGAATCGAGAAAATGGGCCTTTCCTGTTACGACTACAGAGTTCTTACAAATCAATGCTTTCTATCATACAGCAAAAGTAATCGATACTTATCTAGGTGATGTGACAACTTATGTCTACGACCGCTTAAATGAAGTTTCATATGATACTTCAGTACCGACAAACACAGACCTACATAAGGCGTACTGGAATGCTTCTAATAAAGCAAAACTAGTTGTCCACGCAGATGCTAGCCTTAGAAAAAATGCTAGTTTTGATCCTAGTAACTTCCTAATCAAATTAGGTTATATTCCTGGTTATCAAAATATTAAGATGGCCCAAGACCCTTCTGTCATTTATCACGAATTTGGACATGCAATTGTTGATCGTTTAATGAACCACAGAAACAGAGCATTTAACGCTGCCTTTTGTTTAAATACATCAAATCCAATTTGTCTTGAAGAATCTGCATTAGGCTACTTTGGTCACGATGAGGCCTATTCGATAAATGAAGGTATTGCAGATTACTTCTCATACTTCACAAATAATAGAGAACACATGGGTGAATGGGGACTAGGTAAATTTGCAAATGCTTCACGCCCGATCTCAGAAGACGATTCAATGCACATTGCAGGTATTTCAACAGATGAAGACTCAAGATTAAGCTATCCTGAATACTTAGGTTACGACGTTTACAACACGGAAAGCCGAGTTGACGATATTCACGTCGATGGCCAAATCATCAGTCACCTTCTTGTTGCTTTAACAAAGGAACTTAGTACACGTTGTACAGGTAATATTGACGGTGCAAAGAAACTTGTATTCTACGCACTTGTTGAATCATTAGGAGAATTAGGAGATCTATCAGCACAGGCAAAAGATGGTCTTAGTGGCCAAATCAACCTTGATCAACAATATGCAAAAGAATGGCTTAAATCAGTGAATCCAATTAACTTCAGACGTTTTTCGCAATCACTTGCTAGAAATGTTTATAATATTACAAATAGCCAATACAACCTATGCACATACCAAAATTTTTCTAAAGACAATTTAGAACAACTATTTGATTCATACGGGCTGCTACTTTTTAGAACTTACAATAATAACTTAAACTCAGTTTCAACGACAAATATTACTGTTAATCCTCTTAATCGTAAAAAGTCAGAGCTTATTAACAAGAATCTACTTATTAAAGACACACGCTCTTCTTACTCATCATTAAGTGTATTTGATATTCGCTCTTCAGTGTATCAAACAATTCAAAATCAAATGGATGTTGGAGAAGTTACAACAGTAGATGCACGATATAATAATGGAAACGGTAAAGTTTCACCTGGAGAGATCGTAGGTCTATTTGTTAGCGTCTATAACAATTCTAGTTCAATCATGGCAGGAACACGAATCCTTGCTTCAGATTGGGCCCATATGCAAGATGGAGTTCCATGCTCAAATCTAAGTGATGGCTACCCTTCTGTTTCACAAGGTGGAAAAGCTTGTGACCCTATAAATGAAACTAATTACAACGACACAGGAAGAATCATGCCTGTTTGTATGCTTACTTATAATGATGGAACAAGTACAAAACTTTTAAACCAACATGAATTCTTAAAGAAAATGAAGTCAGATATTGGACTTCTTGAAAAAGACTGTTTAGGTCAAGGTGAAGACCGCACTCAGAATGACTTAAATAATTGTTTCGTAAAAGCAATTCCAAGCACAAATGTTCAAAACATTCCATTCATGGCACCAAAGTCAAACTGGCAAGAAACAATGCAGGCCGAGCAAGGAGCGCCACTCTTTACTGACTCAAATATTATGTTCTTTGAAATCAATAAAAATATACCACTAGGAACAGAAGTATCTTGTCGTCTACGTATGACATTTGCAAATTGTGAAGACTGTTACCATGATCTTAGTAGTTCGAACTATGACGATTTTAAAGACTATGAATTTGCGGGTGAAGAACCTTTTAGTATTTTAAATATTAACTTTACGATTGAGCAATAGACGCAATCAAAAGAAGGCCTCGATGAGAAAGTTTTTAATATTTTGCAGTATATCGTTAGCAGCATTATTTATTATTTCTTCATATCAAAATGATGCAAAAACGATCTCTAAAGAATACTCACCTACAGACAGTATGAAGAAGACACGCTTTAAAGCGCGCAAGCATCACCACGGCCATAGCGATCACTCACGAAAAATTGCATCGATCCCTTCTACAGCAACGCCAAATACAGAAGTGAGCGAATCAGACTCACTCGCAGAAGTTGCTAAAGAGCTCACAAAAGAAGACATCGCTGTAATTAAGAAAGTTAAAAAGAACCTGCCTATCCTTGCAGATAGTGAATTCGAAATCGTAAAGAGGTTAAAAATAACAGATAAGAGTATTTATATTGTAAATCGTGATGTAAATGGGATGCCGCAATCATTTACAGCAATTATCGATAATAAGACGGGAAGAATCGAAAAGAGTTGGGGGAAGACTCGCTACGAGTCTCCCCTAAGCACAAGACATTATCCTGCTACTACTTACTAATTTGCTTAATCCACTCAGTAGTGTGTCCGTTATTTCCAAGACGACGGGCCGTCTTCTCATAACCGTGACTTTCATTTAGTGAATACTGTCTGAAATTATCAATTGAACAGAAGTGAACAATTTCCTTCACATCAAACTCTCTCGCTGCTTGCTCAAAAAAGTCCATGATTCTGTGAGAAAAACCACTTCCACTATGTTGCATCTTAATCGATGTATTCTTACAAAGAAGTTTGTCACCCTCTTTCTTAACGAAAGCAGCTGCAATAATCTCCTCAGATAACTTTACTGAATAAAGCTGCCAACCATCAGACAACTCTTTCTTAATATCATCTAATGTCCACTTGAAATCTGGACTATCAGAAAATGCCTCAACGTTATAGTCGTAAACGTCTTTTACTTTCTTTTGAGATGTAACTGACTCAAAACTTAGTTCACCTAATTGAATGGCCTTTACCATGATTCCTTCCTAGTAAATAATATTGTAAAAAACTGAGATCTTTCTACAATTATAGCGTAGAGATATAAGCAGCAAGATCTTTAAAGTCTGAGTCGTTCAGACCTTTAATAAATGGTAACATATCTGGGTTCTTTCTTTCACCAGTTTTAAACTGAACAAGTGATGAATAGATATACCAGTCGTATTGTCCAGCAATACGAGGAGCGTTCATCGACTTCTTTCCTTCCCCATTATCCCCGTGGCATGAAATACAACGTGAATATAGAGTCTTACCTTTGGCCGCGCTTTGAGCGTGAGCAGTATTCATTGAAAAAATACCTAGTGTGATAAGTGCAAGGGCCGTTAACTTCATTCTACTTCCTCTTTTATAATATCTAATTTGTTAATTTTCTTTACCGTATAGCTATCTAATATTAACTGCTTATACATCACTGCGCAACTAATTTTATACGCTGAGATTGAAAGCTAAAGTTCAAATACTTAGCGATTCCATCGTAAATAATTTCTTTTAAACTATCGGCCTGTAACTGACGCAAGCCACCAAAAGCTATCCCATCATCTACACAGACCTCATTTTCTTCAATGCTAAATAATTCAATTTGACCTAAATTATAACTCTCCAATGTAGTATTCACATTATCTATAAGTAGGGCCATTTTCTGAATTCGCTCTTGCAAAGACAATTTCTCCCAATTAAGAATCTCAATCTTATTATTCATAAGTGCATTTTCAAAAAATTCTTTTTGAATCTCTTGCAAGATTGTTTCAAACCACTTTTTTAAATCCAAAACATTAGGCCAGCTATGCTCACTAGCATTATCTCTTAGAAAACTTTCGGCTTCTCTAAAAGTCATAACAAATAGTGATGCCGGGCCAACTTTTTTTATAATAGTAAGAGCACTATAGAGTAGGGCCTTTTTCTTCAATGCATCCTCTTCATTTGCCATAAAGCTATCATCAAAGAAGTTTGCAGAAATATATTGATTAAATTGTGCAGGATCGAGCTCCCTAAGAAGCTCATGTGCTTTATTTGAAATTGTCATTATCCACCTTTTTGTATGGATCAAATTATCAGCTTTGAATACTTTTGACCATAAATTAAGAGATTATGCTATCATTTAGAAATGACACAAGATTCACAAACAGTAAAAAAGAGATACCACCTAATTGACCTGACCAGAGGTGTTGCCGTCATTTTAATGATTATCTTCCACTTTACTTATGATCTTGATGTCTTTGGTTTTGTGGATGTTGAATTTTTTAGACCAGGGTTTTGGTACTATCTTCCACGCCTTATTGTAACTCTCTTTATGTTTTCAGTAGGTGTCTCAATGTGCATGGCACACCCTGGAAAGATTCACCCACGTCCCTACCTAATTCGCCTTGCAAAGATCGGAATAGCGGCACTAATTATCAGTATCTCAACATATTTTATGTTCCCAAAAAATTGGATCTATTTTGGAACATTACACTGTATCTTCTTCACAACAATCCTAGTGACTCCTATAAGAAAAAAACCTTGGCTTAGCGCATTACTTGCATTGGTAATTCTCGTGCTTCAAATGACTCCATATGCCATTCCATTTCCAGAAATGAGTCACGCTTCACTAGATTATATAGCAGTCTTTCCATGGGCCGCAGTCTCGATGCTTGGTATCACCTTCTTTCATCTAAAATGGCATCAAATCGACTATCCTCAGTGGAAAATTATGCGCTTTATTCAGTTCTTAGGTAAGCACTCATTCATCATTTATGTTACTCATCAACTCTTTCTCTACTCAATTGTTTATATTGCGTACATGATCATAAAAAGCGCGCCACTTTTGTAAGGTTTTTGAAAACTTTTTGAAATCCATAGCCTCTCTTTACCAACTATGCTATTTAATTTAGCAAAGGAAAAAGGCTAAAAAGCAATGATAAGTAACAAGTTCAATTACAAGTACTTTGAGCGTTCGATTGGCTCAATGAAATTCGCAGTTTTTATTATCTCACTATTTTCACTTGCAATGATTGTAGGAACATTCGTTGAAAGTTATTACGGAACAGATTTTGTTGGAAGACTTATCTATAAGACATGGTGGTTTATGGCCATCCAATTCTTCATGGGCCTAAGTATTCTATTTGCGGCATTAATCAGACTTCCAGTTAAAAAAAGACTTTACGGATTCTATACAATTCACGCCGGCCTTATCATTATTGGTATTGGCTCTTTTGTCACATATATCGCAGGTATCGACGGGACAATTCACTTACAACCAATGAGCCCATCGAGGCAAGTTGTTTTAAATGAAGATGTAATTGAGATCACTCGTCCAGATGAGAATACAAGAGCTGTTCTTCCCCTACCTTATAGTGCATTTGATAGTAGTATTGATGTTACATATAAAGAAATTGAAATTAAAGAGTACATTCCATTTGCTGATAAAGTTATGCGTTGGCAGCCGGCCAAAGATAGCGTAAATGACTCTGAGAATATGCATTCATCAAGCTATATCATCTCTAATGATAACGTGGCCCAAGACTTCACTCTAAGTCTTCATCCTGAAGCATTTGATTTTCAAGCCTCTCTAAGCATGGGACTTCTAAGCATCACTTACTTACCAAAGACACTTGCTCCATGCTTTTCTACACCAAGTGATAGTGGATTAATTCTATGGGACTCAAGAACATCTCAATGCTACACAGCTGAAGAGAAAAATATCAAGGTAGAAGAGACAGCAACAAATAAACGATTCTTTGTCATTAAAGATGGAGAAAATGTTTACTCGTTTCTTCCAGACTTAAGCCCATGGGCACTTGATCAAGAATTAAAGCCAGCAATGAATGCTCCAATTAGAGTATTTTCAAAAAATCTTTTTAAAGAAAAACCGAACCTATTCCTTTTTGGAGATTCAGCATCTTTCTTTGATAAGGATGCAGATAAATGGGTAAGCCAAAGTTTTGATGGCCAAGGCCTAATGTCACTTCCTTGGATGGGCTTTACTTTAAAACTTGTACGTAATGAACAAAATCTTGTTCCAACAATGGTTCCAGAATCAACTCTTCCTATTCAGCAAAACGGAGGCCTTGTAAAAGGTATTACGAGAGCTGCAAAAATCCAAGTTAGAGACAAGGAATATTGGCTAACAGATGACAAGCCTGTTTCTGTTCTAATCGATGGTGTAAAGACTAATGTTTACTTAACAAAGAGATCGTTTCTTCTACCATTCGAGTTTACGTTAACTCGATTTAAGATGGATAAAGACCCTGGTACTAACCGTCCAGCGAGTTATGAGAGTTTTGTTAACTTATTCACAGACGGAGAGACATCTCCATATCATATCTATATGAATAACCCCCTTAAGTATGATGGCTTCACATTTTACCAGGCCTCTTACTCACAGGACCCAGAAACTGGACAATATAGTTCAACCCTATCAGTTAACCTTGATCAAGGACGCTGGATTAAATACCTAGGCTCAATCCTACTCGTATTAGGCTCTCTATGGCATTACTACTTAAATTATCGCCCAAAGAGAAAAACTAAGGACCTATTAGGTCTTGAAGTAGCAGATAATGGCCAACTAGGAGATAAGAAATGATTAAGATACTACTAAGTTTACTTATTGCAACAAGTACACTTGCAAACGTTAATTTTTGTAATGATGAATTAGGTAAGCTTCCAATTCTTCAAGATGGAAGAATTAAGCCGCTTACTGTACATGCAAAAGAAGTAATTCATCACCTAACAGGAAAGTACAAGGCAAAAGGATACTCATCAGTAGATACATTTTGTCTTCTTAGTTCTAAGGCATTTGGCCTAGAGGCCCCATTTAAGCTTGAGTCAAAGATTGAACACAAGAACGCAAAGGAACTTCTTGGCGGCAAGAGTTCAATGGCACTTGATGACTTAATCGATGAAAATGTAACGATTAGAATGGCCTACCAGAAAGAAAAGGTTGAGTCGGGTTACAAGAAGGAGCTTAATAGACTCCTTAACAAGATCGCTCTTTATCAAGATATAACAAGTGGGAACAACTGGCAGTTACCTGTAAAAATGGGTAATGAGATAAGCTGGGAGCCTGTAACAAACTTTCTAACAAAAGAAAAAGTAGACGCTCTAGCGCAAGTATCTTCAACTCCATTTAAAGATGTATTTGCTAAAGCAAAGAAAGACTATATCGAAGTTAAAGGAGAGAAGTATTTAACAGAATTCTTATTCGATAAGCTACAACTAACTAAAATCGCTTTCGCTCTTACTTTAATTGGCTTGGCAGCATTAGTTCTTTTCAAGAAATTTGGTGTAGCTCTTGCTCTATCAACACTTACAATCATTGTTCAAACTGTTTATATCGCATTAAGAGTTTATATTTCAGGACGTGCGCCAATTACAAATATGTATGAAACAGTGATCTTTTCAGGCTATGGTGCTCTACTTCTATCGATGATCATTGGTCACCTGAAAAATGAAAAGACTTACCTATACATGGGACTTGCATACAACCTATGTACACTTATGATGATTACATTTGCGACAAATATGGTTTCACCATCGATTAGTCCACTTGTTCCCGTTCTAAGAGATAACTTCTGGCTAAGCACACACGTTACGACAATTATCATGTCTTATGGTGCCCTTGCTCTTAGTTGGATTCTAGCAAATACAATTCTTTTCAAAAGAGCTTTCACAGACTTTAAAGTTGAAGATGAGACATATTATAACGATCTAATCTATACGACTCTTAAATACGGTATCATCATGCTTGCAGCAGGAATTATCCTTGGTGGTGTATGGGCCGATTACTCTTGGGGACGTTTCTGGGGATGGGATCCAAAAGAGACATGGTCATTAATTGTACTTTGTATCTACATGGCAATCCTTCACGGAAAGTATACAAATTGGATCACAAATAAGAGCTTTTCAGTACTAGTTGCAGCAGCTTTCATGAGTGTAATGATGGCATGGTTTGGAGTTAACTACATCCTAGCAACAGGACTTCACTCTTATGGATTCTCTCAAGGTGGTGCCTACTTCTTAGGAACATTCTTTGCAGTGCAAACGATCTTTTTAATTCTAACAGTCATAAAATCAAATCATAAAGCAGCATAAAAAAAGGGCCTTCTAAGAGGCCCTTTTTTATTACATAAATGGATTGATATATTGAGATCTAATTTCTTGAAGCATAAATTGGTCATCATTCATTTCGAAGTATCCAATTAGCGCTCCTTCAGTGATTTGTTGCTGCTTATAGTATGACTTAATAAAACCATCAACATTATCCTTAATAATTGCAGGAAGTGGTACAAAACTTAGGCCAAGGCTAGCAAGAGTAAGTACGCTTCTAAGTCTCTTTACACGATTAGGACGATCAAACGAGTAAGCAATCGCTGGAGACTTATCAAATGTATGATTACCGTCGAATAAGTTAACGATAACTCTTTCGCCATCTAGTGTTACCTCTTGGAAACCATAGTTAATTCTTTCGCCAACCTCTGAATACTTTGACTTATAAGATCTAAAACGATTTGTAGCTGTTCTAAATTGAGAATAAAAGCTTGCTGTTCCATATCTTGACCAGTTTAACTTAGCACTATTTGACTCCCAAAATGCAATCCAATCAATTCTTGATTCATAGATAGAAGAATAAATAAGATCAGCTTCTTCCTTAGATAGACCAAGCTCCACAGGAGTTGCAAATTCAAGATAATGTAATAGAAGGTTTTGGTGATAAAAGCGTCTTGTTCTAAAAAGCTTTTCCGTCTCTGTAATTACATAAAAAGCTGTATTTAGAGCTGGAACAGTTGATAAACGCTTACGCGCTTGATTTAGCGCCCAATTTACAATCTTATAAGTTACATTTTTACGATAAAAGAAAGTTGCATTATCAGGCTTAGCAATTATTGTTGGATCAATATAATAGAAAGCATCTTTAATCTTTGAACCAAACTCTTCAATTAAGTTATTAAAGTTTTCATCAGCAAAAATTGCATTGAAGTCAACACCTTCAAATGCACGCATAGATGTAACAACTCTTTTTACATTTTTTTGAGTTTGAAAATCATTTCCTAAAAAGCTGTGACCAGTTTCAAATAGACCTTCAACTTCTGCTTCATAATTTCCAGTTAAGCCACTTTGCGACATCAGGGCCTGTTCATTTAGGATTGAGTTTTTAATATACTCAACATAATCCTTGAATTTGAATTGTGTACGAATAGTACGGTCTCTTACAGCAATAAGCTTTCCAGAGTCATCTCTTTCAAAAGAGAATCTATTATTGAATTTCTCATTTACTGTATCTGAATTTAGCGCAAGAACATTGCTCGATACTAATAGCATCAATGCTAGCATTAGATTTCTCATTATCTTCCTCCATGAAAATATCCTTTCATTTTAATGGCAGTTGGAAAATAAATCACAAGATGTAAGAAAAGAAGAGAATGTTTAGCAACTTAGTTGAACAAACTACTCAGACTACTGTCCTGATTTTTTAGTGATAGCAGCATCAAGATCATTTAAAAGATCCATATTCTCAGGGGCCGTATTCTTAAGCTTTTCTTCCTTAAGAGCTTGCTCCTGCGCTTCAGCCTCGGCCGCGGCCTCTTCTTCAGTTAGACCGGCCTTTCTTTGTTCTTCTAAGAATCGAGCATTGGCCTCTTGCATTTCAAGTGCTTCTTTTTCTCGGATCTCTTTTTTATGTTGAGTGTAGATATCATTTACAAATTGTCGAAGACGCATCTTTTCTTTTTCGCCAATGGCGTGTATCAGCCCCTTATATTTGTAAGTATTGCCGTCCTTGATAAAAACATTACCATCTTGAGGAATGATTTTTACTGCAAAATTAAAAGGATGAGTTAGATAGTAATTCCCTAGAACAAGTTCTTGATCTAAAGAAAAGAAACATATTGATTCAGAAATTTCAATTAACTTAGCGTCTCTTATAATTAGAGCATGACTTAAAGGTGACTTTTTACTAATGAAGTATTTAGGTGGATCAAAGTATGACTTATTCAATTTAGCATACTTAATTGGATCTTTCTTTCTTAATGCTGCAATTTTAGTATTAAGCTCTTGTTCTTCTTTAACAAGGCGTCTTTCTTCTAACTGATGTACCATTTGAGATAGAACATTCATACCAATCATTGTTGGATTTACGAGAGCAAATTGATAATTAAATCTTTCTTGAAAGGCCTTTGAATCATATCGATCACAATTTATGACGATAAAATAAGGATTGTTATCACTTAATTTTTTAATATTGCTAATCGCATCTTTAAGAATCTCGTCTTGCCTCTTGTGGAACTCTTCAAGATTTTGAGCAACATTGGCCATCTGCTCTACATCTTGATTATCCTTAGCATCCTCCATCTCAACATCTGAAATAAAATCAGGATAACAATAGACAATTATATCTGGATTTAAACGGCCCACATAAGTATAGTCCTGATCAAATTTTTCATTGATACGGAAAACAAAATCATAAGTATCGATTAACTTTTCACTTTGCTTGAAATAATGTAATTGAGGATCGACCATAAATAGCTTTGTACGCTTTTGTGACCCATATGAAGAGTTATCATTAACCCAAGACTTAAACGTTTTACCAATCTTTAGTTTTTTATTAAGCTCATCTTCTGATAAATCTTCTACATTAAAACTAAAGCTTCCATCTTCACGCTTTACAGGATCAACGAATAAATACTCTAACTCTGACCAGCCATTTGCTCCATAATAGATATTATCAAACCCGTGCTTGCGAGCAATGAAGTAATTTGTCGCCATTAAATTCTTTTCTAAAGAATGCTCGACTTCAACAAGCTTACCTTCTTGTGCGATATTATTACTTTCAATGTGCATTGTGCTTAGTCCGTAAAAACCAACACGAGCAATCTCTTTTAATTTAATAGGTGCTGTTAATTTAGCTAAAGCAAACTCTGAAGAAACAGCTTCTGAAGGATAGCGAAGCTTATAAGGGTGGTGTACAACATCGTGAACTTCAATCCCCTTAACAAATACGAAGTCAAAATGAATTGATATTAATTTTTTAACTTCATCTAAATTACTAACAATTGCAACGACAGGTATCGATCTAAAAAAATGAATTCTTTTAAGAATCATTCCTAAATTATGTCCAAAAACTTCTTCTTTCTTTATGTCGATATAGATAATTGAAGGGGCCAACTCAAAGAGATCATAAATACAAAGATTGATATTTTTCTCATTATAAGAAAAATGATGAAAACTCTTTTCTTCATCAGGATAAGTCTTGGCGTAAACTTTCTTTAGGTCATCCCAATAACCAAGATCCTGTCCTAGATAAGCAATCTTTTTTGACACAAATTAGCTCCAGCAAATTAATCTTATCTACATGATATCATGTTTTAAAAAAGAGTACACAACATATTGGTTTTACAGGGATTATAAGTTTGACACAAAATCTAAACTTCAAAGTCATCATAATTTTGACCATAATACTCGTCATATTCTTTCGTAAAGAATCTTCTGACAAAATATTGGCCAACTCTGATAGTAGAAATGAATCCAAAGTTTTCAAGCTTAAGAATTGATTGATGAATTTCCTCTAAAGATATTTGAAGCCTTTCAACTATTTCAGACAAAGACATTAGTTGAGAGATTCCATGTTCACGATATGGATTTGTTTTCGCCCAAACACGACGATAGAGATACATTAAAACAACTATTTCAACTCTTGTTAAACGATAGTTAACAAGAATCTCATCAAAAAATATTTCAGGGATATCAGAAAACGTAGGAATAGGATAAGAGTTCGTATCGATCTTACTTGAATCAACTTCTTTATTTTTATGAGTTGCAATTATTGAATGTATGTCAACCATAACTCCCCCAAGAAGGATTTTCCTTCTTTTATTATGACATGAAATTCCTGTAGAAATCTAGTGCATTATTTATTTAGGAGGTTTTTGCCTAGCTCACTTTTGGCCAAAGAGCTGATTGCCTTATTTCTAGCATCTTTCGAACGATGTTCACTTAAATAACTTCTTATCTTTGTAAACAAGTCGTAGTTTTCTAGTCTACTATCATCATCTAAACGACAAATAGAGTTGATAAAATCGATTCGAGATTCGATGCTATCACATTTAGAAAGCTCTTCTTTAGCATTGATAAAGCTTAAAATTTTCTTGTATTGGTTTTTCTTAATAGCAAAGAAAGAGTAAAGTTCTTCACTAAAGCCTGCATAGTTATACAAAACAACTTCCTCAATCGAGTGTAGATCATTTACAAGATAATGATTCTCTAACAAAGGAAGATCCTTTAGAGCAATTGGTAGTTTTATATTAAAACGTTTTATTAATTTCACTAGTGTTTCAACAAAAAGCTGACAATTAATGCACTTTGATGATTCATATTTTAGATAATGAAGAGAAATTTTTCTCAAATCAAACTTTCGATAATTATCATCTTCAATAATTTTAAATCCTGTATTGATACTAAAGCGAATTGTTCTAAGAAGCCTTACAGGATCATTAAAGAAATCGGAATCAATATAATTGATCTCCTTATTTTCAATATCTTTAATGCCTTCAAATGGATCGATGGTGTTCAACTGAATTTCGTCATTAACGATATTAAACTCAACACCAATGGCATTTAGCCTAAGATCTCTTCGTTTAAATGAATCAGCATAGCTTAAATTACTAGAGAAAAATGGGGTAAAGTTCTTATGACCTATATCTTCATTAAATACTTCAAGACGAGCAGACGAGAATTCGATTTCGGCCTCACCGAGATTGATACGAAAAACTCCCATTCCAATATACTTGGCCTCAGGAAAGCTTTCAGTTAGAAATTGAATCCAACTCTCCCCTTCGTAGCGATCAAGATGTCTGATTTCAAAATCAAAGTCTGTAGATTTCTTACCAAGATACCAGTCCCTAACATTTCCACCGACAAGACAAAGCCTAAAGCCTTTTTCCCAACTCTTTCTAATGAAAAGTTGTATCGAGTTTGGAATATTAGAGAGGTCATATTTCTTCATAGCAGAGTCTAAAGAAATGGATTTACCTCTTTAGTAAGCATTTCAATTGTCTTTCTAATACGTACTAGCTCTGTCGATTCCTTATGATAGACAATGTAGAAACGGTCATTAGAAACTTCAAATGCTTTGCCTAAAGTTTCGATTTCATCACTATAGTACCAACGTTTTAAAACGTGATTAGGAACAACAGCGATACCAAGGCCACTCTTTACGGCCTGTAGCATATTTCCATGTGAGTTAATTGAGTAGCGAACATTTACCTTTTTAGGCTTCTTCCCATACTTTGCAACACACCAGTTATAGTAAAGACGATCACCTTGCTCAAAAAGAACAGTAGGCATCTTAGTGAGCTCATCAAGAGAAGTTTGCTCAGTTATATTAAAAGGATTCCCTTTCGGATAAACAAGAGTAACGGCCTCTTCACTTAATAGTAGCTTCTCACCGGCCTTCGGTAGTGCTCCTTCAGGAAGCACTAAAAAGTCGATTTTATTTTCTTCAAAACTTTTAATTAGGTCTTCTTGGAAACCTAAAGAAATATGAATTGAAAGGTCTTTCTCTTGCTCAGCAAATGTTAGAAGCTCGTTAGCAAGCCAGGATTTACCAACACCGGTAAGTGTCCCAATACGAATCTTTCCCTTCATTTCATCTTTATTATCTTTAATCTGGACAAGAGTCTCATCCATATCATTTAAAAAGTTAGTCGCAAGCTCATAGAGCTTCTCACCTTCTTGAGTTAGAACAACTTTCTTACCAGTCCTCTTGAAGGCCTTAACGCCTATTTTAGTCTCTAAATTCTTAACTGATTGAGAGATAGCAGATTGAGTCACATTGAGATCCTCAGCTGCACGAGAGAAGCTTTCAGCACGGGCCACGGCCACGAGAGTTTGTAATTGGCTTGTTTCTAACATAATTTCAACCTTATCTTAAGTATAAGTTATACCTTATACCAAAAATGAACATTTGTAAATAAGAACTCTGTCAAATAATTGTAAATTAGAAGAAAAACGTTACTCCAAAAGAATGATTTGTAATAACCGGAGTAAGCAGGTTCATGAAAGATATTTGAAAGTCCTTATCTTTGTAAAGACTAAAATTTACTTCCGCACCTACGATTGGAACAAAGTAGAAGTCACCAATATTAGCAAAGTATGCACCCTCGCTAAAATCGAAACCATTTTCATCGAAGTGATAAAACCCTACAGTTCCATTGATCTCTACATATCTATTGCGGTAAAAGTTATAGCTTTGGGTTACTCCCCAAATTGGCTCACAGTACGAATTCTCACCAACAAGTAGTCCAGTGGACCAGTCATGGGCATAGTTGAATCGTACTGAGTGCAATTCATTAAAAATTACTCCACTACCTTCTGATAACTCATTACATAGTGGTCTTGCATTAGGCCCTGTTGGCTTTTGAATATGCGGTGTAATGCCTCCATAAATATATGTAAGATTCATTGCGTATGCATTAGTTGCGACCAAGAATAGAGCGATAATAAGTTTCTTCACATGGATATATAAAGCAATGCTAGTGCCAATTTATTATAAGGCATTCAATCACTTAGGCCGTCTAAAAAATGAACACTATCGCAAAAGAGTCAATAATATAAACGCTTTTATAAGATGACATTAAATTTGAAATGAGTTCTGTCTTATTACTTAACACGCTAGAAATTTCTACATCAAACAAAGAATAGAAACTATTCCACTGTATATTTATCAAATGATAAAAATAAAAAAACTATTCATCACATCACTAACACTCCTATCAACAACAATTTATGCAAATGATTGCCAAGAGATACGTCTTGATAATGGAGAGAATGCTCCTTTTAAAGACCTCCCTATACACGACCAAATGTATGGGAAGAAGACAGACTCTCAAATGTGTTATGCATTTGCTGGCTCACAATTTATTGATGCTGTTATTCAAAATGATATGAAAGCAAAAGGGCATATAACTTCCCCTATCACGACAGCTTTACAAACAAAGCTATCACCAACAAGAGACAATGGAAGTAGCGTTAATCTCCTTTCGAATATATCAAGAGGGGCCGGCCGCTCAGGCCTTGGTGTCGGACAAATTAATATTCTCTTTAAACAGATGAAGCAAGGATATAGCTGTGATCAAAACTTTCTTACGTCAATTGGAATCAAAGACCCTAATACTTTTTGGGAGCCGTTTGTTTACGAATTCTATGCAAATAAATCAATTGAAGAAAAAGTTTCTACTTTAAAAAACGAACTAAAACTTCGTGGTGTAGCAGATGAATTCTTTAATATTGTTGAAGATGAAACGTTGGCCCAGGCCGTTTCGAAAAAAGGTTTTTACTTAAGAGAACAACTTGTTTTTGAAAAACTATGTGAAGGCCACAAGATAAACTTAAATCTGCCAGAGCTTGAATACCATGACTACTCTCCAAGTGACATTGGTTTTCATGAAACTGATGAAGAATTCAAACAGCGATTTCAAGTTGATGAAATTAACCAAAACGCTATCCAAAACATAAGTGATAGTCTTGAATCAGGAAACAACTTACCAGTTATCGTCGATATCTGTGCAGAAGTTTTAACAGAAAAAAACAAAAGTTTTAAACGCTCTCTTCCTGCTATGAATGGAAGTTGTAGCAATCACTCTGTCCTTGTTATTGGACAACGTAAGGCCCAAGATAACTCATGCCAATACCTTGTTAGAAATAGCTGGGGTGATTATCGTAAATATGATCAGGCCTGGGAAGTTGATGAGAAGGGACAGATCTGGGTTGATGCTAAAACACTTTCGAGTAGTATCCTAAAAGTAATTCACGCAAGATAAAAAAAGGGCCGTATAAATACGGCCCTTCGAATATAAATCAATATTTTTAAATATCGGCTTAATCTTCGTTCGCAAGTTTCTCTTTACGTTCTTTCATAACTGTCTCTTGGATGTTTGAAGGACAGTCTACGTAACGAGCAAATTCCATCGTGTATGATGCTTTACCTTGAGACATAGATCTTAGGTCATTTGAGTAACCAAACATTTCTGAAAGTGGTACTTCAGCATTGATGATAACTTCTCCACCTGGATCAGTTTCTGAACCTTGGATCATCCCTCTTCTTGAAGAAAGGTCACCAATTACAGAACCTTGGAATTCATCTGGAGTTGTAACTTCAACTTTCATAACTGGTTCCATAAGAACTGGTTGTGCTTTGTTGATAGCTTGTCTCATCGCTTGTCTTGCAGCAATACGGAATGCCATATCTGAAGAGTCAACGTCGTGTGACTTACCGTCTCTTAAGAATACTTCACAGTTAATAACTGGGAATGCAGCAAGAGGACCTTTATCCATAACGTCTTGGAAACCTTTTTCACAGGCACCGATGAATTCGTTAGGAATCGAACCACCTTTAATTTCGTTATTGAATTTAAATACTTGATCTTCTTTGTCCTTATCTTCATCAGATAGAGGTCTAAGTAAACCAACAACTTGACCGAATTGACCAGAACCACCTGTTTGCTTCTTGTGAGTATAATCAAAAGTAGCTTCAGTTCTAATTGTTTCACGGTAGTTAACTTGAGGAGCACCAACTTGTACTTCTGCACCGAATTCACGCTTTAATCTTTCTACGTAAATTTCAAGGTGTAGCTCACCCATACCAGCGATACGTGTCTCACCTGATTCTTCGTCAGTGTAAACGTGGAATGTCGGGTCTTCTTTAATGAATTTAGCAAGACCTTTAGACATCTTCGCTTGCTCGTTCTTATCCTTACAAGAAATCGAAAGCTCGATAACTGGGATTGGAACGTGGATACCTTCAAGAGAAAGGTTTAAGTTATCGTCGTTACCTACGAATGTATCCCCTGATGCACAGTCGATACCAACGATAGCAATGATATCACCAGCGTGTGCTGAATCGATATTCTCTCTATCGTTAGAGTTCATACGAACCATACGTCCGATACGTACTTTCTTACCAGTTCTTGTATTATAAACAGTATCACCCTTATTTAGTGTACCTCTATAGATTCTTGTATAAGTCAGCTGACCGAATTGCTCATCAGTGATCTTGAATGCCATAGCAAGTAGGTCACCAGCTGGATCAGGAATGATCTCAATCTTAGAGTCTGTATCTGCATCTTGTGCAGTTGGAAGTGCACAAGTAAGAGGTGAAGGAAGGTATCTTGCAACCGCTTCAAGAAGTGCTTGAACACCTTTATTCTTGAATGCAGATCCCATAAATACAGGAGTAAGTTGAAGTGATTGAACACCTTTTTTAATACATAGGTGAAGTTGTTCTTCTGTTGGCTCATTACCTTCTAGGTATGCTTCCATAACATCATCATCGTACTCAGCTACAGCGTCGATCATTTCAGCTCTTAGCTCTTCCATTTGATCTACTAGATCAGCTGGACATTCTTCGATTCTTACGTTTTCACCGTTATCACCATCAAAGTAAAGCGCTTGCTTAGTTACTAGGTCAACAACACCTGTGAACTGATCTTCTGCTCCAATAGGGATTTGCATAAGAACAGCATTGTGGTTTAGTTTTTCCTTAAGAGCGTCACGGCCATTAAATGGGTTTGCTCCCATACGGTCCATCTTATTTAAGAAGGCCATTCTTGGAACGCTATATCTTTTCATCTGTCTATCTACAGTGATTGACTGAGACTGAACACCTGATACAGAACAAAGAACTAGAATTGCACCATCAAGAACACGTAGTGATCTTTCAACCTCAACAGTGAAATCAACGTGACCCGGAGTATCGATTAGGTTAATACGAGTGTCTTTTTCAACACCGTCAGCAAAAGTTGTCCCTTTACCGCTAATACCTTTCCAGTGTGCTGTCGTAGCAGCAGATGTAATTGTAATCCCTTTTTCCTTCTCTAGTTCCATGTGGTCCATAGTTGCACCAGCTCCACCACCACGAACATCTTCGATTTTGTGGATCATGTCACAATAAAAAAGGATACGCTCTGAAAGAGTAGTCTTACCAGAGTCGATGTGCGCCGAAATACCGATGTTTCTCGTTTTCGCCATCAGCTTGTTGTTAATCATTCTTAACTCCGTTTTGAGGTTGTTAATATTTAATTGAGTCCAAATAAAAATGGATGACCAAATTTATAAAGTAACGTTCATAAGATAAAATAATCAGTGTTGCATATTAGAGAAAAAACCCATTCAAGTCAACGAGTTATAAGGCTTTTTTGAGCTTAAAATAAAGAATATTTAAGTATTTATTTTTGACAAACGTGTTGACAAAAAATGACCTAATTCTTAAAAAATCTTTCGCACAAAATAAAAGGAATAAACTGAATGTCTTCACAACTTAGCAAACAAGACCTATATGAGTCTGTTAAAACCCTTGTCGAAAGCGACGCGTCACGAATCCACTTAGGTCAACATAAATTATATACGCTATTTAGTGTGGCGTTCCAATATATGTTATTTAAGTCTACGAAGGAAGCTGGTGCCTATATAATCCGTGTCCAAGACGCAAAACTGGCCCAAAAACTTGCTCGAAAATCAAAAGATGAATCAACGCGTAAATTCCTTACGCAATTGCAAATTCCAAGAAAGATCAAGTATGGAAAATCAACTTTCTACTTAGACTTCTTTAATATTGCTAGTTGGAATATCACTAGAGATTTAAACCCGGCCAATATCAAGGGATCTCTAATCGTACGCGATACTAGTGAAGAATCTCCTGCTAAACAAATCATGGCCCTCCAAGCAGAAGCTGCAATGAATGAGGCCATTCTTGAAGGACACGAAGAAGCGAAAGTCGATATCCCTGAGCTACCAGAAGACTTTTACTTCACACACCTTGTTGATGCTTCACCAAAGAATATTTTAATTGCATTTGATGAGGTCATGGAAGAAGGCCTGTTGAATGAGTATAACTTTGAAGCAATCAACTTCCCTTTTATTAAGAAAGAAATCCAAAAAACGATCTCTGGTGTCACAATCTCGAAAGACCTTGATTGGGACGCTATTGATGAATAGGCGCGGCATTGATTGCCCAAAGGCAATCTATTGGACGCGCCGATAGCGCACGTCGCCTGAAATGAAATATATCTTCAACAAGCCGGGTTCAAGCCCGGCTTTGTTGTCTCAGCGCTGACGAATGGGAAAGCAATCGAATAGAAAAAGCGCCATTTTTCACGAAGTGAAAAATAAGCAACAATTCATAAAACAATTCATAAAACAATTCATAAAACAATTCATAAAACAAACTGATAAAACAGTAATAATCTAATTCAACCCACTAGTATTCGGATTAAAGTATTGATCCACACTAAAGTCATAAGGACGCACAACTGACATCCCATCAAGTAGGCCAACGATATATCGAGCATATCCCTGTGCTGCATTCCCACCTGAAATATCTGCCATAATATCGGCCAAATCTACCTGTGTGAGAACTTGTGTACCGGCCAGCGTTCCGTCTGACTGCAACACCGTTAACATCATTGCAGCATCATTTACCAAATAGACAAAGGTTCCTGGTGTAGTCGATCGGTACGCACTATAAGACGTATAGAGATTGATTTGAGTAATATTTGGATCAGTACTAAATGGATAGATTATATTATCAATTTCTGTAACCACTGAGTCCTTGATTTTAACAAACATATGTTTATCACCATCATCAGTATGATCATACTTAAGATAACTTATTGCCCCGTTACTATTATCATAATTAATTTGACTCGTTCTAAGAATCTCTACAGGAACAGACATTTCATGAATTTGGCTCGGAGCCTGTGATGATATCGCTCCAGAAGTTTCATAAATATAGGCCGTATAGTCAGTCGCTGCAGTAGGGTCTACATCAACAACATCAGCAAAGTAGATTTTTCCTCCATCCTCACCTAGAAAATCTGCCGATCTCGTATAAAGCCTAGACTCTGCAACTTGAGTATCTGTATTGATGCAAGTGAGATACTTAGTTGAAGAAACAGACAGCTTAAAACAGAAATAGGAATCATTAGATACGACCTGTGCTTCATTAAAGGTTGCAGAAGTCATTGAGGCCGGAAGAGATGTAACTTCAGAAATAACTTCATCTGCTCCCATTTGATAAATTGTCTGATTTGTTTGTGAAAAGATATAGAGATTATTATTAGCAACGCTAAACCTACGAGGATCAAGCCCAGAAGCTCCAGCAATATAATCATCAACCATTTTCGTTCCACTAACTGTTCCATCTGTAACCCATAACTCAGGTCCATTGACAGCGTCGCCACCTTTAAAATACATCTTGTTATTAAAGAGGACATTTCGTTCCCTGATATTTAAAGTACTATAGTAAGTATTTGAAACAGTTTTTAGCATCTTAGTTCCAGCAACTGTCGTATCAGTCACCCAAAGATCATAAGTTGTGGCAGTAGACTTGATGATAAAAAAGAGCTGATTTCCAACTCGATTGACAAAGATTGGATCAGACTGTGTATCACCAAAACCAGGAATTGTTGCCAGAACATTAAAGTTATTACTCTTATCAATTAGAATGATGTCGTAATTAGGAGAATTAAAACCAGCTACAATCATTCCATTAGAAAATGTGTAGTGATTTCCTACTGAGTCAGTTGCCTGCGTGTCTGGATTAGTCATCTTTGAATAAGCAAAGCTAGCATTAGGGACTTGAACCGTGTCAGCTGCTAGTCCGTAGCTTAGATAAACTTCATTACCAGATCCAGTATCGTTAATCATTAAGAATGAAAAATCTGATGTTGTAATAACCTTTCCAACTCCATCTCCAGAGGAAGGGGCCGGCTTATCATCATCAAAATTAAAATCGACATGGGAAACACAAGAAGTTAAAAAAAGGACAGACAAAAGAAAAATTAGATAATTAATAAATACCTCAGCAAATGAACATGTTATTTCTTTATCGAACTAAAACAAAAACACTTTAAGAAAATATATTTTTTTTCATTTCGAGATGTTTAGAAAACATTATTTATTTTCATTGTTTATGTACTATTAGATGGTTGAGGCACAACTCTAAACTTTAGCTCAAGAGAGTTATTAAGGTGTCTTTTAGGTTCATAACCGAATCACGCGAGCTGCGCTCTTTGATTCTTAAGTCACATACATCAGTGAGTCAAAACTGCCCGTTGGGGCACTTTTGCCACACGATGCTGCAGATGACGCTAACAAAAAACTAACTTGAATAATTTATGAAAGTAGTCATAATGAACCAATGGAATCTAGTATCATGGCCTCTTTCTTTATTGCTTTAATCTCAGTTGTAAATCCTATTGGTGCCCTGCCAATGTTTATGTCATTGACTCAAAACTTATCTGAGACACAAAGAAGAAGCATGGTTCGAGTTTGCTCGATTGCTGTTTTTGTCACACTTGTAGTTTCTCTTTTTATTGGAGAAAAAATTCTTAGCTTCTTTGGAATTTCGATTGCCTCATTTACTGTTGGTGGAGGGATTCTTATTTTTTCCATGGCAACTTCCATGATCAATGCCAAAGATGTTGAATCAAAGCTAACACAAGATGAAATTGATGATGATGAAATCCGTGAGATAGGAATTGTCCCCTTGGCCATTCCTCTGCTAGCAGGTCCAGGAGCTATTTCAACGACAATTATCTACGCGCAAAAATTAGATTCTCCAATTGACTGGGCCCTTAGTATTCCAATTATCTTTGTTAGTGTCCTAGCTATTTATGTTGTTCTTATTAATGCAAATCGTATTAGTCAAAAAGTAGGAACGCTTGGAGTAAACGTAACAACACGAATCATGGGGCTAATTCTACTGGCCATGTCAATTCAGATGATCACTCATGGACTTTCAAATATTCTTCCTATCTTAAAAGCAAAGCTCTAGCTCGATAAATAACACAGAGCGCTCCCCTTTCTTGACCGACTTATTCTAATTCTTTAGAATTAAACTTCATGTTTATTATTAAGTATTTACTCCCACTATTCTTAACTTTTACCAGTGTCCTTGGAGCTAATCACGACACTATCGAAAAGAAATGGTTATCACTATCTAAAGAGTTCAACTTAAATCCAAATGAGCACGGTTTTTGTTATATGTACCAAGGTGAAATCTTTGGAACAACAGCACACTTAAAAAGCCGACTTGCCTCAACGACAAAGCCCATAACTTCACTAATGGCACTCGAAACTCTAGGCCCAAATTTTCAATATGAAACAAAAGTGATTTCTGATGGAGAAAATATCCACCTTGAAGGAGCAAATGATGGAATGTTTAGTGAAGAAAAAATCTTCTACTTAATCGCTGCCCTCAATGCAAATGGAATCGTTAAACTCAACACCATAAGCTTTGATGCTAATACTCCTATTTTTGCAATTGCCCTAAGGCCTTATATGAGTATGAGCGAAGCCTGGTATTCGAAAGAATATAACATCGAACAGCTTAAAGAATACTTTAACCTTGATAACAATAAGAAAATAAAAACAAGACTTAAAGAGTTTTTAAAAAGTACCAAAGAAGAAAGACTTAAAGAACTAGGTCTTCCTTTAAAAGTATCGGCCTATAGAATGACTGTCGATAATGTTGTGTATTCCGCAGCGAATCCTATTAAAGACATCAAAAAAACTTACTTAGTTCAATCTCCTAAGCTTCTAACTTATCTAAAGTTTCAAAACTCAGTTTCTCACAATTGGCTCTCTGACATAACTTATAAAAGTTTTGGTGCTCAAGAATACTCAAAGTGGTATCTTCAAAATCTTATTGAAGAAAAACTTGGTAATGATTACTTTCAAAAAAGAATTGGGTTTAACGATACTGAAGAAAATACTTATCTTTATACAGGATCAGGCCTGGATTCAAAAATAGATGGAAAGCGCGTCGACAACTATGCAACTTGCGCTATTGTAATTAGCTCTTACCAGGAACTAGAAAATAACTTGAATCAAAGTGGCCATAAGCTTGAACAAGTCCTACCTATTGCAGGAATAGATATTGGGACTCTATCGAAAAGATTAAACTCTCAAAGAAACTTAGGCTCTATCCTTGCAAAGACAGGCACTCTTATGAATACCAAGTCTTTGGCAGGTAAATTGTCGACAAAGTCAGGAGCGATCTACTTCGGCTTTTTTCATCAAGTCTTTAAATCAAATGGACAAGATCAGTACAATGCTAAGATAGTTCAAGATCTTATGACAGAGTTTTTAATTGAAGAATTCGCTGGTGCAAAGAAAATAACAAACTACACCAAACCACAATCTTTCCTGCCTCTAGAAGGACCAATAGAAGAGTTATAAATGAACAAATCAGTTATCCCCATCGTCGTAATACTTTTGGCCCTTGCTACTTATATCTCAAAAGAGAGCACACAGTCTGTTCAAAACAAATACGATGAACCGGCCCCGATAAACGCAATTGAATCACAAATCGTTCACAAAAGAGCAGCTCTTACACGAAAAGCTCCTAAGGCCTTGAAAGAAAACAAAGAAGCTAATCACATCCTAATGGCCGCACTTGCAGATGAGCGCGAGGACTTAGTTATAGAAGCTCTAAACAAGGGAGCAAACCCAAATATCATCTTTAACAATAGACGTTTTACAATGGCGATGGACAAGAGCTTAAATTGTAACCCCACTGTTCTAAAAGCTCTTATTGATGCAGGAGCAGACCTAAAGATAAAAGACACTCACGGAAGAAGCGCTCTTGACTATGCAAAAAGAAATGGCAATGAAGATTGTATCAAAATTCTAAACGACTCAGGTGCGATCTAAAGAAAAAAATTGGGCCTTGGTTTTTACTTTAAAGAAGAAAAGATAGGATTTTAGAACAAGAGAAAAAAACAGATTCCTGTTTTTCAGCATGGCCGGTAGAAGTGTTATTGGGACTCTTTTTAAAGAACCAAGGCCGTCCAACCATTGATACTATTAATAAAGCAATGATCGTGCCAACTTTTGAACAATATCCAAAGACATCAATTTCAATAAAATCAACCACTTATTACTGGAGTAAAAAGGTCACTGAGGTCAAAATGAACTCGTTACAGTAAATACAAAAGAGCCCAAAGTGCACACTGCGCCGCATCGTTCGTATATCTTTTAAATAAAGAATTAAGATAGAAATTTTGTTAGAACAGGTTCTAATTTTGAAATAATCGGGGCCGCTTCTTCTGAAAATGGAGATAAAGAAAATCGAATAACATTAGTGGCTGCCTCATCACTGAGTTCATATGCCTTTGCAACTCGTGATGGTTTAATGATTCCAGATGCACAAGCAGAACCACTAGAAGCACAGATTCCGGCCATATCTAGGGCCATCATAACAGTATTAATATTCTTATCATGGACACTAAAGAAAATAGTTGTCGCATTTCTCTTCTTTGCCTTGGCACCGATAAGAGTAATTCTTTCACCAAATTTTTCAAGAAGCCACGTTTCAAGCTCATCTTTTACTTTTTGAGCTCGCTCAATATTTAAGTGTGACAGATTGTAATCAAGAGCGAGATTAATTGTATGAACACTAAAAGCATTCTCAGTTCCTGAGCGCATTGCCTTTTGTTGACCACCACCACGAATAAGTGGAGTCCAACTCGCATCCTTTGAAACAAGTGTAAAACCTACACCTTTAAGAGCACCAAATTTGTGTCCAGAAAAAGTATAGTAATCAAGTCCTAGGGTAAGCTCATTCCAATCTTTGATTTTTCCAACAACTTGTACACAATCAACATGAACACAAGCGCCTGTTTCATCTTTGATTTTTAAAACATCGGCCAGATCCCACACGACACCATTCTCATTATTCACATAAGTGAAATTAATGAGCTTCTCTCCTTCAAGCTCGTTTAGAGCTTGTATTACTTCTTGTCTATCAAAGTCGCCTCCATGTGTTTTTAACACGTGAAAAGTACCACCAAGAAGCTCTACATGTTCTCTTTGATTCACCATACTCGAATGATCAACATCAAAGCAGAATACGTGGAATTTTGATTTAAGCTTTAGAGCATTAAAGCAAAAACCTTTTACTACACTATTGATTGCCTCTGTGGCACCTGAGTGAAAAAAAACATCGTAGCTTGTCGCATTGAAAGTATCTTGAATCTTTTTGATTGTTTGATTAATGAGAGATTTTGACATCTTTCCTACCTGGTGAATCGAAGCTGGATTACCAAAGTAGACGGCCCCCTCGCAAAGCCAATCTTGGACTGGTTTAACTAAGGGGGCCGTAGCATTATAATCTAAGTAGAGATAATTATTGATTAATTTCACCTAAACCTGATCTGATTCCTGAAGCGTACTCGCTAAATGCACTTTCATTTGAAGTGTTTTGAGTAGCTGCTTCTACTGTTTGAGTAGCTTGTTCATTAGAAGCTTCTTCACCTCTAACTTCTGACTCAACTTCACCAGATTTTCTTACAAGGTCACCTAAAGAAGTAGTTGTTAGGTATTCGCTCATAATGAAACCAAGGTTTTGAAAGTAATTCTTAGACAGGTGGAATTCAACAGTGCTAGCTTGCTCTGCTTCTGTTCCTAGGATGTCTTTTGCTGGGTTGATATTTTCACCAACACATTCAAGTACATCTTTAATTGTAATTTCTTCCATCGAACGAGCAAGAACATAACCACCACCTGGTCCTCTTACTGACTTAACAGCTTGGCCATTTCTAAGCTTTCTGAAAAGTTGCTCAAGGTAGTGAAGTGAAATGTTTTGTCTTTCTGAAATTTCCTGAAGTCTTACAGGGTTTCCGTTGCTGTGAGTAGTTAGGTCAAGCATTGCTCTAACTGCGTAGCGTCCTTTCGAAGTGAGTCTCATTGGTCTTCCTCCATAAATCCAAATGTTAAATAAAAAAATAGTTTTAAACTTAAAGCAAATAAATTGTGTGCTAATTTAGGACTCGCATTCCGTGCTATCCTTTCTGTTGAAAGATTTATTCCGTTAAAATCTTTCTTCCTAAATATTATGTCAGCCCACAAGTCTTAAAGTCAACTTGATTTAATCAATTATTATAAAAAAATATTTTTTCTTTACTGGAGACAATGCTGGAGCACACAATATCAATAATATCTATATGTTAGGGAATTATTCAACCGCAATGACAAGATATGCCAAACAGAGTTAATCGGTTATTTCTGCCCACTTGTTAGAAGATGTTAAAAAATAATTTTCTTTAAAAAATAATTACGAGATGCACTTTCTTCATCATCTTTCTTGTCATTGGCCTCAATGCTTAGTTGAAAATAATTGAAGTCATCAGAAAGTTCACGGTAAATATCTCTGATATAGTCCTTGCCCCACTCAACAAGAAAGTATTTTTTCTCATCGAGGTACATTGCAAGTTCAAGATGAATGATCTCTTCTGGCGAATCAAGACGATAGAAGTCTGCATGGACAACATCGCCGCAATCATTGATAAGGGAATATGTTGGAGAACCTGACTTGTCTTCACCTAAGAAGACGTTAGTGAATGTTGTCTTTCCCGCGCCAACTGCTCCATCTAAAATCACAACAGATGGCTCATTTAACGACTCTTTTAGTTCGACAATAATATTTGAAATATCACTTTGGTATACTTTTTTCCAATGCCTAACATCTTGATAGTCAAACAACAGGTGCTCCTTAGAATTAATTGCTTAGATATTTATTTTCCACGATAAAAATCAATTAGCAATCAAAGGCAAACCATACCTTACTTAACTGGATGGTTTCTAAACAAATTTAACATATCTCTAGTAACATTAGAGATTCCACTAAATACAGCTTGAGACACAATCCAGTGACCAATATTATATTCAGCAAAAAGACCTTGCTCAAGAAGAGGTCTTACACTCTCCATTGTTAATCCGTGGCCAGCATGGAAAGCAACACCTGTCCCCTCTAGAACTTTAAAACAATCAACATAGTTATTAAGATGAGGATTAAGATCTCCTTCTTTTAGGAAGTCGATAGCATAAGCTCCCGTATGAATTTCAACAGCATCTGCTTTTAATTCGATGGCCTTCTTCATTACATCTGTCGAGGCTTCAACAAAAAGAGAGATTTTTGTTTTTGGAGAATGCTCTCTTAGGTATGACATAGTTTGTGATACTTTATCAAAATTAGCTGCAGAAAGATCTAGTCCACCTTCTGTTGTCTTCTCTTCTCTTTTTTCTGGAACAAGACAGATCCAATCTGGTTTAAAATCAGCTGCAATTTCAACAATCTCTTTAGCACAGCCAATTTCAAGATTTAATGGTTTTTCAAAACGCTTTGTTACGGCCATAACACTTGTTAAGTCCGTATCTTGAATATGTCTTCTGTCTTCACGTAAGTGAATAGTAATTTGATCAGCACCGGCCATTAAAACATCTTGAGCGGCGTTTGCAACACTTGGGTAGCCTTCATCTCTTTGTTGTCTAAGAGTTGCTACGTGGTCAATATTTACACCAAGTCTTGGAATCATTTTATCAGTCATTATGCAATTTCCTTTTTAAGAGCGCTCACAAGACGATCACAAACTGTATTGATCTTATCTTCACAACGTCCTTCAACCATAACACGTGCTAGAGGTTCAGTTCCTGAGTATCGGAAAATCACACGTCCTTCTTCACCTAATTCTTCTTCACAGGCCTTAAGTTCTGCCGCAAATGTAGGCATTTCTTCAACCTTCTTCTTTTGAGAAACAGATACGTTCTTTAAAACTTGTGGATATAATTCTACTTCTTGAGACAGTTCATTAATTGATTTCTTAAAGAAATAAGTGGCCTCAATTGACTTAAGAGCTGCAAGAGTCCCGTCTCCAGTAGTTGCATGCTCTAGAAAAATAATATGCCCAGATGGTTCACCACCAAGAAGAGCATTTTCACTTCTCATATACTCCATAATATAGCGATCACCAACTGCTGTACGATGAAATTTAAGACCTAACTTCTTAAGGTAGTTCTCAAGCCCAAGGTTAGACATAATCGTTCCAACAACAGTGTCACCTTTTTTAAGCTTACCTTGCTCAAGTAAAAGCTTCGCAAAAATTCCAATCAGCTTATCACCTTTAATAAGTCCACCGTCTTTATCTATTACTTGAATACGATCAGCATCACCATCAAGACAAAAGCCCATATCTGCACGAAGCTTTACTACTTCTTGACTTGCAAGAGCAGGGTGTAAGCTTCCACAATTTAAATTAATATTTTGGCCATTTGGATTTACACCTAATGGAAAAACTTCTGCACCTAATTCACTCATGACAAGAGGAGCAACTTTATAGCTAGCACCATTTGCACAATCCACAACCACACGCATACCACTTAGGTCACACTCTTCATCAATTGCTGACTTAACGTGAACAACGTAGCGGCCTTCAACACCTTCAAGTCTTTTTGCACGACCGATTTCGGCACCAACTTTTGGTGGAATAAGTTTAGGATTAAGAACTAACTCTTCAAGCTCTAATTCAACTTCATCTGGAAGCTTGAATCCGTGGGCATCAAATAACTTAATACCATTATCATCGTAATCATTATGTGAAGCTGAAATCATAACACCAGCATCCGCTCGCATAGAAGTTGTCACAAAAGCAACACCAGGAGTTGGAAGAGGTCCAGTAAAAATCACTCGTCCACCTTGAGATAGTACACCTGCCGAAAAAGCTTGCTCAATCATATAACAGCTTAGTCTTGTATCTTTACCAACGATAATTAGAGGTGTTTTCTTATTCTTATTCTTTTTTTGAAAATAGAAAGTTACTGCACGTCCAAGTGCTGTCGCAATTTCAGGAACCATTGGATAAATATTTGCTTTACCTCTAATTCCATCAGTTCCAAATAGTTTTCTTTCAGTCATTATCTACTCACTTTAATTATTTCTGGATGAATTTTTAATAAATGAACGTCCTCAGGAAGCTCGGCCCTTAGACGAATATCTGCACTTCTTCCCATATCAGAAGGAATTTCTGCATAAACCTTAACTTCGCTTGCCTTTATATCATCTCTACCAGTAGTTAGTACATCTAAAGAGACCTTTCTTATGCGAGAACGAAATTTCATATTAGGCGCAATAAATAAAATTGGGATATTCTTTAACGTGAGATTAGCTTTTTGTGGCCTAATATCATACTTAAACGAAAGAGTGTCATTCTCACCGTAACGAAGAAACTCTGGAAGATCTTCAAGTTGAATCGGAACTTCCCCCTGACCAGATAACTCCGATAGATCAATTAGGCGTGTTTTCACCTGCCCCACATTTCTCATGATATCACGTGCTCCCTCAATCTTAACTTGATTGCGACTAAGAGATGAAGAAATGAGCTTTAATTCCTTAGGTAAGTTATTCATGTAATTTACCTTAATAGGAACATTCTTATAAATTAATTTATCTAGCTTGATGGCTATATGCTTTGGCTTAATATCCACAACCTCAACACCAAAAGGAACAATTAAATCCGTTTCGCTAATCGAATATTTTACTTGTTTCGTTGTGCGATTAACTTTCATTTTCTTAAGGTCAACTTGAAGCTTCAAGTGATCATCGCCATGAAAGTCTTTTAGGAATGCACGAGCTCCCTTTAATGTCACATGAATTTCGTGAGCAGACACTGAAGTAACATCCATACTTGTTGCTGGAAGTACTTCTAGGTTATAGATTCTTTCAGTTGTAATTGGCTCCGAGTTTACAACATAGAACCAAAGAAAAATTGCAAGAATAATACTCAGTAGAGTTAGTAGCTGATTTTGAATTAATTCAAATAAATTATTGCTTTTAATTTTCTTTAACATCTTATACCTGCCCTACGATTTGAGATTGTAGATCAAGTCTCTTGCCTGCCCACGCCTTCTTAAGCATCATACGTAGCTCATTCTCGTTATGAGAATAGAAGAACTGGCCATTAATACACAGTTTAATCTTTCCGGTTTCTTCACTTACAATTATAACAATGGCATCTGATACTTCTGAAACACCAAGAGCTGCACGGTGGCGAGTTCCGAAGTGGCGATCAATTTCAATATTCTTAGATAATGGCAAGAAACAACCTGCGGCCAGAAGTTTTCCATCTCTTAAAATAATGGCACCATCATGAAGAGGCGAAATTGTTTGGAAGATAGAATAGATTAAGTCTGAATGAATCGTTGCATCGATAATTGTTCCAGTATCGATATAGTTTTGTAGACCGTTTTTTCTTTCAATGACAAGAAGAGCACCTGTTCTCTCTTTAGAAAGGGCCGTTACACTCTTAATTACCTCTTCGATGTCATAGTTAACAGGAGAGCGATCAAAGAAGTTAAACATCTTTCTTCCCGTACCAACTGTTGCAAGAGCAGCACGAAGCTGGTCTTGAAAGATAACGATGAAAATAATGAAGATATAATCAAAGAAGTGCTCAAGGATCCAATTTACCGTGTAGAGATTGTACTTAATCCCAAGAGTATAGAGGATAGCGAGAAAAACCATACCAAGTAATACCTGAATGGCCCTTGTCCCTTTTACGATCTTTAGAACCTGATAGATCATCAGGGCGACAATGCCCATGTCGAAAAAATCTTTAATGCTTAATTGCTTTAGAAGCGTTGAAAATAATGTCATAATATATAAACTGCTAAATATTTAAAATGTTAGGAGTTTAATGATGCCTATAAAAACGCAGATAGTAAACACATCAGGTGAAGGCTTTTACGACATAACGGCCCAGATGCGACAATGCTTAGAAGAACTCAACCCTAGTGATGAAGATGGTATCCTAGTGTGTCAAATACAACACACTAGTGCTGCGCTATGTATAAACGAGGCTTTTGACCCAAGTGCAAAAGTTGATATGGAAAACTTCCTCAAGCATCTGGCCCCAAGAAGCCTCTCTTTTATCACTCATACAGCTGAAGGGCCTGATGACTCACCTTCTCACATGAAGTCAATTCTTATGCAAACTTCCCTTACAATGATTATTGAAAATGGTGAACTTGATATTGGCCGATGGTCTGGAATTTATCTTTGTGAATTCAGAGATGCTCCTCATACGAGGAAAGTGAAAGTTAAATTCATGAAAGGATAGAGTTAAGTGAGTATGCGAGGCCTGTTTCCGACTCGTCCCATCCTGGGACTCCCTGGACTTTATGCTTCATCTGCTCCTGCAGATGCCGCAAAAAGACAAAGGCCTCAAAAATGAGGCCCAAGCACTATATAGTTTTGTTTGTGTTTTATTAAATCAAATAGTTTAATGAATTATTTTGTTGATTCGTAGATTGCTTTGAATCCGTCGAAATCTCTTGCAGCGATTTCAGCAAGCATCTTTCTGTTGATTTCAACATTGTTCTTCTTAAGCTGTCCCATGAACTTTGAATAAGAAGTACCAAGAAGCTTAGCAGCTGCAGAAATACGTACGATCCAAAGTCTTCTCATATCTCTTTTAAGAAGTCTTCTACCGATGTATCTGTAGTGTAATGCTCTTTTTACTGTTTCAGAAGCGTGATAGTACTTTTGTCTTCTAGAAAAGTGAAACCCTTTTGCTAGTTTTAAGACTTTATTTCTTCTCGCTCTTGCTTTAAAACCTCTTCTAACTCTAGACATAATTTACTCCATTTTTTTGACGTTTGGGGACCAAGCTAATGGTTCTTTCGTTCTTTCCCAAAAATCAGGTTAAAAAAACAATTTTGTCGATTTAAAGTTTCGACCAACTCAATCTTTTTTTTGAATCGCTTGCGCTAATTAAGCGTAAGGTAGACATCTCTTTACACGAGCAACATCTGAAGCGTGTACGTAGTCAGTTTTACCTGCTCTCTTCTTCGCATCAGTTGGCTTCTTTTCAAGAATGTGTCTTAGGTTAGCTCTTTTTCTTTTGAACTTACCGTTACCTACTGGCTTAAATCTTTTAGCAACAGCTCTTCTAGTCTTCATTTTTGGCATTTTTTACTCCTTGAATTTTACTCACTCGAAAGCAAGTTGAGAATTCAACAAAATACAACAAAACTATAAGTGCATATTTTTAACAGCTTCAAGCTATTAATGCAAAGGATTATTTAAAATAAGTGAAAAAATATCGGGTACTTAGACAGAATAAATGGAATGTGCCTGAAGTAATATCAGGCACTTATAAAAGAATTATTATTTTTTCTTTCCTGGAGCGACGATTGTGATAATTCTATTACCCATCATCTTAATTGGAGACTCAATAACTCCATCAGCTTCTTCGCATACGCCATTAAGAATCGCTTCAAATTTCTCTTTTCCCATGTCCTTATAGGCCATTTCACGACCTCTAAATTGCATAACAAATTTAACCTTGTCACCACCCTCTAAGAACTTATAGGCTCTCTTAAGTTTAGTCTCAAGATCGTGTGCTTCAATATTTGGACGAAGTTGAATTTCTTTTAGCTGAACCTTGGCCTGCTTCTTCTTAGCTTCTGCAGCTTTCTTTTGAAGAGCATATTTATACTTTCCGTAGTCCATTAGCTTTACAACTGGTGGTTTAGCTGTTGGAGCAATCTCAATTAAGTCGACACCAAGTTCTTCCGCAATCTCACGTGCTCTATCAATTGATACAACTCCGTACTGCTCTTCATCACTCATTAATCGACATTCAGAAATTCTAATTTGCTCGTTAATTCTTGGGCCTCTTTCTTTTTTAACCCTTCCACCTTTAAAATTGTTGCTAATAAATCACCTCCGGAAATAAACCAATTATTAGCGAATTAGTTATTTTCAATAATTTCAATTCTAATATCTAGCTATTAGGATTGCAAACATAACAAAAAATATACCCACAGTATACATTATTGAATGAGATATTTCTCATAAAATGACAGATATTGCCCGCCGTGAGACGTAATTCTTATAAAATACTCTTCAGATAAGCAAAGATCAGTATATAAATTCTTAATTCTTTCGAATTCCTTTAGTTTTTCGATACCAAACTCAGTACTCTCAACTTCACCAGAGTGAAGATCAAAGCTTTCTAGGTATTTATCCTTAAGATTACCTATCATTGGAACACCAACACGAAAGTTTTTAAGCTCTTTATCAGCAAAAACAAAGATCTCGTCACTTTTGAAATGAATCAGCTGTCCATGAACAATTAGTGCCATCAGCTTTGCAGCAGATGAAAATAATTTCGTAAAATCTTCTTCCCACGGACCGATTGCAAGTCTAATATTTCCAACTTTTCTCTTGTTTATTTTATTTCTCATCTTCTAATCCTTATGACCTTCATCATCTGGCTCCATGTGGATCAGTATATCGATATCGCGACAATAATCCTTTAGCATCAACCTAAGTCGATCTTCTACTGTGTGAGCTATATCATGGGCCTGACTCAGTGATAAGTCAGGTTCGAGTAACAAGTGAAAATCAATTTGCATCCACGTAGAATTTCCACGTGCTCGAAAATTGTGAATATCTCGAACATATTTAATATCCTCAAGTGAAGAAATGTACTTATCTTTTAATATAGGAGCTACATCTAAAAGGTCATTTAAATTTTCTAAAGTTATTTGAATACCAAGGTAAATCAAATATAAAATAATCAATCCACCGACAATATAGTCAATAATGTAAATTTTAAAATATGCAGCAATAATTGATATGAGAACACCAAAGCTGATAATCATATCGCCAAAGGTGTGATTACTATCTGCAGTTAATATTTGAGAATTAAGCTCACGCCCTTTTCTACCTTCGTAGGTCGAAACTCCAAAACTCATTGCCATTGAAATAAGAATTGATAAAACAGGAACAAGTCCGAATTGTCCGTACTTAGTTTGTGTACCAAGAATAAGATCATGGTAATCAAGCCCTAATTTAATTGCAGAGCCAAAAAGCATGAAAGCAATGATTAATGCCCCAATATTTTCAAATTTATGGTGGCCATAGTTATGTCTGCGATCTCGTGGTTTTGAAGCAAGTGCTATAGTCACGATGCCTAGGAGATTTGAAGTTCCATCAAAGATAGATTCAATACCTGAAGAACGTAGAGATATAAAATTAAACTCGATTCCAGCAAGAATCTTAATTAGAGCGACAATTAAATTTAAAAAGAAAGTAATAATTAAAACCTTCTTTATTTCTTTTTCTCTCTTAGATAGCTCTAAATGCAAAAGATCTCCTATTTAGACAACTTTAAAATTTAATTTTAGTTGGTCTTTCAATGTCTTTTCTGTTGATTCAATAAAATCATCAAGTTTTGTTCTATCAGCAATTACATAAGAATTATCTTCGTAACCAAGAACACCAATTTGCTCAAAATAAGTCAGAGCAGTTTTCATAAGCTCAACATTCTGACTTTCCGCAAAGCGGATAATGCGCTGACTTTGAATTTCGGCCTTAAATACTTCAACAAAACGCTTCATATAGTCTGCCGACTTAAAGTGATCCACACCATCTTTTTGAAAACTCTCAAGTGTTAGTGCTGATACAAAATAAGCTTCGTTAATATAAGTTAGGCTTCGAGCAAAAAGGCTAAGCTTTGAAGCAACTTCATATAGGTCTTTATTTGTGAATTCGATGGCATCTTGAAGATTTGTAATATCTCTGCCAACGGCGTTACTTAAAATGCGTAATGTCTTTGCATAGTATTCTTTGACAGTTGGAAGATAGAATTCCATCTTAAGCATATCTCGTTGTTTAACAAAGAATGCTTTAAGATCATCAACATTATCAATTTCGCCGCTGAAGACATTAAACCACGCTAGTGAAATCGTCCAAGGAATGATGAAATGATGAACAATCGTATTTTTAAAGAATAAAAGTTCGCCGCGACAATTCTTTTTAATCGCATAAAAAAGAGATGTTCCTTCACTTTGTCCAATAACATCAACTTTATTATTACCAATAAGAATATCCATAGCGCGACCTATAGAATCTTCTAATTTATTTGCCTTTAGACCTTCCGTAAAAGGAATATCATAACGCTTACAATATTCTAAAATAGCTTGTGCTTTTAAAATAATATCATTCCACTTTAAGGCACCACTTGGCTCATCAAGTAAGATTAAAACCAAGAGATTCGTTGGTGTGATTACCATTTGGTCACCAACACTTCTGAAACACTTGAAAGCAAGCTCTCTCACGTTAACTTTGTTTTCATGCTCATCATCAAGTTTATGTGCATATTGTGGTTTTCCAAGAGAGATATGAATTTTTCCAAACTGATAGGCCATAAGTTTAAAAAGACCAAAAAGTTGCCCTGTTGATTCCTTAACCTTCTTGCCACCCATCATCTCTTTAGCTAATGCTTTTTGTTCCGGTACATATTCATGTGCGATACTTACAGGAACGAAGGCAAGACCTTTTTCTTTCGCATCTGGAAGATGCGAGTGGGCCTCAAGTAGCATTTGATATAGCCCATACTTTGGAGGTCTAAGTTTTCCAGATCTTGTTCTTCCACCTTCAAAGAAGAATTCGATGGGCTCCTTACGCTTTAACAACGCAAAGAGATACGCTTCCATTGTGAACTTGTAGAGAATGTCGTTTTGAAAACTTCTTCTAATGAAGAAGCAACCTGACTTTCTAAAAATCTTTCCAATTGGGAAAATATTTAAGTTATCACCACCAGCAACATAGAGCATTCGTTTATATTCTTTAAAGAATTTATAATTGATAGCAATGTAGTCAGCGTGAGATTGGTGATTTGGAACTAGAACAACACTGGCCTCTTCTAAGAGTGCCTTAAGGTCGGTTCCATTTTCATTGAAACTCACCCCATCGTATAAACGAGGAAGAGTTGCATCGAAAAACTTGGCCATCGACTTTAGGTAAGATGGAGAATAATCTGCTCGCATTTCATTAAAGTTAGCAACAACCTTCTTCTTAGTTTGTTCAGGGTTATCACTTTCTTCAATTCTTTTAATAAGTTTTGGATAACTTAATAAATCGTCAAGAATAGTATTTTCCATAATCGATGACCTTATCGTCTTTTTAAAATTTATTAGTGTTTACCGTGTGGTTTACTTTCGGCCATACCAGATGAAGACATTTCCATAAATAGTGCTGCTTCACTCATGTTTGCAAGTTTATCAACACCTAGGTAAGTCATTCCAGATCGAATACCACCAGTTAATTCATTGATAATATTTTCAACTGGTCCCTTACAAGGAATCATTGTATCAACACCTTCTGCGGCCATGCCTTTAGGAAGCTCTCCACGCCATGAAACTTGAGCGGCCTTAGACGCCATCCCACGATATTCTTTCATACCACCCTTAACTTCACCTGGAGTTTCAAGTGCACCAGATAAGAGAGATCCGGCCATACATGAGCTAGCTCCAGCGCAAAGGGCCTTTACCATGTCACCTGAGTTCTTAAGTCCACCATCGGCAATAACAGGTATTCCCGCTTTTTGGGCCTCAGCAACACACATTGCAACAGCTGTTAACTGAGGAACACCATGTCCTGTGATGATTCTTGTTGTACACATACTTCCTGGTCCAATACCAACCTTTACAGCATCTGCACCCTTATCAATCATGCGTTTAACACCATCTGGAGTCGCAACGTTACCAGCGATAACGTCAATTTGAGGATAGTTCTTTTTAATATACTCAAGAACCTCCATCATCATAATAGAGTCACCATGAGCGATATCAACGGTAAGAATTTCAACACCAAGTGCAGCTAAAAGATCTGCTCTTTTCATCCCCTCTTCCTTAACACCAACAGAAGCAGCAATAGGTAGAGTAATCGAGTGTTCCTTAAAATATTTTTGGATCGCTTTCACATCCTCAACTTGTTGTTCAGGTGACATAAAGCGATGAAGAATTCCAACACCACCAAGACGAGCAATTTCCATGGCCATCTCTGGCCCAGTAATTGTGTCCATATTGGCCGCAATAATTGGAATATCAATAGTATGATTCTTAGTAATTTTTGTTTTTAAATCAGTATGTCTTCGAGAAGAGATTTCAGAATATCTCGGAACTAATAAAACATCGTCAAAAGTAAGACCTTTACCACGACTTAGAATACCATTTGATTTGAATGTTAAATCCATTACTCTCCCCTGAAATTAGAAACTTGTGTGTGTTATAACGAGCAAATAATAACATTGTCGAAATAACACGCACAAGGTAATTTTTAGAGTTTATGTCTTGGATTTATTTGAAGGTGTACAGACGAAATCGCGATGAAATAAATGCGATAAAATCTTCGTCCTGTGTCATATTTCCAAATACTGCTGAATAAGCAGATCCTAGATCAAATCGTTGAGAAATTTGCCCACGAGAATCGATATAGTATACAGTTTTTCCAACTGTCGTTACAACAAGTCCATCTTTCCAAGCAGCTAGAGAAGAGATTGCAACATCATCAACCTTAACTCTTTTAACTTCATTAAAAGTTGAATCGATATAAACGACTTCACCATTAACACTACCGAAAGCAGAAAGCTTTCCACCATCAATTAGAACGCCTTTACGATTAGACTGAAAACCTAGCTTCTTAAAAAGAACACCAGATTTCTGATCAATAACTTCCATTTTATCGTCAACAGATCCTACAATAATCTTGGAATTAAAGATTGTTGGCCTCATATCGACATCAACAAATTTCTGTCCAGTACTCATACGTCTTTCCCAAAGAACTTGTCCTTCTTCTAGTGAGAAACAAATGAAGTAGCCGTCAGCAAAGCCTGCATAAACCTTGTTACCAGAAATTAAAGCAGTCGATGTTCTTTGTACTGTTGAGTAGTAAGGAACTGATCTTTTATAAGACCAAATGACTCTCCCAGTATAGGCATCAATATTAAATAGCTTATGATTTCTTGTATGGATAAAGAGTCTTCCGTTATGAACAATTGGAGTTGAGTCAACACCTGCGTCTAAGTCAAACTCGTATGCCAACTCACCTTTGTTTAGATCGTAAGCATAAACACGGCCTGTATTGTCTCCAAAAATCAAAAGATTCTCGTAAACAATAGGTGCACTTGTCATTTGTCCTTTAATATTTAAAGTCCAAAGGAGTCTACCTGATTCAACATTATATGCATTAAAGTGGCCACGGCCATCAGCTGCAAATAACTGTCCATCATGGATTAAGGGAGATGCTAATGAAATTGGAAGATTTCCACTTTCATATCTTGGCTCTAAATTCTTTGCCCAAGCAAGTGTTAGCGGCTTTTTTTCTAGCTTATCAGCAGAAATTTTAGTCTTAACACCATTTAGTGTTGAACAAGAAGTAAGAAGAATGGCCACTGTTGTGGCCGTTAGAATTTTTATCATAGAATTACTTAATTTTTGCTAAATAGCTCTTCGCTAGTGATTTGTAGACGTTTTGAGTAGTTAATGTAAGAACTTTTTCAAAATGAGCTTTGGCCTGTGCCATATCATTTTTAAGAAAGTACATACGTCCTAAGTCTAACTCTACACGTCCCATTGTTAGGTTATTTTCATTATTCTTAAGTTCAGTTAATGAAGCAATTGCACCATCAATATCATTTAAGTCTTCTTGAACTACGGCCTTTCTTAAGTTTACAAAGTAAGACTGTAGAGAGTTTACCGGCTGCATCTTCGTAAGAATTTCAAATGCAATCTTGTTTTCACCTTTATTTGTAAGGTAATCAACAGCAAGTAAGCTAGTTGCGAAAGAAGCCGAAGTACCTGCAAAGTCATTTAGAAGCAGCCCAAGTTCTGCACTCATTGCACTCGCATCAAGTCCACCTTCTTGATATTTCTTTAATGACCCTTGCTCAAATTGATAAAAAGCAGTTGCGGCCTTTTCATTTGTTTGTGCTTTTGTGTAAGAAAAGATTCCGTATCCACCAATAGCAGCTACAACTAATAGAATCAGTCCTAGAAATAAAGCTTTGTTTTGAGCGATAAACGCTCCAAGCTCAGTTGAATTTAATTCAGAATTAAGGCCTTCATTTGGCGCTACCTGTGTTGTCATCCATTACCCTCTGGTTAAAAATTTTTATCATTTTAATAAAGAACATTGAAAGTTGTCAAAAATACATGAGTATTGTTAAAATATATTTACTCATAATTAGGAAAAAGGAAAATTACGCACCATGAAAAGGATTTCACTAGTAATAGCAGCTTTTATTATCTCACTAAACACTTTCGCTCTAGAGCGTGTTGGACGTCTGGGGATTGGTTTCTCTAATACAGTTAACAATGATATCCCATCGTTGTCGATTAAAGTTCAACGCAGTACAACGTTCGCATATGGCGCGATTTTTGGTGTAAATACGGCGGAAAATGGTGGCTGGCACGGTGGTGTGCGCCTCTACCGCAATATCTTTGATGAACCATACTTAACTTTCTATGCTGTTGGTGCAGCTGTTCTCTTGAATAACAAAACACCGGGACAAGATTCAGACTCAGGTTTTCAAGGAGACCTAGGCTTTGGAACAGAGTTTTCGTTTCAGGGAGTGGATAGCATTGGCCTTAGTGCAGAATTTGGTATTCGCTTTGAGAATATCGACGAGTTTGAAGTGACAACAATGGGTGAACACTTTATCACAGCAGGTTTTCACTTCTACCTATAAAATACGGACAATTTAATGTTTAAAAATAAAATTATTTTCTTCATCACACTTTTTTGCCTGCAAGGCCTATCTCTTGCCCAAGAGGGAATGGTCGGTGCTGATGATGACCTAAATATTGGTGGAGATATCTTCTCTGATTTCAATGAAGACCTTGAAGAATCTCAAATTTATGAAGACGAACGCTATTATAAATATGGGCGCTTCTTCTCTTTCTCAATGGCAATCGGTTTTACAACTTGGACAGGAAACCGTGGAATGTTATATGAAGACCTTCCTCCTACTTTTGGTTTAACAATCCAATATTTTTCTGATTTTCAATCGGCCTGGAATATAGGTTTTGCTTATTCAAAACACAATATTACACTGACGTATCCAACTCAGGGGATCCAGCAGTTTCCAACTTCTGTTGATATCTCAATGCTTAGATTTTATTTTGGTTACCGCTATTATATTGATACATCAAATTTAGGAACCGCCATCACTTATTCAAATCCTTACTTAACAGCTCGATTTGAATATTGGTATGAGCAGGAAAAAATCTCAAATCAAGACGGTGAAGTTGAAGACTCTTACGGAGGGGTCGGTATCGCTCTTGGTGGAGGACTTGAATTCCCAATTAAAATAAAAGAATCATACGTAAATGTTGAGGCACTTGTTCACTCAGTTGCTCTTCAAGATGTACGTACAATCAAATATGCCCCAGCAACGAAGGGTGGTCCAGGCGTGAGTGATCTGACTGGTTTTGCATTCACGCTGATGGTTGGATATGTTTGGAATTGGTAGCGCATCCGCTGCAAAATGATTAATAATCATTTTGAGCGGTGCGTGCGCAGTTGTCTGAAATGACGTAGTAACATTAATCTCAACGAGCTTTAGCGAGTTGATGATTGCAAAGCGCAAACTTAATATGCACCATTTTGAGCGGTGCGTGCGCAGTCGTCTGAAATGACGTAGTAACATTAATCTCAACGAGCTTTAGCGAGTTGATGATTGCAAAGCGCAAACTTAATATGCACCATTTTGAGCGGTGCGTGCGCAGTGGTCTGCAATGACGTAGCAACATTAATCTCAACGAGCTTTAGCGAGTTGAGAAAAAAATAGAACACAAAATAACGTATAACAAGGACAGTTAAATGAACAGATTAAACTCAGATTTAGGTTGGCTTGTACTCAGAGTTTCAACAGCTCTAATCATGCTTTTAGCTCATGGCTGGGGCAAGCTTGCTAACTTCACAACACTACTAACAAAATTCCCTGACCCAATTGGACTAGGGATTCCATTTTCACTAACAGCAACAGTTTTTGCAGAAGTATTCTGCCAGGTCTTCATTATTGTAGGATTTAAGACGCGTTGGTTTGCAGCTATTTCTGCATTCACAATGATTATTGCGGCGTTCGTTGTACACGGAGCAGATCCTTTTGGAGCAAAAGAGCTAGCACTGATGTATGCAGTAGTATACATTGCAATTTTCTTTTCAAACGGTGGGAAGTACTCAGTTAAAGCATAACTTTTCTAATATAGGGGAAGAGGTCACTGGCCACACTTCCCCTTATTCCTTCTTCACTTTCATATAATATATCGGCAGCACGGCCATGTACCCAGACACCAAGACAAGCTGCTTCTTCAAGACTAAGTCCCTGCGCTATAAAGCTACCTATTATACCGGCCAAGATATCCCCTGTTCCGGCCATTGCTAAAACGGGATTTCCTGTTTTATTAACATATACTTCATTTTGTGAGGAGACTAAGGAATCATGACCTTTTAGTACACATACATTTGAAAACTTCATTATTTTTTTTACACTTGAAAGTCTATGCTTTGAAATTTCTTCTCTCGGTACATTAAGTAGTCTTGCTGCCTCTCCTTCATGAGGAGTAATAATAGAATTAACAAGCTTCATAGTACTTTGTGCCTGAGATAAGAACCAAAGAGCATCCGCATCAACAACTTTTTTTAGATTAAGATGACAAAAATGATCCCACATAAATTTGCCCCATTCATCTCGCCCAAGACCAGGGCCAAGAACAACAGACGATGCCTTTTCCAAAATTGCGCTAGCATGAGCTAGTCCTCTATCATTAGCATCAATTCCACGTACCATGATTTCTGGTCGAGCTGAAATGATACCTGATACACTTGCTTTTCGTGTTAAAACACTGACCATCCCGGCACCTGAACGAAGCGCCCCTTCAGCAGCAAGCCTGGCAGCACCAGCATAACCAAGATTTCCACCAATAATGACAACATGGCCAAAGCTATACTTATTAGCGCTCGTATTCATTACAGGAAGTTTTCTAAATAGAGAGAAAGGAAAATCACTACTCATACCTTCACTTATCGGCAAGCCGTTCGAGTAATTGCAAGTAAAGTCAAATCTAGAGAATAATTAAGAATTTATTAAATGAAAAAGGCCCTCAATCGAGGGCCTTGGTTTTATTTTGAAACTTTTTTCATGCGGTTTTGTAAATCCGTCCCTGTTCTAAAGATCAGGTGAATTGGTGTGTTATCAAGTGGGAAAGCTCCACGTAGACCATTCTTAAGATAACGACGGTAGTTCTCAGGAATCCCCTTAGACTTATTCGTGTAGAATAAGAAAGTTGGTGGATCTGCCTTAATTTGAGATGCGTACTTAACACGGAATCTCTTACCACGTGAACCTTTAAGAATAATTGGGTGTCGTTCAATTAACTCAAAAACAAAACGGTTTAGAGCACCAGTTGCAATTGACTGTCTTCTAATGAAGATTGTCTTTGCAAGAATCTTTTTAAGACGCTTAAGTCCTCTTTTGTGCTTTGCCGATATAGGAATAATATCGCAGTAGTTAAGCCAAGGCATTTTATCGCGAATATTTAAAAGCCACTCTTTACGTGCTTCTTGATCCTTGAAAGTATCCCCCATAAGATCAACTTTATTAAGACATACAATTACAGAAGCACCTTTTTCGATTGCGATATCTAGAAGACGCTTGTCTTGGTGTGAAACACCTTTTACAGCATCAATCATATAGATACACACATCACTATCTGCAATACTTCTTAGGGAGCGATATACAGACTGAGACTCAACAAAGTCATCAATCTTCTTTTGCTTTCTAATTCCCGCAGTGTCCACGATGTGGATTGAGCGCCAGTGGCTGCCTTCGACCTCTGCTTCATATAACGCTTCGGCTTCGCCTTCACTTGCCTCTTCAGAAGATTCAGCTTCAACATCATCACCGAAGACTTGTGCTTCCATACGAGTCGCAGAAGTTTCATCAAGTTCTTCGTCTTGCTCAAGCATAACATCTTCAAGCCCTTCAAGTTCGAACTCGTCAAGCTCAGTCTCAATCTCTTCTTCAAGGTCATATGATGAAATCAGCTCATTATAAAGATCAGGATTATTCTTTTTAAAATCTTCATACTGAGAACGTAGAAGGTTATCGTTTTTAAAGAATGCCTTTGCTTCATCAAGCTTCCTTGCATCTTCCCCAAGGAAAAGATCAAAGTAGCCATCAATTGGATCAACTGTTGTTCCAGCAATATCAGAAACAAGCGCACGCTCACTTCCAAGAAGCTGATTTAGAAGAGTTGATTTACCAGCATTAGGAGCACCAATAAGAGCAAGTTTGGCAACAACGTTTTCACGTGGAGTAACACCACGTTGAAGTGCTGAAACATTCATTACATTATTAGATTCAGAAAATGCCATCATTTCACGGTGAATATTCTCACGAAGGTTCTCCATTCCAAGGCCATGGGCCGCAGAAGTGACAAACATTTCGTCATTATTTACACCAAGCTCATAGAAAGCATACTCATCACCATCTTGAGCGCTTGAATCAAACTTATTAACGATAAGCCACATTTTCTTTTTTTGTTTTCTAATGAAATTAGCAATCGTTTTATCAAATGGAAGTACGCCTTCTCTAACATCAACAACAAAAAGAACCAGATCTGATTCCTCGATTGCCTGATGTGCGTGATCCGTCATGATATTAAAGAATTTATTAGCATTAATCTCTTGCTCATTCTTACCTTGTTCATCAACTTGTGTTGGGTAAAACCCTCCAGTATCAACAAGAATAGCATCTAATGGGCGATCCTCATCGGCATCACTAAAAGTTGTAATTCCATAGTGACGATCACGAGTAACACCTGGCATATCATGCGTAATGGCCTTAAATTGTTTCTTCATTAATCGGTTGAATACGGAACTCTTTCCAACATTCGGTCGCCCAATTAATGAAATGATCATTGATCGTTTTTGCATATTAAAGTCCTATTTTCTTAAAATTAAATTATTTTTTCTTCCAAACACGTGCAGAGTTTGTTGCTCTTGGAAGACCAAGCTCTTCAAGTACGAAGTTATTCTTAAACCATTTTGGAGAAACTTTAACGTGTAGGTTTAAGTGAACTGTCCCGTCAGTCATTGCAGCAATTTTCTTACGAGCACGCATACCGATCTCTTTAATCATTGTACCTTTAGATCCAACAACGATTGCACGTTGAGAAGGACGGTTAACTAGAATTGAAGCCGAAATGTGAGCAGCAAATTCCCCTGTCTTATCTTTAAAGTCTTTGTACTCATCAATTACTACGGCCATCTCATATGGAAGCTCATCTTTTAATAATTCAAAAGCTTGCTCACGGATATATTCTGTTGCGAAGAATCTTTGTGACTTATTTGAAATTGCACCATCTAAGTAAAGGTGTGATCCTGGTTGTGCGTCATCACAAAGAGCAGCTGTTAGTAAGTGAACATTATCCCCTGACTTAGTTGAAATGCAGAAAAACTTCTCAAGTGCTGGAATAACTTCTTTTGCTTGCTCAAAAACTTTATCAAGTGGAAGAGCTTCAGCATTTTCAACACGATCAGATTTCGTGAATACTAACCAAGTTTTTGATAACTCTTTACCACCAATATATTCTTTAAAGTCTTTAATTTGGCCAAGGATATCCTTTGTTAAATCAATTAGAAGAAGGTTTACATCAACACCATCAACACCTTCTACTGCTTGTTGATTAATTCTTTTGTTAAGTTCTTGACTTGCTTTGTGTAGACCTGGAGTGTCTACTAAAACAACTTCAGTATGATCAACTGTAAATACTGCGTGAAATTTATTACGAGTTGTTTGAGGCTTGCTTGTTACAATTGATAAATCCATTCCTAGTAAGTAGTTTACAAGTGAACTTTTTCCTACGTTTGGAGCTCCAACGATTGCTGCCATAAGTGATTTGTTGTCTGGGTGTTGATTTTCTAATAACATAATTTCTCCGTCAAATTAAACCTATTAAAGTCGATCTAATAAATTATCTTTTAAGCATTTTTTTGCAATTTCTTTTGTTCCATTCTTCTTGCTATGAGAGATTAACTCACAGATATATTGCTCATTTACATAGAGCTCAATTTTAAATTCTTGCTCAATCTTCGTGGCGCGATACTCTGGTAAACATTTAAAACGCGCTAGTGTTTCTTCTTGAAGCTTTGTCTTAGGATCAAAGTCCAAAAGCTTCTTTTCACAAAAAAACTTCTCACCAACTTCTTTTTCATACATTGATAGTAATGTATTTAAATACTGATCGGCACGATCAACACCTTGATCAATTGCGATCGCTCCCAGAAGAGATTCAAAAAGATCACAAAGAATCCCACTGTTCACTTCCTCATCTAGCTCACCTTTTCCAACAATCAGAAAATTTGATAGACCAAGAAAGTTCGAAAGAGCACTTAGACTCTCCTCATTAACAAGAGCACTACGAAGCTTAGAGAGTTGCCCCTCATTCATATTTTCGAAATTTAAAAAGAGGTTCTTAGTAACAAAAGCACCTAAAACAGAGTCACCATAGAACTCAAGTCTTTCATAGCTTTTCACTTTTACTTTGGCCTCGTGAGCATATGAACTATGCGTAAAAGCACGCATAAGAAGTGCGTTGTCTGTAAAATTTAAATTGAATGTAGCTAGAAGCTTCTCTTCAATATTTGAATATTTAAGGAATGTATCGATTAAGAATTTGTGATTTTGCTCAGATGCACCAGTAGCATTAGCGTCACCAGATTGCTTAAAATTTGCAATCGTGTGCACATAAAATGCATGGGCAAATGGATTACTCTTCCCTTGCGGGGCGAGTGAGGTCGTCTCGAGCATAAATCACCTAATATTAAATTGTTAAGGCCATTTATAATGCTTTATCCCACCAAAAGCAAGCCTAAGCTTCTTCTTGTGAAATAATAACAGGTTCGTTAATATATTCAGTAATATACGTAGTTTAAGGATGGATATGGAAATCACTACAGCCAATAAAAACAAGTTAGAAAAGTGGCAAAAAGCCTTCTTCAAGAAGATAGAGGCCAAGGGCCGAAGCCTAAACACAATTAAGAATTATCGAACAGACTTGGCCTGTTTTAACCAATATGTTACAGAAAGTGCAAAGCAAACCAGTATTGAACAATACTCAATCCTTGAGATTCTTGAATACGGTAAATTTCTAGAGGCCAAGTATAACTCAGATAACTCTCGTCGCCGTCGAGTACAGGCACTAAGAATCTTTTTTGATCACTTAGTTGAAGAAGGTATTTTTAACGCGAATCCTGTTAGAAAGATTCCAACTTCACCAAAGTTTTTAGATATTCCCAGACCTGCGACATTCTCCCACATTAAAAGCTTGTGGCATACAATCTTAAATGATCAGCGTACGGCCAAGAATGACCTAGAAAGACTAAAGGCCAAGCGAAATGGGATTATCTTTAGTGCCATCTACCTTGGTGGTCTTAAAGTAAGCGAGCTTTCAAAAATTAAAGTTTCTAGTTTCTCTTTTAGAGATGAAATAAAAGCAGTTATCACCCATGAAAAGCGTGATCCTTATACTGTTACTTTTCCAGCTATATTTGGACGACTATTTTATGAATATGTTGAGCTCTTAGAGAAAGTTAAAAAAGAGCAGGGACATAACTTCCCTCACTTACTCTTTAATGCCAATGCACACAAAATCCTCTCAGGAGGGCTTTCCGCACGTGGAATGGAGCTCTTATTCGAAGAGTGGCGCAGCCAACTGATGATTCAAATAACACCTAAATCACTTCGTCAGTCTTGTATTTTCACTTGGCTTCATAATGGAGTTAATGAGACAACAATGAAGGAATGGTTAGGAGTTTCGCCAGCATATTCTCTAAGGCCATATAAAGAACATATGGATAAGCACTTCTACAACGACCAATTTATTGAATTGGCAATGAATGAAGATAAATTAATCTAAAATATTAATAAGAGTTTTTAATTGGAACTGGTCTGTCATAAACAGGCAGGCCTGCATCCTTATCAAGATGCCAGCGATCAGTGTAGAGCTCATCTTTTTCAACGCGGTAAAAGTTAAGGTCTTGATCAAGTTTATCCAATTTATAAATGAGTTCAGCCTGCAGACGAACTTGATCGTTCTTTTTTGAAAGTAGTAAATTTAAGGCCTCGTCTTTCTTTCTTTGAAGCTCAAGAATTTGCTTATCATAATCGGCCGCTACTTCAACTTGCTTTTGAGAAAATCCCCAGACAAATTTATTCACGTCATTCAACTGAAATGTAAAATCTCTCTTTTTAGCAAGTAGAGACAAGCGATAGCGTGATGCTTCCTTGATTCGGGCCGAGAGCATCTTGCTTTCAAAAACAAGAATCGTACCTCTTCTTAAAGTCGAGTTTTCACCCCAACAGTCTTCAAGGTCTTTAGCATAGATTGTTATATACTTATCTTCACTAGAGCGCACATGTCCTTTACAGCGATCATTATCCATATTTCTTGCAACATTAAAAAAGACTGTATCAGATGGTTTTAGAAATTTAACATTTCGAGACTCGACCTGAATTTTAAAAACTGTTGAAGATGGATCCTTATCTGTCACACGTCCTGAAAATTTTGAATAATCGACACTTGGATCATAGAAAGTATCAAAGCCATGATCGTTAATATAATTTTCGTAGGCGTTATAGTCCTTTTTTATATTCTTATTGCGAACATCATCTTTTTTGATGATAAAACCATCAGCGTTGGCCACGACCTGAGCTTGGGCAATAATCAATGAAAATACTAGAAGTATTAATCTCATATGTTCATTATAGCGCAAAACGTCTTTACTAAAAGAGGCAGAAAACTTGTCCATTACCCCTGCCCATGATAAATTTCACTAGTTAATTTTTATATTTCCCTTAGGAGCAAAGAATGCAATTTTTTATCGATACAGGTGATATTAACGAAATCAAAGAAGCAGCAAAATGGGGCATCATTGATGGTGTAACAACTAACCCATCAATCATTGCTAAAACAGGACGCTCACAAGTTGATGTTATCAAAGATATTTGTGAAATTATCGACGGGCCTATTTCAGCTGAAGTTATTGCAACTGACAAAGAAGGTATGATTAAGGAAGGAAGCGAGCTTGCTAAAATTCACAGCAATATCGTCATTAAACTTCCCCTAACTGAAGATGGAATTGCTGCATGTAAATGGTTCAGTGAGAACGGAATCAAAACAAACGTAACTCTATGCTTTAGCTCAAACCAAGCATTACTAGCAGCTAAAAATGGTGCAACTTATATTTCTCCATTCATCGGAAGACTAGATGATATCGGTGCAGATGGAATGACTCTTATCCAAGAAATTCGCCATATGTATGATATCTATGGATTTGAAACAGAAGTACTAGCTGCTTCAGTTCGCCACGCTGATCACGTTAAGCACTGCTCAATGGTAGGTGCAGACGTCGCAACAATGCCATTTGGTGTAATCAAGTCACTTTTCGCTCACCCACTGACTGAAAAAGGACTGGCACAATTTCTGGCCGATCACGCGAAGTCACAGAAATAATCAGCAGTTATCACATCTAAAGAATATCTATAAATAATATTTGTGATTACGGGGAGTTATGCTCCCCGTTTCTTCATTTTTTCTAAATTTAAATTCCCACAGACCGATATCTATTAAAATAGTGCTTACCAGCACATATCCGAGCGTTTCGCTCTTTTATTTTTGGTAAAGGTTTGGGATGAATTTTTTAAAATCAACTTTTCTATTAGCGTGTTTTTGTACCGCTACAATCTCGTGTGTTGCTGAGCCAGAAAAAGGCCCATCCCTAGCAGCATTACCCCTTCGTTGGAATGCCTCTGCCCTGCCTTTAACAGTAAAAGTTCACAATGACTTCAATATTATAAATGAGCTGGATGGTGGATCAGATAGTCTGCCTCTAGCGGCCGAAGATGATGGCGATTACCTAGAGTATGATCTAATGGAAGAGATGCAAAAGGCATGGAATGATGCAGACTCAAAGAGAGACTACTTTGTTCTTGGCCATGGGCAAGCGGCTTCTCGCACACCTTCTTCAAATCTAAATGACTTCTATGACGGCGAAGTCGGAATCTATATCACTCAAGACTGGTACCCAGAAGTTGGCTATGGCGTTCTGGCCATTACTTCATACTTTGCTGAACACAAAGGTGATTACCTTCGAATGGTTCACGGTGATATTATCGTTAATCTTCGTGACTACTGGTTTACTTTCGATAATACAGAAACGGCCAATTCGTTTTACGACATGCCTTCAGTCATCCTACACGAGCTAGGTCACCTTATTGGATTAAAACATACTAATTCAAAATCTGTTGAATCAATTATGTATCCACAACTTGGTGGTGGTGAAAAGAAGAGAACTCTAAGCTTTTACGACTCTAAAACCATCGAAAACCTCTATGATAATGCCACGGCCATGACTGCAGGTGTCCGTGCTGCAGCACTAGGAAGTACTGATGCCAGCTTAGATGAGTCAGGTAATGAAGAATCGGATGAGCCGCCAAAGCTTATTCATGGCTATATTGAACTTCGCACAGATGGCTCATGCCAACACTACCTCGATGGTAAGTTAATTGATTCTCACAAGGCCTTTTAGTCCATAGTGCAAGGTTTGCTCTCTTAAAAATATCAGTAATTTATGGCCTAATATTAGTATGGCCATAATTCTAGACGACACAGACAAAACGTCTCTTCCAATTGATGAGGAAACGCTAAAGGATAATTCAAAATTAATCCTCTGTCCTGACTGTGATGAACTTTATGAATTTGAATTAATCGCCCCGAGACAAAAGGCCGTTTGCCACTGTTGTGGCTACACTCTTTACCGCGGAGATAGCACGATTCGCATGGTAAGAGTTCTTACAATCTCAGGCCTTCTCTTATTTTATCCGGCATTCTTTCTACCAGTATTAAAAATTCATATGGCAGGTAGTAATTTAGAAACATCGACTTATCAGTCAGTCTTCGCATTTGCCACTAAAGCTTATTGGCCAATAGCAATCTCCGTGGTTCTCTTCGCTATCCTTATTCCACTTTTTAGACTGCTTGTATATTTATCAATAATTTTTAAAAACAAATTTATTAATCGAAATATTGGTAGGCCTCTTTTGAAGTACCTTGCACCTTCACATGAGTGGTCTATGGTTGATGTTTACTTTATGGGGATTATTGTTACCGTATCCAAAATGGTCGACCGCTCAGATGTTGAGCTCACAATTGGGACTCTGAGCTTAATCCTCCTCATGGTTAATAACATTCTACTTCAATCGGTTACTCATTTTGATGAATTATGGAAGAGGCTTTATGAGAGGAATTGATCATCAAAAGGCCCTGTGCCCGAAGTGTAAAAAAGTTAATTCAATTCTTACGTGTACACGATGTGGTGCCAAGATAGAGCTTCGAAACTATGATGGGATCTCACGTTGTAAGGCCTATTTAATTGCGGCCATCGCGCTTTATATTCCAGCGAATCTACTTCCCATGATGACCGTTCTTACATTTAACAGAGGTACACCAAGAACAATTCTTGGTGGTGTCATAAACTTAATCAATTTAAAAATGTATCCCATTGCCATGATTGTTTTTGCGGCAAGTATAATTGTCCCAATATTTAAAATCATTTCACTTTGGTATATCATTGATAATATAAATACTTTAGATGAGAGAAAAAAGAAGAAGTTAACAAAGTTATATCGAGTTGTTCATATCGTTGGAAAATGGTCTATGCTTGATATCTTTGTCATCGCCCTACTCGTTATTCTTGTTAATGTTGAATTCATTTCTCAAATAAAGGCAGAGCCCGCAGTGCTCTACTTTACAGCAGTTGTAATACTAACCATCCTGGCCTCAAACGAAGTGGACACTAGATTAATCTGGGATGATAAGGAAAGATATGAGTAATGCAAAACCTCAAGTTGTTAACAAAAAAGGAATAAATCCAATATGGTTTTTTCCTGTTGCTGCGGTTTCTATTGGAATCTGGCTTTTGTATACAAACTTAATGGCCCGTGGCTCATATATCACAATCAACTTCAGAAATGCTGATGGGATCATTCCAGGTAAAACGACAATTATCTATAAAGGAACAATTGTAGGACGTGTAAAAGATACGGAACTAAATGAAAACCTTACAAGTGTTGCCGTTCATGTTGAGATGAATCCACGCATGCGTGAGTATCTTTCAAAGGATACAAAGTTCTGGCTAGTAAGCCCAACTGTTAATCTTTCAGGTATCTCAGGCTTAAGCACAATTATTAGTGGTAAATTTATCAACATGCATCCAGCTAAAGGCAAGTTCATTAGAAAATTTGATGCCCTAAATGAAACACCAAGAAGTCTTAGAAAAGATGGTATCTATATCAAGCTAAACGCCGACAAACTTGGCCCTATCTCAATAGGCTCACCTATTTACTATAACAAGATTCAAGTTGGTGAAGTAACAGGCTATGATCTGGATATGGAAAGAGATGGTGTTGATATTACTGTTTTCATTGAAGATCGTTACCAAAATCTTGTTCACTCAACATCTAGGTTTTACAATGTTAGCGGAATAAGTGTTGATGCTTCACTTGCTGGAGTAAAAGTTAGAACTGAATCTTTAGCTTCTCTTGTAAGAGGAGGAATTTCATTTGTTAATTTTGAAAGTGATGATGAAACAATCTTAAAAGAAAACTTCGAAAAGAGCTATAAGCTCTACTCATCGTACGAAGAAACAATTCCAGGTAAAGAAATTTCAATAGAGTTCCCACTGGGAAGTGCTGTTTCAAAGATTAAAACACCTATTAAATTTAGAAGTATCATTATTGGTTATGTGACAGGCTCAAAAGTTGATCGTAATAAATCAACACTAACAGTACAGGCCAATATAAAGAAAGAGTTTGAAAAAGTTGTAGTTAAAGGTGCACAGTTTTGGGAAGTTAAACCAAAAATTTCTCTTAGTGGGATTGAGTCACTAGATGCACTTACAGGAAATTATATAGCTGTTGATATCAGTCGCTCAAGATATAGAAAGAGTAAAGAAACTGATAGATTTAAGGCCTTGAAACAAGCTCCACTCAAAGAAGTTCATAATAAATATGGACAAAGACTCAGCCTTTATAGTGATCGTCGAAACTCTCTAGCAAAAGGCCAAGGTGTTTATTATCGTGGCATTCAAGTGGGAGTTATTACAGACGTAAGACTTAATACACGCGCTAAGAATGTTATCGCAGACATCTTTGTGAATTCTCCATACCACAGACTTTTGAAAGAAGAGACAAAGTTTTGGAATGTAAGTGGAGTTGATGTTGAATTCGGATTATTTTCAGGCGCAAAGATCAGCACACAATCACTAGAAACGCTTTTATCGGGTGGAGTTGAGTTTGCAACCCCAGAGAAGTTTTCACAGCGTAAAAAAGATTATTTTAGAATTCATAAAAAAGCCGATAAAGATTGGCTTGAATGGAAACCTATTATTGAACTATAAATTATAATAAAAAAGCCTCGCATAGCGAGGCCTTTTTATTTCTACTATTACTAAGTTTAAGCAACTTTCTTTTCTTTCGTAATTTCTGCTGGACTCTCAAGAGCATCAAGTACTTCCTGAGAGAAAATTAGCTTCTTACGAAGTGCCTCTCTTGAAATTCCCATCTCTTTTGCGGCCTTAGATTTGTTACCAAAATTTCTCTTAATCTCATTAAGAATCATCTCACGCTCAACTAGTGCAAGACGATCTTTTAGAGGTAAAGTAAAATCCGTTACGTGATCAATTTGACCAAACTGTTTTTGCTTCATTGAGATATCAACTAAAGGTGATACACCATCATTGATTTCAATATCAGAGATAATATGTGATTTCGGATGATATAGCACAGCTCTCTCAATACATTTTTTTAGCTCGTAAACATTTCCTGGCCAGTCGTACTGAAGAATTTGCTCCATAACCTTCTTAGAGAAGCTCTTAAGAAGTAGGCCTTGTCTCTTGCACTCAACTTTTAAGAAATACTCAACAAGCATTTCAATATCATCTTCACGACGTCTTAGTGGGTCAATATTAATTTGCGCTTGTGATAAGAATTCAAAAAGATCACGGTGAAATAAACCTTCATCTGTTAGAATTCCTAAATCCTTAATAGAAGTTGCCATAATTCGACAATCAATACTTACGATACCACCAGGAGTTCCTCTATTTGAAATAACATCAAAAAGCCTCTCTTGCCATTCGTAAGATAGGTTCTCAATGTGGTTAAGAACTACTGTTCCACCTTGAGTCTTTGAAAAAACGCATTTTTCTTCATCAGGACCAAATAGCTGGGCCTCTAATTTTTGCATATCTTGTAATTTACAATTTACTGTATTAACTTCATGCAGACCGCGCTTACCTTCAAAGTGTAAAACAGTTGCATAAAGATTTTTACCAACACCTTTCTCTCCAGTGATTAATACAGGACTATCTAGATCTTTAAGTTTTGAGATTGAATTTCTCATCGACTTAACACCAGCTGTGTTTCCAATAATTGCATACTGACGATCATACGGAGCTGAGAACCTACGAATTTTAGAATTATTCGAAATCGGGTTGAAGCTATGAAATACTGAAGAGAAAACAAGGGCAAGAACCTTCATTGTTTTTTCATCTTCAATTGTAAAACGGTCTTCGTTACGTTTATTAATTACTTCAATGACACCAATAATTTTGTCTTCGCGGTTATGAATTGGATAACAGATAATCGATTTTGTCGTAAATCCATTTTGCTCATCAAAAGCATTATTAAAACGTGACTCATCACTTTCCGTACAAATATTTAGCGCAACACCTGTTGTAAAAACAGATCCAGCAACACCTAGACGGTAATCAAACTTTAAACCAGTCTTATCAAGCCCTAACGCTGCAATGGCCTCAAGCTCATTTGTATCTGGATTAATTAGAAAGATTGAAGAGCGTTGTGCATTTAAAATGCGGATAACTTCTTCAAGCATAGTATCAAGAAACCCTTCTTTGTCACCAAAGTGAGTGATGTCTTTAAATAGAGAAAGTAAAAGAGAGAACATTTCAAATCCTTCATTAGGATCTGTATAGCGCTCTTTTAATGCTGATTGAATTAAACAGTCTTTAAGTCTTTCTGAAGAGAAGCTCATGATATAGCTTTCGAGGAATTTATTAATTCCCTTTTCAACATCTAACTCAACACCGTAGATAATTTCTTCGTCTTCTAATACATTTGAGAAAGCGCGAACAACTCGCCCCGTAAGGTCAAGATGCTTTTTCTTAAATTGCAAAGAAACTTCAAGCTCCGTTCCTACAGAAATTCTCTCATGAGTTTTAAAGCCAAAACCTGTTATTGAAATATCAACAAGCTTTGCATCATCGATATATTCTAGATGTCCTACTTCATCTTCTTTTTGAATAAGAAAACGTAGGTTATCTGCTTCCTCTACAGGTATTCTGAAAGATTGAAAGAACTTAAATTCTGAAAAACTGGCGAGCATGATAATCCCCTCATTAATGCTATACAGTTATTAATCGGTAAAATTTGGTTAAAACTTTAGGCTGTTGCCCAAAATTATTGGCTATAAAATCTATATGATTGGCCGCATTTGCTCCTTATTACTTGCCTGATGGGCCCACAAGCAATAAGATGTGATATTAAAATTAGTTGTAATATTGAGTACTTGCGTAAAGTAAGCAGGTATAAATGCATTTTAAATTGGATGAATTATGATTTTTGAAGGTTCAGAAAAGAAGGCCGAAATTATCGTTAAAGATGGCCTTAACTTACTAGAAATCCCTGATACATTTTGGGCCCAGCTAGTTGAAAAAGCGAAAGCGACAATCCTATCTAGTGTAAAGAATGACAAACTGAAAGCTTTCCTACTTTCAGAATCTTCCCTATTTGTTTGGGAAGATCGTATGCTTATCATCACTTGTGGACAAACGACATTGATTCAGGCCATTGATTTCTTCACAAGTGAATATGGCAAGGATTCAATTAAACAACTTATATTTCAAAGAAAGAATGAGTACTTCTCACATATGCAGCACTCAACTTTTATGGATGATATAAAATTATTAGAAAATAAATTTAATGGAACAGCGCTTCGTTTTGGAAATATCGACGACCATCACAATTATATTTATTTCCTAGATCAAGAATACACTCCTTCAGCAGATGATCATACTTATGAGCTTCTAATGTATGAGATCTCTTGTGAAGCAAGAAAACTTCTTACAGATGAGAATGTGACAAAAGATCAAATTAGAGACTTATTAAAGCTTGATAAGATTCTTCCAGGATTTGAACTAGATGATTTTGTTTTCAATCCTTACGGATATTCTTTAAATGCGATTAAAGATGATAACTACTTCACTTGCCATATTACTCCGCAAGAAGAGTGCCCATATATTAGTTTTGAAACTGATATTGATATGAAAGAAATTGCAAGTGTTCTAATCGATGCCATGGAACCAATTTCTTATGACTTCATCGAGTTCTGCCCTAATCAAGACGGGACTTGTGGTTTAAATGTTAACCCAGGTGAATACAAGGCAAAGACGCAAGTTGAAAGCTTCTTAAAATGTGGATACATCATGTACTTTTCTCATTTTTACAAGCTACGTACAAACCGCTTAAAACCTTACAAATTACTTTAATTAATTTAAATATTTTAGGAGACAACTATGCACAGTAACCTATGGATTGAAGAAAGATATAAAGATTTTTACGGAATGAGATATAAAGTAGAGAACGTTCTTTACTCGAAAAAAACAGAATTCCAAACGGTAGACGTTGTAGAAACAAAAGGGCATGGAAAAATGCTTCTTAACGACGGTCTAGTAATGGTAACGGAAAGAGATGAAATCGCTTATCACGACATGATTTCTCACGTTCCATTATTTGTTCACCCTAATCCAAAAAACGTTCTCGTTATCGGTGGTGGTGACGGTGGTACAGCAAGAGAAGTTCTTCGCCACGCTTCTGTTGAGAAGTGTACAATGGTTGAAATTGATGGCGCCGTATGTGAAGCATGTATGGAATTCATTCCACAAACTGCTGAAGTACTTAAAGGCCATCCAAAATTAGACCTTATCATCGGTGACGGTGTTAAATTTGTACAAGAAACTACTGAAAAGTTTGATGTTATCATCATCGACTCTACTGATCCAATCGGTCCAGCGGCCCCTCTATTTGGTCCAGAATTTTACACAAACGTAAATAAGTGTCTTGCAGATAATGGTATCGTTGTTTCACAAGGTGAATCACCTTGGTTTGAAGCAGAGATTCAAAAGAGTATGCTTGGTGTTTTAAATGATATTTTCAAAAATACATTTATCTATAACTTCTCTAACCTAACTTACCCAGGTGGACTGTGGTCTTTTACTTTTGCAACTAAAGGCGACACTCACCCAATTAATGACTTTAGAGAAGAAGCAGTAGCAGAATCTGGACTTGAGTTCTCTTACTACAATGCAGGACTTCATAAGGCAGCTTTCTATCTGCCAACATTTATGAAGAAGAATCTTGAAGGTTTAATCCAAAACCCATAAGGACTTAGTTCATGCAGTACTGGCTCTTTAAAAGCGAACCTGATGCTTTCTCAATTGATGACCTTGCAAGAAGACCGAAACAAACGGAGTCTTGGGATGGTGTGAGAAATTATCAGGCACGTAACTTCATGAGAGATGAAATGAAGCTTGGAGACAAGGTCTTCTTCTATCACTCAAGTTGTAAGGAGCCAGCAATTGTGGGACTTGCTGAAGTTGTCAAAGAGTCTCATCCAGATAAAACTCAATTCGATGAAAAATCAAAGTACTTTGACCCTAAGGCCACGACTGATAATCCTCGTTGGTTTCTTGTGGATGTAAAATTTGTCGAAAAATTTTCAAAAGCACTAACCCTTAAAGAGATGAAAGCAGATCCTCGCTACGATGAGATGCCTCTTGTAAAGAAGGGTTCTCGCCTTTCAATCATGCCTATTCCCAAACAAATTGCGAGCACTATTTTAAAAGATATTTCTTAGAAAATTTTAAAGACTAGAGTTTGTAAAAACTCTCTTCCAAAGGTTGTATAACTAAGGAATAAAGTCACAAATGACAAGATAAACCCTATTGTAAAAAAACTAAGAATAACAATTCCTGTTCGTCCAATAAGAGCTTTAATAGGTTGTTTATAATAGAGAGAAAGATGTGAGAGGTCGTTATGGCCATGAACACCACCAAATTTATACTCCTGCACACTTGATTCTTGTGTACTATCGGCAGCACTTAGATCGACATTTGATAGGTCCTGAATTGGCATTTCCCGTTACTCCTCACATCAGCTTTGTCGCTGACATGAGAAGTATCGGTAAAAAGATTAAAATATTTTAATATATGAATTATTGAATTATTTGAGAATCTAAATTTTGAGCGTTAGTAGCTGAAATCATTGTATTTTCTTTTACGATTTCAGAGTCTGCATCAACGTCTTCATCGTCTAGAAAGTCAGAAAGAGAATTCTCCTCACTGCCAATAGTTTCTTCAACTAAATCCATTTTAGTTGCAATAATTTCGCTAGCGGCCTCTATTTGTCCTCTTACTTCTTCTATTTCACAAGCAATGTCTTGCTTTGAATCTAGGAAAGAGTCCATTTCATCACGACATTTAGAAAGCTTCTCAATAAGCTCATCTTGATTTCCACGATATGTCTCTTCTAGGTTTGAAAGTAGGCCAATAACATTATTGAAGAATTTAGCAAGATTGCGACTTAGCCCTTCAAGTTCGCTACTACTTTGAGTCATTTCTGAGTCATTTAGAAGACTTGCTTGAACATCAACGCGAAAGCTAAGTGTTTTAAGTTGAAAGATGATATCTTTCATATCTTGGAATTCACTCATGAACTTTTCAAATGTTTCCTTGAACTTCACATCCCCTTGCTCTGCTTGAAGTTGTGCATCTTTTTGCTTTGGTAGCTCTTTAATGAACTCAAGACCTTTCTCTCTTAACTCATTAACTGCATCAACGATTGATTCCATACCCTTATGGCCATCATTAACAACAAGCAGCTGGTCCTTGATATCTTCCATTGTATTTTGAAGTTCAATCGTCATTAGTTCATATTCAGAGATTTGTTCTTTTTGACCAGAAACAATATCCATTTCCTGAGAAAGTTTAATCTGAAGAGACTTCTTACTATCTTTCAAATCCTTGATATCATTTTTTAGTCGATCAACTTCTAAACGAAGTAACTCTGAATCATTAAAGAGTCTTACTTTTGCGTAATACTCTTTGATCATTGGAATCATAGCAAAGATAGCAAAAGCAATGGCAGCAACCATGAAGATTAAGTTATATAAGCTTCTTGTGATGAGCCAATTGTAAATTAATACACCATGTGTCATTAAAGACAGTGTACATATAATGAAATAATTAGTTTTAGATGTTGGTGATTTAGCTGTTTTGGTTGAATTCTTTTCAAATTTTAAAGACATGTTATCGATCCCTGACAAACTTTCTTTTAATAATACAATAATTATCAAACACTAAAGTAAGTAAGTCAATTATCAGGGACCGATAATTTTACAATGTAACTAATAAGTTACGGCCGTTTTATTTAAGATAAGTGTAACTCTTAAGGCAATCCTCATAGAAGTCTACAAGTGATACACCATCACGTGGACGAATGCGGCCACGAGAAACTTGGCGATCGATATAACGCTTAACCTTAAATGCCATAAACTCTGGGTTATATTGCATTGTTGAAAGAACCTGACGAGCAGAGTTTCCTTCAACTGTTTCTTCGATATAGAATCCTTTTGGATCATCGCTATCTGCATAAACGTGAACTTCATTTACACGCCCAAATAAGTTGTGCATATCACCCATTACATCTTGGTAAGCACCTGTTAGGAAGATTCCAATACGGTACTCCTCACCTTCAGTTAGTTGATGTACAGCAATTGTTTTCTTAAACCCTTCATCTGGGTCATAGAAGCGATCAATCTTACCATCACTATCACAAGTAATATCAGCAAGTGTTGATCTCTTACCAGGCTTTTCATTTAAGCGAGTCAATGGAACAACAGGTAGCACTTGCTCAATTGCCCAACTGTCACATGCAGATTGGAAAACTGAAAAGTTACAAAGGTATTGGCCACTTAAAGTATTTTCTAAATCTTCCATTAGCTCTGATTGAAAATCTTCTTCTGGAACTAATGTACTAATTTCCTTTAAGATGCGAAGGTGCATTGTCTCAATTTTTGCACGCTCTTCAAGCTCTAGAATACCAAGTTTGAATGCATGAATTGAATCCGACTTAATCTTCATTGCATCGTTATATGCTTCTTGCCAATTTTTAGTCTTTGCAAGAACTTCACCAACTTGTCTCATTTCTGTAACAAGGTTATGCTCACCAGTTTCTTGCTTAGTTGAAAACTCAATTTTTGTATTATCGATTTCACCGATAATATTAGTGATAACACAACTGTGGTGTGCAGTAATTGCACGGCCACTCTCAGTAATAATATGTGGATGCTCAACACCCTCAAGATCACAAACAGACTTTAGTCCATAAACGATATCAGTAATATAATCAGTGATTGAATAGTTAATTGATGAATCATTTGTCGAGTTTGTTCCATCGTAATCAACACCTAGTCCACCACCAACATCAAAGTACTGCAGAGGAGCTCCAATCTTTTGCATCTTACAATAGATACGAGAACCCTCTTCAATTGCTTCTTTAATCGAGCGAATATCAGTGATTTGAGATCCAATATGGAAGTGGAAAAGTTTTAGCATATCAAGACGATCATGCTTTTTTAAATATTCAATAGCTAAGATAATTTCAGAAGTCGTTAGACCAAATTTGGCCTTATCGCCTCCACTTGATTCCCATTTACCACGGCCTTTTACAGACATGCGTCCACGAATACCAATAAATGGAATTACTCCATGCTCCTTGCCTAACTCTACTAGCATACGAAGTTCAGAGAATTTTTCAATAACAACAAAAACCTTGCGTCCTAGTTTTGCACCAAGAATAGCAAGTTTTAGATAATCACGATCCTTGTAACCGTTAAGTACAGTAAGAGAATCAGCATTATTATTATATGCAAGTGCAGATAAAAGCTCAGGCTTTGAACCAGCTTCTAGTCCATAATTATAACGAGAGCCTGCATCAACGATTTCTTCTACAACTTCTCTCATTTGGTTTACCTTAACAGGATAAACACCAAAGAATTTTCCGCGGTAATCTTCATCATCAATTACCTTTTGAAAGGTATTATTTAAAAGCTTAACTTGTGAGCGTAAAATATCATGGAAACGAATTACTAGTGGTAATTGAATTCCTTGTTCTTTAGCTTCTTCAATAACGTCATTAATAACAATTCCAACATTCTTATTTGGATTTGGAGTTGCTTTAAGTTGTCCGTTTTCTTCAATTTTAAAATAACCGTTACTCCACTTACTTACGTTGTAGAGGCGATCAGAATCTTGAATTGTCCAAGTCTCATTTGTCATTACTTAAATTTCCTTTTCTTATTAAGACTTCGTTTTACTAGTCAGTAGTAGGATCATCTCTCTTACAACTTTCGCAGCAAAAACAGAACTATTCCCAGAAGAGTCAATCTCAGGGGCAAGCTCAACAATATCACAACCTACTATATTCTTTTCTAGTAGGATTTTAACAAAACTGATGAATGAATGGAAATCCTCTCCACCAGGCTCAGGTGTTCCTGTTCCCGGAAAGAAACTTGGATCAAAATAATCAAGATCCAGAGTTAAATAAACAGGACGATCTGCAGGAATCGCACGAACTCGGTCTAAGAACTCTGCGCGAGACTTTGCAATTGTTCCATGCTCATTCATATAATCATATTCTTCTTTCGTTCCAGAGCGAATCCCATATTGAATGAGGTTATGCTTTGGACCAAAGTGATCAAGACTTCTTTTAATAATTGAAGCATGTGAGTAATGGTAGCCTAAATAACCATCACGAAGATCTGCATGCGCATCAAGATGAATAAGCATTAGATCGTCAAAATCATGAAGGTACTTTTTAATTGGTGCATAAGAAATTGAATGTTCTCCACCAAGAGTCATAATCTTAATATCATTTTCTTTTAAATTAATATGGTCGAAGTTTTTTTCGAAACAAGCAGTTGCAACTTTCCAACTCTCTTCTTGCTGATCAGCAACAGGAAGATTTCCAAGATCATAGAAAGTGCAATCTTCAGTCGAAAGATCGAGATATGGTGAATACGTTTCAATACCGTCCGAGACTTCTCTTAAGGCATCTGGCCCAAGGCGTGTTCCTTTTCTAAAACAGGCCGTTCCATCAAAACCAAAACCAACAAGGTTGACGCTGTGAGGCCTAACTTCGTCAGTAACAATTGCCATATCATAAGGGGTACTTGGAGCCTCTAGGCCCGCTAATTTCCATAAGTTCTTTTCCATAGGCTACTAATAAATCCTAATGGAATTTCAGTCAATTTAAATTGATATGAAAGTGTAAAAAAGTGGCCCCTAAAGGCCCATTAAGTAACTAAAATGACTAAACTTTAATCAATTCGGTTCTTTCTGGCCGTAACGTCCGATCGAGTCATTGGAGCATGGAAAACAGCGAAGTCAATTGACTCACGAAACATCTTCCAATACTTCTTATGATTGCGGTTATCACTTGAAGGAAGTTCAAGTGTGTAAGTAGGAATCTTTCTCTCATTTCCAGCGTAATTTCCTAAGCTTCCAGGAAAGAAAGGATAATTTTTTACGCGGTAACCATTGGCCTTTTCACTCATTGTATTTAGAAGCTCTTCTGCCTTTAGAGCAAGGCCATCTTCTTCATGAATATGATTTGAAACAACCGGTCCATCATAGTCGAGAATAGTTAGAGGTGCGTGAACAGTAATGATCTTATTTGGGTTATAACGAGCAATAATATTTACTTGGAATATTGTTTCCTGCTCAGAATTTGCCACCTTACCAGGGAACCTTCTTTTAGCAGCTCCGTAGCGAGTTTTCCAAAGATGAAGGGCCTTATTCTCCCAATCTTTAGTTGGAAAATTTCTGTTAGGATCAATGCCACGAGAATTTGTTCGAGTTGGTCTTTTCTTAAAGAATGAATCAGGAGAAACAATTGGAACAACTGCCACAAGATTATCCTTAAGCTTTTTTTGACCTTCAATTGTCGCTACTTCGTGATAGAGATGGTGAAGGATATCAAAGCAGAATTTAATTGGAGTGATTTCATCACCATGCACACCACATAGAACTAATGTCATATTCTTAGGTTCTTGCTTGTGTTCTTCTTCATCACCAAAAACAGTCCACATAATAGGACGGCCCTGATGAGTATCTCTTACATGAATCCATTTATATGAATCACAATGAGACTTACCCCAACCATATTTTTTAAACTTGTCATCAATATCGCCACAAAAAGACTCAACGCGCTTTGTATTCTTTACTGCAGAAAATTCATTCTTATGTGAGTGGTCAGTAAAATTGAACTTATCACTTTTAACATCATTTTTCGGGTGCTCGATTTTCTTTCTGGCCACTTCCCCCTGATGATCACTATGCTCAGCACTATTGGTAACGACAACTTCCTTATTGAGTTGGCCATTTTCAATAACCTCAACACCAGAGCAAGAAAGTAAAAAGATAATTAATGAGAATAAAATTGTGTAATTAAATTTTGATAATCGATTCATAGCTACCATTAAGGCCAAATTAGTATAGTGTTATAATATCATATATAATTTATAGATATTCAATATTTTAGTGAGATATTACGCAATATGGAAAGTCTAAACTTACTCATCTTAACCACGAACCCAAAGCTTTATGCTTGTGTTCAACTCGAAGCAGCGATCACAGAAGCAACTCATTCGTGCCGATTCAGTGATCCTTACTCCGTAAGTTATGAAGAGTTGGCCTGGGCCGATCTCGTGATTAATCGTAACACGGGACTAAGCTATAATGATGATGACCTTGAAAAATTGGCCACACTTAGCAATAAAAAAGTCATCAACCCTATCACTTGTTCACGAATCCTTAGAGATAAGTATAAACAATGGCCGTTTTTTAAGGAAGTTCTAGCGCCTTCACAGTTAATACAAACCTATTCACTGCAACAAGGGCCCCATTATTGTGACACGCAATCGAAGTGGATTATTAAAACGACTAGAGGACTACAGGCAAAGGGAGTTTTCCCTTCAACAGATATTCTAAAAGATCGACAAGAGTTACTGCGCAAGGGAGATCTAAATTATATTATCCAGCCCTATATTGAGTTGTGCGCAGAATGGCGCGTGCTGCTTTTTAAAAATATTCATTCTAAAAAAATTCAAAAGCTCGTTATAAAGAAGACGCCTAAGGCAAGTGAAGAAGCATTTCACATTCTAAACTTTGCCGCTAGTAACACAATTCTAGTTAACGAAGAGAATGTCCCAATTAAGGTTTTAGAATTGGCCACGAGCGTTTCAAACGCCTTAGATTTCTACTTCATCAGCATTGATATTCTTGAGACCATAGATGGCCAATATAAGCTTGTTGAAGTGAACGGATGTCCCGGAATGAGTCACAGCGATGAGCTACTATTATCTTCCCAATACCGTTCAACGATGGCCCAATACTTCGTTGAAAAAGTCATAAATTACTGAAATTATATTAGACTCTCAAAATTTCTATATCATTCTTCAATTTTTTGTTTGATTAACAAAACTTTTGACGATAAGATCAAATGAGGAGACAAGTAAATGTATATTTGTATTTGTAACGCCATTACACAAGATATGCTCGATAATGCGATAAAGCAGGGACAAACAGAGAAAGAGGTAATCAACAGCCTTGGAATCGGTAACTCATGCGGTGTTTGCTTATTAGAACAAGTCTCTGCCGGTCTTGCTAAGAAGAACCTCAAATCGAATCAAAATGAGCAAGGCAATGAGGTTAAGAATAACTTAACTCCTGTCAAAAAATAAAATCCTTGAAACACATCCCAATCTTCTATAGCATTAATCCATAGTAAATTAATGAAAGGGATTAATCATGAAAGGTGATCAAGACGTAATCAAAGCATTAAATAATGTTCTTACAAAAGAATTAACGGCCATTAATCAGTATTTTCTTCATGCAAGAATGCTAGAAGACTGGGGACTCGATAAGATTGGCCATCTTGAATACAAAGCAAGTATTGATGAGATGAAATATGCTGATGAAGTAATTAAGAGAATTCTATTCTTAGAGGGACTTCCTAATCTTCAAAAGCTTGAAAGAATCAGAATCGGTCAAAATGTAAAAGAGATCATCGAAGCTGATCTTGAAACAGAAGCTGAAACTGTACCATTACTTAAAGAAGCAATTGAACTTTGTGAAAAGAAGCAAGATTATGTTTCTCGCGATCTTCTTTCAAAGATTCTTGACTCTGAAGAAGAGCACGTGGATTGGTTAGAAACTCAACTATCTTTAATTGAGAAAGTTGGCATCGAAAATTACATGCAATCGCAAATTGAAATGAAAACGGGACACTAGTCCAAAATGATAAAAGCCTCGCAAAGCGAGGCTTTTCTTTTATCTGTATGGCAGACTATTCGTTTGTTTCTTGTGGACTTGGAAGTCTTGCAATCATAAGAATTGGAATAATCAAAAAGATACTTCCAAGATAGTAAGGTGCTGCCGAACTATAGCGCCAGTAAACAAGAGAGGCAACAATTGGCCCAATCACTCTTGCTAATGCTCCAAGCGATCTAAAAACACCAATAACATGTCCCTGACTCTGTGCCGGAGAATACATTGAAACAAGTGAAGTTAGACAAGGGATAACTAAAGATGATCCCACTGCTAAGAAAAATAAACCTGCGTAAACTAACCAAGAAGATTGTGCAAATCCAATAAGAATAAGACCCGGGATAATTGTCACAAGGCCTTGAAGTGCCATACGCTTCTCACCTACAGTATGTGCCTTACGGCGAACATAACCACCTTGAACAAGAGCTAAGATTAAACCAATAAAGATAAACATATAAGCATTATCCATTGATGAGTAACTTAGTCTTTCTGCTGCAAGGAAAGTTAATGTAAACTCCATCCCACTAAATGCTAGTAAGAATAAGAAGTAACCAAAGTTTGTAAGGTTAACACCTTTGTACGGAAGAGGCTTAAAAAGAGTAATTGGGTTAGCACTTCTTTCACTTTCATGTTTTCCGCGCTTCGCTTCAGGAAGTGTTTCATCAAACTTATTAAATAAATTAATTAAGTTAAATAACGAAAGAACACCAGCGACAATTGCGGCCATTGAAAAAGGGTTTACACCATAGTCAGCAAGAACTGGATAAAACTTTGTTAGATCAAATAGAGAAAGAATTCCCCCCATTGCTGGCCCAATAATAAAACCTAGTGCAAAGGCAATACCGATTGTTGCCATTCCTTTAGAGCGGTTCTTATTAGTTGTCACATCGGCCACAACAGCAGTTGCTGTTGAGATATTTCCACCCATGATCCCACCAATGAATCTTGCAATAATTAGGATTGTAAAATTACCAGCAACGGCCCATAGGACATAACTGATAAAAAGACCAAACACAGAAACTAGCAGAACTGGCTTTCTTCCAATACGGTCTGAGATCGTTCCCCAAATAGGTGCTGCAACAAATTGTAACAGAGAATAAAGTGCACCAAGTGCACCACCAAAAAGTACGATGGCAGAGAAGTTACTTGCTCCTCCTGCTTGTGTTAGCGTGTCAATCGAGCCAAAGATTGCTTTTAAGAAAACGTTATCGGCATCAACTGTTAAATAATACTTAGCAAGTGCTGGAAATAGAGGGAAGATAATTGAGAATCCCACAAGATCTAAGAATAATGTTAAAAAGACAATTTTAAGCGACTTCTTAGCATTATCACTTAATGGCTCTGATTCCATTGTTTGCTTTGGCATATCCATGTATTTTTCCTCTTCTATTTGGTATTCGATTTTTTCAACTTCTTTTGGATTCTCACAAAGAGTTTCAACGTAATTAGCAAAACCCTTGGCCCAATTTTCGTCGTCATTTAAACATTCAATTGCATGAATGTGAGTACCATACTCTTCAACTTCTTCTTGTAACTCAGTTCCAATCTCATCAATCGTTTCTAAACAATCCGCAACGAACGCTGGACAATAAACAGCAATATTCTTTGCACCTGCTTTTGCAAGGTTGGCCGTATACTCATCTGTATAAGGAGTTAGCCACTCTTCACTGCCAAAGCGAGATTGATAAGTCATATGAATCTTTTCTGGATCAATCCCTACGACGCCTCTCTTGATTAACTCGAAAGTTTCAAAACAGTGTTGATAATATGGATCTTTCTTATAGATGACTCTCCTCTTTGGAATCCCGTGAAAAGAGATAACGAGATCATCGATATTTTCATTGGCCAACTTCTCATTGATCTTTGCAACTGAATTATCAATAAAAGCGTGTAGACGATGAAAGTTTGTAATGACTTCAAAGTTTGGAATCCTAACCTTAGTTTCTAAAAGCTTTCCAAAGAAATCGATCCCACTTGCAATTGTCGATTCCGAGTATTGTGGAAACATTGGAATAACAATTAACTTTTGAGCTGGATCTCTTCTCTCATCAAGCTCTTTTTCCCACTTAGCATAAACGTCTGCAACTTTTGGCTCACAAAGTAGAAACGCGTGCTCAACTTCGATATGCTCAGGCGTTAGCTCATTTACTCGATGGGTAAACTCACGCGTGATTCTAGTTAGAGGAAATTCACTTCCCTCCCATATTCTACTATAAAGAGCTGCCGACCTCTTTGGCCTAAAAGGTAGAACAAAGAGATTTAAAATGATTTTCCAAACTCGTGGATCAATATCCACAACTCGTGGATCGGCCAAGAACTCTTTTAAATATTTTCGTACATCTGAAGTTGATGGTGACTTTGGAGAACCAAGTTGAACAAGAACAACTTTAGTGACCTTGTGCTCACCTTTTTTACCAACTGGAAATGTTAAATGATCATGACGCATTGCCATTGTTCCTTGATAATGTTAAATTAAGTAAATATAACCTATCAAAATAATTCAAGAGAGTCGATAAATGTCAGCATCGAAAAAATCTATCAAGAAAACTGAAACAAAATCAAAGTCAAAACCTAAACAATCTCCAAAAGGAAGAAATGTAAAAGAGCTAGACGCATTTGCTCTTGGTTCGGCCAACACTGAATACCCGGATACTTATGCTCCAGAGGTTCTAGAAGCTTTTGACAACAAAAACCCTGGAAGTGATGCATGGACTACTTTTGTCTGTACAGAGTTCACTTCACTATGCCCAAAAACAGGACAACCAGACTTTGCTCGTATCTATATTAACTATATTGCGGACAAGAAGATGGTTGAATCTAAATCATTAAAACTATACCTATTTAGCTTTAGAAATCATGGTGATTTCCATGAAGATTGTGTGCAAAAAATTTGTGACGATTTAAACAAGCTAATGAAGCCAAAATACGTTGAAGTTATTGGTGAATTTACGCCAAGAGGTGGAATTTGCATCTATCCATATGCCTCAAATTCCAACAATAAGAAGATTTATAAGGATATTCGTGCAAAAAGGTTTAGCGAATATGCTCCAGGTAAGTATACAATGGACTTATCTAAAATTTATTAATTTAGCGTAAAATGAGGAAAATATGAGCCTTGGAATTACTGAAAGTTTAATTATCCTAGCTATTATTGTTCTACTGTTTGGAGGTAAGAAGCTTCCAGAACTTGGAAAGTCTCTTGGAAAGGCCATCACAGGCTTTAAGCATGGACTTAAAGAGGAAGATGAGCAGAATAACACTAATACTGCTAGTAAAATCGAAGACCAATCAAATAACGAAAATAAGAATAGCTAGTTTCTAGCTCTGTAGAACAGTTATTACCTGCTTAAGGGTAAATGGTTTTGGTAGAATACCACTAACACCTTTGCCCTTAATCGTATCAGAATTAATCGAACAATCACCTGTTGCAAGAATAAATGGAGGCATCTTCTCCTTAAGAACACCTTGTGCTCTTGTGGCCAATTCCATTCCATTTACTTCGGGCATTTGATAATCAGAAATAACGTGTGAATAAGTATGCTCACCTAGTGCACTTAAGGCAGCACTAGCATCAGCACATGCATCGACTTCATAACCTTCCATACGAAGAGCATCTTGTAAGAGCTCCAGTATCTCTACTTGGTCATCAACCAGTAAAATACGCTTTACTTCAGGATTCTGTGACATCGTCATTGTTTCAATCATATATGTGCTCGCTTTCGTTTAAACAAAAATAAAAAAACCTATCTTTCGATAGGTCTTTTTAAAACACAATATTTATTGATTCAAGTAAATTATTCTATAATTTCTAAAACAGATCTTTTTTTCAACTTAGTTGAAGCAGCATTAAGAATTGTTCTTAGTGCGCGAGCTGTTTTCCCTTGCTTCCCAATAACTTTACCAAGGTCAGTTTTATCAACCTTAAGTTCGATAACTGTTGTTTGTTCACCAACAATCTCGTTTACTTCTACTTGCTCTGGCATATCAACTAATGCGCGACTAACTGTATTGATTAAGTCTTTTAACTCACTCATCATGAACTCCTTCTACAAAAATGCCGTTTATGCTTTTTTAAATGAAAAACAAAAAATTACTAGTTAAGAGTAACTTTGTTCTTCTTTAGAAGTGTTCTTACAGTATCAGAAATTGTAGCACCTTTACCAACAAGCTCAGTGATTCTCTCAGCTTTAACGTCGATAAGGTTATTTTCTTTAAGTTGTGGGTTATATTGACCTAACTTCTCGCTGAATTTTCCGTCTCTTGCATTTCTTGAGTCAGCTGCAACGATTGTGTAAATAGGCATGTGAGTTCTACCACCGCGTTGTAATCTAATTGTTAACATTAAGTACTCCTACATCAATTTGTAACGCTTATAATAAATATATTAAATAATTCCTAAATAAATAATTGATTTTAAAAAGATAAGCAATATCTTTTTTCAAATTTTTAATTAGAACGGTAATGTATTAAAATATATGCCATATGACAAGCAAAGAAAGCGAAAGTGCAAAATTTATCGACCTTCACGGCCATTCGGGACCGAATAAAACGACCTCTATTGAGGATTTCTGCATCTATTCCTACTCACCGCAAATCAATGACTTACCTGTAGATGGTCAATATTACAGCGCAGGAGTCCACCCATGGAAGCTCTCTGATGCGGTAACTAGCTTTGAAGAGGTAAAGAAGATGTGTCGCTTAGACAATTGCCTTATGGTTGGAGAAGCAGGCCTGGACCGTGCCATTGAAACAGATCTTAGAGAACAAGAAAAAATCTTTAGCTGGCATATCGAGTTGGCCAATGAACTTGGAAAGCCTCTAATTATTCATAATGTGAGATGTCTATCTGATATCTTTCGTCTTCATAAATTCTATCAAGGACATACTGCCTGGGTGCTTCATGACTTTAACGGCACGTTCAAGGATTTGAATGACTGTCATGAGCGCCAGATTTATACAAGCCTAGGTCCACGCTTCTATGAATCCTCTAATGCGAAAATACGCAGCACCATCTTGAATAATAAAGTGGACTTAGAGTATATCTTCTTTGAAACTGATGATCGTAGCGATGTGGAGATTTCTCATATTTATGAAGAGTTTGCCACTAGACAAGAGCTCGAGCTAACAGATCTAAAGGAAAGAATTTGGCACAACCTATCTCGCCTTCTTGGCAGAAATTTAACGACTTAATAGAATTCAAGGCCCTTCTTGCGCCAATGGTTGGTTTATCACATGTCGCCCTTAGAGATGCACTAAGACCTTACTTTCCAAGTGAGATGAAGACCTTGTGGGCCACAGAGATGTTAAATTCAAGAAGGCTCCCTGATCAAATTCTAGGTGAAACTCCTGAGACATTTAAAAGTGAGCTCGACTACGGCCTCTATCCGCAAATTCTTTGCAACGAAGAGAGATATATTGAAAAGGCCATCCCTAAGCTTGAGAGCTGGGGAGCAAGTGCAATCGATATCAACATGGGCTGTCCGGTAAAGAAGGCCTTAAAACACAATTACGGCGTCTCTTTAATGGGAGATACTAAATACGCGGCAAGTGTTGTAGAGATGGTTAAAAGACATGCCACAGTACCTGTTTCGGTAAAGCTTAGGGCGGGCCATCAAAATGATAAGAGCTTTCTTTTAGACTTCTGCCATGCCCTTAAAGAAGCTGGTGCCGATTGGCTTATCTTACATCCAAGACTTGCGGCCCAAAAAAGAAAGGGTGTCGCAGATTGGGAACAAATTAAATACTTACAAGAAAGTATCGATCTTCCTATTATTGGGAATGGAGATATTCAAGATCACGGCGATATTTCTCAAATGCTTATAGAGACAGGTTGCCAAGCAGTGATGTTAGGTCGCTCTTTAACGGCCAAGCCCTGGTTAATAACACAGTTTGCGGCCCAGCAAGGTCATGAACTTAATGAATTTCAACAGCAATTTCTAAGTGAAGACCCTTATCTTCATGCTAGCTACTATGGTGAGTTTGTGAAGGCTTACGTGAACGCTTGTTTTAAATACTTTGATAAAAAAGCAGCACTTAAACGCATTCGCTTCTTTTTAAAAGTCGGACATGTATGGCTAAACTTCGGGCATAGCTTTACAAAAAAGCTCTTTGCACTAGAGACGGCCAAAGAATATAACGATGCCATTGATCTTTATATGAGCAACTCATCGTTAAAAATTTCACAAAGAACAAACTTACGTTATTAGTGCTCGCAGTGGTTACAGCGACATAGTTTGATATTAAGTAAGTGTGCTGCAATAAGAGCTAGACCACCAATAATTGAGGCTACAACTTCTACAGTACCAATTGAATGTGCATGAGTGTGCATATGCATATGACCAGCATGCTCTGCTAGGAAGTACTGGTTAAAGTGACCAACTAAAATAGTGGCCATACCAAGAATTCCAATAAAAAGTGGTCTTCTATCATTATGAACCTTTAGATTTTTTATAAAAGCGTAAAGACCAACAGGCACAATTATAAAAATCGCAAGACTATGAATTAATGGATTTTCGAAATAGCTAGCAAGTGAAGGAACAAAAATAATCAATAGCGGGATTGCCATGCAATGTAGGCAACATAGGACAGAAACAATCAGTCCTGCTCGATCCGCTGATTCGTCATATTTTGTTGTTTTTACTTCTTCCATTTCGTTGTCCATAAGCGTCCAATTGATTGATATAAGTATATATAGAGAATTCTTTGACTCAAAGCAAGTAAATATTAAAAAAATACCATCATTAAAGTGTTGAAAATACTTTCTAATACGTTACACTTTATAACGTAATATTATTTACGTGTATCAAGATAATCTTGCTACAGGGGGAAACAATGAGTGGTTTAGACGATTTTTTAAAAAAGAAGAACAAACAGGCCAAACATGCGCTAACGTCATCAAGTGATGAGATTGTGAAAAAGTGTAGACACCTGTTAGAAAGAATTCAAGAAGAAGGTAGTGAGAAATATGATGAACTCTATGCTCACTTTCGTTTTCGCTATGACAAAGTAAATGTACAAAAGCATAAGGTTGAGAAATTCTTTGAAGAGCTTCAACAAGAACTAGATCGCCTGGGTAAAGATCCAATGAAAGTTCTAGCTGAATACGACAAGCTTATTGAAAAAGAATTAGAGGCCATTGGTCATATTGAGACATATCAGAATGTTAAGAAGTCGACAAAGAAAGCAATTAACAGAGTTGCAAAGGCCGCAAAAGAGATGTCAGATGATGTTGAAGAAGCGGTAAACGAAGTTAAACGCACGACTAAGAAAGTTGCTAATGATCTAACAAAGAAAGCACAAGATGCTAAGAAAGAAGCTAAGAAGGTTGTAAAGAAAGCGACAAAGAAAGTAGCTAAAAAAGCAGAAAAGAAGGTTGCGAAAAAAGTGGCCAAAAAGACTGCGAAGAAGACTGCGAAGAAGACTGCAAAGAAAACAGCAAAGAAGGTAGCTAAAAAGACGGCCAAAAAAGTTACCAAGAAAGTTGCGAAGAAAGCAGCAAAGAAAGTAGCTAAGAAGACGGCCAAAAAAGTTGCCAAGAAAGTTACGAAGAAAACAGCAAAGAAGGTAGCTAAGAAAACAGCAAAGAAAGCTGCACCAAAAAAAGCAGCGAAGAAAGTAGTCAAAAAGACTGCAAAGAAAACGGCAAAGAAAACGGCAAAGAAAACGGCAAAGAAAAAATCAAAATAAAAACAAGGCCCTCACTTGAGGGCCTTTTCTTATAAAACTCTACTCTTCAAAAAATAAAACTTTATCACTATTTCGCAGCATAAATCCCTTTATGTGATCATTCATATCAACAAATAACTTAAATACCTTCTCTTCCTGAGGAAGAGAGCTATCAAATGCTTTATTAAATAACTTGATATTCTTACAAACTACAGATGATGCATAATAAGTCTCTGAAGTTTCATAATAATTAAATGTTCTATCTTCACCTTCACCGCTATAGTTACCAAGATAAAAGCTAACTGAAGAAATACTTCCTGACTCTTCTTGTTCGGCCGTATAACAACTCGTTGAAGATACTGTTGCTAAATCAACAATTCTTAAAGTTTGTAGACCAGCTACTGCATAAAAATTAAATGCACTTACTAAAATTACCAAAGCTAATTTCATAAACTCTCCTAAATATTTTTTCTGATATTTAGCATGGTCGATGAGACATAAACACTCCCCCCTGAAGTATTTACCATAAGCTAAAGGAGCGCGTGAGCAATAGAGAAATAGATAATGATTCCCGTAACATCGCAAATTGTTGCAACAAAGGGAGTCGAGGCCGTGGCCGGGTCAAAGCGAAGCTTCTTAAGAATAAATGGCAGCATTGAACCCACAAGAGTTCCCCACGTCACAATACAAACAATACTGAAGCCAACGATCATGGAAATTCGAGCAAAGTTTAGGCCGTAAATTTCATTTGCATGAGGCCAAAAATAAATTCTTAAAAAACCAAAAACCCCTAGAATAAGCCCCATGAAAAGTCCTGAGCCGATTTCACGGAAAAAGACTCTGACAGTATCAGAATTTTTAACTTCACCAAGAGCAAGGGCGCGAATAACAAGTGTAGAAGCTTGCGAGCCCGAGTTTCCACCTGATGAAATAATTAAAGGAATAAACGTTACAAGAGCAACGGTTTGAGCAATGGCATTTTCAAAGTGAGTCATGGCAGTTGCCGTTAACATCTGGCCAATAAAGAGAATGATAAGCCAGCCTAGACGCTTTCTTGCCATTTCAAAAAAACCAACTTCAAGATAAGGAGCATCAAGAGACTCAACGGCACCGATCTTTTGCATATCTTCTGTCGTCTCTTCTTCTACCGCCTTAATGATATCATCAACTGTAATGATACCTTTCATACGAAATTCTTCATCAACAACAGGAAGAACAACCTGGTCGTGACGGGCAAACACACGCCCAATCTCTTCCTGATCCATATTATCGGGGATCGCAATTAGATCCTGTCCACTACTCATAAGCTCTGATACTTTTTGACCATCACGTGCTCCAAAGAGCTCTCGCAAAGAAACCACCCCTAAAAGCTTTTGAGAAGCATCGATAACATAAGTATAATAGATTGTTTCAACATTACTCAGCGTTTGAGTACGAATATAGCGAATGGCCTCTTCCACCATCATATTTGCACGCAGGCGAATATAATTGGAGTTCATTAGACCACCGGCAACGTCTTCGGCATAGGCCATTAGGGCCATTACCTCAACACGCGCATGCTTTGCTAAAAGAGATAGAGTTTCTTCTACTTGGTCTCGATCGAGAAGTTGAAGAATATCGGCCAAGTCATCATAGGCCAAGTCATTTGCCCAACGTCTTTTAAGATCGCGGTCAAATTGTTCAAATAAATCAGCTTGGTAGTTTGAATCAAGAGAGTCAAAGAAATCCAATGCCTCTTCTTCAGACATACTATTAAAAGTTGAGAGACGCTCAGACTCAGAAAGAGAAGGCCAATCTTTAAGGGCGATACCAATTTTAGTAAATTGCATCGTGTTCTCAATTTCTGGATGAGTTTCGTTTGTCATTTAGTTTGCTCCCACAAAGTACTAATCGACATTCTAAGTATAAACTTAAATAAAATTAGCTAGTTAGATTTTATAATTTAACTGGAACTTTCAAAAATGGTGCCCCATCCTCTTCATTAAAGATAAACTCTCCCCCATTCATATTATACTGAATACTAGGAATCAGTAGCCTTGGAGAGCTTAAGTGTGCATCCCTAGTTGTTCGAAAGCTTAAGAACTCATCTTTAGAAGTACTTGCCTTGCATTGTATATTATTACGCTTTTGTTTTCCTACAGTAGTCTTAAACATAATCTCACGTCCACCAGGCCCATAATCATGACCGACGTAGATGGTACAATTATCATCTAAGGCATAGATTTTTTGTATGGATTCATAAAGGTCATCCGCACTGCCTTTAGGAAAATCACATCGCCCTGTTCCCATATCAGGCATGAAGATCGCATCTCCTACAAATAACGCTTCTTTATTTACATATAAGCTCATACAAGCAGGCGTGTGACCAGGTGTTTCAATAATTTCAACTTCAAGATCATCTGCAACTTTAAATGTTTCTCCTTCTCGTGTTAATAAATCGAATTGAGAACCATCCTCTTTAACTTGTGAACGGTAAGCTTGATTAAAGACAACTTGTACCTGCTTTATATTTTCATGAATGACAATTTTTGCATTTGGATAAAATTTCTTTAGGCTCGATGCACCAGATAAATGATCAGCATGAACATGAGTCTCAAAGATATAAGTTAGCTCTAAATTATTTGCTTTTAAAAACTCGTCGATGAGTTCGACTTCTTTTGTTGACACAGATCCACTAGCGTAGTCAAAATTTAAAACGGGATCAACAACCACTGCCTTCTTTGTTGCCAAAGAGTAAATGATATAAGTCAGAGTATTAGTGTCTTTATCAAAAAAAGAGTGGATCAACATTTAAAATTCTCCTAATCCTTGAGGCATATTTACATTGTGCATCACAAAATGAAAATCACTTAAAAATTCACTTAAGTTTTGGTGATTTAAGGATTATAATCCATTCAAATAACATTTTAAAATTTTTATTAAATTAGACAAAGGAAATGTATCAATGTCAGCATTACGCTTTTATTTGACTAACTCCGTTGCTAAAAAGCAAGTAATGGGAGTTACGGGACTTCTTCTATGTGGTTTCCTATTATCACACATGCTTGGTAACTTTTTACTAATGGTTGGAGCAGACGCTTTTAACAAGTACGCTTACACGCTTACTTCAAACCCGCTAATCTATGTTGCTGAAGCAGGTCTTCTAGTAATCTTCTTAACTCACCTCTTTATGGCCCTGAAACTTACGATGGAAAATAAAGCAGCTCGTCCAGTTAAGTACTACATGAAGCAACCAACAGGACGCGGAGCAACTTTCGCATCATCAACTATGCCTTACACAGGTATGCTAATTCTTTTCTTCATCATCATGCACTTAATTAACTTTAAGTATGGTGCTGTATATATGACGACATTAAACGGAATGGAAGTTCGTGACCTTTACAAAACAGTAATCGTATACTTTGCTTCTCCTCTTAATGTGGGAATGTATGTAGTTTTCATGATTGTACTTGGAATCCACGTATCTCACGGATTCTGGTCGGCCTTTCAATCAATTGGATTTAACCACCCTAAGTATATGCCAGCAATCAAGTTTCTATCGAAACTATATGCTGTTGTCTTAACTGTTGGATACTCTACAATTGCAATTTGGTGTCACGTTAAGGGAGGAATGTAATGACTAATATGAATATCAAAAAAATGGATGGAAAAGTTCCAGCTGGTGACGATATCACTAAAGTATGGACTCAACATAAATTTAACATGAAGCTTGTTAACCCTGCCAACAGACGTAAGTTTGAAATTATCGTTGTTGGTTCTGGACTTGCTGGTGCATCTGCTGCTGCAACTCTTGGAGAGCAAGGTTACAATGTTAAGTGTTTCTGCCTTCAAGACTCTGCACGTCGTGCACACTCGATTGCAGCTCAAGGTGGTGTTAACGCTGCTAAGAACTACCCAAATGATGGTGACTCAATCTGGCGTCTATTTTATGACACTGTAAAAGGTGGAGATTACCGTGCACGTGAAGCTAACGTCTATCGCCTAGCTGAAGTTGCAAATAATATTATCGACCAATGTGCGGCCCAAGGTGTTCCTTTTGCTCGTGAATACGGTGGGACTCTTTCTAACCGTTCATTTGGTGGTGCTCAAGTATCACGTACATTCTATGCTCGTGGACAAACTGGTCAACAGCTACTTCTTGGTGCTTACTCTTCTCTAATGAAAGAAGTAGGACGTGGAAAGGTTCAAATGCTAACTCGTCGTGAGATGGTTGACCTAGTTATGGTTGACGGTCGCGCTCGTGGTATTATCACAAGAAACGTAATCACTGGTGAATTCGAAAAGCACGCAGCTGATGCCGTTCTAATGTGTACAGGTGGATACGGAAACGTTTACTACCTATCAACAAACGCAATGACTTCAAATGGTTCAGCAGCTTGGAAAGCTTATAAAAAAGGTGCAATGTTTGCTAACCCATGTTTCACTCAAATTCACCCAACTTGTATTCCAAGACATGGTGAAAACCAGTCGAAACTTACTCTTATGTCAGAGTCTCTAAGAAACGATGGACGTGTTTGGGTTCCAAAGACTCCAGGTGATCACAGAAAAGCAGCTGAGATCCCAGAAGAAGAGAGAGATTACTACCTAGAGAGAAAATATCCTTCATTCGGTAACCTTGTTCCTCGTGACGTTGCTTCAAGAAATGCAAAAGAACAAATTGACCAAGGTAAATCAGTTCGCGCCGGTGAAGAAGCAGTTTACCTAGACTTCCAAGCGGCGATTGAGCGCGATGGTGAAGACGCAATTAGAGAGCGCTACGGTAACCTATTTGATATGTACGAAAGAATTACTGATGAAAACCCATATAAAGTTCCAATGAGAATTTACCCAGCGGTTCACTATACAATGGGTGGTTTATGGGTTGATTATAACCTACAAACAACAGTTCCAGGGCTATTTGCTCTTGGTGAAGCAAACTTCTCAGACCACGGTGCAAACCGTCTAGGTGCATCTGCACTAATGCAAGGTCTAGCAGATGGATACTTTGTTGCTCCATTTACAGTTCCTAACTACCTAGCAAGTGAAAAACTTATGGGTAATAAAGTTGGAACTGATCACCCAGAATTTGACAAGGCACTTACTGATTCAAAAGAAAGATTCTCTAAGTTACTTTCAATCAATGGAACAAGATCAGTTGAGTCAATTCACAAGGAACTTGGGCAAATCATGTGGAACCATGTTGGTATGGCAAGAGATGCAAAAGGTCTTCAAGAAGGGATTGATAAAATTAAAAAACTTCGTGAAGTGTTCTGGAAAGACGTTAAGGTTACAGGAACAGCAGATGGAATTAATATCGAGCTTGAAAAAGCTAACCGTCTTGCAGACTTCCTAGAGCTTGGTGAGCTAATGGCACGCGACGCTCTTGAAAGACCAGAATCATGTGGTGGTCACTTCAGAGAAGAGTCTCAAACAGATGAGAACGAGGCCCTAAGAAATGACAATGACTTCTGTCACGCAGCTGTATGGGAATACACTGGTGAAGCTAGTGAGCCAATTAGAAACGTGGAAGAACTAGACTTCCCTAACGTTCCACTAACACAAAGAAGTTACAAATAAGAGGTATATGATATGAGTAGCAATAATAATATGACACTTCATTTAAAAATCTGGCGTCAAAAGAATCGTGAAGATAAAGGTCAAATGGCCGACTATACTTTAGAAAACGTTTCTCCGGATGCTTCATTTCTTGAAATGCTAGATCAGTTAAACGAAGAACTTATCCCACAAGGTGTTGAGCCAGTAGCTTTCGACCACGACTGTCGTGAAGGTATTTGTGGTATGTGTTCTCTAATGATCAATGGTCAAGCTCACGGGCCAGAAGCTGAAACAACAACTTGTCAGCTTCACATGAGAAAGTTCTCTGATGGTGATACGATTGTTATCGAACCATTTAGAGCAAGAGCTTTCCCAGTAGAAAAAGACCTTATGGTTGATCGTAGTGCATTTGATGAAATCATCGCTGCTGGTGGTTTCGTATCTGTAAACACAGGAAATGCTCAAGATGCAAACGCTATCCTAATCCCAAAAGAGCAAGCAGACCTAGCAATGGACGCTGCAGCTTGTATTGGTTGTGGAGCTTGTGTTGCTTCATGTAAGAACGCTTCTGCGATGCTTTTCGTATCGGCCAAAGTTTCTCAAATGGCACTTCTTCCACAAGGACAAGCTGAAGCTTCTCAACGTGTTCAAAACATGGTTAAGAAGATGGATGATCTTGGATTTGGTAACTGTACTAACGAAGCTGAATGTGAAGCTTCATGCCCGAAAGGAATTGAAATCACAAATATCGCTCGTATGAACAGAGAGCTTCTAAAAGCTGCTGTAACATCTAAGACGACACCAACTGTTTAATTTAATAAATTAAATTCAAATAAAAATAAGGGCCTACAAATGTAGGCCTTTATTTATTGTATGCTCCTTTTTCACAGCGTAGAATATCCAAAAGGAGCATTTATGAAATTAATCGTCTCTCTCTTTATAACTACACTTACTCTCGCTTTATCTCCAGGAGATAAGGCCCCAAACTTTACTCTTGTAAACCAAGACGGAAAGCAGATTACACTGGCCTCTTTTAAAGGCAAGAAAGTTATTCTTGAGTGGTATAACGAAGGCTGTCCCTTTGTTAGAAAACATTATGATTCACTAAATATGCAGCAGACACAGAAGCTTGCAAAAGATAGCGGCCATTACTGGCTTACAATTAATTCATCTAATATTGGAAAACAGGGTTATATCAGAGACGCCGCTGCTGCAAAGAATCGCCTACAGGTCGAAAAATCAAATGCTTCTCACCTTCTGATTGATACGGATGGAACTGTTGGTAGACGCTATAATGCAAAGACAACGCCAGAGATTTTCATCATTAATGAAAGCGGTATAATTGACTATATGGGGGCCATCGACAGTATTCCTTCGGCCGACAAAAGTGATATTCAAAACGCTCGAAACTATGTTAAAAACGCGCTAAAACAACTTAAGAACAATGAGAAAGTAAATCCAGCGAGAACAAAACCGTATGGATGCAGTGTTAAATATTAATGTTTATTTATAACGAAAATACCCAATTATTTATAAAAAAGATTCGTCTTATGGCCTGTGATATATTCGCGGGAATAGGTCTCTCTTTTAAGCGCTCACGCCTCCACTACAAAGGAGTGATGTACCCGCTTACATTTGTTGTAAATGACTCTGACAAAATCCTAGGCTTCTACGATCCCCTTATTTATCAAATTGGAATCAACAGGTGCTTTCTTACAATTAACGATGACAAGCTTCTAGAAAATGTTCTCAAGCATGAGCTTGCCCACTTCTTAGTTCATATTGAATGTGGCATACACGAGCAGGCCCATGGGATTGAATTTAGAGGTATTTTTAAACGCTTTGGCTGGGATGATAACTTTTCAAAGTCGCAAGTCAACTTAAGTGCCTTTGTAAAAAGCAATGATAATATCACGGCAAAGATTCAAAAGCTTCTGGAGCTTGCAAAGTCAGAAAATGAATTTGAGGCCAAACTTGCTGCCAAAAAAGCAAATGATCTCATTCAAAAACACAACTTAGACAAACTCAAACTTAATCATCTAGCACGAGATGATTTTGATATGAAAGACTTTGAAGATACTTATGTCAGACGAGTCGCCTCTTTTAAAAGACGTAACCTTCTTCACGATTGCCTCTACGATATACTTAAGGAATATGCAGTCTCTCCAGTCTTCAGCTCTGGACGTGGCGGGGGCTACCTCGAAATTATTGGGGCCAAAGAAAATGTTGAGGCCGCTCACTATATCTATGACTATACAGTAAATGCGATGGAAGGACTTTGGAAGCAGGCCAAGAAAAACTCAAATTTAAAAGGTGTTCGTGCTCGTAATTCTTATTATAAGAGTTTTACGAAATCATTCCTAAGTGAACTTAAAGGTCATCAGAGCAAGCAAATAAGCTCACGTGAACTAATCCATATTAAAGGTCTTGCCGAGGCCCATCGAAACCGAGTCTACCCTCGTGTCTCATCGCAAACAAGTCAGGCAACTAGCTTTGATGCAAATGCATGGAATCTTGGCGCTAAGGCCGGTAAACAATTTAAAATGGGTAAAGGTATTGGACAAAAATCCTCCACAAAACTTCTAACTAACTAAAAATTGATACGGAATAATCTTTCTAAAATTTCTTAATATTTTGGCCAATTAACCGATATGCTTGATGTTAAGCGGAGATCTAATGGCAAAGATAGCAAATTCTAAAAAAATTATTAAGGGGTTTATTACTCAATGTACGATGGTTTTTAAATCATATGATTATCATGTCGTTGAATCAAAAAACAAATCCAATCTTTGGCACTTTAGCGTCTCTAAAGACGACAAGAAATATGTAGTCTACTGTACAAACTCTCTTGATAAGGTTCAAGGGATTATCAAAATTGCTCTTAAGAAACTTCCTACAGACACAAAACTTGTTGTTATTTGTGATAACTTCTCTCAGGAAGATCGAACTAAGGCCGACTCTAATTCCTATACGATTACTGATTTAGGAACGATTAAAAAATATGGAGTTGATTTACTCGAGGCCAAGCAACGTGAGACCTTAGCAAGAACGAGAAGGGCCGCTTAATTAAACACTCTTTTTATCAGCACCGTAGATCCACTTATGCTGCTGTCCGATGACTCTAAATGGTCCACCCTCTAACTGATTCCAATCCTGAATATCGATAAATCTTTGCATTGGAAATTCTTCACTTGGTTCAAAACACGGTGTTAGCACCCAAGGAAAATCAATTGAACCTAAACTCTCCTCAAGCTTACGATAAGCTCCTAGAGTGTAGTCAAAGTCCTTACGATCAGCAATAACGGCCTTTAGCTGAAACTTTCCATTATAGTTTTGAGCAAGCTTTTCAATAAGTGAAAGACGAGTCTGTACACCTGTCGAAGGTGTTTTTAGATCAAATGAGATGTAATCGAGGTTTTCAAATACTTCATCAACAACTCGTGTCCCTGCAGCTTCAAGATTAAGCTTAAAGCCTTTTTCTTTTAAAAATTTTGATAGAGCAACAACACTTGGAACATGCTTAGGATGAAGTGGGTCTCCACCTGTAATTGAAATCCAATTTATTTTTCCCTGATAAGATTCTTCTAGTATCTTTTCAAAAATCGACTCAATCGAAGTTGGCCCAATATCAAAACTCCAAGTATCCATTGAATCACAATTAATACAACCAACGGCACAACCTTGAAAGCGCACAAAGACCTGAGAGCGTCCAACAAAGACTCCCTCTCCTTCTGTAGCACGGTAAATGTCGTTAATAAGATACTGCTGCATTGAAAACCTTCTTAAAGGGTATTTATATAGCATAAGGCCTTAAAATGTCATATATTTAAAAGTAAATCGAGTAATTGCTACATGAAAAATCTCAAAAATGGCCCAAGGGAAGAAATATGATTGATATAGATGAACAGTTTCGCGTCGTCATCGCTGATTTACAGGCCGGAAAAAGGCCCAACTGCACTTATACAAAAGAAGATTTCAGTGTTTTTAAGCTACGTTTTCAGGAGCTAAATCGCGAAGAAAACTGGGATGCACTTATCCCTCTACTGTGTTTACTTGATAATACCATTACTCTTGATCATATTATCTACCCAGAGATTATGGACTGCCTTGCACTTTGCCACGATCCAGAAGTCCTTACTCTGTGTTTAGGTGTTGCCAGAAAGCAGATAATAGATGAATTCCACAAAAGAGGTGAAAGACTACCTTTTGACTTCTTAGAGGCACTTGAAAAACTTATTGGCCATCAAGACCCTGAGGTCTTTGAATGGACTCTGCGCCTTATTGAATCCCTTGGTTCACAATCAATTTATTTCAAAAAGGCCGTATTAGAAGCAAAACCAGGCTTCTTTGCACGATTTAACCAGCACAAGAAGGCCTGCGTGGAAATAATTGAGCTACTAGAACGTCGCTGGAAGTAGTGTGCTACAATTAGCTTATGGAAAGAAAGTTTAGCTCCAATGAGAATTTTGAATTACTAAAGAACGAACGCAATATTGCAAATAGGCAGATGTATCAAATGCAGCCTTCGCAAGAAGTTCAGGTTCAGATCTTTCCAGACAAGAGCGTAACACCGGCCAAATTCATTCCAAATAAAACCATGCCTGGAACTTTCAGGGCCCATCCAACAACGATAGCGGCCATGAGAAGCGATCTCTTTGCCAATATGTATGACGAAGCATTTGAGGAATTAAGCGCACTAATCACATGTTCAAGCTGTCAAAATGAGGTAGATAAGCAGTTTTGGAAGTTTTGCCCTCATTGTGAAGCAACGTTTCCTAAAAACTAGATCTAAACTGTTGAAATTTCGTGACAAAGTAATCCTTTGTAAGAAAAATACCTTTTACTAACACTTTCCCGACCAGTAAATTCTTTCTACAACACACGAACACAATATTTGTTGTGCGTAATTGTTTTGCCTAAGCGCAAATTAAAGGTTACAAGCAACTTGTTTCACTGGAAGAAACACGGCACAAGGGAGTCGAAATGAACAGAGCTAACTCGTATCTATCGGACAAGCAAATAGCTGCACTTAAAGATGCGCTACTTGCTGACAAAGAAAGAATTCTTAACAAAAACAGTGAGAAAGAGCAGTATTGCATGGACAAGAACGAACTACTTGACCCTCTAGATGAGGCAGTAGCTAACGTTCAAACATCGCAGGAAATTCGTTTCAGAAATCGTGAAAACTTCTACGTAAAGAAAATCAATAAAGCACTTACAAAAATCGAAAAAGGTGAATATGGCCTATGCGATGAGTGTGATATTGAAATTGGTTACGATCGTCTAATGGCGAGAAACACAGCGGAACTTTGTATTTCATGTAAAGAAGAAGCTGAGCACGAAGAGAGATCAAACGTATACTTAAAACGTTCAAAGTCTCTTGGAAAAACAATTGCTGAAATTGGAAAAAGATAATTAAAAAAGCCTCGCATCGCGAGGCTTTTTTATTTGTTTGAGCTACTTTCTAAAGTAGCTAATACTTAATAACTCGAATTCATCTGCAATATGATATTGTCCAGTTGAATACTCCGCAGAGTTAACTAGATTTGATGTGACGATACTCTTTCTTACATCTTTAATTTCATCTCTTTCAACGTTAAAGTATAAAACGTAAACCTTAGATGAGAGTTTATCAACTTTCTTAGGCGACATCCCCTGCTCACCCAAGAGCTTTTGTAGATCGACAATATTTTTCTGATCAATAGAAACTATCAATTTATCACTAGCAATTGACTGACAAGCTCCTTTGCTATCTTGAGCAAGTCCAACTCCTGAGAAAGTTAACTCAGTATTCTTATTTACATTTGCTCTAAGACAATAATCGACTTTATCGTAAGAGATACGAAAGGCCAAAGAAAGTCTTGGTCCACATAATCCGAACGAATGAATCATATCAATCTTGTCTGCCGCAAATTTTTGTTCATGTAAGTACTTAACAACGTGGCCTAAAATCTCATCACGATTTGTATTAATACTTACCTGATCATTAAAGGAAGCTATTTTAGTGCGCCCCTCATCTTCCTTGTACCAACAAGTGTCGTTATTAACAGAAGTTAATGCTCCGGCGTAAATAAATTTACTAAGTAGTAATGAAAATAAAGATATAATTATTTTGTTCATAAACTTTCATCGGTATTTAAAGCGCAATATTTAGTGTAGACTTTAGTCATGACAGGCAATCAGTTGGAAATTCAATTAATAGAGAAAGTTACTCGGTCATTTTACGAGAAGGCCATTAATGACGTATTCATCGGCTATCACTTTCGAAAGATAACTGCTAATAGCGCTCCACTCTCAAGCATTGATGATTTTCAAGAGCATCTCGTTAATATAAATGCTTTTTGGCAGGCACAATTGCTAGGAATAAAATTTCCTCGTCCTGCGGCACACTTACTTGAGGCACATGAGTACTTAAATATTCATATGGGAGAGCTTGGTCGTTGGGTAATGCTTTTTAAAGAAACATTAAATGAATATAGACAGCAATCCCCTGAGTTTATTAATGCTTGGGAAGTAAAAATTGATGCATTCCAGACGGGCTTTAAAAAGTACTTCTTTAAGGCCTGATAAAGTATAGAGCGTAACGGAGATCGATATGTTAAAACTTGAAACTAATTTTCAAAACTTAACACTTAACTCATTTCCAACTAAGCTAGCACTTATGTGTATCTTACTACTTGTTGTTGGGCTTGGAAGTTACTTAACATTCAATAATAAGCTGGCTCAAAAAGATCTACTTCTATTTCTCTTCACACCCATTGTCGTCTTATCCTTAATAAAATACCGTCACTTGGAAATGAGTAAACCGAGAAATACTGCAAGATTAGTCGCTCGCTCATTGCTAAGAAAACAAATCACACAATTTGGACTTGATGAAATTGAACGTGTAGAGCTTTTGAAAACCAAAGGGGCCACAGCTTCTAATCATGCAATTCAAATACGATTAAATAATAACAAGAGTTTTCAAATCACAAGTAGTGACTTTATAGGTGCTAATAAAAAACTAGAACAATACTATGAAGAGATTAGGCAGTGGTTAAAGTAAGTGAGGTTTAATTACACTCTTGTCTTGTCTTAGGACTTTTCGCCTTATAAACCTGTTTAACAAAATCAACAAGAACAGGCTCATCTGCAACATCATCAAAGAGCCAATTACGAGCATAATATTGACCAAGCTTATAAGCGGCCAAACATGCTTCATTAGATGATAAGTACTGGACAACAATCATTTCAACTAGTCTCACCTTAAAGCGCTTAGGAGAGCCTTCAATACAGCCGGCCGGATAATCCTTGCAGTCAAGGTGTCTCTCCTTCTCCTTCACACTAAGGCGAACTTCTTCAATTGTATTGTCGAATTTATAGGCCATATCAAACATTTCCAAAGGCGTATAAATATCCTTTTCAGAACATGATGAAGTAATAAGTGAAGTTAATAGAAGAAAGAAAATGCTAATATGTTTAAACATATTAGCATTTTATCATTTAACGGCGTCTGCCGCGAGAAGTTTTTGAAGTACGAGAAGGTGTACGTCCACCTGTGCGAGATGTTGATCTCGTCGTCGTTTTTGAAGTCTTTTTCTGTGGTGCTGGCCCACGTCTAGCAACTTTCTTTGCAACCTTTTTAGCTCCCGATTTCTTTGCCATCGACTTAAGAAAGATTGGATCAATCTTCAAAGTATCTTGATTCTTAATGGCATCATTAATTTGCCCAATAAGTTTTTGATCTTTCTTAGTTACAAAGTTATAGACACTTCCGGCCCTTCCAGCACGACCTACACGTCCCGAACGGTGAATATAATAAACTGCTTCAAATGGAAGATCGTAATTTAGTACCCATTGCAGAGTCTTAATGTCGATCCCACGGGCCGCCATATCAGTAGTGATAAGAATACCACCAGTTGATTTAAACTTTTTAAAATTCTCACTTCTTTCTTTTGCAGTAATATCACCATGAGAAACGTAAAGGTTTTTATGAAGTTTTGCTTGCTTCATATAGTTATAAACTTCTACCGCCTTCTCTTTTTGGTTAACAAAAATAATCCCACTGCCCTTTGCTTCTTTTTTAACGAAAACATCAAGCATGGCATTCTTCTCTGTATAATCGAGAGCAATATTGAAAGTTTCAATAGTTTGAGAAAGTCCGTGTGAGCCAACTAGGCTTACTGATTTAAATTCCATACCTGAGAAGAAGTCGGCCTTTAGCATATCAAAGTCATCGGCCATCGTTGCAGAAACAAGGCATGCTTGGTACGAAGACGTAAGATGACGACGAATGGCCTTAAGCTCACGCATAAATCCCATATCAAGAAGCTGGTCGGCTTCATCAATAATTAGATACTCAAGTTCATCTAGACGGATCTCTTTTTTCTCAATCATTGATTTAATTCGGCCAGGGCCTCCAATAAGAATATCAAAAGTTTGTTTTTTAAGTGTACTTACCTTCTTGCCTTTTTCACCACCAAGGGCAAGACGAACACGCATCTTTGCATGGTGAGAAATCTTCTTACACTCATCAGAGACTTGCATCGCAAGCTCTTTAATTGGTAGAAGAATAATCGCGCGAGGCGAGCCTGCCTTTTGATTTTTTATGTCTGCTTCTGTTTCTTTTAGCTTTTGAAATAGTGGTAGAAGATAACTTAGTGTTTTACCACTACCAGTTTGGGCCTGTACTTGTAGGTTGTGACCTTCTAGAAACTGAGGAATTGCTTCAGCTTGTACTTCAGTTGGTTTTGTTAGTTTATTCTCTTTAAGGAAACCTGCAAATAGGTCCATATCAACAATATCAACAAATTCTTTTGTGTTTCTTGCCATTATATACTCTCCTAAATAGACACATCCACTCACGGTCCCCTGGCCTAACGTGGACAAAATAAAAAAGGGGATCAATTTGATCCCCGATATTTAACACAATGTTTCTTAAATTAGAAGTGAAGTCTGAAGTTTACAGAGTGAATTGTCGAGATTTTCACACCTTTTACTTCAGAAGTGATTGGTTGCTTAAGAGAATACATGAAATCCATGAATCCAAGCTTAACTCTTGGAGTTAGAGTTAGGTGTTCAGAGTCAACCATCCCTCTTACTGTAACAGCTAGTCTCTCCTTCCAAACATGGAACATTAGATCAGTACCAGCATAAACTCCATCAGCAAAATCATAACCATCTCTCATGTGGAAACCTACGAATGGACGAAGTCTCATATTTGAAAGATTAAAGCTATAATCTGTGTGCATACGGTAGCCGATTTCTGGCTCATACAATGGAAGATAACCTTCATCATTTTCAATCACTGTTGCAAGAGCAATATCTTGGATCTTAAACATCGTTCTGAAATTTGATAGCCAGTGGAAACCATAAGTAATGTCGGCCATCGCATAAAGAGTCATATTCTGATCAAGGTTTTCAGTATCAATTACATCACCGTCACCAGCAATTGCATCTTGATCAAGAACACGTCTTACGTCAGCTCTATATAAACCATAAAGAGAAAATGAACCGAAGTGTCTCTCATTCTTATAATCAAAGTTTAAACCAGCAGTAACGTCTGCCTTAACATATGCATCGATAATTGGAGCAGTTGAACCTGAACCAGCAAATGGAATAGCTTCACCACCAAGGGCATCTCTTAGGGCCGTTTCTTCTTCAGTACTTAAACCTAGTGTAGCTGCTAAATCTGTAACATTTTGGTAACCCGCTGTACCACCGATAATGGCATTTAAAACACCTTGTGTGATTTTATCTTGAAGAACTGTTTTAAGTTCAGCATCACCAGGAACTGCAGAGATGAAAGTATCAATCATGATATCCTCTTCACCAATTCCAATTAGTGATCCAACATTTACACCTAGCCTAACACTTGGACTAATTGTCCCTTTAAAAGCATTAAATGATGGAAGTGGAACACCTACTTCTACATTCAGTCTAAGGTTTTGTTCAGTATCAGCATAAGCTGAAAGAACATCAGCAGCTGCTTGATCTGGGTCAGCAGCATCTGAAGCATCAGATACATCACCAACAAGTTCCATTAGATCCGTATTAGCATAAACAGACATATCAATAAGAAAGTCATGTCCTGGTTCTCTTAGAAACTCTTGAGTTTGGAATTTGTCTTCCATTAGGCGAAAGCGTTCCTGTACATTGTAATCTGCATCGGCCGCAAAAGCCACTTGTCCTGCTAAGAGCGTAGCAAACGTCGCTCTTACTAAAAAAGATTTTTTCATCTATTTGTCCCCTTCCGTGGTTAAATCTTCTTAATTCTCTTTACCAATATTAACACGGAATCAATTCTAAAAATTAGTAGGAAAATTTATATAATCCCTTTAAAATAAAAAGGAATTTAATTGAAAATTAACAAAGGTTGACTATGCAAGTTGGTTTTATCCACAGCAACTCTAACGAAAATCAAGAAATCACAATCTCAAATAAAGAGTTTTTTTTTAAAGAAGAAAATAATGAACTCATTATTTCTGAAAACGGTGGTAGCATAAAAGTTCATGTCGATGACGATTGCCTAGTTTTAAAATTAATTCAAAAAATACAAGACGCTAAATTACAAGATACTCCACTGCAAGAAGGATCAACTTACTTCATGGAGATTGGAGAAAAACTTAGCTACAAAAGTAGCGAATTTAAACTCAAGTCTCTATCTCTTGAAAAACAACTTCCTGATGAATTTGATATTGCCTCAGCAAATGATGAGGATGATCTTGAATTTGATGACTTAAGTAATTTTGCAACGAATGAGCAAGAAGAAAGCGTTGAAGAAATAAAGGCTCAAACACAAGGGCATACACCTTCGTTTGAAATGACAAGTAGTGATATGCTTAATAGAGATGAGTCAGATGACGAATCAGATAGCGATGAAGATGATATCTCCTTTGTCATTGATACAAATGGAGATCAGCCTTCACAACCTCGAATGAAAGAAGACACTGACTCCTTAAGTATTACTCAAGTTCTAAACGTTGCCCGTCTTCAAAGTGCAGAGGCAGAGCAAAGTAAGAAGTCGGTAAAATATAATGAACACGTAAGCCGACCACTTACGAGTCAAAAAAAGAAGAAAGCGAAGAAGAAAAAAAAGAGTACTAAATCAACGAATAAAGACTCTGATCTAAAACTTGGTGTTGCCCGTGACTACGAAGGTGCGAAGATCAGAAAAGCACAACAAAAAAAGAAAAAAATTAAACAGTCTCAAGGAAAACTAGTAGGCCCTTTTACTCGCTTCGTTAGTGCATTAACACTTGTCTTTGCAACAACGATAGTTTCAACTCAGATTGATGTTGAGGCAATAGAGAGCCTAAGTGACAAACTCGCAACTCTACTAAATTCAGAAATTGCAAAGTTTGTCGAATTCAGTGTAAGCCCAGATATTGCAAAAATTGTAATTGTACTTTTTGGTATTCTATTTATTTCAAATTTAATTCTAAGTGTTTCACCAACCCTTTTTATAAGTGGTGCAACAACAACAGGATCATTTCTTACAAAAAGAGCAAAAGCTGTTCTTAGAACTCCACTAGATCTTATTGCTCACCTTATCCCATTATTTGAGCTCCCTGTTATCTTTGATTCACCATCTCTTAAAGAATTTATCACTCAAGGGCGAATTACTTATCGTATAAAGGGATTTAAGTTCATCTCACTTATCAACTTAGCAATCTTTACAATGCTAGTAATTGGTTATCCTATTATTCAGGAAAGCTTTTCGGACACGCCTGTTCCTAAACAAATCAATGTGCCAAAAGAGCTAGGTAAACGACCGCTGAAAATTAAAGAGGTTTTAGTTTCAAAAAAATTCTCTCAGGAAAATATTATCTTAAGAATTGCAGGGCAAAGGCCAAGCTACTTTATCATCAATAAGGAAACAGCAAATACATATGTTTTAAAATTAACAGATGAAATGTCGTTTAGAAATTTTCAAAAAAGCTTTAGCTCAATTCCATTCTTCAAGTATCGCTATCCTTATTTAAGCTCTTTCTATAAAGATGAAAAATCGAGCTATTTAACGCGAGAAGATTTTGGAAAATTATTTTGGGCCGGAGAGATCATCAAAGGACGATCGACAAAAGATTTAGTTCATGTTGACCTACTTGCCATTGGCCAATCAAAGAAGGCCTTTGCAGAGTTTAAAATGAACTATAAGCAATATCGTAACTTAAATAAATTCACGTCTTTCTATAGAAGCAATCTTGATGAAGTCTATCTCTATATTTCAGATGACTCAGTTATGCAGTTCTCAAAGGTTGGCGGCAATATGAAATCAAGTGAACTTGAAGGCCTAACATTCTTAGCAAAGCCAAAAGTTAAGATTGAATATATAGATAGTGTTGAAAAGGCATTTCTCGGTACAAATAAATCAATTTTAATGAGTCAACTTGACGAGATCAATCAGCTCGTTTCAATTAAGGATAACGGAGAGAACCGTGCTTCATTTACAAAATTTGCCCGAGATCTGGCCAAATTTTTACAAGGTAGCACAAATACTGTTGGACAAGAAGCAGCAAAAGAAATATTAAAGCTAAGTACTTTAAATAATTAAAGTTAGTAGAAATATTTCAACAGTCGAGTTACGACAAAGGGTGATCTATGCGCATTCAAGATCAAGTCAAAGAACACTTCAAATTCAAAGTTGTCCACGAAGATAAGAATTCAGGAGCAAGAGCAGGTGTTATCACTACTCCTCATGGTGAAATTCCAACTCCAGTATTTATGCCAGTTGGTACGCACGGTGCAATTAAAGCACTACCACCAAACTTCCTAAAGGATCTGGACACTAAAATTATTCTTTCAAATACGTACCACCTTCACTTATCACCAGGTTCAAAACTGGTTGAAAAAGCAGGTGGACTACATAAGTTTATGAATTGGGATCGTCCAATTCTTACAGACTCAGGTGGATTCCAGGTTTTCTCACTTCAAAGAAAGGCCATTAAAGAAGAAGGAGCTGAGTTTAAGGACCATAAAGGTAAATCAATTATGCTCTCTCCAGAGACATCAATTCAAATCCAACAAGAGCTTGGATCAGATATCATGATGGCCTTTGATGAGTGCATTCCATACCCAGCGACTCGCGAGTATACAAAGAATTCAATCGATCGTACTCACCGCTGGCTAGATCGTTGTATTGATGCTTGGACAAATCCAAAGCAGGCCCTTTTTGGTATTATCCAAGGTTCTACTTACGATGATTATAGAGATGAGTGTCTTGATGAACTTGTTAAGCGCGATCTTCCAGGTTATGCCATTGGTGGTGTATCCGTAGGAGAAGGGCCTGAGCTTATGGAAAAAATCGTTAAGTACACAGGGCCTAAGATGCCAAAAGATAAACCACGCTACGTTATGGGCGTTGGTAATCCAGAAGACCTATGTATGATCTGGGAATACGGAATTGATATGAGTGACTGTATCATTCCAACAAAATTTGCACGTGGTGGAACGCTATTTACGAAACGTGGAAAGATTAGAATTCGTCACAAGAACTATCGTCGTGACTTCTTCCCTATTGAGCCAAATTGTAAGTGTTACTGTTGCCAGAACTTCACTCGTGCATATGTTAAGCACCTTTTTGATTCAAATGAGATCCTAGGACAAGTTCTAGCGACAATGCACAATATTGAATTCTATAAGAATATGGCAGAAGAAGCTCGTGAAGCAATTTTAGATAATCGCTACAACGAGTGGAAAACTGAATTTTTAAAAAATTACAATAAAGATGATGGTGCTAAAAACTAAAAAATAAAACCATATAGAGGGACATTTCGGTGTCCCTTTTTCTTATAAACTTTTCACATTTCTAGACCCAAAAAATAATCTAAGCTAAAACCCTACTATGGGGAAGATCAAGATAATTCTTATACTTACATTGATATTGCTTTCTAATCTAACAATGGCCAAACGCTACGTTGGTGGAGATGAATGGAGTAGGCCAAGGGTTACAAAGAAGCTCTTTCAAACACTTGATACAAACACAAAGAGCTTAGTTCTTCGTACCGCCAAGGTCGTTAACAAAATAAAGAGAAAAATTGGAACTGCTTTTCTTTACCAAGAAGAACTTGAACATTATATCTTTCTCACTAATTATCACGTAATAAGTGGCGAGAAAGAATGTAGCGAATCCTCCCTTTTACTCATTAATGAAGGCCACAATAAGATAGTAGCAAAGTGTGATGGTGTTATAAGCATAGGCACAATTAAATCAGGTAGCGATTATCTTTACTTTCGAATTAAGAAAAGTGAGAAACTAAACTTTCTCTCAAAACTTCCATCGCTTAATACTAAATTTTCAAATCCTGTAGCTGGAGATCCGCTCGTAACTGTTGGTTTTGGTGGTGGTAAGGCCGATCTGAGAAGATATGATGCTAAGATAGCACAAGATACTGACTGCATTTATCTTACAGGGAATATGGATATTAGATTCAACAAGGATAAGGTAAGAGATGTTTTCTTTACTGCCTGTGATGCTCAATCCGGAGATTCCGGAAGTGCTATTATGAATCGAGATACAGGAGAGATCATCGGACTCTTCTTTGGTGTAGCTGACCAAAATAGAAAGAATCCTCTATCAACCCAAGAGATTTGGAATAACCTAGGAAGCGATTACTTAGAGTTTTACACTAACTCTTCCATGTCAATTGATCTAAGAGCGATTTCTTTGAAATAAAAAAGGAGCACTTAGTACTCCCTTTTCTTTATTAATTAATTATTTGCTTGATTAACAGCGCTTGAAATAATTTTGGTTAGCTTTTGTAGATCTTCAAATTTCACATTATGGAAAAGAGAAATTCTAAACTGATTCTTTCCTAACTTTCTGTACGAATCAATTCCGTTAACTGCATTTTGTTGCTCAAGTACTTTAATGAGTGCTGCAGCTTCATACTTATCATCGATATTAATCGTCGCAACAGAAGTTGAACGATACTTCTCATCAGAAACGTATGCCTCAAGAAAGCTTTCTTCCTTTGCCCAGCCGTAAATCATATCAGCTTTCTTGCGTGCAAGTTCTACTGCATTCTTTTCTCCGCCTTGAGAATTCATAAGCTTTACCTGCTCATTTAAGTAGAAAAGAGTTGAGATACTTGGTGTATTATAAGTTTGATTCTTAAGAGAGTTATCAATAGCAACAGTCCAATCCATAATACCAGGAATATAGCGATCAGTCTTTGCAATCTCTGCAGCACGCTTTAGTGCTTTCGGTGACATAATAGCGACAAAGAGACCACCTTCAGATGCGAAAACTTTTTGCGGTGAAAAGAAATAGCAGTCTACTTTAGTTAGATCAAGAGGAATTTGTCCTGCACCACTTGTTGCATCCACAGCGACAAGTGTCTCATCATTAACACTTGGGATTGTCGTCGTTTGAACACCTGTAGAAGTTTCATTAAGAGTAAAACAAATCATGTCAGCATCAGCATGAGCATCTGAGCCTTGTGGCTCACAACCTTGGCCATACTCACTTGCAATTTCCTGTGCTTCAATCCATGGAATTGCATGATGTGACTTAAACCATTTATTTGAGAATTCACCACATGTGTAGTGAACACTTTTTTTATTAACGAGACCAAGACCGATCATATCGAAAAGAAAAGTTGCTCCACCGTTTCCTAAAACGACTTCATAACCTTCAGGTAAGTTATAGAACTTTTTTAATCCCTCTTGTACTTCTTTTACAAGATTTTTCACTGCCGGTTTTCTGTGAGAAGTCCCAAGTAGCGTTGCTTTTGTATCAGCAAGTCTTTGAACAAATTCAGTTGGAACAAGAGATGGCCCAACACCAAAGCGTGGATCACTAGGAATTAATTCATTAGGTATCTTATAATTTTCGAACATATTTAAAATCCTTTTTAAGTTTCTTTAAATCTCTTGGCATTTTAAATAAAATGCCAGTATTTGAAAACAAATAAGAAGTTGTCAAAGCTTGAAAACTTCTTAACAATTATTACATGAAAGCAGCCCATTCTTTACTTCTGTGCATTATATGCATACTTCCATTTTCTATAAAGGCAAAGGAACTTAATATTCCTGGCGAGTTCTCACTTGGATTTGGGAATTTGACGAAATACGTCGGTAAAATTCAAAACGATATTGATGGCGGGAGAAATTACTTCACTTTCAATCCATTTATCAGGGCCAATTATCGCACAGATATTGCTTGGGAAAAAAAGCTAAATATTGAAACAGGTTTAACTCTTCCAAAATCGAGTGAAGATAGTGCAGTAACTGTTACAAACCTTTGGATTCATGCACTTATCGAACACACCTTCAATCAAAGCTTTAGAGTACAAGCAGGAGTTGGTATTTTCTTTACCTACACAGCAATGGATGGAAAAATGCAAACTCTTGGCAATGGAACATCAACACAACAATTCTACACACCGGATGATTACCAAACAGCAGTTAATAATATTGTCATTCTTGGTGCAGATTATCTCTTCAATAAGACTTACTTTGTAAATGGACAATTAAGCGTCTTCAACCTTGAAGATGGTGATGAGCGCGCATTTAGTTATGCATTATCTCTTAACTATACTTTTGGAAATAATTAATGAAATTTATAATAAGCTTACTTCTTTCAACATACACCTTAGCATTTACGATCAACGCAAATATTCCTATTCGCTTTGCAAGTCCAGAAATTCGTGTCGATATAGCGGATAATGCTTGCGCAAATATTACAGACTCTGCTGATGAAATCATGGATATGGTAGAGATTGCAGTTAGTGATTATTGGAATAAGATTGCGACAAGTAGTTTACACCTAAAAGGTGGCGATATCTTAACGGTTAACAATGATTATACAACTGAACAAATCTGTGCTGCAGGAGAAGCTGGTTGTGTCAGCCAAGTACCAAGTACTAACACACAGATTCTGATCGTTTGTAATAGTAATAATACAGTTTTTACTTCCACAGGAATTTTAGCTGTAACACTACCAAATAATCTAAACGGAACAGTTATCCAAGGCTCTGTCATTGGCCTAAATGACATTGCAGGAACTCGCTACAACGACCAGACAAGGGCCCAGAAGATTGCTCTTTTTGCCCATGAAATCGGACATGCCTTTGGCCTTGGCCACTCTTCAAAAGAAAGCTCACTTATGTACTTTAGAAACCTCACAGGTAGAGAAACGATTGGGCAAGACGATTGGGATGGTGCCACTTACCTTTATCCTAAGGAACAAATACCAATGTGTGGCTCAATTGCACCGATAAAAGATAGTGCCAAGTATGATGGCCATATTTATGAGGATATTGAGAAAAAGATAAGTACGGAATTTTCTGAACACCCGCCAGCAAAGGATTCCGCCGCCTTGATCGCAGGGCTGTGCATGCTATTATTGGTCTTAGTTTCAACAAAGAGATTTGCGCAAGCAAAAATTTATTAACAAAAGATAATATTTACTAAAGTATTATCACTAAGTACCGATAATCACATTATGGAATCAAAGTCAGGTAAATTTATTATTGGAATTCTCATTATTTTCTTATTCAAGATTGCTGTTGCAGATAATATGAGGGATTCCAAGTCGCAAAAAGTAACAATTTCAGTTCTTAAGTAAGTGCTAATTTCGTAAAGTGCTCTCCTCTTTTGACGTAATTTGCATACTGATCAAAAGAAGGAAACGCTGGAGAAAATAGAACGACACTTGTGCTAAAGCCTGCTTTAAAAATCTCATCCAAATTTTCAAAATACTCAGATTCAATTTCAAAATTTGATTCACTTAGAACCTTTCCAGATTCACCAAAGAAGAGAATCTTCTTAATCTGACTCTTAAAAGGAAGAAGTTTCTCAAGCTGGTTATCACCATGACCACGAAGCTGACCGCCAATGATCAGCTCAACTTCCCCTAACTCCTTCACACCGTTTAAGGCCGTAAGAGTTGCCTCCCAATTTGTGGACTTGGCATCATTAAAGAAATAGCGTCCTTCTTGCGTGTGTCTTATCATCTGCAAGCGGTATTCCACACCACCAAAGACTTCACAGGCATTTTGAAATGCCTTGATATTGCCAGTAAAGGCATCCCACATAAGATAGACAAAGTATGTATTGACGAGATTGTGTTCACCGTAGATTTTAAGTGAACCAATATCAATAACCTCAGAAAGCTCTTCTTTAACCTTAGCAATAGAGAGATCAAGTTGATGCTCGTTGCGAATTGGGTATTCATTTTTAACTTCTAAATTATTCGGTAAGAATCCAATTCCTTCATTGGCCATATTCTTAAAGATTTCGAATTTATCAAGTGCATATGATCTTAGATCATCATAGCGCTCACCGTGGCTGAAAGTCAGGTTTAAGATTCCTGCAACATCACACTGAAATTCTTCAATGAGGTTTAGTTGAAAACTTGAAAGCTCTAGAATTATACCTTGGGCAGGTTCACGCTCTCCACTCATGCGCTCATAGATATAGTCACAAAATGGTGTTCCAATATTACCACCAACAAAGTAGTCACCAGTTGGATCCTGCTTGCCACATTCTTCAAGGAAAGAGACAACTGTTGTCTTACCATTTGTTCCTGTCACTCCAAGAATTGGTGCATCAGCAAATTTATAAGCAAGTTCAATTTCACACCATATTGGGCATGATGCTTTTGAAAATAATGGCAACTCCTTAGACATCCCCGGTGAGAGAATAATCAGATCCATCTCCCCTAGCATATCGGCAGCTTCATCTTGAGGAAGTCTCGCCTTAATACACGTCGAATCTTCAAAGGCAGGCCACTTATCAACAGGTCCTTGATTAACTAAATAAATATCCTTACCTAGGAAGGCCAGCAAGCGAAGTGCTGAAACTCCAGAAACCCCAAGGCCTACAACAGCTATCTTATTATACTTATTTAACGATTCATTGATGATCATATGACTATTACCTTCCAAAATATGGATAAAAGTGCTACATTGCTGTGCATGAATTATCAGCAGCTTTTTTTAAATCTTGCCACTATTTTAAGGCCATACACTAAGCTATGGCAAAGAGAAGTTCTCCAAGCATGGCGCGCTGGAGAAATCGACGAGCTGTATCCTGAAGAATTCCTCACACCTCTAAAAAAGCTTACTCACGAAGAACTCTATGAGATGGACTGTCTTCGTGATTACTCGAAATTAGAAGATGGCCCCTTAAAAACTTTACTATGCTCTCTTAGAGAAAATGAAGTTTATGAAACGGTGGATGAAGAACTCATTCGCGGCGTGGATGAGCTTCCGAGTTGGGCATTTAATAAAGTTAAGGGAAAGAAGCAAGACGAAATTTTAATCATTGCAAATTTTCTTAAGAAACTTAGAAATAAGGAAGGCGATTTTAAGCATACTGTTGATATTGGCGGTGGTGTTGGTCATCTTTCGCGCACCCTTGCCCACTACTTTGGCATGGAAATGATTAGTCTTGATATTAATAGTGAATTTCAAGAAATTGGAAAAAATCGTTTAAAAAAGTACCCAAGGCCAGATCTGGCAAAGGACGTAAACTTCATCAATCATGATTTTAGTATTGATCTTGATGGAGATGAGAATGCGCGTATTTTTTGTAATGACTCTTTCTCCCTAGGACTTCACACTTGTGGCTCTCTTGCGGTTAAGCATATGCAGGTGGCAAGTAGAAATCAAACTCGTGGACTTCTAAATTTTGGTTGTTGCTATAATAAACTTGAACCAAGTAAGCATATTAATATTTCAAATTATGCAAAAGAAATTGGGCCACTAGAGCTTGAGAGTAATAGCTTAACTTTGGCAACTCGTGGCCATCAAAGCATGAGCCTCGAAGAATTCGAGCAAAAGAAAAAAGTTAAGAACTATCGCTATTGCCTTCAAATCTACATTGATAGTGTACTAGGAAGTGATATTGATGTGATCTCAATTGGTGATGCTCATAAAAGACTCTATGCTAAATCCTTTAGTGAATACGCTATTTCAAAGCTAACAGAAAACAATATTCCAATTAATTTAACAGCACAGCAACTTGATGAACTCTATGCAAAAAATCAAGAGTTATTAGAAAAGCTCTTCTTTGCCAATATTGTTCGCTGGCAGTTTGGCCGTGCTCTTGAGCTTTACCTTCTCTATGATCGTGCTATCATGTTACAAGAGCGAGGCAAAGAAGCAAAACTTATGGCATTCTTCAATGAAGTAGAGTCCCCTCGAAATATTGGAATTTGGTATCATGAACGTAAGCAATCATAGAGATAAAAAGACAGTACTTATCACGGGCGCAACAACAGGTATGGGTAAGGCCTTTGCTGACTATTTTGCCTCTCTTGGATACGACCTCTATCTTCATGGCCGAAACCTTACTCTTCTCGATCAAAATGCAAAAGAGTACCGAGAGAAATACCAAGTAAATTGTGAGATCATTATTAAGGATCTGTGCGAAAGTGAAGCTTGTGAATACGTAATCTCTAAGATCAAAGAACCTTTGTCATACCTTGTTAATAATGCAGGCTTTGGAGTAGCTGGAAAATATCCCGAAACAGATATTGAAAAACAAGTAAGCATGCAAAGAGTACATGTCGAAGTACCAATGCGCTTAAGCCATCACTTTTTACAGCAAAAAGAAGAACTTAAAATAATCAATATCGCTTCACTCTATGCCTTCTTCCCTGTTCCAAGACAAAGTGTCTATGCGGCCTCAAAGAGCATGATTCATTCATTTAGCTTGGCCCTAGGAAGAGATCTTAGCGGGACAAACAAACAAGTTATTTCAGTTTGCCCTGGACTTGTTTACACTCAATTTCGAATTAACCAAGGCAAGGCCGAAAAGCAGCACTTCAGTGGTATTTCATCAGAGCAAGTGGTGAATGAGACGATAGGCGCACTTAGCAAAAATAAATTTTATATTGTCCCAGGTTTTCTAAACAAAATCTTCAAAACCCTATTAACCACTATGCCTCACACACTTACACTGAGAATAATTGAGCGCGTCAACACAGGGCGTGGTTACTAAAAATACCTTACACCTCTAGTCAGATATACATTTCCCTATTAAACTAGGGCCCACACAACACACAAATTTTTGAAAATTAAGAGGACTCCATGCAAACAACAACTGTTAATATCAATGATATTAAACTTAATAGTGAATACCTAAGAACAAATACTGATGTTGATACATTAAAAATCAGTATCGAAAATATTGGTCTAATTAATCCTCTAACAATTAATAAAGATAATGAATTACTAGCAGGTGCTAGAAGATATCAAGCACTCAAAGAACTCGGTATTGAAGAGATTCCTGTTCACGTAGTTGATAGACAAAGCCTTGAGCAAGAACTTATTTCAATTGATGAAAACTTAGTGAGAAGACCACTTGATAAACTTGAATTTGAAAAGTGCCTTAATCGTGGGCGCGAAATCTTTGAAGAGCTTAATCCGACAGCGACTAAGATTGAAGTTGATGTAATCGCAACAACAACAGAAGAGAAGAAGCTGGAAAAAGCTAAAGAAGAGCAAGATCAAGATTCATTTGCTGCCATTACTGCACAAAAGACTGGTCTTTCAAAGAGTGTTATTAAAGGAGCAATCAAAAGAGATGCTCTTGCTTCAGAACATGTTAAGAAAGCACGCCAGCTTGGTCACATCAATGCAAGTGTAACAAATGAAATCATCAAATTAGACAAGGAAGTGCAAGATAGCGTTCTTCCAATGATTGCAGATAAGACAGTAAAAGAAGTAAAGCAAATCGTTGCAGCTGCTAAACGAGGTGGAGTTCAAGAAGCAGAACAGGAAATGGAGACAATGGAGCCATTACCAGCTGAATACGCACACCTAAGAAACCTATCAAAGAGAATGAATAAGAACCTTACTCGAATTCTTTTAGAAGAATTAACTTATGAAGGTAAGGAAGCCGACTCAATTATGAAAGAGCTTAGAAAGATGCAAGAAAATCTTGAGCGCTTTTTTAACATGGGAACGACATCAAATCATACATCTTCTGTAGAAGTACAAAATGAAGATATCGTAGCGGAGCCTACAGTTGTGCTTGAAGAAGGACAACAAGAGTTCAATCCTGAATATTCTCTTTAATAAAAACCACTTTACAAAAAATTGACAATATAACGCTTTAAGCAGATGACGAATTACTTGGTCATCTGTTTAAAGTTTCGTTATGATTATTGTCATGAAATTAATCAAAGAAAACACTCTCTTCATTATGTGGATTGTTGCAGTACTTGCAACAGCTGGCTCGCTATTTTTTAGTGTGATCATGGAATTTGTTCCATGTGCACTTTGTTGGTGGCAAAGAATTGCAATGTATCCTCTTGCGGCCATATTATTAATTGGCTTCTATCAAGATGATAAGCGCAGCATACTTTATAGTGCACCATTCATTTTTGCAGGCTGGCTCATTTCGATTTATCACAATCTTGTCCAGCTTAAAGTCATTCCTGAAAGCGCTAGCCCATGTGTTAGTGGTGTGCCATGTTCAGAAAAATGGATTAATTGGTTTGGTTTCATCTCAATCCCAATGCTGGCATTCTTTGCTTTTACAATTTTATTATCATTATTCTTATTAGAAATTTATAACAACAAGGAATTTTTAAATGCAAAAAAGTCATAAGATCATAGCTGCGATTATTACAGTTATTGCAGTATTTGCTATTAGTGCAACATTTTACAAGAAACAGCAGGCGGCCAAACTAGGCTTTATGGCCAATGAAAACCACAAGCTATTTGTACGTGATTACTCTCCATCAATGGGACCAGATAATGCAAAGGTTGTTCTCGTAGAATTTCTAGATCCGGAATGTGAATCATGTCGCGCGTTTTCTCCATATGTAAAAGAAATCATGAATAAATATGAAGGTAAGGTAAAACTAGTCGTTCGCTACGCTGCATTTCATAAGAACTCTGCATATGCAATCTCAATTTTAGAGGCCGCAAGAAAACAAGGAAAGTATTGGGAAACACTTGATCTATTATTTAAAAGTCAGCCAGCATGGGGAAATCATCATAACCCGAGACCAGATCTTATTTGGAACTACCTTACAACTCTTGATTTAGATATCGACAAAATTAAGAGTGATATGCATGATCCAAAGTTTATGGAATGGATTAGACAAGATGCTGAAGACGGTAAGGCCCTTGGAGTTCGTGGTACACCAACATTTTTTATCAACGGCAAGCCACTAGAGCGCTTTAGCTACCAACAACTTGAATTACAGATCCGAGAAGAATTAAATAAATAACATGCATACATTTGCCAACTCCCACTTTCTAAAATTAATTGAAGATAGTGGGAGTGCATGCCCTCAAAGAGGCTGGGAGCCTGTCCACATTGAGGGAGAAAATAATCAACTCATCTCCTATATAAAATCTCACAGCTATGGTGAATATATCTTTGATTGGGCCTGGGCAGATCTTTATCACCGTATGGGAATTGAATACTACCCAAAACTAATTCATGCCATCCCTTTTACACCAGTAAATAATAGTAAATTCACTCAAGAATTTGATAGTAAACTTCTAACGAAGTCTTTTGATATGTATCAAGGACTCGAGCTATCAAGTGAGCACTACTACTTTACAGATGAGAGCTATCTTGAACTTAAGGAGCTTGGCTTCTTTAAGCAAATCACAACACAGTATCATTTTATTAACGAATTCGAATCGTTTGACGACTATCTTTCTAAACTTAAAAAGAATAAAAGAAAGAATATTAAGAAAGAGCGCAAGGCCTGTCACTCTTACGATATTGAGATAAAAAAAATTTTCGCTAAAGAGCTTTCATCAGATGAGCTTAAGCAAATTTATGGTTTATATCTAACAACAATTGATAAGAAATCGGCTTACGCCTATCTTACACTTGCCTTCTTCTTAGGTTTAAATACACTAGATAATTGTTTTTTTCACCTGGCCTATAAAGAAGACTCAATTATTGCAATGGCACTCTTTTTTGAATCTGAAACAAAACTCTACGGACGCTACTGGGGAATTCACCCACTACACCAACACAATTTCGAATTTCTCCACTTTGAAATGTGTTACTACAAAGCAATGGAGTATACGATTGAAAATAACCTAGCGACCTTTGAAGCTGGTGCTCAAGGAGAACAAAAGCTCTATCGTGGCTTTAGGCCAGTGGAGATTGAGTCATGGCACCATTTAAAAAATGCACAATTACATGAAGCAATTGCCAATCATGTACATAATCAAAACTTGAGTGTGAAAAAATATCATGAGGATTTAAAGGGACTACTTCCTTTCAAAAGTAGTCCCTAAGTTTTTAATTAATTGTAAACTGAGAGTCTTTATAATCAATCTTTAAGTCTTTTTCTTCTAGGTCATGTGCCATTATCTCTTTTGATAAAGGCCTAGTAACTAGTCTGTTAAAGATTGATGCCAGAGGTCTTGCTCCATAGGCTTCGCTATACCCTTGCTCATTAAGTTTCGCACGTACACTTTCAGATAGATCAACTTTAAGTTTACGTCCAAGAAGTCTCGAGTTAAGTAAGCGTACTTGCTTATCAATTAGCGAGTTCATAATTGAGCGATCAAGAGCATTGTATGTCAGAATAGCATCAAGACGTCCCAACACTTCTGGTTTAAATGCCGTTTCTACTTCTTTCGCATTTGTAGTGACAAGAATAATCGTATTTTTAAAATCAATCGTGCGACCTTTGTTATCTGTGAGCCTTCCATCGTCAAGAATCTGTAACAAGATATCGCCAAAATCATGATGGGCCTTTTCAATTTCATCAAATAAGATCACTGAATAAGGGTGACGTCTTACTGCTTCAGTTAGAACACCACCCTCTTCATAACCAATATAACCAGGGGCCGCTCCATTGAGCTTACTCACAGAGTGTTTTTCACTAAACTCTGAGAGGTCAAAGCGAATTAAGTTATCTTGTGTATCAAACAAGAACTCACAAAGGGCCTTTGCTGTTTCCGTCTTTCCCACACCACTAGGACCTTTTAGGAGGAATGAACCTAGTGGTCGAGAAGGGTCAGTAAGACCAGCGTGGGCCGACACAATTGTATCAGCTATTTCAGTCAAGGCTTCCTCTTGTCCGTAAACACGAGACTTTAAGAATCCTTCAAGCTGTAAAATTTGCGCTTGTTTAGATTTAAGGATTTTCTCAACAGGAATCCCTTTTTGTCTTGAGATCACAAGTGCAATATCCTTTGTCGCTAGAACCCAATCATGATGGCAAGCTTCTAGTTCTTTTTCAACTTCAGGAAGTTGAGAATATTTAATCATTGATGCCTTTTCATAGTCCTGATTTCTTTCAGCTGCCTCAAGCTCAAAATTTAAGCGATCGCGCTGATTCTTTAACTCGGAGACTCTTTTAAGAGAAAGAACTTCTTCTTCCCATGTACTTTTTTGTGCATTGAAAGTTTTTTCTAACTCTTCGACTTCCTTAGCAAGCTTTTCATTATCCTTATCAATCTGCATATTAACTTTCTTAGAACGAATATCCGCTTCTAATTCAACCAGCTTAGCAGGCATAGCTTCGGCAGAAAGTTTAAGAGCACTTGCTGCTTCATCAACTAAGTCAATTGCCTTATCAGGAAGGTTCTTATCCGTAATATACTGATCAGATAAAATGACAGAGTTATAAATTGCATCATCAGAGATCTTAATTCCATGGTGGATTTCTAGCTTCTCACGGATACCCATTAATATTTCAATTGCATCTTCTTTTGAAGGCTCATTTACAGGTACCGCACGAAAGCGCCTCTCAAGTGCACTATCACCTAGAATATACTTTTGATATTCTTCATCAGTCGTTGCACCAATACAATTTAGCTCACCTCTTGCTAGAGCTGGCTTTAAAAGATTGGCCGCATCCATCGCACCATCTGTCTTACCAGCACCAACTAATTGGTGTATCTCATCGATAAATAGGATTGAAGTGGCCGCATTTTGCTTAATATACTTTAAAAGCTTTTGTAAACGTTCTTCAAATTCACCACGAAATTTTGTTCCGGCCATCAAGGCCCCCATATCAAGGGCATAGACAGTTTTACCTTCTAGTACATCGGCGACAGTCCCTTTAACAATCATTTCAGCAAGGCCTTCAACGATAGCTGTTTTACCAACACCGGCCGGCCCAACTAAAACAGGGTTATTCTTTCCACGACGTCCTAGGATTTCCATCACGGCACGAATCTCTTTAGAGCGACCGATGACAGGATCAAGCTTGCCTTCTTGGGCCATTTCATTCAGGTTCGTCAGGAAGGCAGGAACCTCTTCTTCGTCTTCATTCATAGCAGAGTTAAAGACATTCGGATCAATATTGAGACTGGAGAGGGTTGTCACAATATGCTTTAGAAGATCGGTTTCTGTTACTTCCTGACGGCCTGATTGAATAGCATTGGAAGATGCCAATGTTAGCCACTTACTTAGGCCAGCAGTTGGTCTAACATTATCAAGTGAAACTTCTTGAGAAGCTTGAGGTAAGCGCTCAACTTCGGCCTTAATATCTTTTAATTTATTCTTTAGTGCTCTTGATGAAAAAGAAGAAGGATTTTTCACCAGCCCGTAAGCAAGGTGCCACTCAGATAGTTGAGTATTCTTCTTTTCCATAAGAAGAGATTGGGCAATATCGAGACTGCCTGCAACGATTGAATCGTACTTATTCATAAAAATTCCTCCACGCAATTTTATGGGTATAAACACCTAAAATTATGAGGTATTTTTCCCCTTCTACTATAAAGATGGGACGTGTTTTATAATTGTCAAGGTAACCAAAATATTTTTTTCGAAATAAATGAGATTATTATGAATAAATTTTTTCTTCAGATTTTTCTAATCCTAGTTTTAATTTTAAAGGCACAGGTATTTGCCCAAAAACTACCACCTCTTGATCTAAGCTCACCACGATCGACGATGAATTATTTTTTAAAGTCAATGAAGGCCTACAAGCTTGGAAATGAAAGAGGACTCGATCAAGCAATACTTGCGCTCGATGGCCGCCATATTCCAGAGACAGTAAAAGATTTTAAGCTTAAAGATTTCTCACGAACTCTAATCACTATTTTTGATCGTATTGAATATATAGATGTAAAAAAGATCCCACGAAAGGTAGATGATGGAGTTTGGTACTACCGTAAAGAAGTCGTCCAAGTAGAAAATAAAGATCACAATGTTGAGATATCAATTCGCCAAGTACAACGTGGCGACAAGATGGTGTGGCTATTTACAAAGGAGACGATGAACTCCCTTCGCTTCTATGACCTCTCTCTTAAAGGTAAAAAAGTTGCTAAGGATGTCGTTTACAGCCAATCCCCTAAGGATCGATTAAAAGAATACCTTCCAGCATGGACATTTCATCAGCGCTTTCTGCTTTTAAATATTCACTGGATTCTGCTTCTTGTAATTACTCTTTTAAGCTTTATCGTTGACCGAATCATTCGCTACTATATTGCAGCAAAAACAATTTCAATTTTAAAGAAAAGAAATATCACTTTTACAGAGAAGCAACAAAATAGACTAACCTCTCCTTTTGGTAGTCTTGCTTTTGCCTATGTGTTTCAAACGCTAGCAACATGGATTGATCTCCCTGCAGATGCACTCGTTCTTGTTGTTAAGGCCTGTGATATTGTCATGGCAATCTCTGTGGTATTTATCCTAAATCAACTTCTCACTGTTATTTGTCTCTATCTAGAAGACAAAGCACGTGAAACAGAAAATAAATTTGATGATATTGTCGTTCCACTTATCAGAAAGACTGCCAGATTTTTTATTTACGCAGTTGGAATCATCTTCATTGGAGATGCACTCGAGCTAGATATGAAATCAATTCTTGCTGGTATGGGGATTGGTGGTATCGCCTTCGCTCTTGCTGCCAAGGATACAATCTCTAACCTATTTGGTTCATTTACAGTTCTCTTTGATAACCCATTTACAATTGGAGATTGGGTAAAGATTAATAATGATATCGAAGGTATTATTGAAGAAGTTGGTATGCGCTCAACTCGTATCAGAACATTTCACAACTCCCTGCTATCAGTTCCAAACGGAAACCTTATCAATGCCAATATCGACAACCTTGGACGCAGAAGATATCGTCGCTTTAATACAACTCTAGGTATCGATTACGCGACTCCTCCAGAAAAGATTGAAAACTTTTGCGAGAGTATCCGTCAGATTATCGTTGCTCATCCAATGACAAGAAAGGATAACTTCCAAGTATATTTTAATTCGATGGGAGCAAGCTCTCTAAATATTCTTGTCTATATGTTTTGGGAAGTTCCAAGTTGGGATGACGAATTAAATGAAAAGCATAAATTCTTATTAGATATTTTAAGAGCGGCCAAGAAGCATGGTATTAACTTTGCCTTCCCTACGCAAACTCTTCACGTTCAACAAGACCCAGGCGTAACTTATGCGCCAGAAAATGTGGACTTCAGTCGTTCTCAGCAGGTTGCAAGTGAGCTTGTGAGCGATAGGTGGAATGCACCAAATCGCTCTTCACAATTTAGACTTAAATAAACTTCTATAATGGCCTTAGAGTTAAGACTTTAGGGCCTGATTTCTTCATTAAATCAAAACTAAAGATTTGTGTACGATACTCATCATTCATAAAGCGTTCTCTCTGATTATCATAATAAGGAGAAAGCATATGCCCAGAGTTTCCTAATGGAAGGATCCCGTAAGAAATATCGACATTAGCAAAGTCAATTAGTCGACGAGTACTTGGTCCTGTCACTGGAGTGTGTCCTGCTTCACATGAGACACGACGAATATGGTTGATACTATTGATAGATCCGTTGGCCTCATATGGGCCCTGATTGAATATTTTCGCAAGAAACTCATTTTTTCCAAATGGGTGAGGCATTGTTAGCTGATGAATAAGTCCCCAGCGCCACTTGCTGACATCATCTCCAAGCTCTTGCTTTAGATAGTTCACGGCTTCTTTAAAGGCCATTGAAATGACCTGGTCACGATCTTCAATTGGTGCAGTCTTTTCAATATCCCACCAAGAGTTATCTGGCATTTCAAGTAAGCGGTAATAATAAATCCAAGAGTTAATGGCCTTACAATACTTAACGTAGTCCTCACCCATCTCATCCATTAGAAGCTTACGAATACGCATATTTGTTTCATGAAATATTGTCGGTCCAACCTGTTCTTTGCGAGAATGACCTTTCCAATCCATAAAGAATTTTAAGGCCTCTTCTTCAAGAGCAGTCATTGGATATTTCTTTAGCGCATTATTAATAATTTTTTGCATCCTACGATTATTCGTACTGAAGCTTGCAGTTTGAACCATCTTTTGAGAATCCATATCCCAATTATCTCGAAGCTCAAGTGACTTTAAAATAGTATTATAGCGATTATCTGAATGCCAACCACCACGGTGATAGATACCATTTTTCATTGTCTTTGGTGCATCATTAGCGGAAACAACAAAACCATTTTCAGGATTAATCTCATGAGGTTTCTCATCAAATGTATAGACCCCTAGAATCTTGCGATCAGGTGTTTGAACAAGATCTGATTCAAATGGATGTGATCTCTTGTAACTATCCCCCATGATAAGTCTTGCCACATTCCCATCAGCATCCGCATAGACAATATTAAGGCCAGGTGACTTAACGATACTTGTGGCCTTCTTTATCTCTTCAAAGTTTTTTGCACGGCCAAGACCATAAAATCCCTCAATAGGCTTGTTACCTTCTTGAAAGAAACTGAAGTGGGCCGCAATATTGTTTGCGTCTTTGTTTACGGCCTGAACGATTTCATTAACAACAGGACCCTTCTTACTCCACTTGATTTGGAAATCGATTGACTCTTCTCCCTTCACTTTAATCAAAGAGTCTTCAACTCGTACAATTTCAAAATCATCTTCTAACTGATAAAGATCAACATCATCTGTGTAACTAATAGTTAATCCCCAACCAAGTTTTCGATTGTGGCCCATGGCCGGAAATGGAATAAGTGGTAGGAAGTGGCCATACATATGAAAGCCCTCTTCCTTATTCTTAATATTTGCTTCATACCAAATATTAGGTGCAGAAAAATTGATATGCGGATCACTTGCTAGGATTGGTTTTCCAGACTTCGTCTTCTTTCCAGAGATCGCCCAAGCATTTGAGCCAGTAAAAGTACCAATTCCTTTTAATAATGATTCGTAGTCAATAAAGCTTGCATCAACGACACGTCTTACACGCTTAGAGAAATCAACCTCATTATTAGCAAAGAGATACTTAAAATCACGATGCTTAACATTTGCCATAATATTTTGATAAGCAACTTCATTTCTCATAAATGGCGAAAAGCTATAATTTAAGTAAACGAAGACACCATAGATATCTTCGATATCAATTTTCTTAGGCTTTATTCCCAGTAAGAAAAATTCAATCGGCCTAACATTATTTTCAAGATAGTAGTTATAGCCGGCCATAAAAGACTCAAGATCTTTTCTCACAACCGGATCAAGAGAGGCCAAGATGCCATCACGAATATACTTAGAGTTTAAAGTACGAAATAATTTATCAACAGCGACAAGATCTGGCCCAAGAATTTCTGCAAGTCTTCCCTGGCCAGCACGACTAATTAGCTCATATTGAAAGCTTCGATCACTGGCCATTGAAAAGCCTAGAGCATAATTCATATCGTGACGAGAGTCTGCTTCGATATGAACAACTCCTTCATGATCACGGTAGATCTTAGTGAGACCATTTAGGCCATCAACTTTAAGACTACCATGCATTACTGGAAAAGATCCCAATAGCATAAAGTAGACGCTTGCTATGATTAATATAAGAAGGCCTGCAATAATACTTAGAATCTTTTTCATGATGTTCTCTTAATTTTTAAATAAATTATTACTCTTAACTAATTCAACAACTTCTTCTGGAAGCATTTTTTCCCAGCCGCTCTCGCCGCTTGAGATCATCTCAATAACTGTACGAGACCAGATTCCTGATGCTTCATGATCATAACCTTCAAGATCGACAATTAACTTATTTTCACGAAGATACTTAACAAGAAACTCAAGAGACTTGTCATAAGTTACATCAGCAAAGCTTAGGCGATTTTTTGCATCATTATCATCTGCACATGGATAAAGATACAATTTAGTATTAAGGCCAAATAATTCACCTAATCCACCTAGGATCCCAAATGAAGTATCCTCATAATGCTTGATATTTAAAATCTCATTTAAATTATAAGTGTTAGTAATAAATGCAATTTGATTCTTAGCAATTGGCTGTAAGAACTGATTGAGTTCGAAGTAAGAAGCGAAATTTGTAATTAAAACTTTTTGCTTAATTTTTGCAAGTAAATCAACACGAGCTAAAAAATCAGCGTTATCAATTGAAGATGAACGAGAAAGTAATTTTGACATTGAGATCTCAGAAAGAGTCACAACATTCTCACACTTCTCACTTGTGCATAAAAGCTCACGCCCTACTTTAAGCGCATCAACATTTCCCTTTGTTGGCGGCCTAAAAGAGCCTCTTAAAACAACAAGTGGCTTTCGATATAAGTAATCTTTGATTTGAACAACTTTACCATTCTCATCAAACATAACAGCAGAAGTAAACTTTCTCTTAACAAGTTCTAAAGAAAGAATACGAGGATCAACTCCATCAAAGGCCGGACCTTTAACGTCAATCATATCAATCTTAAGACGACTAGCAGATAAGTTATCCATTAGAGATGAAACAAGATGAGATGAATCATTTGAATTATAAAAACAGCTGTGGATCATATTCACACCAAGAAAACCAATGGCCTCTTGTTGCTGAAGATTTTCTTGATCAAGCATATTAACGTGAATGATTAAATCAGAAGGAGCTGCCCCTGCTTGATGTTGGAAACGTACACCAAGCCAACCATGACACTCTCCGCGACCAGAGTAACTTTTTGCTGCAACAGTATCAGCAAAACAAAAGAATTTTGTTCCCTCTTCTCTTTGATCTTTAAGACGCTTGTACATTTTTGTGAATTCTGTCTCTAGCATCGTATGTAGACGTCCTTGAGAAACATAACGTCCAGATGTCTCGACACCGTAAATAGCATCCGAAATTTGCATATCATAAGCAGACATCGTCTTAGCAACAGTCCCTGCTGCACCGCCAGCTCTAAAGAACTCACGAGCAACTTCTTGTCCTGCACCAATTTCTGCGAAACTGCCGTAAATTTTATTATCTAAATTAATTTGTAATGCTTTTTGTTTTGCTGATAGAATTTGGCAAAAATCCATAGTATAAATCCTTAAAATTTTTTAATTATAATAACAGCTTAGGACTCTATATGGCAAAAGAACACGACACGAATCTCTTTAAAAAACACATCTTTATTTGCAAGAGCTGTAAGAAGAATGATTGCCCTATGCTTGATGATGCCATGGCATTAAAGAGCGAGTTAAAGACATATTTCAACGAAAAATATGGAAAAGGTGTCGTTAGAGTTACTTCAAGCGACTGCCTTGGAAAATGCCGTGAAGGTATCCATATTGTCAGTTATCCAGAGGCAAAGTGGTTTAAAGATGGCACTAAAGAGTCGGCCCAGAGCCTAAAAGACTACGTAGATTCAAGCATTTAGAGTAAGTTCACAAAAAATTGACTTAGTTTTATCAAATATTATCCGATAATAATGATATAATTTCCTTAGGAAAGGAACCAAGGAGTGATTATGTGGATTCCTGTTATTATCGTTGGTATTTTAGTTGGAATTGCTTCAGTGAAAGAGAAGCAGGCCCGCGAGAAAAGAGCTAAGGCCTACATCCCTATTAAGGTCAAATAAATTTAGTTTTTGGCAAATTGAACGGCCACTTCTTTAGCGAAATACGTTAAAATCATATCGCATCCAGCGCGCTTAAAGCTCGTAAGCATCTCCATTGCTACGGCATCACCATCAACCCAACCATTTTGAGCTGCTGCTTTAACCATGGCATATTCACCAGATACATTATAAGCGGCAACAGGTAGATTAGTGCGCTCTTTCATTTTAGCAATGATATCTAGATAGCTAATACCTGGCTTAACCATTAAGATATCTGCCCCCTCTGCTTCATCAAGCTCAATCTCACGTAGAGCTTCGATAGCATTGGCCGGATCCATCTGATAAGTCTTCTTATCACCTGCTTTAGGAGCACTATCGAGTGCATCTCTAAATGGCCCATAAAATGCCGAAGCATACTTGGCCGTATACGACATAATTTGTGTATTTGAGAAACCTTCACCATCAAGGGCATCGCGGATAACTGCAATTCGTCCATCCATCATATCAGAAGGACCAATGATATCACTTCCCGCTTGGGCCTGAGCAAGTGCCATCCCTGCTAGAATATCCAGAGTTTCATCATTTAAGATCTCACCTGTTTTTTCACAAACAAGTCCATCATGACCATCACTTGAGTATGGGTCCATGGCAACGTCAGTCATGATAAGCATATCAGGACATGCGTTTTTAATATCTTTGATTGTCTTTTGTAGAAGCCCATTTGGATTCTTTGATTCTGTTGCAAAACGGTCTTTAATAGAATCATCAAGCGCAGGAAAAAGAGAAACGCATTTAATGCCAAGGTTCCAAAGCTCTTTCACTTCCTTTACAATTAGATCGCGTGAGTAGCGATTAATCCCAGGCATTGAAGTTACAGGAATCGTTTGACTTTCTCCACCTACGATAAAAAGTGGCATAATCAGATCATCTACTGTTAGCGTTGTTTCACGCATTAGAGATCTCATGGCGTGATTCTTTCTATTTCTTCTTGGACGAATATTATTTAAATACATAGATTATAATCCCATTTGAATTTTAGTTTTATAAGCAAGGGCATACATTGAAATTTGCTTGATCATACTTGAAAGTCCATTCGCACGAGACATTGATAAGTGCTGGCGAAGACCAATAGTATCTAAGAAGTCAGGCTTAGTTGCGAGAATTTCATCAGGTGTAGCATCTGAGTAGACACCAACTAGAATTGAAACAATCCCCTTTACGATGGCCGCATCACTATCGGCACGAAAAAAAACTTTTCCATCTTTAAGCTCTGGAATTAGCCAAACTTGAGACTGGCATCCTTTAACTTTATATTCTTCTTGTTGTAAATCTTCAGGTAGGGACTCCATCTGTTTCCCGCGAGAAATGATGTGCATGTAGCGATCTTCCCAATCACCAAATCCATTAAATTCTGAAATAAGTGCGTCAACTCTTTCTTGTATTTGCAAAATGAACTCCTTAAGTCAATATGAGTCGGAGTCTAGCATTTTTTAGATAATGCGTGAAGCAAACTCCACTACTTTTTCAATTTGAGCGGCAATGTGGTCAATAAAGTTTTGAAGGGCAATGAAAAAGCCGTAATTTCCAACCTGATTTGTTAGCATCGCAATCATTGAGTCCAGAATATCAAGATACGGCTGCAAACCAAATTTCTTGACTAGTAATTCGATATAAGTAGCGACACCTTCCACGTCACGTCCTTCGTTTGTTACAACATATAATGGGTTCTTAATAGTGGCCACGAAAGCTCCTTTTTTGTCTCTTAACTATAGTTATAAAGTCGAATCATTCCACGAATCAATTAAATTTGCGATTTTATTAAATTGTTCATGAAGCGGCTGATATTCCTTAGAATTATAAGCATAAATTGACTTCTTAGCGGCCTGTGATTTCACTATTTGGGCCTTATTAAAGAATGGAGCAATGAAGCGGTCATCTCCAGTTACTTTACGAATCAGTTCCTTAATCTCATCAAGATCACTCTCTTCTTGCTTACGTCTCGTATCCATTAGATTCGGAATATGAGTGATGATCTCTGGAAGCTTCACTATATCCATATCTTCTATGTCTGATAACATCCTATAAAAATGCTCTAGCCCCTTCATTGAAAAATCATCTGGTCTAAATGGAACAATCACTCCATCACTGACGCAAATACTATTAACAACTAAAAGCCCAAGAGTTGGTGGACAATCAATAAGAATATAATCGTAGCGTTTTCTTAATCCCGCTTGTTCTACATATTTTTTTAGAATTGTTTGTCTTGGAGAATTAATGGCAGCGACACATAATTCAAATCCAGATAATTCTTGGGCCGCCGGAAGTAGATCAACTCCTAATTCGGACTTGAAGACAACTTTTTCGAAAATCGTTGAAGAATGCAGATGCTTAAGTTCTTTAATTGAATTAAGAAGCAGATTGAAAATACTAATACTCTCTCTACTTTCTTCATGACCAAACAAGTAACTCATATTCGCTTGAGGGTCCATATCAATAACAAGAACTTTGTGACCTTTCTGGGCCAAGGCATGGGCAGTATTAAAACACATTGTTGTTTTACCAACCCCACCCTTTTGATTAAGAAAAGATATTATCTTTCCTTTACCTAAATCTTCTAAAGTATTTGTGCGATTGCGACCAAAGAACATAACCTTCTCCCAAGAATCATTCATTGTCATGATGCTTAAAGATTATATCATAAATTTAGAAGTGGGTACCAATTAGTCATACTGATTTGGATCAAGTTCGATAACACAACGCAGACCAATTCGACTACTTGCCTCAGTATCTGGAAGAAACTCAAATGCGTACACACCAGCACCCGAAAGACTTGAATAATCACCACCACTTGCCATACTTCCGTTAACTCCACCAGTATTGTCAAAGATTCTAAAGATCTCATCATCGTGAAGTTGTGAGTTAGTGATACCAGCAGTCGATCCGATTCTTAGAGTATAATCATTAATAACACTTCCTGGCATAGCATCTTCAGTAGCTTTTGCTGCATTTGAAATAGGAATACCGAAAACATAGTTAAAATATCTTGCACTATAATCAGAAACATTTTCAAATAAATGACTTTCAAGCTCTAGGTCACAATCATTGTCGCCATCAGAGTCATTACATGGCCCAATGAGTGAATCCATCAGATAATCACCTGTCCCACCATAGATATCAGCTTTAGTTGAAACAATTGAAGCAAAAGAATAAATATTAGCATTGAAGCTATAGGCCGTATTAGAAATCTCAGAAACGTTTCCTACAGCATCTTGAACACCAAAGGCAGATGTACAATCTTGCGTGAATACAGAACCTGTATGCAAAGAGCGAATTCCTGAAGAATTTGTTCCAGGGATTGTATGAATATCTGATGAGCTTAAGTTATCAATATCCATGAACGAAGACTCAAGCCCACTTGCTAATGAAGCATTACACTTACTTGAAGAATTAAGCGCAAGTCCTCTTTCCACAACTTCAACATTAGCATCAGAAGTCGCTCTAACATCCCATGCACTATAAGCAATTTGCTCATCACGAGTTGGCAGCTTATAAGTAGTAGCAGCACCATAACCAACGATCGTTGGAGCGCCAGTTAGTGTTGTACATGCATTAACAGCACTAGAGTTAGTAATATTAGTTAATGGTGGCAAGAACGACTGGAATGCAACAGCAGAGTCTAAAGTCTGAGTTGAAAAGTTTTGCCAAGTTCCGTTTTTAACATAACAAGTACCAGTTGATCTTTCATAGAAGATTGAACCATCAGGGCCATCATAGGCTCCAAGATTTTGGGCCACACACTGTCCATCTGTTGTATCACAGCTTGTTTTTGAATAAGGGCATCCCATTTCAAAACGAGGTACAAGTAAGTCCTTACCAAAGTCATAGACAGAGCCAATCGTTCCAAGAGCTGAGGCAGTATCACCAAAGCCTTTATATTCACATACATAGTTACTATCGATAAACGAATCAGAATGCATCATCTCACACGCCTTCTTATTAACCATCCAGCGATGTACAAATGCAAAGTTTTCTTGAGGTGCAACCACAGTTAGTTTTGCAACATTATTATTAGTTGTAATCTCTAGAGATTCATTATCCCCTAGCTGATTAGTGTAGCTAAGAACTGGTCTAACTTCATAAACATAAGTGTGGTTTGGAACAGGAGCTAAACGCGAGTTCTCACCGTTATCAACATATGTATTTGACGAAGTAATAAGTTCTCTATTTAGTGGATTGCTATAATTAAACGTATAAAGAGGGCCGGCCTTCTTACGATATACATTGTAGCCTTGAATTGCTCCAGAAGTACCGACAGTGAAATTCTCCCATTCAAGGTTCACTCTAGAAGTACCATGATAAGGAATCCAATTTGATCCATCTGAATAAAAACAATCCTGACCAGTAGTTGCCTGATAAGCAGTATTAAATAAGAATTTTCCGTTATTATCACTTGCAAGTAATGTCTCAGTTTGAGAATTGAAAACAACACTTACAGAGCTAGCATCACCTGAATCATATGTTACATCACCAATACAACTTGCACTTCCAAGATCATCACAAGTTGTTGTCGTATCTTCTAAAAGTCCATCAGTTGTGTAGTCGCGATTAACCTCTGAGATATTACATGCAACAGACTTATTAATTAGTACCCAATCACTTGAAGTCGTTCCAGTTGAATAATAACAAAGATTTCCTGCCGTACGGTAAATAGCACCAGCAGAATCAGGTTTTACATTTGATGTGTTTGGAGCAACCGTTCCATAACACTCTTTTCCACCGTCACACTTAGTAAGAGAATGTGAACAAGTAAAGTTTGATTCAACACGAATTCCAAAATGGTTAACCTTTGTACCAAGGGCCTTTACATCTGCCCAACCATGATGAGCAACTGTCTGCGGCTCAACTCTAACTTTGAAAGAAACAGAAGTTCTCGGTGATCCAGTTCCATTATCCACAAGATCAAATGAAATCGTTGTCTCACCAAATTGAGATGCCGTTGGGATCATTTTTATTCTTAGAGTTTCATTAATAGAAATTCCATTATCAATTACACCACTTGCCATAGCACCATTTACAGCAGCAAGATCTCCGGCTTCACTATATTCACCATCTAGATCAGTATCTTTTAAAAACTGAATATTCATTGGCTGAATCAGTACATTATTAGTTGAAACAACATTTTCTATCGTTACTGTTTGAGAAGCTTCATTGATACTTCCACCTTCACTAATAATAACATTATCAATAATAATATCTTCTTTTTCACCAACGATAACATCACTCATGTAACTAGCGTTTTGAGTACCGTTATTAGAGGCCACTGACCACTCGTCTGTATCAATTGATTCATAACATAGGCCGTTTGTGCGATCAAAATAAATGACAGGGTCATTACTTACGTGTGATGTAGGATTGAAGCTAGGTGCTCCATTTCCAATACAGTTATTTACACCACACTCGGTACGTCCAGCGCGGCGATTATATACAGAATAATTACAAATAACAGGTGCATCAGATGTTTCAAGAACAACAACATCAAGTGTTTGAACAACAGACTCCGCATTACTTGAATCTCTTACAACAAATTGGAAATCATCAGGTGTACCTAGCGTATTAGCGCTATTACCATTGAGGGTTTCGTATAAACATGTAATTGCACCACCTGAAGAAATTGCACAATCCTTAATTGTCCCCTCTGTTCCTGAGACAGAGCTTTGTCCGGCCATCGTATTAATACGACTTCCGCTACCATCGATAAAATAAACAGTAAGAGTCGATGTTGTATTATCGACATCAGAAACACTACCTAATGAAATCGTTTCACTTACGCTATTCCAATCAGAAGACTCATTCATTGTATGCGTAAATGGCCCACCTGCAACAACTGGCGGATCATTCTTAGCATTGATAACAACATTGATATAACCTGTTGTATGAAAATCTGCCATACTCGTTAAAGGTAATGGTGAGTCAGAAATTTGATATTCTACTGTATAGACACCATTAGCATCTCCATCGAAGAAGAGATTACAATAAGTGGCATCATCAACACTATTAGCATGAAAATTATCTCCAGGAGCACCTGTACATGAACCTTGGATATCTGAATAATTTGTTAAATTTTTAAATTTATAACGGAGATCTGAACTTGGAAATCCCATATAAGAATCATCTGATGCAGTTGGAAAGTAAAAACCAACGGCAGTTTGGGCACCTGGCGTTCCTGTGCTATCTTCATCCACTGTAACAGTGATAATATTAGCAGCAACAGGCTCATCATCGACTTCAACAATTCTTGCAGAAGCAACACCAGTATTAGAGTACTTTCCATTTGCATAGATTTGATACTCAACCATGGCCTCTGAAGAAGCATTAAAGTAATCAGTATTTGCTCTAAAGGCTAAAGTACACTTACCTAGCGAACAGTTACATGAAATTGATGAGTTTTGGACACTTGCATGAATTGAGTTAGCACTACAGAAAGTTGCAAAGTCTCCATCATAATCAAAATATCCAGAAACTGGAATTTCGTTTACTTCACTATCAAAAACAAAAGTAATTAAGTCATCTTCGCTTACTGTCGCAGACCTTGTTGCAGCAACACTTGGTGATTGATCAACATTTGTCACATCAACATATAATCTAGAAACGGCACTATCACCATCATCATCACTGATATAGAAATCAATATATGATGAACCATTAATATGGCGTGATGGTTCAATATCCATTGAACAAGTACCACTAATACATTCACAAGTAGCACCTAACATTTTTATTCCAGGAGTTGGACTCTCTGTTGTGTTAGGCCCAGTAATTGAGGCCACGATAATTGGGTTAATCAATGAACTAGAATTTATAGCATTCGTAATTTGAAGTGAAGTTGAAAATCCAGAATCAATTTGTACTGTGATTGTATTTGTTGCAATTGAAACAAGTTCTGATCCTGCAATAACAGAAGGATTATCCACAAGTTCAATATATAGATCAGCATAGTTAATTGCATTTTGCCAAGTATTAACTCTTTCAAAAGTCATTGATCCAATTGTAATCGATTGATTAAGGCCTGAAGAGCTATTGACGATCGTACATGAAGTTGGGATTCCCCCATTTTGATCAGTAAAAGAAATTGGAAAACTTGTCTTAAGCGCATCTTCCATCATAGAGACTGAAGTTGTCGTGATAACTGGAGCTTTGGGAGATACATCTAGAACACAACTTCTTGTGATCTCATCGAAATAGTGTCCATCATCACAGCTTGCCTGCTTCAAAGAATTCATCTGCGGTGTACAACCGATGAAAGCACTTAAAAATATTGTAAATAAAAGTAAACGATTCATTATCTTTCCCAAGTATCCCAATAACTTATCGCCAAAATATTTCTTAACTTTAAATAAAGACAAACAAACACTTATGTTATTTCAATATTATAGAAGATAGCTGATCCCGCCTCTATATTTATGTAATTATGGATACTTAGATATGCACTAAAGAATGAAAACGCCTTAAATAACTGACAGGCGCTCTCTTCTATTTGCAAAATTTGAAACTTTGATTAAGCGAGCAAAGTGCTTGCCTCATTTCTTCATTTTCTTCTTTAAGCTTATTATTTTCTTCTTTTAGTGTAGCTATCTCACGAGTATTTGTTGCCAACTGAACTTCAACACCTTCACTCATAAGCTTATACATGGAAATATTCTTATCTAGCTCTTTTACAGCTTCAATAAGTGGCGACACTAAGACTGCATAATCCACAGATAGCCATCCATCTGCATTCTCAATGACGGCCGTTGGAAATTGCGCTTGAACATCTTGAGCGATTACACCGATTGAGTGCATTCCAGGAGAAAGTGATTTTTCATTCCAATCAAATTCAACCCCCTTTAGTGCCTTAATCTTATCAAGTGCATTTTCAATTTCGACAACATTATCTTTTAATCTTTCATCTGATGTACAGTTCGTGGCACCGGCACCACCTCCAAGCGTACAGTCTGTTGCACCTTGAACTCTTAGATTGCCCACGACATGAAATTGCTCTGAAGGTGTCGTTGTTCCAACTCCAACACGCCCTGCTGCCGTAACAGTCATACGATCAGTATTTGCTGTAGTGATTGTAACAGGAAGGCTTGAGCCAACTGCTCCTGCTGAGTTCATATTTCCAAGCTTTATACCAGTTCCATTATCTACAAGAACTTCAAAATTATTAAGCGTTCCACCTTTAAAAACAACATTATCAATTCCACCTTGAGAAATAATCTTTTGTGCTGAAGTAACTTGACCAAAGAATGCTGAACTTGTCGTTGCATCACCTGCAATCGTATTAACAGAAATATTTCCAAAATCCACATTACCAGTGACAGTAATATCACTGTCAAAAGTAGCGGCACCCGTAACCTGTAGAGCTCCATTTACAACAGCATTTCCATTATTTGTAAGTACGCCTGTATTTACAAGGCCACCTGTTGAAGTAATTCCATTTCCTTGAATTGTCCCACTTGCTGTTAAATTTGTTGTTGATAAATTTCCGGTATGAGAAAGTGTTCCAGAAACAACAGTACTACTTAACTGAGAAATACCTGTAACATTCAGATTGCCTGCAAGTTGAGTACTTCCACCAACAACCATCTGGTAACCCGATGTATTGGAAACGGCAGAACTACCAACTAATAGCCTTCCATTATTTGTCAGTCTCATATTTTCTTGTTGAGTATTAGAAGTATTTGCAGTTGTATAGAAATTCAATTCAGTACCAAGATTTGTCGCACTAAAATTTTCTGTCGCAGTTGAGCGAATGCTTGCAGTATTAACTATTCCACTACCAGTATCTCCACCAAAGTTTAAGAGACCTAGAACATCGTTAGTTGTTGTCATCGAAGGTGCAGTGATTAGACCTTGTGAACTTGCAAGATTAATTGATGACTGATTTCCACCATAAGAATAGAATTGTCCACTCGCATCTCCAGAGTCACTACGAACATCAATTTGAGCTGTCGCATTGAATGTTCCAAGATTTGATGTGTGCCCAAATGAAAGAAAACCATTTGCATCGTAGAGAGCAAAATCTGAAGATTCAGATTGAAATGCAATATCACCAGGTCCAGAACTACCGGCCGTTATTGTCGTCGTTCCAGAATTAGTCATATTGATAGCATTAATATTTGTAATCCCAGAACCGTCCCCTACAAATGCAGCAGCTGTAACAGTCGATGAAACATTAAAGTTTCCATTTATTCCCGAGTTACCATAAACGTAGAACAGATATAGTGGATTAGGAATACCACCAACAGAAGTTCTCCCTGAAGAGTCGATATAGAATTCAGCAGAATTCCAAAAAGATGAAGTTAAACTATCTCCGTCTCCATCAACATCGATAAAGAAGTAATTCATCCCACCGACATTAGTGTTACTTCCGTATACTCCCATCGTGGCATTATGCTCTTGTCTTAAACCAAATGATAATGCCCTTGCCCAACTAGATCCTAAACCAGAACTAACATTTCCACCAACATGCAGTAGAATACTTTCTTCAGCAGTAGTAGGGCCTGCAATATTTCCACTTACAGTTAATTTTGAAGGGCCTTCATAAGGATCATCAGAAATTGTAACTTTTCCACCTGAACCTACTCGTCTAATATGTGAACCACTAATATCCCAAGGGCCAGCATAACTACCATTACTTAATTGCAGATCCCACTTATTAGTCGATTCATTAAAGCGAATGATGTCCCCTGCAGTGAAGGTTTCAATATTTCCATCACCATTTAGATCACCGACAACTGGTGCTGCATCATTAACAACATAGAAGTCACCATTATTAACTCCTGCTACAGAAGGTGGTGTAACTCCTCCTCCAGCATCAAGAATTAATCGACCTAAGTAGTTTGAGCCACCAAGGTAATCAACAGCAACCCAAGCTGATCCATTATACTGTAGAACTTGTCCTGCACTAGATGCACCAAGAGAACTCAATTTCGAATTCGTAATTGCTCCATCTTGAATTTTACTTGTAGAAATCGAACTATTTTGGACATCAAAACTTACAGATGTCACTGTTTGTCCAAAGGCATCTGTAACAATAAGGTCATAAATAAAGCCACCAACGATCTTTAAACCATTAGGTACTCCTAACCTCACCATATTTGCTGACTTTGATAAAATATTTAAATTAATAACTTGTGGGCCATTCTTTGTTTTAACAGCACTTATTGTTGAAAGGTTTGTCCCATTAAGAATCAATTGATTTGAAGAAACTTCAATAAGTGTAATCTGATGTCTTTTAGTAATATCAGAAGTGTCTGATGAATCAACGTTATTGCGAGCGGTATTACTCACCGGCTTACACGCGACAAAAAGTACAACGAAGAGAATGTAAAATGCATTATTAAGTTTCATATCCATAAATCCCTAATTTCATATCGGAGATTAATAAATAAAGTTAAACTATTAATATTACTATACCAAAGCACTTGGTTATCAATTGCAAATAAGGAGTATTTGCCAATGATTTCTTAAACTTGTCATTGGTTATAAAATACTTATATGAATAGCGTTCAAAGATTTTTGCAAACTCTTTTAGTCACAATTACATTTCTATCATTGGCCACAGCGTCCTTTGCCGAAAAGTATGACCTCAATACAAACCTAATTGTTATTCAAAATATTGCTAATGATGGAATGTCTTTTGTTATTCGAAAAGGACGAGTTGATAATATTGTAAAGGGACAAGTCTCTCTATTTTCTTCGAAGAAGATTTCTTTTACGGCCCGTGCTATCTCCATAACGAAAGAATACTCTCAGTGGATTGTGACTGATAATAATATGCGCGTGCCTTTTGAAAAAGGTCAAATTGTTACAGTTAACTACTCTCCTGAGCGAGTATGGTTAGAAATCCCTAAAATTCTTGGAGATGCAAAATACAAACAGATGCTAGCAGAAGAAGAGATGTCTCTTAGAGAAAAACAATTTCAACGCTATGATAATCGATTTGAATTTTTCTACGGGAAGAATCAAGGCTTAAGTGAATCGACAAGTTCTAGTATTAATAATGATGGAACGAGAACTGGTGACACGTTTCAATTTAACTACGCCATCCCTATTAATCAAACTTTTCAAACAATCATAGGATTTCGCTACGATCTAGATCTTCTGACACTTCTAAATCCAAATGTTGAGCAGGAAACCAAAAGAATGATGGGGACAGCGGCCTTAAAAATTTCATTTAATAATAGTTGGAGTTATCGCTTCAGCTACTTTATTTCACTAGGCGCAGGCTTTGGCCGTTCTGAAACGAGTATCCAAGATACAGTTAGAGTTGGAAGCGCAATGCTTCTTCCATCAGTCAGCTTAGGTCTTGAGTATAAGGTTTCAACTTCTCAATCACTTATTTTCAAAGCTAATTTTGATGCTATCCAAACTGATGAAGAATTCGCAGATGGCTTCCAACAATCGACAGATCAAACAATGTTTGGCCTATCTGTTGGATATGCCTTTTAAGTATCACCTTCACCATCATGAGGAATTGAAGGCTTAATCAATATCCTAATAATATAAGCAAAGAATGATTCTTTCTCTCTTTTATGCTTAAAGAAAGAAGCTTCAGAGATAGGTTGTAACAATAAGGCAATCAGTAGAATTACTTTCATCTTTCCTCCCTAATTAGAAACAATACTAAAAGGAAAGCATAACGAAAATTGAATGTCATTTGATGTGAAAAAAAATAGGCCTTCATTAAGATAACTTAAGAAGGCCTATACTTTATCGACTTTTTATTTGATTAATTCGATTAAGAATTATTTCTTTGCAGCTGGAAGAACTTCGATTAGTTCAACTTCGAAAGTAAGTGTTGCACCACCAGGAATTGATGGAGGAGCACCTTGATCACCATAAGCAAGCTCAGATGGAATTACTAGCTTAATTTTTCCACCTTCACCAATAAGTTGCATCCCTTCAGTCCAACCTTTAATAACTCTGTTAAGAGGGAATTCGATTGGCTTATTTCTCTTATAAGAAGAATCAAACTCAGTTCCATCTCTTAGAGTACCTTTGTAATGAACTTTTACAGTATCTGTTTCAGTTGGCTTCTTTGCAGAACCAGCTTCAATGATCTTGTAAGCTAAACCAGATTCAGTCTTCTTAGCACCTTCTTTAGCAACAAATTCTTCTAGGAATTTTGCACCTGCATCTTTTTCTGTTTTAGATACTTCGCTCATTCTTTGGTTTACGATATCTCTAAATTTAAATGCAAATTGTCTTGTATCAATATCAGTTGCATCTTTAGTCATACCGTCACGAACACCTTGAACAAGGTTATTCATTTCTCTTTCAGTAAGTTTGAAATCCTTAAATCTCTTTCCGTAAACATGTCCAACTGAATAGAAGATTTTATCATTTTCAGTCTCAGGCTTTACTTCCTCTTTCTTACCACATGAAACAAATAGTAATGGCGCGATTGCCATTGTTGCTAGTAGTTTCTTCATTTAACATCCTTTGTCTAAATTTATTGAAGTCTTTTTACTAATTAATATTTATATAAATAGATTAAAGTGCTTTGGTCTGCTTTTCAAGCCTTAAATATTTTCATCCATTGCCTTATTGGCCAACATATCGCAGTGCTCATTTTGCGGATGACCACTATGTCCTTTTACCCAACGAAACTGAAGATTAGAAAAACGTCCTGCCACTTCATCAAAACTTTGCCACAGCTCAATATTTTCTGGAGTCTTCTTGTCGGCTTTTTTCCAACCACGTGCCTTCCAACCAGGAACCCATTTCGTAATTCCATCAACAACATATTTCGAATCACTATAAAGGAAAGCGGCATGTCCATGATCTAGCCCCATCTCTTCCAATTCATTCTCTAGTGACTTCAATGATTCAATGGCACCAGTAAGCTCCATTCGATTGTTAGTTGTCTGATACTCAAAGCCAGAGCTTTCAAAGAAAACGACACCATCTGGATTTTGTCCCATTGCCCCCCACGCTCCAGGTCCAGGGTTCCCACGACATCCACCGTCACTATAGACAGTATAGGCTCCCATGGCCTCCATTGGTATACTGAAGTGTCCATTGCCACTTGCAACGCCATTATCGACATCCTCAAGGAGCTCGACGCTTTCACGAAGCTGAGCAATTGCATCATGATCATCTTGTGTATCAAGTACGCTTTCTAAATATTCTAAAGTTTTTAGTATGTTTTTCTTTTTCATTACTTAAGTATTCCTTTTTAAAGTCATAAGTATAAAACTTCATTTACAAAAAAGGAAACTTCCACCACAATTTCTTTATGGAATTTATTAAACTAGAGTCTGGAAAAACAGTTAACAACCTTGAAATCGAAGCTTTTAAAAATAAAGTTGATTCACCTCGCTATATCTATCTGATGGCAGGAGTTCATGGAGATGAAATCGAGGGAGTTCACTGCCTAAAAGAAATCTTTTCATGGCTTAAGACTGAAGTTGAAACAGATCTACCTCTAGTCGTTATTCCTATCGTCAATAAAGATGGTGTTAATGCAGGAACCCGCGTTAATGCTAATGGAGTTGATCTTAATCGAAACTTACCTACTCAAAGCTGGGAAAGTGAATTCGAAGAAGATAAGTACAATCCAGGAAGTGCTCCATTAAGTGAGCCTGAAAACCAATTCCTAAATAAGCTCTTTATTGAGTATCCACCGGCCTTTATTTTATCAATTCACTCATGGAAACCAATTGTAAATTACAATGGTGACTGTAAGGATGTTGCGCAGCTTTTGGCCAAACACAATAATTATCCAATTGCAGATGATATCGGCTACCCAACTCCTGGCTCACTCGGAACTTACGGAAGTGTTGAGCTTGGAGCACCTGTACTTACATTTGAATGCCCAACAGTAGACACTGGTGTAACTGTTGAAGAAGTGTGGCAAGAAAATGAAGTCGGATTCAAAGAAATGATCACATCAGGAATTCTGAAACGATTCCTCTAAAGGTTAATTTACTCTTCTTAAACAAAATTAACTTATCTTCGATAGCGCTAAATCCGTTAATAAGGCATATTCAAAATGAGAGTGCTGCATCGCGGCGCCCATGTTTATATTTTGGTATAAATATCATTTAGGCCCCAATATCCCTCATAATCCCTCTCTCTTTTGGGCCTAGGTGTAATCGGAGGCCGTCCCACGGCCTCCCTTTATACTTCCCTCAAAAATCGTCAACTCACTAAACAACCCTGTAGATTTTCCAAAGTCAGCGTCTTCGTACTCCTATTGTTATATATTTACTTCAAATGCGAACTCGTCCGAAGATGAACAAATGGCATACCGTTTGCATCAAGTATTGAACGAATTTCATTTTCAGGAACGAAAAAAGGAGACAGAGTGACACCATTTAAGTGTATCTCATTAATTTTACTTGCGCTTACAACAACATCTGTTGTTGCCCAAAGTAGCACTAGTAATATCCAGGGTGTCAAAAAAGCACCAGGTGCGACTAGAAATTGGTCAGCTAGAGTTGATACGACAGTTTCAAGAGATTTATTAAAGACATCTGAGGCAGGCCACTATAGTGGAATGTATAACTCATTTCGTTTCAATATTATTACAGATAAAGGTAGTTTCGCCGCTAAAACAACAGTATCAAAAGACTTTGTTGATGAGCGAAAAAGTAGAATCAGCGATACGTCAGTATCCTTTACTAGAAAGGCTTCTCAGCCATTTGATGGTGTTGTTTCATTTGGTACGGCATCGTTAAAACTTCCAACAAGTAAGGTATCTAGAAAATATTCTAAGCTTCAAGCAGGAATTAGCTTAAGTGAAGGCCTATCAATAGCCGATAGTGTTATTGGGATTAAGGACCTATCTGCATTAGTTATTCTTGGTGCATCCAAGAACTTCCATGAGTATGAAACAACAATGACTGGAAGCTCAAATACTTCATATAGTCTTTCATCAGTTGCATATCTGACATACAGCGTGTCGGATGCGCTATACCTATCACTTGGAGGAACGTATATGAAGGGTTGGACATACCAGAATAATACTAAAGATGCTTATTCGTTCTCACAGGCCATTGGCTATAGCTTTGGCCCTAAATACAACCTAGAGGTAGGTCATGAATTTGGAGGAACTCCCCTATCACCTGATGGGAAAAAGGTTGTGATCGACCTATTTGATGAAAGAGATTCATCAGTTTATGCATCACTAACAATAAAAATATAGAACACACATAACGAAGACAAAGAGAAAGAAGAACAAATGACAAAAAGAACAAAGGTAGAAGAAAAAATGAAAATCAAAAATGAAAACAAGTTTGGAATGCTCAGAGGCCTTACACATGCTTTCGCATTGGCAGCGATCCTTTCAAGTTGTGCAAAGACTCTTCCGGACAAAGAGCCTGATTTTGCACAAGAAAGTTACCGTACTAAGAACTCTGTTACTTCAGCTAAGCTAGTTATTGAATCAAAAGCAGTTGCGACTCAAGAAGAGCTTTCTAAAAACAGAATTTCAACAGACCTAATCGACACAAGTGTTGGAAGTGAAGCAAAGACTCTTTACTCAACTCAAATCGTTAGTTCTAATGATAAGACTTATAATGTTCTTGTAAAAGATCTTCTTATTTTCGCAGAAAAAGAAGGTCAGAAATTTGAGATTACATTTGATCTTACAACAAACTACCTAGTAGCGTATATTGCTCCAGTAAATGCTAGTGCACAAACTCTTAGCGCTTCTAATAAAATCATTCGCGATGTTCTTCCAGTTAAAGCTTCAAAGCTTGATCGTATTCCATTATTTCAATACGGTGTTGATTTCTACCAAAGAGAAAATGTAAAGAATGATCTTGATGAGAAAACAAGACATATCAGATATGTTGAGAAGGACCGTTCGGAATCAACTCACTATAAAGTTGACTACCTAATCGAAAACAGAACTTACACAGGTGTTTTCGGAATGGATCAAAAAGAAATCGCGACAATCTACCGTCGTGACAAGGTTGAAAATAACCTATTCACAGTAGGACAACTTGAAGACCGAATCCTTAATAACGAAAATGCTTTCACAACGTCTAAGCATGATGGTCATGTTTTTGAAAACAAGGATCTAATCAAGGTTATTCTTGATGACAATGAAAGCAAAGCTTACTTTGCTCGTGTTATCAAGAAAGAAGACCTAACTGATAACGAAGAAAAATTAGTTCGTGCAGAAAGATTTAACTTACTATTTTCTAGATGTGACGCTGATACAGCAAAGAGAGCTAGAATCGCTCTTGATAACTGTTTCCTACGTTCAGAAATTTCTGAAAAAATTAAGTACGTTAAATTCAAGTACGATATCGATGATAATGATGAGATCCTAGCTGAGACGAAAATCTCTTCTAGTACAGTTGCTGAAGATGCAAAATTCATTCAACTAGAAAAAGACTCTCAACCAGAAGAGATTTACCCAACTGAGATCAGAGAAGAGCTATCGACAGCTTGGCTAAAACTTGAAAAATTTAAGAATCAAGAATTCACTTTTAGAAGAGTATTAGAAGACTCTCCAAATATCTTTAACTACAGTTTTGCAGGTTCTAAAGCGACTTTCCACGTTGAAATCGTTAAGTTCCACTTTGAGCCAGATCGTGTTCTAGTAAAAAGATCAAGACCACTACTTGATAAGACAGGATCAACTGATCTTGACACTGAACCATTACTAGCTTTTGAAGCAGAATACTTCCGTGAAAGTAAGAATGACAAAGGTGGAATCGTTTACGTTCCAGCAAGTCACAATGATGAGAGAGCAATTGCAGTAGTTAATCTTGGAAACGATCAAATTGGTGATGTTCTTACGTCACTAGACCCTTACCTAATGAGCGTTTGTGGTGGAGGTAAGGCCCATGGTCTTACAGAAGTAAGTGACATCGTACAAGTAGTTGACGGAAGAGATGAATTCCTTAACTTCTCTACTCAATCAACTTATAAGAAAGGAAACTTCTTTAACTGTGCTGACTTCGGTGGAGATTACTGGGGACAACAGAATGAAACAATGACTTTCAAAGAAAGAACTACTTTCATGAAGTATAATCAAGAGTTCGAAGAACCAGAGCAAAACCTTTCTTACGAAGTACAAAAGAAGTTTAACTTTGGTCTATTCACTGGTTCTAAGCTAGTACCAAAAGGATACACTGAGCAAACTCGTGACTTTGATACAACGGTAGATCTACCAATGGTATTTGATATCAGAAATGGTAAAAATATCGAGTACGTACTTACAGGTATTCCATCAAATAAATATGATAAAGATGGGAAGCTAATTAGAAAACTGACTCAAACAGAACTTGATTTAAGAAATAAGATTATCGTTTCTTCTCAAAAAGTTGTTGATGATATCAACCTAGGCTTCAAGCGTGCTTTCAAAGGTACACAATATGAAGGACGTGGTGATATTATCACTCTTAAAATAGAAAAAGATGATTCAATTCCAGCAGGAACGAAGAATCTTTCTCTTACTCACAATCTTGATGGTGAGTCACGTTCAGTAAATATCGAGGTAGTAGAAAAAACTCACCTTGGTGATCTACAACGTAACCACATCTACTGGGTAGAAAAAGCAACTTCAAGTTCAATCATTGGACTTGGTGGACCGTCATTTAACCCAAGAAATGGTGTTGTTGAATCAGCTTCTGTTTACCTATACGGTGGTAACATGAAGTCTTCAATTAACTGGATGGTTGATAAGGCCATCGCAGAGAAGAACTTTATTAAGAATATTACTCCAACTAAAGAGCTTAAAAACCTTGCTGATGAGCTTAATAAGAAAGCTATTGAAGATGCTCTAGCTGAGCACAAGGCAAAGACTCAAGCGGCAGGACAAAATACACAAGTTGCTGACTCTGATGAAGTTGAAGTTGAAATTGAAGGTGAAACAGTATCTCAAAGCACAAAGAAAGCTGAGATGAAATCTCACCGTCATGGTGTTGCTCATACTAACTTAAAGAGCAGCCTACTTAACACAATTAAGCGTCCAAATATCGCTTCACAGATGGGGAAAATCAAAGATGCTCACCGTCTAATGAAGAACGACTTTAGAGCTAGCTCATTTGATAAAGATGAAGTTCTTTCTAACTTCACAAGAGCTAACCAAAAAGAAGCAAAAGCAGTACATGCTGCTTGGCAAGCAATTGCTAATAAAGATGATGTTGCACTACAAGCTGCGATTCATGGTGACAACTCAATTGAGGCCCTTCAAGCGAAGATCAAGCACTCAATGGAGTACGATGCAAAAGGTAATAAAAACCCAATTTGTAACCACGAAACAGCTGAGTTTGCTCTAAGTAATCTTGCTAAGAACTACGATGTTCTAAAGATGGCACAAACTGACGAAGGTAAGAACGATATCCTAATTGATATTTGGATGCCGACTCTTGCTCACGAAATTGGACACAACCTTGGTCTACGTCACAACTTCGTTGGATCATTTGATAAGAAGAACTGGGTATTCCCAGGAGAAAAAGAAACTAAGAGAACTTCATCTTCTGTTATGGATTATACAATTGATGACCACGCTACTTACGATGGTCTAGCTCCATACGATGTATACGCACTACGTGCAGCTTATACAGGGATGGTTGAACTTGAAGGTTACACAAACTCAAGAAAGAAATCTGTAGAGATCAACGGTGTTGACGTTAAGGTATCTTCTGTAGAGTCTGAATTCGAACCAGGTCTATACTATCACCTAGTAAGAATTAAAGATGTTGTTGATGCACTAGTTGGAGAAAACGGAAACCCATCAAATATCTCTAAGCATAGACTTATGGCGGAAGCTGGTCTTAAGAGAATTAGATTCTGTTCAGATGAGGACGCTGGAAACTCTCCTCAGTGTAACAGACACGACTTTGGTTCATCTTTTGAAGAAATCGTAGATTACCAAATTGCTGACTACCGTCAGATGTATGAGTATATCTACTTCCCAGGTAAGCGTAAGGAATTCTACGGTGGAGCAGCATTTGGTTGGCTAATGGACAAGTTCTACAAGCTAAGAATGATGAATGAAGAGGTATTCTACCACCTAATTTATACTCCAGAGTTGTACTCTCAAGCAGATCAAGCAACTCATGATGCAACAACTAACGACCTAGTTAATGGTGTAATTAAATCACTATTCTTCCTACAGTCGGTAGTTGCAACTCCAGATATCACTCCAGGTGCTGGACTTGATACTGAAGCACAAAGAAACAAGAGATTTGTTTCGACTCTTGTACCATCTCAAACTGAAGTAACAGCTGAAGATGGAACAGTTCTACAAGTAGCAACGCAAAAACCAATGGTTGTTGAAACTAAGTGGAATGAGGCAATCTCACTAGATAGTGATTCATACAGAGCTAAAAACCGTGGTGTTGAATATGATAAGGCTGCAGCTCTTGTAGCACTTACAGAGTCAGAGTCGTACTCTTATAAGTACCGTTCAAACTCTTTAAGAATTCCATACCAGTTACTAGAGCAGTACCTATTTGGAATTGATATTAAAGATTCAATTGTACAATCAACAATTGGAGAAGTTCTTTCTGGTCAAGTTACACCACTAGTATATGACCCAGAAACTGGACGTAATATCCCACTAACTAACGGAGCTTTTAAAGTTGAAGTTGGTGAAGTTGAAACTAACTATGCTGCTATCGGTGGTCTAGTTTACGGTAACATTGATACTTTTGAACAAACAGCTAACCCTGCTCGTGCATTTTGGGTAAACCACATTTCTCAAAACGACCTACTTACTGAGACTTTTGAGCACGAAGGGCAAACTTACCAAATCCCAGAGGATTATGTAGCAGAGAAAACTGATATCAGAAAAGCATATGTACCTTACGCACAAGATTCATATGTAGCTGGTAACGTTATTAAGAAAGCGAGTATGATGCAGTTAATCTCTCACGATGAGCGTTGGTCAACATTCTTTAAAGAATGGGAGCAGGCACAAATCGCAGGACTTCAACTTGCTCAAACTCCAGCGGCACAAGGTGCAACTGAAGATACAATGAAAGCTCAAAAGACAGAGCTTGATATGGCAGCAGCTCTTGGTGATGCAACAGCAATTAAATCAGAGATGGAGAAATACTTCGCTCAGATCAACGCTCTTCTTGCTTCACAAAATCAAAAAGAGATGATTGCAGGATTCCTTGCTCAAAGAGCACTTGTAAAACAAGCTGGTTCATACTTTGTATCAGCACAATTTACAACAATGATGAATGAGATTGGTCTTGAAGGTGTGTCACTTGAATACATTAACCAAGTACTTAGCCAGGCAATCGCTCCAATCGCTTTTGAAGCTGAAGCATGTCGTCTTTCTGAGCAATACTGTTCAACAGTTGATATGATTCAAATGGCAAAGACTGGAAACAAGGATACTTACTTAGACAATAAGATCACTAACCTTCTGAACAACTTTTCAATGCCTTCTGTGAACGAGCAAGGTCAAGTTGAGCTATTCGCACCAGTTATTACAAAGATCATCCAAGGTCTAAATAATAACGAGCAAATCAAGTTAGGAGATGTTTTCTTAAGAGATATCCAAGAAAACAGCTTCGCTCAGATTCAGCAAATGGATCAGCTAGTTGGTGAAGCGATGACGAAAATGAAAGTTACTAAAGATGTAGATAGCTTCTACGGAGATATGAAGAGAAACGTAAAACTTCTTGGATTATACTTCAGACTAATTAATCCGATGGAAGGAAAATAATCCGAACCATCTACCGATAAATTGTTCTTAAATTTGAAACCCGCCCTGTCCAGGCGGGTTTCTTTTTTTGGAGGCGTCATTTGCCACGATGGCAAAATGATGCCGAACAACCCAGAGGCGACCACGGCCTGCTTCGGCTCCTGCCTCTCGCAGGCATACAATTCTTCCTGAACATAAAGGGAGCCTTCGGGTAACCAACTTCAAAAACCACACTACTTACTCATTGAATTAAAGAATGTTATAATTTAAAACCACGATGGCAAAATGATGCCGAACAACCCAGAGGCGACCACAGCCTGCTTCGGCTCCTGCCTCTTGCAGGCATACAATTCTTCCTGAACATAAAGGGAGCCTTCGGGTAACCAACTTCAAAAACCACACTACTACTCATTGAATTAAAGTCCCTAAAAAATTACAACTCGACCCAAAACCTCATCTTCTTCACACCATCAACCTCAATAACATTCTCAAGCTGGCCACCGTTTTTACGAATTGTCTTCTCAGATCCAATATTACCTTCATCACAAGTAACAAGAACCTTTTTAAGGCCCTTAATATTGGCCCTAACGTAGTTTAAGGACTCAGCAAGGATTTGAGTCGCATATCCTTGACGGCGGAAACTGGGGCATACTCCATAACCAATATGGCCACCAACCTTTAAAAGATGATCGTTTAATTCAAAACGAATTGATGTACGGCCTACTATTCTCCCGTCCTCGTTGAAGGCAAAAAGTAATGCGGCAGCTACGTGCTCTTTTGGAATATGAATTCCCCTTGCAAACTCCGGAGCTATCGAAACATATTTCTCAAACTCTCTATTAGCTAGAGTTTCCCAGTAATGAACAAAGTCAAAATTGTTTTCCCAGTCCTCATGGAAAGCAGCAAAGAATTCATCCTTATCCTCATGAGTTAAATATCTTAGAGTAATTCTATTCATGTATCCCCTTCGTCTTAAATTAATCCAAAGACTCTAAATACTCAGCGCAAGCTAAGTAAATATCTGCTTGTAAATGGCGGTTTTCTGACTTTAGAAGTCGGCAAACCTCTTCAGTGGTAGCTGATTTTAAATTATTAGAGTTAACGAAATTTGCATCTCCAGTGAAAACGACAGCAGCTGAGATAGGATGAGAAAAATGCTCTCGCAAGGGCGTCTCGTATTTATCTTCTAAGATCCAATGCCCAAGTTTGTTAATACTTTTCATACTAATGCCAAGTTCAAGACCTAGCATTCGCTCTAAACCAAAAATAACGCTTTCCCCTTCTCTTAATTCTCCTCCAGGATAGTCAAGCTTACCACTGTCTTTAACAAGGTATAGCCACTTGTCACCGGCCCTAGGAACAAAGAAAACATTGGTTATAAGGGATTCGTTAATTGGTTCTCCAGTTAAGAAAAAACGGCGTTTAAAATGCTCGTTATCAACAGGAGATAAGAGTGTTGAATATTTATCTACTTCCATTTAATAATTATAACAGAAAATAGAAACAACAAGGCCCTCTTTCGAGGGCCTTATTTATATCAAAATTTAAAATCTGAATTATGCTTTATTGAATTTGATAACTTCAGTTGGACAAGCTTCAGCAGCTTCAAGAATTAAAAGTCCGTTATCAAGTGGCGCATCTGGACGAATCACACAGTTAGTATCTGTAACTTCGAATACTTCAGGGTAAATACCTTCACAAGCGTTACAAACAATACAACCTTCTTCAATCCATACCTTAGAAACAGCAAAGTTTTCTTGAGCAGGAGCTCCTGCACCAGCAGCACCAGCGAATTCACCAGCAAACTGTGGGTTTGCAGAAATTCTAAGTCCTACAGGAATATCACCTTGTGGAATGGCATCTGCAATAAATGAACGAGTTGTTTGGTGATAAAACATCTTTGGTTTTACGTAACCATATTTTTCATTAAATGTTTCAACAGTATTTTCAGCACCACGGAATGCTTCAATAAACTTGCGTCCCTTCATTGTGCGAGATTGAGTAACACCGTCTTTAGACTTAAGTTCGATTTCAACTGTTGAAGAATCAAGGTTTTCAAGCTCTAAAATATCTTTAAAAGCCGGTCCCATTTTAACTTCAATACCAAAGTCAGAATCTTGAACAGCAAAGTCACTTGAAACAGTTACTTGAGTTTTCTTACCAAATGGGTTGAATAGCCTTACCGTAACGTGGTTAAACTTAGCAGGCTGCCTAGAATTATTCCAACGGTAACCAAAAGCAAAACTTTCATCATCTGAAGATTTTAGAACTTCAAACTTCGACTTCCCAAATAGGAAGAAGAATGAACCTGAAAGAAGGCTTAAAACACCTAGTTGGACAACCATCCCTGTTACAACTAATAATGCAATGGCTAATGCAATTAAAGTAGTATTCACTTTATCTCCTTAAATTTCACTTGTAATTTCCTAGAGTATAGCACGAATTAAAATTATTCGTCTAAGGAATTACACATAGTTAAATCGATTTTATCTAACGCAGCTGGACTAAAGCCCACGCAACTCTTAAGTAGTCCACCATTTGCGGCCGCGAGTCCAAGTGTTTGATTTTGCGATCTCATCCAATAGTGGCCATCGGCCACATCCATTTTTAATGTTTGGCCATTAACAAAACGTAGGCTCATGGCCTCGTCTAATTCTATTTTTTCAAATCCAATAAGTTCAGTTATCGGATTTGTGTAATTCAATAAAAAATCATTAGCGCTGAAATTCTCATCATCAAAGATTGCCAAATCAATACTATTTTCTAAATCAATTCCTGCTGAATTAGTTCGTCTTAAGTCTTCCAGAGCACCTCTTGTTCCTAATTTCTTAGCAAGGTCATCAAAGAGAACTCGGATATAAGTTCCAGAAGAAACACAAACACGAAAGACGATCTTACGGCCCTGAACCTCTAATAGTTCAATTTCATGAATTGTTCGCTCAACAGGTGGCTTTTCAATAAAGACACCTTCTCGTGCCCACTCATGAAGCGCCTTGCCTTCGTGCTTAGTTGCTGAGAAAGCGGGAGGGCTTTGCATATACGGACCAATAAAAGTTTCAAGCTGACTCTTTACCTCATCGAAGCTTACGTCAGAAAACTCTAATTCTTCAATTGTACCTTCTTCAGTATCAAAATCACCTGTTGGAGAATTAACACCAAGAATTCCTGTCGCAATATACTCTTTTGAATCAATTTGAGTGTATTGATTTAATCTTGTTGCAGGTCCAATACCAATAACAAGTAGACCAGTTGCAAATGGATCAAGAGTTCCAAAATGTCCGATCTTACCAATATTTTTAGGAAGGTTTTTTTTAAAGCGCCTAATAACATCAAAGGAAGTTATCCCTTTTGGTTTATCAACTTTAAAAAAGAAAGGCCCAAAGATTGGGCCCTTAAATTTCTTATTTCTTGAAGCCATTAGAAAGACTTTCCTTTATCTTTTTCAGATTGCAGTAGTTTTTCAATTTCCTGCTCATCTTCAAATTGCGAGTCATACTCAGCAGTTAATGAAGGTGTGTGTCTTACTTGTAAAGTCTTAGCAAGGTGACTTCTAATTTTACCTAGAGAAGTATCCATCGCCTTAGCAATATCACCTCTTCTAGAAGGATCGAATGTATCCCAATATAACTTTGCCGTAGAAAAGTCTGGGCTTATCTCAACCTTAGTAATCGAACAAAATGTGAACGCAGAGTTATCTAGTCCACGACGAAGTAATTGATTTACTTCATTTTTAATTTGTTCTTCATATTGAAGTTTTTTCTTATTGCCACTCATGACATCTCCAACCGAATTAAAGAATTGGTGAGTCTGCTGTTAAAACATCCTCAAGCTTACGTTTCTTTTCTTTCAGTTTATATGCTTCGAATAGGTCGCCAACTTTTACATCGTTGTAATTTTCTAGGCCAACACCACATTCGTAACCATTTTTAACTTCTTTAACATCATCTTTAAATCTCTTAAGAGAAGACATCTTACCATCAAACATGATCTTACCTTCTCTAAGAAGACGTACGTTACAACCAACTTGGATGGCACCATCAACAACAATTGAACCAGCAATTGTTCCAACTTTAGGAACAGAGAATGTATCACGTACTTCCGCGCGCCCGATATACTCTTCAGTAAACTCAGGATCGAGAAGACCTTCAACAGCTAGTTTCACATCATTGATTAGTTCATAGATGATTGAGTAAGTCTTAACATCAATTCCATACTGCTCAGAAAGCTTACGTGCAGAAGTTGATGGTCTCATATTAAATCCAAGAACAAAGGCACCCGAAGTATTTGCCAGTTCAATGTCTGAGTCACTAATTTGACCGACACCACCGCGAATAACTTTAACTTCAACCTCTGGATTTGAAATTGTTTCAATAGCAGATTTAATCGCTTCAAAAGATCCTTGAACATCTGAACGAATGATAAGGTTAAGATCTTTCTTTTGTCCCTCATCTGATACAGCAGTTGCAAAGAAGTCTTCAAGAGAAACTTTTGGCCCTTGAGTCTGAGCTGCAGTTTCAATTCTGATTCTTTCATCAATACGGTTTTGAGCAATCTTCTTTGCTTCTCTTTCGTTTTTAACAACGTTTAGGCTATCTCCTGGAGATGGCGCTTCTGCAAGTCCAATAATTTGTACTGGCATCGAAGGCCCAACTTTATTATGTTGAACACCTTTATGGTCAGTTAAACTTCTTGCACGTCCAAAAGTTTCTCCAACAACAATTGAGTCACCTTTTTTAAGTGTCCCTGTTTGAACAAGAACAGTTGCAACAGGACCACGTCCGTGCTCAATTCTTGATTCAATAACAACACCTTCAGCTGGCCCTTTAGGTTCAGCTCTAAGCTCCATGATTTCAGCTTGAAGTGCAATTGCTTCAAGAAGTTCATCAACTCCATCACCTTTAAGTGCAGAAATATGACAGAATTGAGTTTCCCCACCCCATTCCTCAGGAGTGATATTAAATTCTGTTAGAGCTTGTTTAATACGATCTGGGTTAGCACCTTCACGGTCCATTTTGTTAACCGCTACAATTAAAGGCTTACCTGCAGATTGAATGTATTTAATTGACTCTACAGTCTGAGGCATAACACCATCATCAGCAGCAACAATTAAAATAACAATATCTGTAATATCAGCACCACGCTGTCTCATAGCACCAAAGGCCGCGTGACCTGGAGTATCTAGGAAAGTAAGCTTAGAGTCTTTAACATCTACCGAGTAAGCTCCAATGTGCTGAGTGATCCCACCAGCTTCGCCAGCAGCAATCGATTCATTTCTAATATAATCTAGTAGAGTTGTTTTACCGTGGTCAACGTGACCCATAATTGTAATAACAGGAGCTCGAAGTGGAAGCTTATTTAGTTGCTCTTCAGAAAGAGATTCTTTCCCAAGTGCCGCATCCTCATCAAAAGTCTGATCCTCTACTCTATAATCGTAAAGAGACGCAATTTGTCCCGCTAATTTAAGACCAATATAGTCACCATTTCTAACAAGTAGATTTAGGTCAAGACACTTATCGATCATATCTTTAAGCTTAATAGATAGCTTCTTCGCTAATTGCTCAGCGTAAGCACCACCGTGAAGCTTAATAATTCTCTTTGCTTCTTTTACTTCTGTAATCTCAGTTGATTTCGAAGGTCCTGAGTACTGACGCTTTCTCTTAACTTGAGTATACATTGGGCGTCCAGTACCTTGAAGTGAAGAGTAAGACTTAAGCTCTGAAGTTGCACGTTCTTCGTTAAGAGCTTGTGAACGGTTAACCGTCTTCTTAGCACTTAACATAGAAGCAAGACCACTTAGACGATTTTTATCCTTCTTAGCTGTACGATCTTCATCACCTTCAACAACACCTGCTTTAGTGTTGATATCATCTTGAACTTCTTCGTCCTTAGTAGCAGCTTTCTTTGCCTTGCGAGCAGCAGCTTTCTCTTTATCTTCTTTAGTTGGAGCTGAAACAATTCTTAGACCAAATGGCTTTCCATCTAGAGTCGTCGATTCTTTCTTCTCTTCTTTTTCTTCAGAAGCTTTTTTCTCTTCAGTCTTAGCCTCGACAGCAACTTCTTCTTTTGCTTCCTTAGCTTCAACTTCTTTTTCTTCCTCTACTTCAGGAGCGTGAGCTTCTTCAGCAACAGGAGTACTTACAGTCTCTTCTGCATTTACTTCAATATCTTCAGAAGATTCAACAATAGCTTCAGTGTTTTCATCATCAGAAGTTGCCTCCGAAGATTTTGATGAAGCTTTACGACGTACAACAGTCTTCTTCTTACGAGTAACTGTCTTCTTAGCAGGTTTATCTTCCTCACTATCATCGTCAGCTTGTGCCGCAGACTTCTTTCTTACAGTCGCCTTTTTTGCAGCTTTCTTTTTGACCGTTTTCTTCTTTGTCGCCTTCTCAGCAGGTGCATCTCCAGCACTTCCTCCAGTAAGTGATTCCCACTTAGTAATATCTTCATCAGATAATACCGACATGTGGTTTCTTACTGAGAATCCGTGTGACTTCAGCTCTTCTACGAGGTCTAATGGCTTCTTTCCGAGTTCATTGGCCAATTCAAATATTTTCTTAGGCATTTTATCTCCGTAGTATGACTACACTTTTCTATTTTAAAATTACTTAATTTTAAATGCAGCTAATTCTTCTCTTAATCTTCTTTCTGCTTCATTAAATTTGTCTGAACCTTCATCTTCCTGCTCAGCACCTTCTTTATTAATAATACCTAGGTACTTAGGAACTGCAGAAGCAGATACTAATTCTTCTTCACCTTCTGGTTGAAGCTCAATTGTTCCTTCTTCAACTAACTTTGCAGCTTCATCAATTGCAGTTTGTGCTGTAGCAGCATCAACACCAGTCATAGTAGCAATTTCATCCGCAGGAGTTGCCATGAAGTCACCAATTGCCATGATGCTATTTTGTACAAGTACTTGTGCCATTGCATCTGTAACAGATGGGATTTGAAGCAGGTTCTCAACTGACTTATTAACTTTTTCTTGAAGTTTAGACTTCGAGATAATGTTAATATTGTAACCAGATAGCATTGCTGCAAGACGAACGTTTTGTCCACGACGTCCAATAGCAAGTGATAGCTGATCTTCTTCTACGATTACGTCCATTGATTTTGAATCATGATCAATAGAAATATTTTCAATTTCAGATGGAGCAAGAGCTGCAATAGCAAATGTAGCTAGATCATCATTCCATCTTACGATATCAATTTTTTCACCTTGTAGTTCATTAACAATATTTTGAACTCGTGATCCTTTCATACCAACACAAGCACCAACTGGATCAATATCTTTATCTACTGATTGAACAGCGATTTTAGCTCTTTGACCTGGCTCACGTGCAGCTGATTTGATTTCAATTGTTCCATCTTGAATTTCTGGAACTTCAATTTCAAAAAGCTTAACAAGGAACATTGGTGAAGTCCTTGAAAGTCTAATTTCTGGCCCACGGTTAGTCATAACTACTTCAGTTAAGTAAGCTTGTACTCTGTCACCAGGGTTAAATTGCTCACCAGGAATTAGCTCTCTTCTTGAAAGAACAGCATCGGCCTTCCCAAGATCAACAACCACGTTTCCACGCTCATATCTTCTAACGATACCAGTTACAAGATCACCTTGTCTGTGCTTAAACTCAGAGAATAGGATTTCTCTTTCAGCATCGCGAACTTTTTGCATAATAATCTGACGCGCAGTTTGTACGTCAACACGTGTGAAGTTAGGGTTTTCAATTTTGATCCCTAATTGGTCACCGATTTCAACATCTTCATCAAGCTCTCTAGCATCACCTAGATTGATTTCAATAATTGAATCTCTTACTTCATCTACAACGTTTTTATATTGGAAGATCTCTACATCATCGTCATCTTCGTTATAACGAGTTTCGTATTCACCTTGAATTCCAAACTTCTTTCTAGCAGTTACTAAGAAAGCTTGTTCAATTGCGTTTACGATAATGGCCTTATCGATACCACGGTCTTTACCTAACACATCAATAATTTTACTTAATTCTGAGAAACTCATTTTTCACCTCAAACAATTACACTTCTGGTTCAAGTGCGATCTTATTAATATCATTTAAGTTTAATTTTAAATCAAAATCACTATCGAGAGTCACGTCGATATAGTCGTCTCCGTAGCTATTTAAGCTACAAATAACTTTCTTAGCATTTGCTGTTTTCTTATCAAACTTTTCACCTGGGAAAAGATCCCCAAATTTCTTATTAAGTTGAACAAGAATACGCTCGCCGATACTTAACTCTAAGTGCTCTCTTGTTTTAATTTTTCTAAACATTCCTGGAGAAGAAACTTCTAGAACAATATCATCTGGAATCCAATCAAGTGCTTCCATTGGCTCACTAAAAGCGCGGTCAACGTTCACACAATCTTCGATTACAGCTGTTCTTGTCTCTTTATTCATTATGTAGACGCGTAAAGTTTTAGAACCTTTGATATACTCCATATCATAAAGAAGGTAACCTTCCCCACTTACAACTTCAGTAGCAAGTTCGAAAAATTTTTGTTCCATACCTGAATAAGAGATATCTAAATCCATTAAAACGCATCCCATATGCTTTTACAAAAAAGCCTATAAAAATAAAAAAAAAGGGTAGCCCTAAAAGTCTACCCGATTATATCTTGTTAAATATTTAACTAATCGTTATTTACTCAAAAACCTGAAAAAAACTTTCTAATTTCTAAGTACTTATTAATTATCAAAGATTTTGAAATCTTGTCAAGGTTTGTCATTGATAACTTATGAAAACAACTTCAGCTTACGACTTCTTGCATTATAACAGCACTACTCCCATCTGCATAGAAATTCTTCTTTAGATGAATTTTTTCAAGGCCCAATCTCTCATAAAACCTGATGGCCCCCTCATTTGAAGCCTCCACCTCAAGATAAACTTGAAATATTTGGCCATTAAAAACACTCTTGCAATGACTCAGCATGTCTTCAAATAGCTTTTTGGCAATTGAGCGTCTTCTAAAGTCAGGGTGAACGATAATTTTATATAAATGACAAAAATCTGGTTGGTTCACCTCAAACACACAAATTCCCACAACTTCATCATCTTCGGCCCAGATACATGAAATGTCTCGACCAGAGGATGCCAATTGTTGCCAATTTTCTTTTGACCAAGGCCATTTGAAAAATGCAGCTTCAAAATCGCATAAATTCGACAGTATCTCTTCGTCAATATTACTTATTAAGTCTATTTTGAATTCTTTCATCTTTATAAGAATAACCTTGAGTCAACATTCTTTAAAACGAAGTCTTTATATTCCTCATCTATATAAGGGCCATTATCTAATTTATGAGTTTCTAGAAAATTTTGGTATCTCTTCTTCAATTCGTAATTTGTGTTATAAATCTGAACCACTTTTTTAGTTAGCTCTTTACTTATTTTACAAGTGCCAAACTTTGGATACGAAGCGTACTCACTTTCTAAATCCATAGACTTTGAGAGCAATAATACTCTCTTTATTAAGTCTTTCTGTTTTGCATTAAGGGACTCTGGCGCAATTGTAACTTGCTCAAGAGCAGGAGCTAGGCCAGTTAACTTAGCAATATAGTTCTTTTTCCCTATCAGGCACAAACTTTGATTGTAAGCCTTTAAAAGATCATTTGTGTTTTGACCGAAATAGATTTGGCCATTTACAGAGAAAAGGGCCCTATCTTTGAGGGCCCATGTATTCATTAAAAATATTGAAACTAGAATAAATCGCATTAAGTATAATGCTAATTAAACTGGAGAACTAATGTCAACGTTTGCTACAGCTTTACCTGCAGTAAGTTTTGTCTCCATCTGATAACGAATCTTAACGTCTGGGTTGAAAGTATATCCATCTTTACCACGGATAATGTACTTTCTCTTCGTATTACTATTGTCTTTCGGCTCGATAAGCTTTCTTAGACGAGAGATTGACGTATAAATAAGTTTGTCGTGAATTAGTGGATTGTACTCGTCCTTCCAAATCTCACGTGCCAGATCTTCTTTGTCATAAAAAGAACCACGGTTCTTAGCTAACAAGAATAGAATTTCAAGAAGAACAAAACGGTGCTTAAAGTCGATAACACCAATATTCTTTTCTTTCACTTTTCTATTATTGCGATCAAGGTAAATATCAACACTTGAATCATTAACTTCATGAATTTCAGCATCAAGTACATTAGTTAGACGCTTAAACGTTGTTGAATCAACTGCTTGCTTTGCAAGGTTATAGTAAAGAGTAGCTTTATCATAATCACCCTTCACTTTTTCAACCTGACCAATTCCTAAAAGAATATAACCATAAAGATTCCAACACTTCTTATTCTGAAGTGTAATATTAGCAAGATTGAAGTGCTTTAAAGAAGCCTCCACATCACCTTTGGCAATTAGGATTTTTCCATAAGTCATATGCATCGAACCACCAAGATATTCCTTATTAATAATCTTTAATAAGTTATCCAGTTGGGCCATGTAATCAAGAGAAAGGTCGAATTCACCTCTATTATAAGCATTATTAGCTAGGGCCAATAAACACTTTGAGTGAAGATCAGGATCATTTTCTTCTTTAGATTTATTATAAGATAGCTCTAAGTCGCTAAATGCACCTGCAAAATCATTTCGATACGACTTGATTAAACCTGCATAATAGAAGTATTCAGCAGAAAGACTACCAAGGTTTACTTGTAAGTCATTAATGATATTCTCACTCTGATTTACATACTTAGCGGCTTTTTCATCTTCAAGCTTTTCAGCAGCAATTCTAATAAGAAAACTTAGAATTTTTAAAACGCGATAATTATCCTGAGGACACTCAGCACAGTCGATGGCCTTTAAAAAGTTTACTTCGGCCTTATTAAGATCGGCTTTATCATAATGAAGTTTTCCTAATTGGTAATAAGCCTTACCAACCTCTAACTTAGTCAAAATATCTTGTGAAGGAATAAGCCCTTCACCATGACCAAGAAAGCCTAAAACCTCAGTCTTAAAGCCGCTGTTTACACTATTTCCAGATTCTTGTCCCCCGACAATCTGCATATCAACTCCCTATTTCTATTCCGCTGTGAGAATTTTGTGGAATCTTACCACAACATGTTCATAACATGTCATCACGCTGCCCGTCAAAACTCTTTATAATAACTAAAATAATTACACTCAAAATATTGATGAACCCTTTAATTATTTGATATTATGGGCCTTTAAAGTAGGAATTATTCCAAAATTTTATGGAGATTACATGCCCAAGTACGATTTAGACACAATCAGACACTCGAGCGCCCACTTAATGGCGCAAGCAATTTCAAGACTTTATCCTAATGAGAGCGTTCAATTTGGCGTTGGACCTGTTATTGAAAATGGCTTCTACTACGACATTCTGATGGATCGAACCCTGGGCGAGGAAGATCTTCCAAAAATTGAAGATATGATGAAAACAATCATCAAAGAAAAATTACCAATCGAAAGAAAAGTTATGACTAGAACTGAGGCTGTTGAATTCTTCAAGTCGCAAGGTCAGGAACTTAAAGTAGAACTTATTGAAGCAATCCCTGAAGACGAAGAAGTTAGCTGTTATTCACAAGGTGAATTCATTGACCTTTGTCGTGGGCCACACGTAGAAAATACAACTGACCTACCACAAGGTTTTAAGCTTCTTAGCATTGCGGGTGCATACTGGCGTGGTGATGAAAAGCGTGAAGTTATGCAAAGAATTTATGCTGCTTCGTTCTCAGATAAGAAAGAACTTAAGCAACATCTTATGATGCTTGAGGAAGCAAAAAAGCGTGATCACAGAAAGTTAGGAAAAGAACTAGAATTATTCCACTTTGAGCCAGTTGCTCCAGGTGCTCCTTTCTTTATGCCAAAAGGAACAATCGTTATTAACGAACTTGTGAACTATATTAGAAGACTATACCGTATCTATGAATACGATGAAGTTATCACGCCTCAAATCTTAGATAGCTCTCTTTGGCATACTTCTGGTCACTATGAGCACTACAAAGACGACATGTTCTTTTCAAAGATTGACGATCGTGAATATGCGGTAAAACCAATGAACTGCCCATGTCACATGCTAATGTTCAAGCACTATAAGTATAGCTACCGTGACCTACCACTTCGTTATGCGGACTTTGGCCGTCTTCACAGAAATGAAAAAGCAGGTGCACTAGCAGGTCTAACTCGCGTGCGTTCATTCTGCCAAGATGATGCCCATATCTTCTTAGCACTTGATCAAGTTCAAGAAGAAATTCAAAGAACAATGAAGATGATCTTCACAGCTTACGAGCTATTTGGTTTCGATAATATCACTGTTAATTTATCAACTCGTCCAGAAAAGAAAGCTGGTGATGATAAGACTTGGGATATTGCAGAGAACGCACTTGAAGAAGCACTAAAAGCTTCTGGTCACAATTATGTTATCAAAGAAGGTGACGGTGCATTCTATGGACCAAAAATTGATATTGAGGTTGCAGATGCAATTGGACGTAAGTGGCAGCTTGGGACAATTCAGCTAGACTTCCAACTACCAGACCGTTTTGATCTTAAATTCACGACGGCAGACGGTGGCGAAGAAAGACCAGTTGTTGTACACCGTGCCCTACTTGGATCACTTGAGAGATTCTTTGGTGTTTACACTGAGCACGTTGCAGGTGTTTTCCCTTTCTGGCTAGCACCAGAGCAGATCGTTATTGTTCCAGTTAATAATGAAGCACACGGGGAAGCTGCTCACAAACTTAAAGAGCAATTATTTGCGCAAGGTTATCGTGTAAGCGTAGATGATCGTAATGAAACAATGGGATATAAGACTCGCCAAATTCAAAAGTCTAAAATTCCATTCATGTTCGTTGTTGGTGATCGTGAAATTGAAAACAATGCCGTAGCAGTTAGAAAGCATGGAGCAAAAGGTTCGTTCAATTGGACGAATGCAGAAATGCTTGAGAAACTTAAGGCACTAGATAGTTTAAAATACCCTAAAGCATAAGCTTTAGGGTTTTTTATATATTCACTTTAAAAGAAGGTTTCCATGGAAAGGAAAAATATCTTAATCATATGTGGTGGTGGGTCTACTGAGCATGAAGTGTCTCTTCGCTCTGCTCAATATATAAAAGAGCAAGTCGCCATCAATCCAGAGTTCAACCCTATTGTCGTTGAAATGACAAAGTCGGGGGATCTTACTTTAAACGGTCAAAAAGTTAGCCTAAATGGACAGATATTAGAAACGGCAACAGAAAGGCCATATATCAATTATGTCATTCCAGTTATTCATGGACCTCCAGGAGAAACTGGAGAAATACAATGCTTCCTTGAAATGCATAAGCTTCCCTACCTTGGCCCACGCCATGAAGGAAGTAGTATTTGTTTTAACAAGGTAACGACAAAGTTATGGTTTGATCATCTAGGTATACCAAATACGAAGTGGATGTCGATTCACAAAGATTTACCTTATGAACGAAGTGAAGTTGTGGATTTTTTTGAAAAATCAAATAATGACGTTTTCATCAAGGCTGCTAGTCAGGGCTCTTCAGTAGGTTGCTACCACGTAACAAATAGAGAAGATTTGGTGGATGCAATCAATAAAGCACTCGAGTATAGCGATGATATTCTCATTGAAAGAACACTTAAAGGGCGTGAGCTAGAAATTGCAGTATTTGAGCAAGAAGGAAATCTCCACGCATCTAAACCTGGTGAAATCGTAAATGCAAGTGATGAATTTTATGATTATGAGCAAAAATATAGTGAGCAATCAAAAGCTAAAACTTATGTTGAGGCGCCAGAGTTAACTAATGAACAGATCTCTCAAATGCAAATTATAGCTAAGACAGCATTCAAATGCCTAAAGCTAAGACATCTGTCACGCATAGACTTCTTCTTAAGCGATGGGGATATCTACTTAAATGAAATCAATACTTTTCCAGGTATGACAAGTATTTCAATGTTTCCAAAAATGCTAGAAAACACAGGACTCAAATTTAGTGATTTTCTAAAAGAGAAGATTCAAAAAGAAGTTAGATAATATAAAACACTTAAGGGTTAAAGAGATGGAAATCAACTTAATTGGTAAAAACAGTCACGAACACGCTAAAGAAAAGCTAGCAACAATGTACAAGGATAACTTCACTTCTGCAGAGAAGAAAGAATATATTCCTCATCATAAATTTTCACAAGGAGCATACCTTGCGATGGAAACAAGAGATGAAAATTCTCCAGAATTTCTCCTCGATGCTGCTTCACAGATAGCCACACTAGGACTTGGTTTCAATGCAACGGCCCTTTTTGGAACAACAATGCATGAAAGTGCATGGACAGGAAACTATCTCGATTCAACTTTTATCGAAATCGCCGAGTCTTTTAAAACTCTTCTAAGAGAGAAAGCTTCTAACGACAAACTTACACCAGTATTTGTGAACTCTGGAGCGGAAGCCAATGAAGCGGCCCTTATTATGGCCTATATGAAAAGGGCCCATACTGGTGCAAACAAAATCATAGCTTTTGAAGGCAGTTTTCACGGACGCTTCCTATCAACACTTTTCTCGACTTGGAATCCAAGTAAGCGAGAGCCATATCAAATCGAAGGACATGAAACAACTTTCATCGATTATCCTGAAACAAAGAATGATCAATTTATTTTAGATATAGATCCAGAGTGGATTAGATTATGGGAGAATCCATTTTCACCAAGCTTTGAAGCAAATTTAAAAGAATTTGAAAGTAAAGCTGATGATTTACTTAAATCAGAAATCGCCTCTTTAAAGCAACTTCATGAAGTTCTAAAAGAGAATACTCACTTTGCAATTTTAGTTGAGCCAATGCAATGCGAAGGTGGTGATCGCTATTCAACAAATCGCTTCCATGTGGCCCTTAATTTGATCGTAAAATCTTATCAAGTTGCACTTATCTATGATGAGGTTCAAACAGGGTTTGGACTTGGACGTGACTTCTTCTGGCACAGAACATTTGATCTAAAAGATTCACAAGGAAATCAAATTAATCCTGAGTATATTACATGTGCAAAGAAAGCCCAAAGTGGAATTGTACTGACACAAGATCCATGCTGGGAGAATAATGAGTTTCAAACTTCTTCTGTTATCAGAGGTTACTATCAAGCAATAGCAATCGATCAACTTCGCTACAAAATTGCAACAATCGAAGAATATACAAGAAATAAACTTAATCAACTTATAAGTAAGTGGGATCAGCTTTCATCACCTAGATGCTTTGGTGTCGCATTTGCTTTTGATCTATCGGATGCAAAAGATATTGCACCTTTTATCTCAAACCGCTTTGACCTAGGACTACTCTATTATCAAGCTGGAGATAATACACTAAGATTTAGACTTAATACGGCCTGGACTAACGAAGATATCGACTATCTATTCGACGCAATTAACGAGATTGCTAACCGAATTTATAAAGGTGAAACAAATAAACTAGAATATACTCCAAAGACTAAAGTAAATTCTCCCAATGAATACTTATGGCATGCAAAATTAGTGGAAGCCTTCAGTGGGAACCTTCAAGACAAAGCGGCATTTAGCTTTGCCCAAAAATTCTTTAATGAAGAATTTAACTTAGAATTAATTAAAATTGATGGTGAAAACTTCGACTATTACAAGCACAAGATTGAAGAAATCCAACGTCATACATATGAGCCAACGAGACAAACAAGCATTGAGAAATTCGAAAAAATTGCTCATTGTAAAGATTCAATTGCGATGGCCCTACTAAGCGAAACAAGACAACTGGTAGGAATCTCATTTGCAGGTAAAATTACTCACTTCCCTCATGAGAGTGGACTACGCTTAGTTAAGTATTTCAATAGTCCAAAAACTCTTTATATGCTCGATACAACAATTATAAATATGGAGCAATCACAAGGAATGGGAAAATACCTAAAGTATGCGCTAACACTTATTGCAAGTGCCAATGGCAACGAATATATCTACGGAAGAAACCGTGATATTCACGCAGGAGCAATGCTTTCTATAAACTGTTCTCTTGGGGCCATCATTGAGATGAAACTTAAAGAGAATTATCTCGATGATGAAGAGCATCGCGATGTTATCATCTATCGCCAAAACCTGAGATGGAGTAATGAGAAATTAAAGTACTCAACTTCCCCTATCTTAAATGCTGCTTCATTCGAGAGTATGCCAACACTTGTAAACAAGATCTGTCTTTCAAACTTCATTGATGAAAGTTTTATGGCAAATCTTAAGCGTTTCAAAGATATCGCACCTAAAGAACTACAACACTTTTTTACAGCGAGTGGACATAGTGAGTGTGTAGAAAAAATATTCAAATCGATTCTTATCAAAAACCAAAAAGAAAGAACAAAAGTAATATCTTTTAACCATGACTATTTTGGTAAGCAAAGCTTTATGTCCGCTACTCTTTCAGGCGTCTTAGACTTTTATCCGAACTCTAAAGTAGATACGATTGGCCAACTAAAAGAAAAACTTGCGACCAAAGATTACTTAGCTCTTTTCATTGGTGATCTTTTAGTCAATTTTACTAATGAAGAACTAAAAGAAATTATAAAAATCGCACATGACAACGGAACAAAAGTTGTCTTTAACGAAAGTGTTTATTTTCATAATAAAAAGAAACTCTTTTCAAAAGACCATGGAATTATTCCGGATGCTAGCTACATTCACATCGCAGGACAAATTGGTATTTGTATGCTGCAAGAAGAAGTCTATGAGTCAAGGCCTCTAATGATGATCTCAACTTGGGATGGTGACGCTTATGCTCTTTCTCAAGCTGTATCATATTTAGAGTCACCTGCTGACGCTAAAAAAGAATTTAAAATTATTAACGACACTTCTTACGCTTTTACATTAAAAGCGCCAAGTATTTTTGGTAACCAAACAAGTAAGAAGTGGTATTTTACATGTTAATGACAGACTTAAATTTACCTATATTCAAATACGATGCTTGTGGCCCATACGAAAATGGGCTTAAGCACGGTGAAACTTTTAAAGAAGCAATACAAGAACTTATAGAGATTAGAACTGGCCTTCTTCTTAAAAGATCACCGCATTTGAAAGATAAACTTGATGAGTTTGCAAACTTACAGTTTAAAGAAACCATGAAGTTTGATGCAAGTCTAGCACAAGAGATTGAAGGGATAGCGAAAGGCAGTGAAACTTCAATCAAAGACATTATTATCCTAAATAACTACACTGACTTTAGAGATATTCAACTCGATAGTGAGAATCAAGACGAAGGGTGTACATCGGTCTCATATATCGATGATAAAAATAGCATCGCTGCTCAGACATGGGATATGCATCAAAGTGCAAAAAATTATCTCATGCTAATTGAAATTGACGATAAGGATAATGGTACAAAAGAACTTATCTACACAGTTTGTGGCTGTTTAGGATTAATGGCCGTAAATAACCATGGTCAATTCATTGGTGTTAACAATATTAATGTCCTAGATGGAATAAATGGAATTATCTGGCCTGCATTAATTAGAAAAGCAGCGAAACAAAAAAGCCTCAATGATATGGGAAAATTACTAATGGAAGCTCCCATTACATCAGGCCATAATTATCTTATAAGCGATGGAAAAAGTGCCTTCAATTATGAGATCACTCCTACACAAAAAGAAATTTTAAATACAAACCCACAAGGTCTAATCTTCCATACAAATCACTGTCTTGGTAGCACAGTTAGAAAAGTAGAAGATCGAAACAATATTAGTAAAACGACACATGCAAGGTTTGATCTTGTCGAAAAGTATAGAAGTGAACTTAAGGATGAAGCATCTATTATGAAACTTCTTATGTCTCACGATGGCCATCCTTTATCAATTTGCTCACACTACTCTCCAGAGGGAGCAAGTGATCCTTCTCAAACATGTGGTGGCGCACTTTATAATTATCAAACACAAATATTTAAGGCCTGGAGAGGCTGCAAAAAATATGACAAAAATTTTGAATATGTAGAAATTCATCTACCCCTAATTTTATGAGAAATTAGATTTTAAAGTGAGAGTTTATGGCCCACCTACCTTTTTTTCACACATGGACAAAACAAAACCAGGCCAAGAAAATCGATATCCAAAATACTTTTGAATGGGGCTATATTACATCTTCTAATCAGAAGATTTATGACCTTTCTTCAGGAAGTTATCATCAGTCATTCGGCAATAGAAATATTCAAATAGAAAAGGCAATGATTGAGCAAATCAAGTCAATGCCAATGGCAACCCCAAAATGTCAATTTGAACTTAAAGAGACTGTATCGCAAAAGCTCGTTAACCTAATAGGTCTTGACGGAAGAATCTTCTATACAACTTCAGGGGCCGAATCAAATGAAAATGCCATAAAGATGGCCAGGCAAATTACAGGGCGCCAATTTATACTATCATGTGAAACTTCCTATCATGGAGCGACACTGGGTGCTCTTGCTCTGACAGGAGATTGGCGCCGAGATGGTGCGGGTGTTCCTTCAAGGTTTCACGCTTTCATTCCAAACTTCTTTAATGATCCAGACTTAGAGAAAACAAAAAAAGTCATTCAAGACATTGGAAGTAGTGATATTGCAGCGATTTGTATCGAAGTTATAACAGGTGGCAATGGCGTCTTCATTCCCCCACAAAGTTACTATGATGAAATCATGAAAATTTGCAAGAAAAATGGAATCAAACTCATTTTAGATGAGGTCGTGTGTGGATTTGGTCGAACAATGACTAATTTTGGTTTTCAAAATTATACAAATTTAGAAGCTGATTTTATTAGTCTTGCAAAAAATATCTCTGGTGGATTCTTTCCATTTGGAGCAGTCTTTGTCAGTGAAGATAATGCAGCTTACTTTGATGACAATATACTAAGCTGTGGACTTACAAATGCTGCACACCCTATCGGATTAAAAGTTCTTGATGAAGTTATGTCATTAATTGAATCGAATGATTTTATTAAAATAAGAAACCAGAACTATGAGCTCTTAAATCAATTTAAGATCAAATTAGAAAACTCTCATGCGATAGAGTCCATCAGGCATATTGGCCTTCTCATGGCCATTGACCTTAGTGATGTAATCATAGAAAGTTCTCTATTATGGAACAAATTACTTTCAAATGGTCTTTTCATTAATATCACAAACCGCTCTCTAATCCTTTGTCCGTATCTAAATTACGCACCAAAAGAACTAGAAGCTTGCTTAAATAATTTATTAAATATAATCGAGGACTCATATGTACAGTAAGATTTACCCAAGTGCCCAAGAAGCGCTCAAGGATGTAACAAGTGGCTCAACGATAATGAGTGGCGGATTCGGCCTTTGTGGAATCCCGGAAAACTCAATTAATCAGTTAGCTCAAATGGAACTAAGAGATTTAAAAGTTGTTTCAAATAATATTGGAAACTCAGGACGAGGACTTGTAAAACTTTTGAAAAAGAAAATGATCTCAAAAGGATTCTGTTCATATGTAGGAGGCAATCCAGACCTAGAAGCGGCCATGTTTGCAAATGAAATAGAAATCGAACTAGTACCTCAGGGAACGCTAAGTGAGAGAATTAGAGCGGCAGGTATGGGAATTCGTGCCTTCTATACTCCAACAGGATATGGGACAGAAGTGGCCGAAGGTAAAGAAGTCAAAGAATTTGATCGTCCATGTATTTTAGAAGAAGCACTACACGCAGACTTTGCAATTATCAAAGCACAAAAAGCAGATCCATATGGAAATCTATGGTTTAAAGAAACAGCTAGAAACTTCTCCCCTCTTATGGCAATGGCAGCAAAGACAACGATCGTTGAGGTGGAAGAAATAGTTGAACTTGGAGATATCAAACCTGAAGATGTGCATATACCAGGAGTCTTTGTTCAGCGAATTTATCAAGGTTCAAATTATGAAAATGCTATTGAATTTTTAAAAACGAGGGAGTCATAATAATGTGGACGAAAGAGCAGATGGCCAAAGAAGTTACAACTCTCTTTACAGAGAACTCTACGATTAATCTTGGAATTGGACTACCAACAATAATCCCATCACAACTTCCTAAGAATCATAGCTATATCATTCATAGTGAAAACGGTGTTCTTGGTGTAGGTGACAACCCGACAGAAGCCGAAGTATCGGCTACTTTAATTAATGCAGGCAAAGAAACTATTACGGTTGAAAAAGGTGCAAGCTTTTTTGATAGCTCGATGAGCTTTGGAATGATTAGAGGTGGCCATATCGATTTCTGTGTCCTTGGTGGAATGGAAGTTGATACACAAGGCTCACTTGCAAACTGGAAGATCCCAGGTAAGAAAATCACGGGAATGGGTGGAGCTATGGACCTAGTCAATGGCGCTAAAAATATCATTGTTATGATGAGTCACTATAGCAAAACTGGTGAGCCTAAACTATTACCAGAGTGCACTCTCCCTCTCACTGGAAAAAGTGTCGTTAATTACGTTGTAACTGAATGTGGAAGCTTTAAAATTGAAGATGGAAAATTTAAAGTTTTAAATATGGCCAATGGATTAACTATTAAAGAATTGAATAAGAATTTTGATAACGAGATTTTTGAGTAAAAAAAAGAGGGCCCTGCAACTGGCCCTCCATTTTTTCGGCTTCATGCCTATCTCTTGCTACGACATCCTGTCGATCAATTAAATTATAACGCACAATAATGAAAAATGCAGAAAAAAAATAAATGGGTAAACATTTCCATTTACCTTGAAGCACGTTTATAATTAAACGTAATCACAAAAACTTACGGGGAATAGATGAGTATTTTCAACAGGAATAAAGCGGCAAATAATAGCACTCATGCTTTTGAGTCTCAAAAATACAAACAAACATTTACATATTTTATTCCTTCCCCACCGGCCAGATCGACACCATATCAAGAAAAAGCATTTGATCAAGTTACTCAGTTCTTAAATGCAAAAGAGATGGCCTATCATATTGCTCATACTGCTGTTAATGACAAAGGCCTTTGGGTAATAATTGAGATTTTTGGAAAACAAAAAGAAGTTACAAAATTAATTCAAGAGCTAAATGATTCCTTTAATTCGAGTTACAGTACAGAGAGTGATTCAGAGCTTGAGATTTATTACGAAGAAAATGAAGAGTTTCATAAAGATGATAATTACAAAGCTTAATACAAATCAATTTAAAACTTTAATTATACTCCTAGGATTAATCCCTCTTATCGGATGCTCTGAAGTTGAAAAGCAGTTAAATACTTCTCAAAGTATTAACCATACTTGTCCTATTGTAGAAAAGAAAAATAATATTTTATTAGATAACGAAAAAAATGAACCCGAGATTAGTAAGATAATTAGCTCGAAATCAACAAACTCAAGCTATCGTAATCAGATATTAAATTTTACACTCTCTCAATTATACTTCTCTCCGCACGCGACTACGCTCAACTCTCATACCTTATTGATTGCAAAGGTTGCAGGAAAAGATTTCTTCATTAACAGTATTCCACAAAAACAAAATGATTTCGCTTTTTTGAATGCCATTTCTCAAATGGCAAATTTCTATAAAAAACCGCTCGCAATCAAAAATCGACTAACGCTTATCGAAAAGAACATTAGTGAATACATCTACGCCTCAAACTCTTTGGAACAATTTATTAAAGATAATCAGGCCGAATTATTTAAGAATAAAGATTTGAAAAGATTGTATTTTAGAGGTGCTCAAGGTGTACGTGAGAATGAATTATTTGCAAGACTTAGTTATGTAAAAAGACTAAGTAAATTAACAAAATTTGCTAAAGATCATAATAGTATAAATAGCTACAACTCCAACTACCTGTTTAGAAGAGGTAATTATAGTTGCTCATTTGATTCAAAACTTCATGACTCAAAAATGGCCATCTTAAAAAGGCCTAAGAAATCTTACTACAATACTTTTTCTCATTATAAAGACCAGAATAATTATATTATTGGGATTACAAGTTCCCTACCTGAGATTAATAATTCAATCAAAGATGTTCTACTATCGAATTTTGAAAATGATAATTACACAGCACTTTGTATGAGTGAATTAAAGCAAGGTAGACGCTATATCCTACTCATGAATGGAATCACATATAATGCTCAAGTATTAACAGAACTAATTAATAACTTTCCAAGTGTTTCCTCGGCGCAAGAGTATATGAATACAAAAAGATCTTTAGTTCTTCAAAATCCAAAAAGAACAATCTCTGAAATATATGGAACGACTAAGAACGAACAAGGTACGGCACAATACTATACGCCTGCACTTGGTAAGCTTACGGTACTTGAGCTCAATAATGGATTAAGTACATATAAAGATCCAAGAAACGGTCAACTTACATGCAATTAACACTCAAGGGAGATGCCTCACAAAAGAGTTGGTCCCTAGAGGTCAACGAGTCAGAACTTGAGCTAACAGTTCTTGAATTCCTAAGAAAACATAACATACCTGTTGCATCTAGTTGTGATGGTGAAGAAGTATGTAGACTCTGCCTAATTAATGAAGATCAATTGGCATGTGGCCTACTAGTAAAAGATATCATTCAAAAGTATAATTCTAATATTACTATTTCATATTTATAAACTTATATAAAAAAGGAAAAACTATGCGTTACTTATCATTCGATATTGAAGCTACTGGACTTGAAGAAAAAGATTTAATCATCGAATTTGCAATGGTTCCCTTTTGTGCAAAAACAAAAACAATTAATAAAGAACTTCAAAAACATTTTTATATAAAATGCCCAAGCTTTGAAGAGTTAAAGCCAAATCTAAACCAATGGGTTATTGATCATAATAAAGAACTTATTGAAAAGGCCCACTCTGAAGGTGTTGCAATTGAAGACTTCAAACAAGAGCTTATTAAATATTTTGAATCACCAGAAGTTAAAGAATACTTTGGAAATAAAAAAATCACACTATTTGGAAAATCGATGAGTGCGATTGATCTTCCTTTTATGACAAGAGATCTTGGCTGGGATTTTATGAGAACTTACTTTGAGCACCGTCAACTTGATCTTTCATGTATTGCCTACGGACTCATTGATATGGACATCATACCAGCAGAATGTGAGTCAGGCTCAAAACTTATGAAGTTTTTAAATATGGGTGATGTTGCTCACACGGCACTTGAAGATGCTGTTAACACTGCTCTAATGTACTTTAAGTTATTAAACCTAGTGCTTGTGAAAAAACTCTAGAGGGTCAAAGGCCTTAGAGTCATGTCGAATTTCGAAGTGTAAGTGGTCACCAGTTGATTTACCAGTATTTCCTACTGAAGCAATAACTTGGCCACGAGCAACTTTTTGTCCCTTTCTCGTATAATTCTTATGTGCATGAGCATAGACAGTGAAGAATCCACCAATATGAGAAACGACTGTGATATTACCGTAACCTGACTTCCTACCACTATAAACAACGACACCAGAATCGGCCGAAACGATATATGTCCCTTTACGGGCAGCAATATCAATACCTTCATGAGGTCTGCCCCAGCGATGCCCATAACCTGAAGTTACACGATTAGATGATGGCACAGGCCAAAGGAAGCGAGAGCTTTGACGAAGCTTTTGATAGTTAATAGAAGAAATAGATCGTCCTTCAACACGATTATATAAAATACCATTCTTATAAGGTAGAAAGATCGTATCACCTTTTTTAAAGGCAGCACCTTTATTAAACTCTTCGATTTGCCACTCAGGGATACTAAAAATCTCTGCTAATTTCTTAGCATTATAATTATCCGTTAACTTAATATAGCGCCCATTTTTAAGGGTCGTACAACTAAGTAGCGACATTAATGTTATAAGAAATAGCAATGACTTCTTCATTCGTCCTCATTCGTTTAATTTTCAAATGAGGACAAAAATGATCAATTATTTCAAATTATTTGGAAATTTTTGCCGCCCATTCATGGAATACATCGGACGAAAAATTCAAAAGGTTTAGGAAAGAAAACGAAATATTTCCGTTCATTATGGCATGGTGATCAGATGTCGTGTCTGGATCGATTTCTAAAGGAGATCCACCAATCCAAAAATACTGACGGCCCATTTGATCTACCCTTTCATAGACTTCTTCACTGTATCTTCTCATCTGAGGAGTTGTCCAAACGATCTCTCCAACTTCATTGGCCGACACATTTGGTACATTAATATTCAACAGTGAGCACTCAGGCATTGCAAGTAATGCTTCAGACTTCTTTTCAACGAGCTCTCTAACGACTCCAGCGGCCGTCTGAAAGTGCCTAACATCATCAGATGATCTCATAACAGTAGAAACAGCAATGGCCCTTATTCCTTGAAATACGGCCTGTCTTGCAGCACCAACTGTTCCAGAATAATAGATATCTTGTCCAAGGTTGGCCCCGTGATTGATTCCAGAAATAACCAAATCTGGCCTAAAGTCTAAAACAGAGTTTATTCCAATTAATACACTATCGGCCGGATAGCCATTACAACTAAATGTGTAATCATTAATTTTTTCTACGCGAATTGGGTCATGAAGAGTTAAGGCCTGAGATGTAGCAGAGCGCTCTTTATCAGGAGCGACAATTGCAACATTGGCGATATCTTTTAGACTTTCATAAAGACACTGAATTCCTTCAGCAGAGTATCCATCATCATTTGAGAGTAAAATATTCATAGATTACTTATTAATCAAAAGCTATTAAATAGCAAGGGCCTTTATCGTAGCACCAAAGTATTCTGATAACTTAGGAACATCAATATTTCGATAACAGCGTTCAACTTGAGATGAGATTTCAAACTTAATATAGTCAGGATCTAGTTGCTCAATAATTCCAATTGAAAGATTTGAATCCCAGTTTAGTTTCATACCTAATTCAAACTTCTCATTCTTAGAAGACATAACCTTTGTATAAAAATTAACAATGAAGCTATTTAATTGTCCCTGCTGCGCCATCTGATGAATATCATCATATAGGAAAACGACACTTTGACATAAGTGAGACTGAATTTTTTCGTAAACTTGTGAGTCAGAGATATCAAAAATAATAGAAAAAGGTTTACCAGATCTTTCCAACTCTTCTTTAGTGTGAAGTCCACTAGTACCATAGTTAATTCTGATATTTGGATGAATTTTTGCAACTTGTTCGATAATTGAATCCACTACAAATGGAGCATCATTTTCAAAATGTAATTCAATAATATCTTCAAGCTTTAGAAGTGATTCTTTTAAAAGTTCTTCAATGACATAACCTTGGATAAAATTAAAACTCCTAGGTCTAAAATCAAAACCATAGGCCCCTTTTGCCATTTCATTGGCAAATTTAAATCCTCTTTTGTCGTATATACCTTCTAGTACAAATCTCATCCTAATAATTCTACATTAAAAACTTATTCATTGCTTCAAAGAGGATATTATTGCATGAGGTACCAACTGATTCAGGATGAAACTGCATCGTAAAAAAGAAGTTCGGGCGGTATGCCATTAATAATTCATCGTTATTATCGAAAATGAATTGAGTCAGACTCTCCTTATTACCAGACTTATACTCTCCACTATCAACTTCTACTTTTAAAGAGTTATAGCGCTGAAGCCTAGCATGAATTAGCTCAGTCCTATCTTCTCGATTAAAACAATCAAATAGATCCTCATCTTCTTCAAGCTTCATCGTAATGGCCTGACCATGCATTGGCCTAGAGCTTCTCACAACTCGAAGTTCATCAAAAATATTAAGAACTAATTGATGACCAAGACATATCCCTATGATCCGCTTGGCCTTTGAAAGTTCATCCTTAAAGTTGACACCAACACTTACAAAGGATTTTAAATATTCCTCTGGGTGGCCAGGGCCTGGCCCTAAAACGACTAGTTGATTTTCTAGGAGGTCTGAAATATTGCTTTTAGAAAGATTTCGAAAGTTTACGATATCAATATGAAAATCAAACTGATCAAAATAAGAGAGAATATTATTTGTAAAACTATCTTCAAAGTCGATAAAGACTAGTCTCACAAAGTTACCCCAAAGACTGAATCAAAATTCTTAGCATTGTAGTTAATTAAAATCTTTAATGAGATTGATTGATCAAGATTTAATTTATTATTAACAAACTCATCCTTTTGACGATATTCAATATCAAATACCCAACAATTATTAAGTGGATTGTAACGAGTTCCAAGATAAGATTCATATACCCTTTCTAATTCGAAGTCATAGTAATAACCAGTTCTAAATGAAAAGATATCATTTAATTCAAAATCAACATCAATAGTAAAATAACGTCGATCTTCAGAGAAAGAGTCGTAGTTGAAGCCTAGTTCATATTGAAATCTTTTCAAATCATGCTTCATTGTCAATGAAGTAATATGCTTACTTTCTGTATGGAAATAATACTCTGATAAATTAAGCGAAAAGTTATTAAAGTTAAGACCACTTAAAATTGCAAGCCTTGTCAGCCTATCATCAGTATCAATCGTTGACTCTTCATTATCTTCTAGGATTAAACCTTGAGAGATATTGAAATAAGCAATTTTGGAATATTCATAATTATCAAGTTGATAATTAAAATTCTTAAACATCTGATAATTAGGCTTAGGTGTTTTCTTTAAAATATTATTGTTAAACACTAATTCAATCGTATTTGATTCAGGTAAATCAGTACGAGTCGATACATCTTGAAGTGTATTATTTCGACCTCTAATAATATCTCTTTCATCAAAACGCCCATTGTCTTCAAGAAGAGCGAATTGATCCCCTAGTCTCTTATTTCCACGATATTTTTGAGCATTGTAATAAAAATGGTTCACACCGAATTTTAAACTATGTTTATACGAAGAACGATAAAGCTTTCTTACGTCTAATTCTTCTTTTTCGGTACGTGGAATTTTAGCAATTAAGTTTCTTTCCTCATCTTCGATTAAAACAGGCTTGATAATCTCTTCTTGAATATAAGCACGTCCATAAATTTTTTCGATATCGACCCACATTGAAGTATTAACATAGTTCCCATACTTATAACCGTTTTGCTTCTCAAGTTTCTCTGTAGGAAGTACATAGTATTGAGCATCGAGACCCGATTCCATTTTTATATTAATATGAGAGATCGGCCTTAAAACAAACTCTAAGGAAGGGTTATAGTCAAAACGCTGAATATTTCTATAATAGAGATTTTCGTTAACAACATCTTGTTTAAAGTAATCAAACTTTAGATTTTGATAAAAGTTTATTTTTGATAGAACACCTTTCGAATTAAAAATATTAAAAGGTCTATGTCCTAATCCTAGTCTCACAGTATTTTGTACATAATCAGTATCGAAACCTTCGGGATCACTGAAGATACTATTGCTCATAAAACTAGAGTATAAGTTTGCGATAACTGAATCACCCATATAATCAGTAGAAATACGAGAGCCTTTCTCACTACCCATATAGATATTTTTTTCGAAGTACTCCTCATAATCACTTTGAATATCAAGATCTGTTAAATAAGTAGAGTTTGCCCAAAATGATAATTTATTATTTGGATGATAAAAATAGTTAAACTTGTACGCCCCCCTAATCTCATCTTTGCCACTTGGTTCAAGATCGAGCTTACCTGGCTGCCAAATTTTATCGTTTACAGTTTTCCCATCAAATTCGATATTAGAATATTTACCAAGAGAGTTACGATACTCAAGAGCTAGACCATTTCCACGCTTACCAAAAACAGTCGGTGAAAAAGTAGCATCACTATTATCATTAATTGCCCAATAAATTGGTTGCTTAAAGTAGAAGCCCTCATCAAAATCAAGACCGATCGTTGGAAAAAGGAGCCCTGACTCTCTAACCTTTCTAATAGGTAGTGAAACATATGGGATATAAACAATAATCACACCATTAATCTTAACAAATGCATGCTTTAGACTAATATAATCATCAGGCACAACTGTGACTTCTTGCCCTTGAATACTCCAAGACTCAGGACAATCTTTACATGTTGTAAACTCCGCCTCAATCGCTTTAAAAACTCCACTATCATGACGAACAATTTCCTTACCTCTTAGGACAAAGTTTTCATCAACTAGTTTTGCATTTTGTACCGAAAACTCAGCCTTTTGAAGAGAGTATGAAATCTGTGTTCCATAAAGATTAAATTTGGCACCGGCGTAGCGAACATTTCCCCAAATCTTACCAATTTTCGTCGCAAGAGAGATGCTGGCCTTTTCACCATAGATTGTATCTGTACCAAGCTTGATAATAACATTGCCGTGAGCTTCATAAGAGTTATCACTACTTTTACGATAGGCTTTATCAGAAAGAATTTGGACTTCATCATTTTCTCCAAAAGCTAAAACTTTTGGAGTATCTGCGTAGATATTATTTTGAATACTTAGTACGAAGATACTTTTGCATACAAGCGATAAAGTAATAAGAGCCCACAACAAGAAGTTTGTTGGAACCAGATCTAAGTGATTCGATATTTGATTGTTTTTCTGTGTCAATTTCCTCATTAGTACTTAATATTGTATCGAGAAAATCGTGTATTTCATACACTTTTGTGCCAGTCTTTAAGTTTTGTTGAAGTGTTTCCTTACTTATTGCTCTCTCGTGCTGAAAGCTTAAAATATTCACTGATTTAATAATACAAGGATAAGTATTATAGAGCTTAATCGTACTACTAATTTGATCTTCACGACCTGTGGAGAAACTCATCAGTACATCAAATGACTCTTTGCCCTGACAATCTGAAATACTTTTTAAAAGTACTTTATGGCCTAATTGGTTATGAGCTCCAACAAAAACAAACTCCCTATCTCCAACCAGCATACTATCCCAACGTCCAGGTGTAAGAGGCCACTCAATTTTCTTCAACGAATCCTTATCAAGACTCTGCTGAGTTGATTCTTCAAATAGCGCAACGGCCATCTGCCTATTTCTTTCAAAATATGGTAAATCACTTTGTTTAGATACAGAAGTTAAAGTGATATCATCGCGCTCACACCACTGAGAAAGAATATCTTTTAGAAATGTCTGCTCAATATTTTCAAAAAGTTTTCCACCAAAACGAGTGATTCCATATTTTTCAAATAAAATCTCTTTTAATGTGTTGCCTAAAATTTCTGTATGATCTAATCCAATTGATGTAATAGCAGCAATTGGCCTTGTGAAGATATTTGTTGCATCAAAGCGCCCGCCTAAGCCTACCTCAAGAATGACAAAGTCAGTTTCATGCTTAAGTGCAAATTTAATGAAAAGAACAAATAGTGCTTCATAAAAAGAGAGCTTTAAACTTTTGATGACTTCTTCATTCTCATCTAATAATTCTGTTAGCTCTTCAATCGAAATATTCTTTTCATTCAATTTAAAGCGCTCAGTGATTGATAAAACATGCGGAGAAGTCCATAGACAACTTGTAAACCCTGCACGTTCATATAAGTAACTTAAGCTATGGGAAGTTTCACCTTTCCCATTAGTACCACCTACGATAATAACCTTAGACCTTGCTTCAATAACGCGTCTGTCTTGAGAAAGAAAATCTCTGATATGATCTAACTTAGGTCTAAAACTCTCCTTTCCACATAAAAGTGTAAGACGTTTTAGAAATGACTCTTCAAGTTTTTGACTTTGGAAATTATCTGTATTTTTCACGGCAAGAGATATCTCACGAAAAGAAATTTTTGACTATAAAAATCTATTAAAATTGATAGCTCTTATTCTCAGAACCAATAATATTAATTCGTCCATGAGTATTAATTTTTTCAATTTCTTTCGTTAACTGGTCTAAGTAATTTGGCTTTAGATGCCCTAAGTAAATTGGAATATCTTTAGGCATCTTTGCGATCTCAAGCCCCATCGTCTGCGCAGTATGGTGACGACTATCCTTGGCCAACTGATCATAAGAATTAGGGAAACTAACCTCAGAAAAGATTGCTTTAATATTCTTGATTGTTTTGGCCTTTTGCCAGATTGCATCTGTAGGCCCGGTGTCTTGTGTAAAGATGATTGCACAATCACCTTTTTCGATAATAAAGCCAAGAGAGCCTGCAAAATGATTCACTTTAATTGCGTGAACTGTATACTCTCCAATTTTCTTTGTTTCACCATTTTCAATATTTGAAAACTTAAGAGTTGGATCATCTTTAGTTGGAAGCTTAGTAAAATCCGGCCAAATTTCATCATTTAAAAGATGCTTTTGAATACTTGTTTGAACCTCGTTAGATGTCCAAATATAAAATGGGTCATCTTTTAAACCAAAACAATTATCGGCCAAAAATGCTAAGTCAGAAATATGATCAAGATGAGAGTGTGAGATAAGTATATTATCTATATTTATCTGTTCTTTTACACTGATACCTGTTGCAACAGATCCTGCATCAATTAATAATTTATCATCCACCAAGTACGATGTGGCCCGACACTGTGGTGAGACCCCACCGTGGCCTCCAATGACTTTAACGATCATTCTAACTCCAATTTATTTAATTTTAACTTGGATTAGAAATTTTTACTAGTAATAAGATACTGAAAAAATAGGTTTATTTAGAAGTAAGCTCTTGATAAATCTCTTGTGTTTTTCGATTTGTAATCTTTGAAAGAAGTTTTGCAAGGTTTTTCGGCGTTTGCTTACCGAGATAATTTTGGGCCAACTTTTCAAATTCTTCATTAGATGCTGTTGCTCCAGCTTCTAGCTTAGGCCATGAAACAACCAAAACAAACTCACCTTTTGCATTAATCAAATCAGTTTTAAATTCTTGTGCTTTAAAGCGTACACACTCTTCAAACTTCTTTGTTAATTCGCGACAAACGCTTACCTGCGCTTCTGGAAATTCTTGTGACAATTGCTCTAGTGTCCCATGAATACGATGTGGTGATTCGAAGAATAAAGATGTTACATTTGTCTGATATGCTTGTTGGAATTTTGCCGAAATCTCACCTTTTTTTCGTGGAAGAAATCCATAAAAACAGAATGGATTTGGTGCCATTCCACTTAACTCAAGTGCAACAGTAACTGCACTAGGCCCTGCTACTGATGTAACCTCACCGCCTTCATTAATGAGCTCTTTCACTAGAATATGCCCTGGATCAGAAATGATAGGACTTCCAGCATCAGAGACAAGAATTGGGTGTTGTGCCGATCTGATTAAATCAAGAAAATACTTAAGACGATCCTGTGAATGATCATTAAATGAGACAACTTTTAAATCTGAACGCTCTATTTCTAATTTTGATAAGAGTGAGCGAAAAACACGAGTATCCTCGGCCAAAACGAGATCACAACTCACAAATGCCTGACGCATATTCTCAGTTATATCTCCAAGGTTTCCTATTGGTGTTGTTACTAGAGTCAGTTTCAAAGTTAGTCCTAATATTTAATGATTCCCCTTATTTATAACTTACATAAGAAATAACTTCCATCTAAAATCTTAATACGCAATGCGTTACAATAATTATTAGATGCTGTTATTTTGTAGAAGAAGGAGTTTAAATGACAATGCAAGCAAGAGTACGTACAGATTCAACAGGAAATATCACTGTCCATATCGAAGGTGGAATGGATTATGAAAATATCATTCCTCTTAAGCAAGAGTTAGCTACAATCACTAACACTCACCCTACTTCATTAATCACTCTTGACCTGACGGCCCTTAACTTTGTTGGCTCTTCAGGAATTGGTGTATTCGTTGATACAATCAAAGCATTAAATAAAAGACGTGATCAAGTTAGACTTTCAAATGTTGCGCCAGAGTTTTTAAAAGTTTTCAAAATCTATAACTTTGATGCAATGGATATTCTAATTAACGAATTCGAAACTGACGATACAGAGCTTTCACAATTCTACGGTCAGAGAAAACGTACTTTTCAGAACTGATAATTTAAAAGATTCACATAAAAATCTTGGCCTGGGCGCTCTTGTTTAAAACCAATTTCGGCCGGGCCTTCTAAAGAGAAGCCATCCTGATTAATTGATCCCTGGTAATTATAACCACCACCCTGGTAGCGAGAATCTTGATAAGGACTATCATTCGTATCTGGATAATAATAATTTTCTTGGCTAGGCTGCATACGATCATTCTTTCTGTACTCATGGCTTCCTACAATATACCCACCAAAAATTAATCCAGCATAAAGACCAAGAGATGCACCAATTGCAACTGAGCGTCCCGAAGAACCAAATGCCATGGCAGCAGTACCGAGCAGAGCTCCTCCAACGGTTCCATATCCCGCATTTAAAGCGACGATTTTCACACGAGGATCCATATCTGCTTTTGCTTGGAAGCTAGTAAAAGTTGTTGAAATAAAAAGAGTAATTAAGAATAATTTTTTAACCATATGAAAATTGTAAAAGAAGGCCTCGTTCGATGCAAGGTAAATGTTATTCAAACTAGCGACACTATGCACGATATTTCAAAATAAGAAGAGATAAAATGAGCACTATTTAATAACCTCAACCTTTGAGACTCTGACATAAAACCGCTCGATTTAACTTCAAACAGCTTAATGAGAAACTCTCCATTTAGCTTATAAATACCTGCTATATCGACTTGCCCACAACCATGCCTACGAAGCATTGTCGAACAAACCAAAAGAGGAACAGATTCAGAGTGAACAAGTCGAGACTTTCTAAGTTCTAATGAACTTCCTTTAGCTATTTTCCTGAGTGACAAATTCTTTTACCCCTTTGAATGATTTTCGATGAATCGGGGTGATACCATAATCTTCTATGGCCTTGCGATGGACGGCCGTTGGATAACCAGCATTTTTTTCAAATCCGTAATGAGGATATTTTTTCGCCTCTCTTATCATAAGGTGGTCACGACACACTTTTGCAATGATTGAAGCAAGTCCAATGAGTGATGATTTTGAGTCACCCTTAATAATCGGATGAATATCGTTAATTTTTTTTGAAGAGAATGGAAACTTTCCATCAACAAGAACGACTGAACTTGAATCACAAAGAAGATTATGACAGCTTTTTTTCATTCCAAATAAACTCGCCTGAAAGATATTGAGTTCATCAATTTTTTTTGGCGCAACTTTCTCAACACTGTATTGAAATAGTTCATGTTCATTGAATTTTGAAAACTTCTCTACCCCCAATTCTTTGAGAATACTCTCCATTTTTTTAAGTGTTAATTTTTTAGAATCTGTCACACCAACTGAGTCTAGCCTTTCGACGAGAGACTTCAAGTTATCAATTGATACCTTTACAGCACAGGTTACAACAGGGCCAGCAAGAGGTCCTCTACCTACTTCATCTGTTGCTAAGATAAATTTATGGTTATCGACAAACTGTGATTCAAACATTTTTGACCCTAAAATAAAAAAAGCCCCTATTTCTAGGGGCCCTTCTATGACTTAAATAGTTTTGATTATTTTCTATCGTAGTCAATTGCGATACGAGCAGATTTACCTGAACGATCTCTTAGGTAGTAAAGTTTCGATCTTCTAGATTTACCTCTTTGAACGATCTCAATCTTTTCTACGTTTGGTGAATGGAATGGGAATACCCTTTCAACACCAATTCCAGAAGAAACTTTTCTAACTCTGAAGTGACCAGTAAGTTTTCCAGCTTCTTTCATTGCAATAACTACACCTTGGAAAATCTGAATACGAGATTTTTGACCTTCAGTGATTCTTGCGTGAACAGCAACTGTATCCCCAGTTTTAAATGTTGGGAATGATTCTACGTTTGTGTTCTTGTAATTTTCATTTACAACGTCTACTAAATTCATTACGAACTCCTACTTTAACGTCTTGAACTTCTCAGAGGACCAACACCGTGTTGTTCTTAAGTAAGTTCTATTTCATGGTCTCAGAGGCACTATTCAGTCGATCTAAATAGATGGCAACTGCCGAGCGAACAGACAAGTGATTATACCCATCAGCACTTCCACCAAAAATTGGCTCAAGCGCAAAATGTGCCCGTTCGAGTACTTGTGCATGAAGACCCCATCCTGTACCAAATAACAGGAAGATAGGCTTTTTGTCAAGGCGCGCATTATTGATTAGGTCAGTTTCTACACCGTTATTTGATTCAAAATTTGCTCCAGTAACACAGACCAAAGGATCAACACCTTCTATCTCTTTGATTTTATTGATTCCCTCTTCAACAGAGTTTACTAGGCGTGCAATGGCAAGTGCATCTTGGCGATCAGGATTATAAGCTCCTGCATCATCTTCTTCCCAGTGTCCTAGGATTCTATTAACTAACTTATGTTGGGCCTCTAGTGGCGTTACAATAAAGTAGTTCTTAATCCCAAAAGTACGACAACTTCTTGCGATGTCGTGTATATCAAGATTCGTTACTGAAGTCGTAACAATATCATCTCTTTTATTTTTAATTGGGTGGTGTACTAAGCCTAGATAAATATTATCTTTCATCTTTGGTATATCCTTAATCTTTATTTCTCATATAGGCTTTATACAAATCTGGCCTATACTTCTTTGTATATTCTAGTTTTTTACTTTGATTGAACTCATCAATCAACTTATGATTTCCCTCGAGTAAAACGTCGGGAACTTTTATGCCATTAAACTCAGAAGGCCTTGTATAAACAGGACCTTCAATAAGTCCATCTTCAAAAGAATCAAGAATTGCGCTATCTTCATTTCCAAGAGCTTTAGGCAAAAACCTCATCATAGCATCAACAATAGTCATGACGGCCAACTCTCCACCAGATAACACATAATCTCCAAGAGAAATTATTTTAGTTACATACTGAGAAATGAAGCGCTCATCAATCCCTTCATATCGCCCACAAATAAAAACATACTGCTTATTATTTTGTTGAAAGTCTTTGGCTAACAACTTGGCTTCCTCGTTATTAAAAACATCACCACGAGGAGAAGTATAAATAATCTCTAACTGAGACTTATCAAGAGATTCTGTCTCTAGGATATGATTAATTCCACGCTCTAAAACATCTGCGCGAATAACCATTCCAGGCCCTCCGCCATACGGAGCTCCATCAACACCTTTAAAACTCTTTGGTGAAAAGTCTCCAAGGTAAAGAGGGTTAAACTCAACTTCACTACCTAAGAACTTACCAATGACTCCACTATCTTTAAAGGCAGTGAAAAATTGTGGAAATAATGTAAGGACCCAAACTTTCTTCATTTACATTAGATGCGGAATATAGCATTCCACACGATTCTCTTCTAGATTAACTAATTTAACAAAATGATCAACAAATGGGATATCCACAAATTTGCCACCTACTTTTGTCACTAGAACAATGTGAGCTCCATTATCAAAGTACTTATCAACTTTACCCACTACCGCTTCTTTTTCTAAGTCATAAACATCAAGACCGACAATATCAGACATGTAAAACTCATCCTCATCTTCAATATCAGGAAAAATATCTCGACTTACGTAGATTTCAAAAGGAAGCATATCTTCTGTAATATTACGATTATCAACACCACTTAAATATGCGATGACTTTATTACCAAAAGAAATTGTTTTAATCTCTTTCTCTTCGCCATCTTTACTTATTTTACTTCCGCTTAAAGGCATAGCTATAAAAGTTGAGCCATTTTCAAGGACACTATTCACTTTATTTTCAAGATTAAAAACAAAAGCACCTTTAATTCCATGAGGCCTAGTTGCCGTACCAAGTAAAACCATATTTTCTAAATTTTTCTTCATGCTGCCTTATACCATGCTCTCTTCATTAAATCATCATTATATTTTTCAGGTATTTAACTTGCCAATTTTGTAACCTCTCGTTTTAATATTTATATTAGATTATTTATTCATGGAGAGAATTATGAAAAAACTAATGACAGTTGCAGCTACGCTAGTTGCAATTCCAGCAATCGCGGCGACAGCAACAATTGATGCGCCAACAATTTACGGAAAATTAAACAGAGTTGCACTTTACACTGACAACGAAAACTCAAACAGAACTTCTTTTTCTGGCTTTGTAGACGTTGATTCTTCTGAGTCTAGACTAGGAGCTACAGGAAAATGGGGAACAGAAGGAATTGAAGGTACTTACGTACTTGAAATGGGCCTTAACTCAAGTAAATCAAACTCTGGTAATGATTACAGAATCAGAATGCGTCAAGCTGCAGTTGGAGCAAAGACTTCTTTTGGTACATTCAAGATGGGTCAAACATATACTCCACTTGATTATGTAATGCTAAAATCAGATCCACTAAGCTCAACAGTAGCTTCAATGGCCGGTTCTGATACTAGTGCTAGAATTGACGGAGCAGCATCAGGTGGTCTTGGTTTTAGATACCGTGCAAGAACAGACATGTTCTCTTACGAAACACCAAGTATGGGTGGTCTTACAATCGCTCTTTCAACAGATCGTGGAAATGGAAATGATAACGACCCAACAGCTAACTACGGCGATACACACTACTCAGGTCTAGTAAGATACCAAAGAAAAATGGATAAGGTAGATCTAGACGTTTACGCTGGTTATGACCAATGGGCAAGTGCTTCAACTGAAGATAGCAACTACACTCTAGCAGGTGTAAATCTTGGACTAGGAAGCTTCAAAATCAACCTTGGTTACAGTATCGAAAACAACGACACGACAGTAGCTGATAGCGAAATTAATCGTATTCTTGCTGGTATCACTTATATGCTAAATAAGAATGTTTTCTCTGTTACTTACCAAAATCGTGATGAGAAAGATCTTAATAATGACTACACTCAAATTGCAGCTCACTACAGATATATGCTTAATAAGAATATTGACTTCAATATCACTTACCTAACATATGAAGTTGATACTGGTGCAACACAAAATGATGCATCAATGGCAGCAGCTGGTGTTCAATTAAAATTCTAATTTTAATTATTAGCTAAATACTTTAAGGCCCACGCAAAGTGGGCCTTTCTTTTTCACAAAAAATCACTATAATAACCACATGAAATTAGATCAAATTAAATCAATCGCTATTATGCGAACATCTGCCCTTGGGGACATTATTTGGACACTTCCAATGCTTAATCGCATTCGCAAGGCCCTTCCAAAAGCTAAGATATATTTTATAACGAGCAATACCTTTGCCCCTTTAATCGAAGGAATTGAGGATATTGAACTTATAAGAATTGATAAGCCAAAGAAGTTAAAAGACTACTTTAAATTAAAAAGTGTATTTGCCCCTTACAACTTTGATGTACTTCTATGTACACAGGCAAACCTTAGAATTAATTTTATCTACCCATTTATAAAAGCTAAGAGAAAAATTGGCTTTGACTCAAAAAGAGGACGTGATCTACAAAAAATATTCATCAATGAATCAATCCCTTTCAAGAAGGAGCATTCTGTAGACGCTTTTTTAGGCTTCGCTGATTACTTAGGAATCAATTCAAACGAAATCGAATTCAACTTACCTTTTACGACTGAAGAAGTTTCACAACTTCCTCCAAAAGACTTTATCGTTATACATCCAAAAGCTTCTTCACTTCAAAGAACTTGGTCCACAAAGCGCTACATCGAGCTTTCAAACAAAATAAAAGAACTACATAATATACCAATTGTACTAACTGGAATTCCAAGCGATAAAGATATATGTGATTCTATTGAACAAGAATCACAAGCCGATATCATAAACCTATGTGGAAAAACATCTCTTAATGGACTTAAGAATGTCTTTTTAAAAGCTATAATGGTGATTGCTCCAGACTCTGGACCTGCCCATATGGCAGCAGCGCTAAATACACCGGTAATAGGTTTATATACGGCCGTACCTCCAGAATACACTGGACCATTCGGTCAAATAGAAAACTGTATTAATGCCTATCCTAGGGCCTTAGAACACTACTTTCATAAAACAGAGAACGATGTCCCTTGGCGCTTTCGTATAAAAGAAGATGATATGATGAATCTTATTACTGTTGAGGAAGTACTTGAAAAGGTAAATTCAATCTTGAAGTAGTGTGACTTATTTTTTTTTACCCACAAACAAAAAAAGCCAGATCATTGATCTGGCTTTTTATATAGAAGGTGCATCTTCCTAGTCTCACACCAAGTGACCCTGGCACTACCTTCGGCGCAAGCG
>NZ_JBEBMO010000019.1:0-1176 GCF_043196495.1 Halobacteriovorax sp. XZX-3 | reverse complement strand
AGCAATCGGGATGCAAAGTGGTTGGAGATGTTAAGTGCTTTCGCTACCTGACCAGTAGTGATTTCCATCTCCTTACGTTTCTCCCACCATGTAATCAAGTGGGAACGAGTAGCTTTCTTTGTGACCTGCCTTTCCAATGAGTACATGTAGACATTCTTAGCGATGTGATAAACATCGAAGCGGTTATCCACTGTCAGTTGGTAAACACAGGTGCGTACAGTGTTCAGCTTTAGCCCAGTAGCTTTGGCTATGTCATGCACATCTACCCGTTCATCTTCACGGGCAACCATGTAGTCGTGCACTCGTTGGATGGCATTACTCATAACTACTCCTCAACTACCTCGGCTTCATTGCCTAGACCTAGCATCAGTCCCATCGGACCCACGCTATGGACAAAGGCTAGCTTGTCCTCAGTCGTGAATCCCTTAGTACCACCATGCTCAAGTAGCGTAGAGACAGGAACTAGGACTAGACCGTAAGGTCCATCCTCCATACGTGGCAACACGTTCTCAGTGTCCACGTCTATCTCACATGGAAACTCCATAGAGCCACACGTCTCGTAGCCCCCTGCATTTAGTAAACGTACTTTCATGATTAGCCCTCGCTAAATTCTGAACGGCTGACAGTTACTTTCAGTTCGTATGCCTGACCTTCACTGTCAATGAGTAGGTCGTTGATGACCTTAGCTGTGAACAGCTCCTTCGCTGCCTTCACCTGCTTGGCAGTGGCTAGTGATAGCACCACCTCTTTAGGTTCGAACTCAGGTGGAGCTGCTATGTCTTGCCCTGCTGCTTTAAGCTGAGCCTCAAGCTCTGCGATGCGTGCGTCTTTCTCTGCATCCTTCTTAGCCTGAGCAGCCTTAGCTGCATCATCATCCGCCTTCTTACGACGGGCGATGGCTGCATCAATCGGAGCTTCAATCTTCTTGACACGTGCCAGTACCTCCTTGTACTTGTCTTCGATTGCCTTACCTGCATCTAGGTATGGCTTCTTGGCTTCCTTCTTCACGTTCTCCAAATCGGTGCGGAGAGAGGTGAGAGTTTTCTTAGCCCCCTTCACCACCTCCTGCTCCTCGACGTGCACTAGCATGGAGTCTAGCTTCTCGTCGTCCCAGCCGAATCGTTCTTCCAGTTCTGCCAAACCTTTCTCTGTTTGGTCGAACACTACAACGTCCTT
>NZ_JBEBMO010000018.1:0-1190 GCF_043196495.1 Halobacteriovorax sp. XZX-3 | reverse complement strand
ATCAACTTGAGGTTGTTCACTGTACCAATGTTGTCCAGTCCGATTGGGTTGGAGATTTCCTCCTCGGCAGGACCGCTACCCTCGGTAGTACCGTCTGAGGTAGGCGGGGTTAAGTTACCAATGCCTAAGCCCAAGATAGCTGCTGAGTCAAAGTAGTATGCACTGTGGATGTAACGCCCCAATGGTGGGGTGGTTGTACCGAAGTTAATCTTCTCATCAGCCCAAGGTGAGAACACGTTCAGAGCTACAATCTCTTTCGCACTCTCCTGCTTCATTGAGTTGTACAACACTGAGTGGCTAGGATATACGCCACGCTTGTCGAAGTAGTATTGCACTGGGTTGACATACACCGTACCTGAGCCTGACTTATCCTTGGTAGCACGAGTGATGGTAGCCCAGCCTGAGTTATACAGGTTCCACTCCTCCTCCGGTGTCAACGTATCACCGTAGTTGGTCCCAGTAGTGTACGGGGTCAATAGCTCACGGGTACGAATCAACAGAGTGAGAGGTTCATACGACAGCGTAGGTACGCCTTCATCGTCTACGTCGTCCAGCTTGATGAGCACTGGCTCAATGCGAGGGTTGGTAATGATAGCAAAGCCCACACCTACAGAGATGTGGACTGGGCTGTCGATTACACCGTCAAGCTTGATGCCTGCTTCCAGTAGGTCGATGGTGAGTAGGATGTTAGCATCACGTAACGGAGCCGTATCCTGCACCACATGGACTTTATAGCCAGCATGGAAAATAAGCATGTTGACATCTTTGTCACCCCAAGCCTCACGCCATTCTTTCACGGCAAGTAAGCCACGAGCACGGGCTGTGGATGTGAAGGTAGACAGGAACTGTTCAGACGAAGTCTCGGCAAACAGACCGAAGCGACGCTGAGTAAGCCCTGTCTTCTCGATGTCCATGTTCTCTACATCAAGGGCTACGTCTTGTCCATAGTTAGCTAGGTTGCCTTCCGTCACCCACCCACGTACTGGTGTGAAACGGTTGACTGCACCTTTTCTAGCTGCCATAGCTCCTCCTTAGTAGGTAGGGTTAACACCGATGACTCGGTTGTACCAACCATTCACCTTCACCGTAGCGTTGCTTGGTGAGGAGATGTAAAGCTCTGCTGGATTCAAACGAGTGTTATCACCACCCATGAATATGCTTGAGAACTGAACGATGCGGTTAGCACCTGC
>NZ_JBEBMO010000017.1:0-1192 GCF_043196495.1 Halobacteriovorax sp. XZX-3 | reverse complement strand
ACCATGAAGATGGGTCAGACATATCAAGGTAACGGAGTGTTCCCTGAGTCTGTGTTCCGTAACTCCAATGCGTTCTTGAAGGACTTGAAAGATGCAACGGATGTAGAACCAGCAGACTTGACAGGAGGCACCAATGGACAAGACGAAGTTATTCGTTATGACTTTGATGGTAACGGCAAGCTTATTCGTTTGGAGTAAACAAGATATGCCACAGGTAGAATTTCGAGGACAACGATTCTCCTTCCCAGAGGGAGCAACCGAAGAACAGATTAGTGGCGTGCTCCGTGACTACATGGAGACACAGCCTACAGCCAATGGGATGTCTACTCCTGACCGCAGTGCGGCTATTCGTACTGAGAATGGATATGCTCCGACTGAAAGTTACTTTGGTGAAACAATGGATGGGGAAGAACCTAAGCTACAGGACGTGCCTAAGTTAACAGCCGAACAGCGGCGATTCGCTGAGGCTATTGCACAGGTGGAAACTGGTGGGTTAGATAACCGCTTCATCCGAACCAAGGTAAAACCCAACGGAACGGCGGCTGGTAGCTCCGCATACGGGACTTATCAGATTACGCATGGGTTACTATCAGGTTACTTGGACAAGGGCGTGGTGAGCCTTACAGAGCAGGAGAGAGCTGCCGCTGAGGAACTACTTCGTCGCCAAGAGATTGCATTGACAATCGGTGGACGTGACCGTGCCAAGTATCAGAAGGGTGGTATCTACCAATCGCAGGGTGTGCGATGGGCTAAGGCTTATGGGTTTGAGAATGTCGATGAGTTCCTAGATGCTTTCGATTATGGTGGTACACTAGGACTTGATGACGATGCAGAGTTCCAGACTCTGTATGAATCGTTCGCACGTAAGATGCTGAACAAACATCTGGACGAGGCAGGGGGCAACCCATTCAAGGCTGCTCGTATCTGGCATGGTGGACCGAAGGGTGCAGGTGCTACTACTGATAACTATGAACGTAAGGTGAGACGAATCTATGAACAAGGTGATTAAGAAAGGTATCTTCTGGGTAGAGGTGAACAAGGATGGTAAGGAGACAGGACGCTGTAGCCGTCGTCGGTTTGAACCGAAGCCAGAGCCAGAGGTGGTCAAGGAAGTTAAAAAGAAAGCAGCGCCTAAGAAGAAGGCAGCAAGTAAGAAGGATGAGGGGGAGCAATAGCTCCTCCCTTTTTATAC
>NZ_JBEBMO010000016.1:0-1237 GCF_043196495.1 Halobacteriovorax sp. XZX-3 | reverse complement strand
ACTACTGGTCAGGTAGCGAAAGCACTTAACATCTCCAACCACTTTGCATCCCGATTGCTCAGCGAGTTAGTAGACACACTCTCGTGCTGCTACCGTGTACGCTTCGGGGTGTACGTCTGGGATGAGGAACGTAAGCACGAGTACAAGTCTCAAGCAGACATCGTGCTCGACTACCTCAAGGAGCATAACAATGCTGCATCCATGACACAGATGGAGAGGGACTTGGGTATATCGCTTCAAGCCCTGTGCCGATTGGTCAAGAGTATCCAAGCTCAGCCTAAGCTGGCGAAGATAAGCAAGACCACATACGTTGAACTGTTAGAGGACAACCGCAAATGAAGAAAGAACACACCACCCGTGAGCAACGTCATGCTCTACAAACCAAACGTGCTAAGCGTAACAACGGGCGTAACAAGAAGAACCGCACAGCGTGGCGTTTCAGTAACTACGTTCTGGTGCACGAGGTGGCAACTCGTTTGATGTACCGCTTTGCTGACAAGCACGGCTTCCGTGTAGGTCTACCATCCAAGGCATACATCCGTCGCTCAGTTGAGCACATGAGTCCTGCCGAACTACAACACATGGCTGACAAATTCCGCGAGGCATTTACTAATGGCTAAAGACAAATCACTAGGCGCAGACGGCAAGCCTAAATACTTTTTCAACGAAGACAAGGCGAAAGCCTTTGTCGAACGTAAGGGTCTAGGGGAGACTCACCATGCCGTGAATGACGGCACTGGTAAATGGGAAATCCTACCGAAAGGAGACAGCGATGAAAGCGACACTACTGAATAACGGTGGTTACTGGGACACAGAAGGTATCACCTTCCCAGTTGTAGTGGACGTGGTACGTGTAGACGACGATAACGTGTTCGTATCAGGTGCATCCATCATTGCAGCAGGTGGCTTAGATAGCGTAGCCAATGCTGACATCACTAAAGGCGGTGGCTTTGATGCTGACGGTGAGTATCCGTTCAGCCTAGCCGAGCAAGAAATCCAACTCATCGAGGAGTAACACTATGAAAGTAACAGTAACATCACTAGACCATGAGTTCTTCACAGACGTAGAACTACCAGTAGAAATCGAAGCATTTGGTAACACTATGGGTCCAGCCCATCTTATGTGGGCGACAGGTGCAGAGCTAATCCGTGTCGGTGCCCGTCAAGGTAGCCAAGACGGTAACGTTCATGGCTTGAACCCTAACTACATGTACGCCCTAGAGCTAGGCAATCAGAT
>NZ_JBEBMO010000015.1:0-1316 GCF_043196495.1 Halobacteriovorax sp. XZX-3 | reverse complement strand
CCATTAACAAACTTATAAGGATGCTCACTCGGACAGTGAACACGTTTGAGTTGTGAATAAATGAAAGGTTTGCAGCAGTCAGTGCCGTACACCCCGTACCAACAGTCGAGGTAGTACCCGTACCGTTGGACGTTGTCAGGATGTAGCTTCACCTTCTTGCCACAGTGAGGACAGCTAAAGGGAACGCCTGTCTGTACTGTCTTGAGTACATAGGCAGGCAGTGGGCGATACACTCCATACTGAGGGGCTACGAACACCACCCTATCCCCTGAGTGGTATAGTAAATGATTCATAGGCACACCTTAGTGCAGAGTGTGGACTCCTGATACGCTAGCGAACATGGTATCAGGGATACCGATGGGTGTAAGTCCACGACGTGGTAGTTCACACGTGCAGACCGTGAGTTCCCCGTCCATGTCCCACTTGAGGACACGCACTTGAGTTGGGGAGCAACCTGCTTCCTTAGCGATTGCAAAGATGATGTCGTTTATCCATTCCATATGATTTCATCAGGCGGATACTGACTAGCAAAGTAGTGTCGCCATGATGCCTCATTGCGTCGGTTTAATTCGTCAGCATGTTCAAGAGCTAGGTCTAATAACTTAGCCCTTGACTTGCCAGTGAGTGTCTTCTCAATCTGATAGTCAGGCTCATCTGTGCCTCGCTGTATCATCTTGATTACGTACACAGTAGGCATGATGCACCCCCTAGTTGAAGAAGACTAATTGATACGGGTCGTACACATCGTTGCCTAACTCGCGCTCATGTTTGAGGTCTTCGGCAGTCATAGTGTACACGCACTCATCTAGTTCGGAGTACACTTTGTACCCACCACTGGCTGATTCAAACAACACTTCTAATACATCGTAGCATTGCATAATTATTCCTTAGCGATGGCACGCATCGCGTATTGATTTCATTAAGTCCACGTCAGGGTCGGGGGTGTCAGGCTCCCACTGTTTAGTAGACTTGCGATTGGGTTGACCAATACCGAATGTGTCAGACTCTAATGGGTCAGCTAGCATGTGAGTGTCGTGCTTAGCCATGTAATTCTCTAGGTCTGTAAGTAACTGGTGTCCCCACCCAGTGACGGAGCTATCTTTGTACTTGCGAAGCACATCAATAGCAAGCTGATAGTCGCCTACATTTACATAATAGACTAGGTTATCAGCTTCACCTTTATCTGCACCATACATGATACGCTCGCCACTACCACAGACATACACGCAGTCACCATCGGGTGTCTCTAATGTCAAATCGTCAGGGTCTTTGAAGGTCCATGCACTGACTATAGGAGTAGGCGCAGGAGGCACGGC
>NZ_JBEBMO010000014.1:0-1574 GCF_043196495.1 Halobacteriovorax sp. XZX-3 | reverse complement strand
AAGAACGCATTGGAGTTACGGAACACAGACTCAGGGAACACTCCGTTACCTTGATATGTCTGACCCATCTTCATGGTCAGGTTGGCATGACGTAGGAAACGTTGGATAGCTGTGATGCTACCAGTACCGCCAGTGATGTTAGCTGGGTTGGAACTACCTGCCCCGAACTGATTCACGATGGTGTTACCTGTCACACTAACTCGACCGTTCTTAATCTGTACGTTCTCATCAGTGAATGCTCCCTCAGCTTTTAGCTGTTGGTACTGACGCTTCAAGGAATGCACATCGCTGTTGAAGTGGTTAATCAACTGCGGGTGTGTCTCTTTGTACGCACGTAGGTTAGCGGCTACCTTGGCATCACCTAGCGTAGCTGTTGAGTATTCCTCGCCCATCTTAGCCACGACATCTACCACACGTAGCACTTGCTGTGGTGGTGGCGGATTCTCACCCTGAGCATTCACATCTTTCTGTAGCCAGATACCACCGAAGTAACCAGCTAAGCGACGCTCTTGGTCGTTCGCTGCCTGCTTACCTTGGAACAGAATCTGCCCTGCCTTGAACTGCTGAGTAGCTGCTGACGCTACGGTAAGCACACCACCCTCATCCACTGCATACAAACCTGCCATAGCTTGCGGGTTGTTCTTGTACTTGGTGTAGTCGTTCACGGCTGCATAGCCTGACTGACCATTGCCGAAGATAGCAAGAATCTGCATCTCATCCGGTGCGTTAGTACGCGCATTGTCCTTAGCAATTTCCTCAAACAATGTACCCTTAGTCTGTAGCACCTTAGCCATAGTACCGTTCTCAATCTGAGTGATGATGCGCTGTTCCTCAGCATCAATCATGTCCACTACTTGGGACACTTGAGAGCTTGGCACATTAGCTGGGATGTTAGACAACACCTTGTTACGTAGCACTGTGAACTCTTGACGAGCCTCAGCCACAGTCACTGGCACATCTACCACACCACCAGCACGGATACGTTCAAGCAATCCGTTCTGTAGGTTACGGGTAGCGTTGGTCACTTCTAGTCCTACCTGTTGTGATAGGTCATTCAATGACGCAGTGCCCTGTTTCTTAGCGTACTCAATCTGCTCAGACATCTGCTCGCGGAAGAACTGTTGTTGCACCATGCCTTGGTACGTCTCGACTGGGATGCCTAGCTTGGTAGCCTCAGCCTGTAGCTCTTGCAATGCTTTCTGTTGCGGAGTGAGCGTCATGATTTGACTGAACAGTTTGCTTGAGATGTTTGCACCCGCTGCTGTGTTGGCAGCATTACGGATGTCATCAGCGAACTGAGGACGACGGTTGATAGCCTGAGACATGAGTGCCTCCATGCGTTCGATGGCGAACTCTTGGGACAATCTGCCTTGGTCTGTCGCACCTTTAATCTCTTGGAAGTTCTTGTACACAGACTTGATGTACGGGTCTTGCAATGCCTCCTCACTAAAGTAGGTGGTTTGCAATGTAGGGTACTTACTAATCTGTAGTGCATCACGCACTGCCTTCACTTCTTGGCGAATGTTAGCAATCGACTCTTTCTTTAGTCGCTCTGTGTTTAGCGTGGCAATAGT
>NZ_JBEBMO010000013.1:0-1827 GCF_043196495.1 Halobacteriovorax sp. XZX-3 | reverse complement strand
TGAAAAGCGTGAAAGCAGCGTAACAGTGAGCACTTAATCCATGCGCATTCGAGAGAGTGCGTATGCTTATCTGTTCAACCTACAATCGAGGTGTATCTATGCTGACATTTCTTTTCGCATGGCTGCTGATGTTTGGCTTTGTCTGCATTGGTAGCACTGGTAGCGCACGTAACCGTAGAGCTATGTTTTCCGAGGGAGGTATGATAGGCAACGCCTTGCTTGCCCTAATCATTACCGCTCTAATGTTTATCTTCATGCCTTTATATCGAGGTTATTAACCATGAACATCGACACTGCATTCAAGTTCGTAGCCTTCATCGCTGCGACTATCACTATCCCGATGGACCCTAGTCAGGGCGTAGCCTACTTTGTGGGCGTAGCTGTATTGATGACGGTCTACCTATTCATTGGTGCGCCTATCGTGTGGCTATACGTAAGGATTACGTCATGAAATACATAGACAAACTCACTGCCTATCACAACGGCAAGTATTACCTACCAGTGGAGGCATTCGACTGTTGTACTAGCAACTGGGATGCTGATGACTGGATTCGTGTCATTGACTACTACAATGGATGGGCCTGCTAATGGAACGTACTCACTTTGAATTACCGGACAAACTAGACACGCCTATGGTTCACAGTCATTACTACGCATGGCTTGACAAGCATTGCAATCATACATGGCACCACATACACACACGTGCTAAGTACCTAGCATCGCTGGGCTATGACCGTGAACGGCATTACCTAACGCAAGATGACCTCACTGTGTTGAAGTGTATCTTGCATCACCATTTCTTTATCAACGTACCAATTGAATCAGAGTAATTATTATGAGCATGGAATATAAAATCCTGTTAGGTGCAGGTGCGCACATTGACGACACAATTTCAGCGAAGGCAATGCGTGCTGACTTAGTACAAGAACACATCGCATCATGGACCGAACAACTGTGCGCTGTATTCGGGGGCTGTACCATGTCTATCGTGGACGGCAACTACGTCATGCAAGACGGTTCGTTATGCACTGAATCCTCATTTCAATTCACTTGCATTAAGTTCGGTGACAACACAATCGAGCAAGCGCAAGCATGGATTGAAGTCAAACTTATTGCCCGTGATATGTGCAAAGTATTCGAGCAAGAATGTGTACTCATCTCACGTCATGCGTGTGATGCTGAATTAGTGGAGGCATAACATGGCTATCAAACTTGAACATGTACGCTACCGCTACCGTGCCCTGACACACAAGCGCAAGTCTAGCCTTTACATGTGCTTTCACTTGACTGCGAGTGGTAATACACCTCACTTTGTCACTGATGACCTAGACCTAGCCATCGAGTACACGGATGCTATGAACAATCACAGATGGGATGCTGCCTATCGCATACTCAACGGTATTATCAACCGACCTAACCTCGCTAAGTGGGGAGCATGGGAGACATGCGTGTCTAGGGTAGGGTTCACTGTACACACTGCATTAGAAGCTGAGCTTGCTAGTAAAGCCGTACCTCCTGCGCCTACTCCTACAGTCAGTGCATGGGAAATCAAAGACCCCGACGAGATGCAGTTGGAAACACCTGATGGCAATCAAGTATTCGTATGTGGTAGTGGCTGGCGTATTATGTATGGCGCTGATGCAGGCGCAGCCGATGACCTAGTCTATTATGTAAATACGGGTGACTATCAGCGTGCTATTGATGTGCTTCGCAAGTACAAAGATAGCGCCGTCACTGGGTGGGGATACTCGTTACTTACAGACCTAGAGAATTACATGGCTAAGCACGACACTCACATGCTAGCTGACCCATTAGAGTCTGACACAT
>NZ_JBEBMO010000012.1:0-2196 GCF_043196495.1 Halobacteriovorax sp. XZX-3 | reverse complement strand
ATCTTAGCACGCCCGTGAGCAATATCGCGTTGAGCCTTTTCTTCTTGCCACAAAGCAAGCTTCTCTGCAAACCATTTAGCTTCGCAGAGTCGCTGCCAATGTTCCCAGCTACCTAGGATTACCATTGCTGCTTCGTAGTCACTATCACACTGGAAGTAAAGCTGCGGGAAAGAAAGCGTGTCGTCATGGTCACGCATACTCAAGTTGAACACGGGGTACTTACCGCGCTCAATGGTACGTGCCTCATGTCGCTTCTCCCAGAACAATGCAGCCGTTGCACGGTTCATGTCCTTGGGTACGTGAATCTCTCCTGCGTATGCCGCTTCCCAGCGTTCCTTCTTCAACTCCGGTGTGAGTAACATAGTCCCTCCTAGACTGGGGTGAAGTTCGTGCCTTCGTACTTGGCGAAGTTGTAGATGCGCAGACCTACCATCAAGCAAGGCACACCAGTGTTATCTGCGTTACCACCTGAGCCGTAGTTGTAACCTACTGCCATACGGTCAGTGAATGCTGAGTTAGCGAGAGTGAAGGTTGCTGCTGACCAGCTACCAAAAGCGACGGAAGTACCGCCACGGTATTGGCGCATGTTCGAACCTTGGCGCTCGAAACAGATGTGGTTCCAAACATCGGAGTTACCCATGTTCTGACCATTGAAGGATGTACCATTGCTCACACGAGGTGTGGCAATCGAGCCAGTGTAGGATTGGATACGGATGTACTCATTGTTGTCATCGCGTTCGTTGAAGAAACGTTGGAACGCTGCCGTGTTGCCACTGTCCCACTTAGCCCAGAACTCGATGGTGAAGTCACCAGTCAGTTCAAGTGCTGCTGCTACCGCAGGGATAATGTCGAAGGCAATCGCGTTACGCGAGTCCAGTTGGAATGAGTGAGTATAGTCACCACTAGGTACATCTGTGCTGACAGCGAACGCAGGCGTACCAGTGAACGAGGCATTAGGTGCCAGTTCAATTGTACCGCCACGCTGTTCGATAGGACCGGACGCATCAGCAATCACGTCGATGATGGCAAGTGGGTCGCCACCGCCACCACCATTACCTGCGCCAATCATTGAACCAATTGGGTTAGTGATAAGCCCCGACGTAATAATCGGGGTTCGGATTAGGTCTTTCATTAGAAGTTACCACCTTTAGGTCTGTTCTTGATAATCTCGTACTTGCTAGGTTCAGTGTCCGTTCCGTATCGCTTGATGTTGATACTGGTGAACGGGCTAATCGCTTTCATTCCGACACGGGTGTTACACTCAGGGCAATCACGATACATCGGGTTGCGCTTCTCAGTTTTGTGTTCCTCCTCGTGACGGCACACTTCACACTTGTAAGTAGTCATCTGTACTTTCTTCGCCATAACTATTTCCTTGTAAGTTTGAACTGCGGGATAAACAATCCGAGCAGTAGCATCACTGACATCCCGACCAGTACCCACCAGAACGGGACTCCTTCATTAATGGTTAAGGTATCCGTAGTACCTGACACATCGGTCTTGCGTCCGATAGTGCTGGTGGTTAGATTACCATTGACCTCGACATCATCCAACTTGGTGTCGGGTCCAGACTTAATCCCCTGCTTGTCACCTGCCACAATCTCTGTGTCGATTCCTAACAGCGGGTCATCTTTTGCTACCGCGCCAATCGCGGCATCTGTTGCTAGTCCGGTTAGCGCAGAACATCCTGACGTACACATCAACAGGAACACTATTGTCCACAGAATGATGGACGCTCTGAAAGTTACTTTCGCGTACTTGTTCATATTGAACACCTCCCCCGATATTGTAGTATACTCACCAGTGAACCTATATAGGAGGTAGATATGTTAGTAACAGGTAATGGTACATTCCCGTTAGCGCAGGGCGCGAACTGGTCTGCATCAGCTCTGTACACGGACGCGCTAGGTGGTGCGACTGTACAGCTACAAGTAAACGGGGTGGACTTAGTTGATGGCGCATTAGCTGACAACACTCAGTATGTAGTAACCCACGGCAAGCGTGCTGTGGTTGAAGTGGTAGTGACTGGTTATACCGCTGACTTTAACATCTGGACATACGACGCAAGTTAGTGTGATGCAGAAAAAGAAAGCCCCGCTCAATGGCGGGGTTTTTTATGGGTTGCAATCCAGACTACTAAGGGTCGATGGTATGGAGCTATTCCTGTTCATCTGTGATTGCAATGGGTGGGAAGGT
>NZ_JBEBMO010000011.1:0-2304 GCF_043196495.1 Halobacteriovorax sp. XZX-3 | reverse complement strand
AGTACGTTCCATTAGCAGGCCCATCCATTGTAGTAGTCAATGACACGAATCCAGTCATCAGCATCCCAGTTGCTAGTACAACAGTCGAATGCCTCCACTGGTAGGTAATACTTGCCGTTGTGATAGGCAGTGAGTTTGTCTATGTATTTCATGATGTAATCCTCACGTATACCCACACGATAGGCGCAGCAATGAATAGGTAGACCGTCATCAATACAGCTACGCCCACGAAGTAGGCTACGCCCTGACTAGGGTCCATCGGAATGGTAAGAGTCGCAGCGATAAGCGCAACCCATTTAGATACAGTGTCGATACTCATTTTAATATCCTCGATAGCAACCAGAATCCACCTAGTATTTCAGCTACAAAGAGCCAGTCTTTGATGGTACTCCACGACTCATGCCCTAGGTACACACTTAACAAGTCAATCACGACTGCGAATGTGACCAAGGCTAGGATGAGTAGCAAGTCAGACGGTTTGATTTGATAGCGTCGCATAGATAGACCTCGATTGTAGGTTGAACAGATAAGCATACGCACTCTCTCGAATGCGCATGGATTAAGTGCTCACTGTTAAGCTGCTTTAGCAGGCTTAGCCGCTTGTTTGAATACTGCTTTCGCTGCTGCGCTTACTAATTCTGGGTTGTCTAGCATAGCTGACACGATGCCGATGATGTCTTGCACGTTGTGCTCGCCTTCTTTCTCCAACTTCTTAGCCACGTTAGCTAGGTAGGCATCACGGCTGTACGGGGTAGGCTCTGACTTAGTTTCGAATAGCTGCGGCAATGAGTTGGCTAGGTCTTCAAAGCTAGACTCATCAGTCAATGCTAGGTCTGAAAGTAACTTTTCACGTTTGGTCGGATTGAATACATACGCCTCGCGTTTTTTGTCCCATTTCATAGGCATGTATTTACTAATGCCTGCTTTGAGTTTGCTTGGCGCGTCACTGTCGCGTAATGCTTTCATTGCTGCTGGCATGATGTTCGAGTGAATCAAACCGTGCCAGATAGTGCTAGCGAATACTTGTTGCAAGTGTTCAGGGTTTGAGTTGCGAACGATTGAACGGATGCTAGATTGTACTGTTTTAAGTGCTAGTGCTTTCATGATAATCACCTATCGGTTGTTTATGTTGATGGAAATAATCAAGCCCACTACCGCTAGGCAATGAGCTTTGTTAATTACACCAATGATTAACAAGCCGTAGTTTATAGAGCCGTCAGGTAGTCTCCCCACATAACTAGCTTTCGCCAGTTCTCTACTCTACCGTGTTCACCTTGTCAGGGTTACTATTCGGATGGGTAGCAAGTGCCATCACCATGATATGAGTGTTGATTGCCTCTTACTCTTTGCGGTGGTTCGCTGGGCGTGCCGACTTGAATCAATCGCGGGGCGTGTTCAAGATGTCGAGTAAGAATCTCTCATCATATTCTAATGGGTTTACATGCTGCGACGTAGTTAACCTACGTGACAGGCTTGCTATGGTTTCCCGTTTTCCGTAGCTACTAACTTAACCGTGTTGCAAGTGCTTGAGTCACTGACTCCCTAAAGAGTCTATCAAGTTAACCTACTAGGCTAAGCGTTCACGTTTTTAAAGAGCTTTGCGAGTGGGCTATCGCCTTGTCGCACTATCACTATGGCATAGGATTTTGATGCAAGTGGTCCGACCAGTTGAGACTGGCGGTCCGATGAGTAGTATTGCTTAGGATATACAGGCACTTACCAACTGGTCCGACCAGTGGTAGTGGCGTTTGCATTGGGATGAGATGAGAGGATGGCATACAGCTTGCAAGCTATGCACTATCCGTGCCAGTGCAACTAGGTTGCATGTGGCATGTTCTATGCACGGCGTGCAAGATGCTTACCAACTGAATGAGAGGCACAAAGCTATAAGCATATAGCGTGCCATAATAGCTAGCAGTGACAAAGCGTTAGCATGTTTCATGCCAGATATTGGGGGCGAATCGGTGGTCCGATGAGTGTCTCCCCTTCCCTATAGGTCGGGCGATGCTGGTAAGAGGTCTTACCTGCTGGTAGAGACATTATGCTCTTTACGTGCACGTAAGCTATCCCCTTGCAAGGGGGGAAAGGGGTCGCTCGCTCCTGCGGAGACACACCTCGAATATTTCTAACACCCCCCAGAAAATTCTCGGAAGCAAGTAGTATAGGGAAGGCGCTATATCAATAGCGGGTTGGAGTACATGGATATGTACGAGTGGCATTATGTCTACAGACATTAGATACAAAAAAGCCTAGGTCGGGAAACCTAGGACTTTTACTTTCTTTCTTACTGAGGTGATTGCTATC
>NZ_JBEBMO010000010.1:0-2720 GCF_043196495.1 Halobacteriovorax sp. XZX-3 | reverse complement strand
GCCAAACAGAGTTTGTTGTTGACGGCGGTACGGCTAATACCGAGGCGCTTAGCAAGGGACTCAGGGGTATAGTTACCGTCATTCTTGATTTCAGCAATGACCTCAGCGTCTTGCAGGAAGGTAAGTGGTAAGCCTGATGTACTCGCTCGCATTGTAACCTTGCGGTCTGCGACTGAGCCTTTCCATTCTTTGACGAGGAGTGTTTCATCTTCGAATCCCTCTTGTTCAATGAGTTCTTCCTTCGACGTGTAGCGATGGAATCCCTCGATTACCCACGGCACACCCTCACGCATCTCGACTAGCACTGATGGGATGTACTCGCCATTACGCATTGAGTGCTTCCAACGTTCGATGTGCTCGTCGTCTCGTTCACGGATGTTCTCCGACCAGTCACACTTGACGTGTGCGATAGGAATGCGGAACTCTTTCTGCAAGCAGGCACCTTCGTCCTTGGTTGCGTTGTACACTCCGCTTAGTGAATTAGCTGTTCGTCCCATATTTACGCTCCGCTATATAGCATGTAAGTTTCACCCACACTCGCTCGTCTCTTACGCGCCACCACTTGGCGTGCTCATTGAGTTGGAGTAGTGAGTACGTTTGCCAACGATTAAGCAACCGCATCATGTAGACACGGTTGTCTCGTAGCTGGATTACTGTTCCTGTGGATTCTTTGTACATAAGAGCACCACTTCTTCCGAGTCATTGGTCAGTACGACGAATGTCCCAACCCCCTCTGCGGTAGGCTCATTACATTTGTAGTTGATGTACAGCACAAGGTTGTTGTGGTACTCCTCGGCTGCGTCCTGTTGAATTGCCTCAACGTCACATGCCTTAGCACTGTTGAACATCGAGATGACGATGTATAGGATTGCGCCTACGATACCACCTAGTAACCATCCTGATTTATCCATCTTGATTCTCCTTGAGGTAGTCCCAGTAGATAGCCTCACGCTTCTCAGCGTTACTGCCATCAGGCAAGCCTAGCTTTGAAAGTAACTTGCGTTGTGGTCCTGCCTTCTTCTGCTTGAAGTCAGCGAACTTCTGGTACAGGGGAGCTTCTTCCCAAGTACAACCGTATCGCTGCATTGTGTTAACCAGCTCATGACAAGGCTTACATATCTCACGGATGTCATCGAACCCAACCCATAGTTGGCGTGTCATCCATGCAATCATCTCGTCCTTAGTCTTGAACCCATAACCACCATCAAGGTGGTCCACTACTAACTTACCCACTGGGAACCACTGAGCACATAGCTCACAGCTCCTCAGCTTCTTCACATTGGGATGTAGCGTGCACCCTATAGGTAGGTCCATCTCCTCTGCTTCCTCCACTGTGTGGCTCGTTCTGGCTGCACAGTAGCGGTGTTTGATAGGGTGACGGGACCATATCTTACGGATACCGGAACGACAGAACTTCGACATGAAGGCTGTCTCATCCTTCCATAAGTCAGGTGCGTCCTCCCACGGTTTACCCTTTGCCATATTTCACCCGATAGAATCGCTTGGCTTCTTCCCATGCTGCCGCAGAGGAACCGAACATACGCCATGCAACCTTGCAGTCATGTCGTACATACACAGCCCAACCCCACACGGTCTTGTTGGCTATGTCATCATGGAACCAAGGTGCTCTACGCACGTGTCCTCTATTCACGGTTTGCATAACTCAAGTCCTTTAGTCGTATAGACCACACAGTAGGGAACCAACCGTCTGTGTAGTTGCGCTTGCTAGCCCACATACCCCAGCCCCAGTAGAGTCTGCCTTGGCAGATACGGGGATAGCGTCTGATGTGCTTCTTCACCACTTCTTACCTCCCGCTGCATCACGTGCTGCCTTCATGTGGTCAGGACGATGTTTGTTGTAGTTCAACTTGGTCGCCACAATCTGTGCCATGTCATACCCTTCCGCTTCAACGATGCGCCATGCCAACACAGCGGCACGTTGTAACTGGTAGTTCTGGAATAGATTGCCACGCTGCATCCATGCCTCGGAGAGACAGGCGTGTAGGTTAGCCAAGTCAGTAGGTCGGTCATCAGATAGGGACCACTCAGAGATACCGTCGTCCCAACTGACGTTCTTCATACCCAAGTAGTCGAGGACACGGATGAATGTGTCAGCCATCTCAACCACTAGCATTGGGAACTCCACGAGGTGGGTGTCCATGAGTAGCTTACGTAAGCCCTCCACACCCTCACTCACTTCGGAGTGGAACAAGCAGGTGAACTTCGCAAAGGAACGAGGTTCATCATGCCAGCCCTTCTCTTTGTTCTGCTCGTAGATAGCAACCTGCGTAGTCTGACAGTACGCTGCCAAGTCTCGCAATGGAATGGGTTTAGTCATTAGCAATCTCCCATGTGTTGGTGAGCGTCAGGCTCTGTCCTTCTTCTAAGACTTGGAAGTTATCTTCTAACCAGTCTTCCTTGGCAGTACCTACCTCATGCTGTGTAGAGCCTGAGTGTAGTACAGTGCCAGTACCTGCACGTGTGAACAGAATCACAAGTCTGGTATGACGATGCACACCGATGCGTGGGTAATCGCAGATACGCTTAGGTTCGTATGTGCCTTTGTCTATCTCTGCTCGAATCATTCAGTCCTCCCATGTGAACTGTGTGTGGTGGTAGCGACGCAGGAACAACAGGTTTGCTGTCTCCACTAGCATCTCTTGCCACGTTAGATGAGTGATGCCATCTTCTGCCATGACACCGTCTGGGTATTTCTTCTG